>JAVBWC010000033.1:0-71569 GCA_036677675.1 Clostridiaceae bacterium | reverse complement strand
TTATGGACATGTCTTTTTAATGCATGTCCATGAGGAGTGAAGCTGGAAGCAAGTCCACCCCCACGCACTCTGCCGGGTACCCAAATAAAGGACTAGCTAAAGTTGTGCAGCTCTTGGAGGGGAGAAGGCTCGGAATTAAGGGAGAGACTTTTACACTCTTAGAGATGCTAGACAGGAGCCTGTACTTTTTTGGGTGGCAGTTAAAGTGCCAGTAAGTGAACTAGTAGGTATAGTAGTATTAACTATAATGAAGTAATTAAAGAATTAAATAGTGATAATTATATGAGTTATAGGATTATTAATTAGGATTAATTCTATAAATATAAACGTATATGAATTAATACAAGTAAAAATATAATGAATAAAAGTAATAATTCAATATTTACTCAGGTTGGACTAGCTTTTGTGACAAGTTATTGTGACAGGAAAGCCTGTCCAACCTGCAGACCCTATAGGAATACCCTAGAAAAGGCCACAAAGGAATGCCTAGCTGATGCAATTTTAACCTGGAGAGTAGCGGAGGGTTAAAGTTGCATGAGCGGAGATAGGACCCATTAGGAATACTGGAGGGGATTAATGCGTGAAAAGAGATAGCTTTTGACGCATATATTTTTTCTTGAAATATATTAAGTAAGTATAAAATTTTAAAGACCACAGAGGAATACCACGGCTGAAAGACCCTTGAGATATGACCTTAGATTATAAATAAATATTTTTGGCTATAATTATCAAAAGAGGTGATGTTATGGTTCAAATAAAGCTAATAATGGGTCTTATAGCACTGTGTAGCATACTATTGATAATATTCATTACAGCCATATATTTAATTCATTATTTTGTTAGCAGAGGTAGAAACCTATAAAATAAAAGAAACAATAAGTGTTTCAAAAATTAATGCACTTACTGTTTCTTTTTTATTATAAAAAACTAATATTAGTATTTACTATTTTCCATTAAAAACAAAACTCTTCTCCACTTTAGCATTAGAAAAATCAATATCTCCACCCATTAATATTTCAGAACCATTCATGTTAAAATCAGGGGAGCTTTTATCAATTTCTATCTTATCATTGGATAATTCTTCACAAGAATTTTCAACATTATTTAAATTTATATTTTTCTTTGACAAAAGGAAATCCCTCCTTAAAAAATAAGCTGCATAGAGCAGCTTATCTTTAGATATTTACAACTTCATTTGTTGTTATTACAACCTGAGCAGAGTCTTTTATTTTTAATTCCCCAGATGATGTGAAGAAAATATTGTTGTCAATTATAGCATCCATTGCAGCAGATACGTCAACTGGATCAAGGGTATCCTTAACATCTTTGACTCTTACGGTTGCTTTCTGTCCACCAGAAGTTAAAAAAGTCATTACAAGTACTCTCATTTACTACACCTCCTATGCATTAGTTACAACTGATTCTTCTTCTTTGAATATGTCAGCACTACCAGCTACAAGTAACGTTGCCATAGCATTTGCAACATTATAAAGTTGATCTGCTGTTGCAGCGATATTTACCTTGTTAAAGCTTTGTTTTTTTAAAATATCTTTGCCTTTTTCGTCTTGCCCATCTACATATCTAAGGGCAATAGAAGTTTTTACAACTGTTGAATTAGCCATTGTAACAGCTCCTTTCATTTTAATTTCAAACTTATATATGCTTTCATGAGAAAAAGTGCTAAAAAAATAACTGCAAGCTGCAGTTATTTAAGTTTTAATATTTGATTTGGATATATAAGGTCTGAGGATAGATTATTTAGTTTTTTTAATTGTGCAACACTTAAATTATGCTTCCTAGATATAGCCCACAAAGTATCATCTTTTTTTACAGTATAGGTTAAAGTTCCAGAGCTTAAAACAGCATTTTTAATTTCAGCTAATGGATAGTTAGTTCCAGGACAGTCTGTTGAACCCAGTTCCTTATGACCTTTAATTATTTTTATATTGTACTTGTTACATAAATACCTACATAAGTCTATTACAGATTGTTTTTGTGAATTAGGCATATATTCTGTCATATAGCTTCCTTGAACACATATTCCTAGAGTATAATGATTATGATTCAGGCAGTGGGCACCAGTCATGTTTTCATGTCTTCCTCTGAATATAGTACCACTCTTATCTATGAAGAAGTGATACCCAATACCGCTCCAGTGCCTAACATTTTTGTGAAAGTTATGAACATCAAATATATTCCAAGTTTTATGCTCTGCATGATGGAGTACAATTGCTTTTGTTGAAGCTCTATGGTCTAGTGCTCCAAAAGACAAGTTGGTTTCTATAATTCTCATGATTACACCTTCTCTACTTTAAATTTAATACATGGCATTTGTTATTTCAAATTCAAGAGTTTTAGTCATTATTAATTGTTAATTGTTAATTGTTAATTGTTAACTTTTCCTTAATCTCTTCCACATCTTTTTTTACATCTTCAACTAAGTTGAATTTTTCAGTAAGCTTTTCTATTATGCCTTGATAGTTCTTCTCTCTTTCTTCTTGTTTCATATCTCTTTTTTCTTGAGCTTTCAATATATAAAAAATAAGTGCAACTGATAGAGCTGCCCATATTCCTTGTGATGAAGCTAGTTTTAAAAGTTCATTTTCCACAAGAACGCCTCCTTGAATTTTAGTTTTTAAACTTATATATGAAATTGGGGTAAGGGGTGATAAGAAAAGTTTATCTTTATAGTGTGAATATGAATTGAATTTATTAGCAATAAAAGAGCATCTCATACATTAAAAAATGCATAAGATGCTTTTGGAGAAGTATCTATTCAAATAAATCTTTTGTAAGTTCTTCAATTTCTTTTTTTCTTCGCTTAGTTTCTTCTTCATCTATAGTTATGCTGTCATCTTCAATATTAAGGACATCTCCTTCTCTAGCATCCTTAGGAATATCAATTCTTTTTATGTCTATCATTGAGTTATCTTCTTTTTCACAAACGGCATAAATACCTTCAAATCTATCTATTATTACTTTCATTTAATTACCTCCTGCACATATATTACATGGATCTTTATGTCCTGAATTTATAGCTTCTTGTAAGTAACCCTGTAATATTTTTTTACTTCTTTTTAAAGCTGAGCAGTTTTTGTCAAAGTGATAAGATTTTCCGTTTGGAGTAAAATAAACTGTTTTATTGGAATTTGTAGATGTATTAGTATTTTTAGTAGTTTGGCTACTAGATTGTGTTGATTTTGAGTTACTACTATTTGAAGTTCCAGTTCCATTGTAGTTATAATCTCCTGGCTTTTTATCAAAGGTTATTTTAGTTCCATCAGAAGTACATACTATAGTACCGCATTCATCTGTTCTGTATACAGGTATTTTTTTAGATTTAAGTTTATCCATTGTTGATTTGTGAGGATGACCATAATCATTACCTTTACCGCAGCTTATAATTGCATATTTAGGATTTACTGCTGTCAGAAATGCATCTGTAGTTGATGAGCTGCTGCCATGATGACCTATCTTTAAAACATCAGATTTCAAATCATAACCTCTTGCTAGTATTTCCTTCTCTGATATATTCTCAGCATCACCAGTAAATATAAATGAATTGTTACCATACCTTAATTTACAAACTATAGAATAATTATTTGCATCTTCATAATCTTTATTTTTACTTGGTGCTAATATAGTCCAACTAGCTTCTCCTAAATTGTAAGTTGTTCCTGGTATAGGCTCAGTAATCTTTAAATTTTTATTTTTAATTGCAGTAACTACATCCTTGAATGTTTTAGTAGTGCTAGTGGCTTTTGGCATAAGCACTTTACCTATTCCAAAATTATTTATAACTGTGTCTAAAGAGCCTATGTGGTCCTCATGGGGGTGAGTGCCAATAGCATAATCTAATTTTTTAACACCATTTTTCTTTAAATAATTTACTACTAAATTACTGTCAGCATTATTTCCAGCATCAATAAGCATATTATGTTCATCTTGCTGTATTAAAATTGAATCAGCTTGACCAACATCAATATAATGGATTTTTAATGTTCCACTTACTTTTACGTTTGCTTTTATTACATTTTCTTTTGATGTATTTGAAACTGGAGCAGATTGTGTTTTGCTTTCTTTTGTTGCTGATACAGTTTCTTTTGCTTCAACAGTTTCCTGTACAGAGTTATTAGAGCTGCATCCAATTAAGGATAGAGCAAAAACAAACATTATAAGTAAAGTTAAAAGTTGTTTTTTTAGCTTTGACATTTAAGAGTGCCTCCTTTGATTTGATATAGAATAAATTTAATATAACAAAATGAATTGTTAATAATATACATTAAGTATACTACAAACTGAATAGATACTGTAAGATATTCTAGGTTAAATTGATGCAGGATATTAATTTTATTTACTATCAAAACAAAAGTATTATAAGATATAAAATATTAATTAATAAATCACATTATATAGTATATAATATAATTAATGGTAATATATTGAATATAATATCTGCAAATTATCATTTGAAAGAGGGGTGTGTTTATTGGAAGAGGTAATCAAAAAAGCTAAACTTGGAGATAAAGAAGCTGTTGAGTGGATAATAAATAAATATAAGAATTATGTGTTTAAGAAAGCATGGCAGCTTAAAATACCAGGATATGATTTAGATGATCTAGTTCAGCATGGATATCTTTCAATTATAAAAGCAATACATATGTACAAGCTTGGCAGCAGATCCTACAATGGTTATTTTATAAATTCAATTGATAAAAACTTTTATGCTCTTTTAAAGGGTAAGATAAAGCATTACAGAGAAGTTCCAGATGAAAATATAATTAATAGGGATGAGCAGTATGATTTTACACTGGAAGATGAATTTATAGCTTATGAGGAAGTACTAAAACTTAGAGCTGAGTTAGAGAAGTTAGCCCCAGAAGAAAGAGAAGTTATTGAGGAACATTACTTAATGGAGAAGAGCTATAGGGAAATAGCAGCTGATATAGATAAGACAGTTTCACAGGTGAGATATTTGAGGAATAAGGGTATTAAGAAGTTGAAAGAAGAGTATAAAGATGAGAAGTAAAATTATTTTTAGTGAGGATTAAAAGAATGATATAAAAATAACTCTGGGTATTATATGCTTAGAGTTATTTTTATATGTGGAAAATATGTATTAGTTTGTAATAAAAATGTTTAATGTGATATAATTTGGTATAGAGTGGTGTTGCAACATATAAAGATATTAGGTCTTAAGAAGGCATAATGTTTTAAGACAAAATTGTAAAATATTAATAACTGTCAGAATAAAAGTTCATATAAATATAAATTTATTGAAAACCGTAAAAATAGTTCTGATGGTATAATATTAAAGTAACTTAATTTATTAAATAGTAAGCTATAAGGGAGGAGCAAATGTTCAATGTAAATGCTATACTGGAGATTTTTAAAAACAACAGTTCTATAGCAATTCCCATAAGTCTTTTGATAAGTATAGGTATTTCACTGGCAGGGATATTGCCATCAGTATTTGTAACAGGAGCTAACATAATTTTCTTTGGACCTATTAAAGGATTTCTAATATCATTGCTAAGCGAAACAATAGGAGCCTATATTACTTTTACTGTTTATAGATTAGGTTTTAAAAAGAAGATAGAAAAATTTACATACAAATATAAATTGCTTTCCCAGATAGTCAATAGTGATGATAAAAAGGCGGGTCTATTAATATTCCAAGGAAGAATAATTCCATTTATACCATCAGGAATTATAACACTGGCAGCCTCAATAAGTAATGTTAATAGTACAATATTTACCACTGCAACTTTAATAGGAAAGGCTCCTTCCATAGCTTTAGAGGCACTTGTTAGCTATGACATAATTAATATTTATGATAATTGGATAAGATTAGGTATAACAGTTATCGCATTAATACTTGTAAAATTTACAATTGGAAAAGAAAAACGAGATGCTTAATTACTAAGTTGCTTGCACACATTGATGTGCGAAGTTACAAATCTCCTTCCTTAAAACAAAAATAAGGAACAGAGTTAGTTATGCAACTTCTATATATAAATTATTAAATATTCGCTTTGAAGTATTGTAGTATCATTCTTAAATGATGATTTAAAAGATTAATAATCTTACAAATAGTTAAGACATAATAGCAAAACATTGTACAACAAATGAATGTAAACTTTTGAATAAAATATTACATTATCAAAAACATATATATCCATTAATATTAAAGGGCTGACACTAATTTTGTGTTAAGCTCTTTTTATATTACTGCTCTTTAATATATAGTTTCAAAGGTATATAGAATAAAACAATGTATTAGAAAGATAATTTGAATATATGTTTACTAATTAATTAAAATACGATATACTAAGAGTAGTTAATAAATTAATTAGTAAACGGAGTGGGTGTATTGAAACTAAAAGAAAATCTCATAGCTGCAAGTGAGAAGTACCTCTATGTAACAGAGGTGTGAATAGAGAGAAATATAGACATGTCAAAAAATTCAGTATAACATCAGATAAATTTAAAAAAACCTATTACAATTTTAAATAAAATTAGTTTGGAAATTAATTAGTATACGGAGGTAAATACTGATATGGCAAGTATAACAAAAAAAGAATTGCAAGAGAAATTGGAACAATCAGATAGGGTTATAGATATGCAGCAACAAAAAATACAGGAGTTACAGCAACAACAAGAAGATATATTAAATGATAAGGGAGTTGTATCAAAACAAGAGTTTCATGGGATTTGCAATGAATTAGAACGTATTCAAATTAATTATAAAACATTAAATGAATCATATGAAAAACTAAGTAATAAACTTGCTGCGTACAAAGAAGGACATAAAAATTTTGTAAAACAGATTCAATTAAACACAAAAAAAGAAAATTCTTTAAATGCTCAAATTAGTTTATTAGAAGAGAGATGCGAAGGGTTAGAAAAAGATAATAACGCACTAGAAGTTTACATGAATAAATTAGCCGAAGAGAATAAAAAATTGAAAGCTGAAAATCGTAAATTAATTAATAATAAAACAATAAAAAAACATAATGAGCGTGGAGCAGGAAGGAAAAGTAATCTAACAAAGGAACAAAAAGATAAAATTAAGAAGTTGAACCAGGAAGGATTAAGCTATGGAGCAATAGCCAAGGAAGTTGGATTAAGTAAAGCTTATGTTTATAAATTAATTAGTAAACATAATGAATTTAAAGAATAATATTATGAATGTTAAGTTGTAGTTTTTATTATAATAAGAGCAAAATAATAGGCAGTCGGAAGCTCCTTTATTTTTTCCCAAAAACATTTCAAAAATAAATTAGCTTTCCACTGCCTATAAAAAAATAAATCGGAAATTAAAAAATCCTCACCATGCAAAAACCGCATCGTGAGCCTTTTTTAACCTATAATCGGCTACGCCTAAAGTGGAAGTCGGAAGCCGTTCCATTTTTTCAGAAAAACCCTTCAAAAATAGACTGGCTTTCCACTTCCACTTGAAAAGAAAAGGAATAGGATAGAAAATGGACAAACTTTAAATCTGTTGTTAGAGGTTATTAATTTAAAACTTGTATTAGCCGATATAAAGCATGTCCATTTTCAATTAATCCGCCCATGGGCGTTGTTCTCACTAAGAGCTGGCATAGCCAGCTCTTAGTTTATTTCAGCTGCAGCTTACAATGTTAGAGTAAATTTTAGTTATAGAGATAAATCAAATAAAGAAGAAAAATAATTATTAATTATTTTATATGGTATTAGTAGTATTGTTGATATTGGTAGTATATATACTAATTCTTCAGGCGCTAAACCCTGTTACCCAACAAACTTCATTGTTTTGCTAAGATGTACTAGAGTTCTATAAGTCTTTCATATCTTCAAGCCTTCTACAGCTCAAGTACATCTAAAGCCCTCCAATTTGCTTTTATGGGTACCCGACAGAGCGTAGGGGCAGGGTGGACATGCTCCCAGCTCCAAATAGCAGGTACAAGCATTGAAAAGTCATGTCCCTACTTTTGGGCAGCAAGGCAAGTCCACCCTTTCTTAGTATTCCTTTGGGGTCCTTCTCAGGGTATTCCTCTAGGGTCATATACGCATCTCAAAAGATTAAATTTTAAAGTGTATTTTACGCATTGTCGCCTTGGACTAGCCAAGCAAGTACAATTTATACTAGCTATTCATTCTTCACAGCTGTTATAAATTATACGTGCCAGGCTGGTCCACTTTATACATGCCATTCCTACGTCAAGGCAAGTACAAAGTCGGCGACTTAAGGTTATTATATATTGAGTAATAAAAATTTTCCCCTTACATATGGGGTTAGCATAAAAAAATACTTTATTCACGAGGGTATTCCTATTAAGTGATGTGCATAAAATATTTTGTTATGCAAAAATGGTTAATAAGGGGAAAATGACTAGTAGTGAGGGACAAACTCTCCGCTATTTTATAGTAGTAGGGTGGTAGGGTGGACAAGCCTTTAATTTTAAATAGTAGGTACAAGTATTGAAAAGTCAAGGCATTACTTTTGGATAGCAAGTCAAGTCTACCTTTTCTTAGTATTCTTTTGGATCTTCCTCCAGGTATTCTATTGAATAGGAGATTAAATTTATATATTTATTGGATAATTCATACAAAATGACGAAATATGGATTAGCTTATTGTTATTGTTCGATATAAAGAATATAATATAGGTAATAATTTATACTGGGAGTGGTTGCATATGGATTATATTACTGCACAAGAGGCAGCCTATAAATGGGGTATTACAAGGAGACGTGTTCAGATTTTATGTGGTGAAGGGCGCATTGAAGGTGCTGTAAAAAAAGCCAACCTGTGGTTAATACCAAAAGATGCAGAAAAGCCAGTGGATGGACGTTCATTAAGAAAAAATAAATATAAAGAAAAGATAAATTGATTATAAATGCAACTAAGGAGGATATACAATGATTGATACAAAAAAAGAACAAGAACGTACAGAATTACATCGTACAATATGGAATATTGCAAATGACTTACGAGGAAGTGTAGATGGTTGGGATTTTAAACAATATGTGCTTGGAATGTTGTTTTATCGTTATATATCAGAGAATATAACCACTTACATTAATAAAGGTGAATATGAAGCTGGAAATGTAGATTTTGACTATGCAAAGATTCAAGACAGTGATGCAGAGCAAGCAAGAAAAGATTTAGTTGAAACAAAAGGATTTTTCATTTTGCCAAGTGAACTTTTTGAAAATGTGCAAAAGGTGGCAGACAAAGATGAAAACCTGAACGAAACCTTGGAAAAAATCTTTAAAAACATTGAAGTTTCAGCACAAGGTAGCGAAAGCGAAACTAATTTTAAAGGCTTATTTGATGATATTGATGTAAATAGCAATAAGTTAGGTGGCACAGTTACTAAGAGAAACGAAAGGCTTGTAAAACTGCTGAATGGTGTCAGTGAAATGAAATTGGGCGATTACAAGGACAATACAATTGATGCATTTGGTGATGCTTATGAATTTTTAATGAGTATGTATGCATCGGGAGCAGGCAAAAGCGGAGGTGAATATTTTACTCCGCAAGAGGTATCAGAGCTTTTAACTCGCCTTACTTTAGTTGATAAAACACAAGTAAACAAGGTTTATGACCCTGCATGTGGTTCTGGCTCATTACTTTTAAATTTTGCTAAAATATTAGGTAAAGAAAATGTAAGACAAGGATTTTATGGTCAAGAAATAAATATCACTACCTATAACCTTTGCCGTATAAATATGTTTTTACATGATATTGATTTTGATAAATTTGATATTTCTCATGGTGACACTTTAAATGATCCTATGCACTGGGACGATGAACCTTTTGAAGCTATCGTATCTAATCCACCTTACTCTATTAAGTGGGATGGCAAGGATAATCCTCTTTTAATTAATGACCCTCGCTTTTCTCCTGCTGGAGTGCTAGCACCAAAGTCAAAGGCTGATCTTGCATTTATCATGCATTCACTTTCTTGGCTTGCAACAAATGGAACAGCTGCGATTGTCTGTTTCCCAGGGGTAATGTATCGTGGGGGTGCTGAGAAGAAAATAAGAAAATACCTAGTCGATAATAACTATATAGATTGCGTTATTCAGTTGCCAGGAAACCTATTCTACGGAACCAGTATAGCTACATGCATTATGGTTCTTAAAAAGTCTAAAAGCGAAAACAGAATCTTGTTTATAGATGCATCAAAAGAATGTGTTAAAGTAACAAACAACAATAAACTAACTAATGAAAATATTGAAAAAATAATTACTACATTTACAGAGAAAAAAGATAAAGTTGAATATTTTTCTTGTCTTGTTAACAATAAAGAAATTGAAAAGCAAGACTACAATCTTTCTGTTTCAATTTATGTAGAGCAAAAGGAAACAAGGGAAGTTATTGATATTACAGCACTTAATGAAGAAATCAAACAGATTGTTACTAAAGAACAGATTTTGCGTGATGAGATTGATAAGATTATCGCAGAAATTGAGGTGGGTGCATGAGTAAATTAGAAAAATTGATTAATGAATTTTGTCTCAATGGAGTGGAATATAAATTACTTTCACAGGTATTGATAATAAAGAACGGTAAAGATTATAAAAGCTTTCCAAAAGGCGAAATACCAGTTTATGGTTCAGGTGGAATTATGACCTATATTGATAGATATGCATATGATAAGCCATCGGTTCTGATTCCTCGTAAAGGCTCAATTGATAAACTCTATTATGTTGATGTACCATTTTGGACTGTTGATACAATATTTTACACTGATATAAATATTGAAATTATTGAGCCTAAATTTGTATTTTATTATTTACAATCACAACATCTTGAAAAACTTAATACTGCTGGTGGAGTTCCAAGTTTGACACAGACAGTATTAAACAAAATTCGTATACCTATTCCGCCATTACCAGTCCAGCGTGAAATTGTCCGTATATTGGACAATTTCACAGAACTTACAGCAGAGCTTACAGCAGAGCTTACAGCAGAGCTTACAGCTAGAAAACAACAGTATGAGCATTATAGAGATAAGCTTTTTACTTTCGGGGATGACGTGGAATGGAAGACACTTAATAATATTATTGAATTTAGAAATGGGAAAGGACATGAGAAAGCTATTGTTGCTGACGGAAAATATATCGTAGTTAATTCCAAATTTATATCAACGAACGGGGAAGTTAAAAAATATTCTAATCAGCAAATTTCACCACTGTTTGCAAACGATATTCTCATGGTTATGAGTGATTTACCTAATGGCAGGGCTTTGGCAAAATGTTATTTAGTTTGCGAGAATGATAAATACACCTTGAATCAACGAATAGGAGCTTTCAGAAATAAAGAGAAAAAAACGGTAGACACAAAATATTTGTTTTATATATTGAATCGCAACAGGCAATTACTCAAATATGATAATGGCGTAGACCAAACTAATTTGAAAAAAGATGATATTCTTAATATCAAAATTCCAATTCCACCCCTTGCCGAGCAAAAACGCATTATTGACATTCTTGACCGCTTTGATACCCTTATAAACAACATTACACAAGGTTTGCCTGCTGAAATAGAGGCACGTCAAAAACAATATGAATACTATCGTGATAAACTATTAACTTTTAAGGAGTGTGAAAAATGAGTAGCTTTAACATAATAGCAGAAACAAATGAAGCCACTGTTGTAGCAAAGTATACTCCCGAAAAAAGAAAAAGCACCGATTATCAAAGTGAAGCCGAGCTTGAAAAAGATTTTATCTACCGATTAACACAACAAGGATATGAATATGTAAATATTAAAGATGAAAAAGATTTGATTTCAAATCTTCGCACCCAATTGGAAAAACTCAACAACTTTACCTTTTCCGATAAAGAGTGGAATCAGTTTTATTCAAAAAATATATCCAATGGTAACGAGGGGATTTTAGAGAAAACACGTAAAATCCAAGATGACAGTGTGCAAATTCTAACTTGTGATAATGGTACAACAAAAAATATAAAACTCATTGATAAAAAGAACATTCATAACAACTTTTTACAGGTTTTAAACCAGTATGAGGAAGATGGCGGAACTCACGAAACAAGATATGATGTTACGATTTTGGCAAATGGTTTGCCATTGGTGCATATTGAGCTAAAACGCAGAGGAGTAGCAATACGAGAAGCTTTTAATCAGATAAAACGCTATATAAGAGATAGTTTCTGGGCTGGCTCGGGATTATATGAATACATTCAAGTATTTGTAATTTCCAACGGAACACATACAAAATATTATTCCAATACTACAAGAAATCAACACATAAAAGATTCATCAGAAAAAATGGCATCTAGAAAGAAAAAAACAAGCAATAGCTTTGAATTTACAAGTTATTGGGCAGATGCCGACAATAAAATTATTCCTGACCTTGTAGACTTTACAAAAACATTTTTTGCAAAGCATACTATTTTGAATATCTTAACTCGTTACTGTGTTTTTACTTCAGAAGATGTATTGCTTGTTATGCGTCCTTATCAAATTGTAGCAACGGAAAGGATATTAAATCGCATTGAGGTTTCTACAAACTATAAAAAAACAGGGACGGTAAAAGCAGGTGGTTATATATGGCATACAACTGGTTCAGGGAAAACCTTAACCAGCTTTAAAACTGCACAGATTGCTACAAGCTTTGACTACATTGATAAAGTGCTTTTTGTGGTGGATAGAAAAGACCTTGATTATCAGACAATGAAAGAATATGACCGTTTTGAAAAAGGTGCTGCTAACAGCAACACTTCTACTAAAATACTTCAAAAGCAATTAGAAGACCCAAATGCCAAAATTATTATTACTACTATTCAGAAGTTAGATGTTTTTATAAGTAAAAATAAAACTCACGATATTTATAAAAAGCATATAGTTATTATATTTGATGAGTGCCATCGTTCTCAATTCGGAGATATGCACATACAAATTACAAAAGCCTTTAAAAATTATCATTTGTTTGGTTTTACAGGTACTCCTATTTTTGCTAAAAATTCTAGTAGTGGGAAGAATCCTAACCTTAGAACTACCGAGCAAGCTTTTGGAGATAAGCTGCATACATATACAATTGTAGATGCGATAAGTGATGCTAATGTATTGCCTTTTAGAATTGATTATATTAATACAATGAAAGAGCCGAGTGATATAAGAGATAAGAAAGTAAAAGCTATTGACAGAGAAAATGCAATGCTTGAACCAAAGCGTATTAGTGATGTAACTGCTTATATATTGGAACACTTTGAGCAGAAGACCTATAGAAACCAAAGCCGTTCATATTATGATCACAAGATTATCACTAATGTAGATAAAATGGCAGCTTCAAAAAACAATACAATTGCAGAAAAAAGACAAGATAAGAAAGTCAATGGTTTTAACTCTATTTTTGCAGTTGCTTCTATTCCTATGGCAATAAAGTATTATAACGAATTTAAAAAGCAAATGGAGGCAAAGGGTAAAAAACTTAATATTGCAACAATTTTTAGTTACAGTCCCAACGAGGAAGACCCAGAGGACACTTTGTTTGATGAAAACTTTGAAACTGATGGACTTGACCAAACCTCAAGAGATTTTCTTGATTCTGCCATAAAAGACTATAATGGTACTTTTAATGTAAACTATGATACCTCAGCGGACAAGTTTCCTAATTATTATAAAGATGTTTCGCTTAGAATGAAAAATCGTGAAATAGATTTGTTAATTGTAGTAAATATGTTTTTAACAGGGTTTGATGCGACCACTTTAAATACTTTATGGGTAGATAAAAACCTAAAACAACATGGACTTATCCAAGCATTCTCCCGTACAAATAGAATATTAAACTCGGTAAAAACCTTTGGTAATATTGTGTGCTTCCGCAATCTTGAAGATGAAGTAAATGATGCTCTTGCCTTGTTTGGTGACAAAGAGGCCAACGGTATGATACTTTTAAAAACATATAATGAATATCTAAATGGATATGAGGATAATGGCAAACATGTTGAAGGCTATGCAGAGCTTATTCACAAACTTGAAAACCTATATCCAATAGGTACCCCTGTAATTGGGGAAGAGGCTCAAAAAGAATTTATTAAGTTGTTTGGTGCTATTTTACGTGTAAGAAATATTCTTGTTTCTTTTGATGAGTTTAAAAACAATGAAATACTTTCACAGCGAGATTTTCAGGATTATCAAAGTATTTATATCGATTTTTATCAAGATTATTCTAAAAAGAATGATAGTGAGAAAGAAAATATAAATGAAGATATTGTTTTTGAAATTGAACTAATTAAACAAGTAGAAGTAAATATTGATTATATCTTGATGCTTGTTGCAAAATATCATAAATCTAATTGTAAGGATAAAAGTATTCTTACTACTATTGATAAAACTATAAATTCAAGTATTCAACTTCGTAGTAAAAAGGATCTTATACAAGGATTTATTGCAAAAATTAATGCAACTACTGATGTGGACAAGGATTGGCAAGAATTTATAAAAAAGCAAAAAGAAAAGGATTTGTCTGCTATTATTGTAGATGAAAAACTCAAACCAGAAGGAACACAAAAATTTATTAATAATGCATTTCGTGATGGAATACTAAAAACTACAGGGACGGATATTGATAAAATTTTACCTCCTGTATCACGTTTTGGAGGCGGTGGCAGAGCAGAAAAGAAACAAGCTGTTATTGAAAAGTTGCTAAAATTATTTGAGGAATATTTTGGACTTGTTTAATATTGTATTATTATAATGACGCAGAGAAATATTATTATTTTGGGAATGAATTTAATTTATAGTAAAAATAGATAGATAATATCTAATCGAGGTGATATAAAGTGCCAGATATAAAATATGAAATCAGAGAAACTATATTAGCAATATATGATGATAAAGACTTGTAAAATGTTTATTGACTATGAGCGGTAATTTTATAAGAAATTTCATTGTAAAAATTCTTAAAGAATATGAGATTAAAGTAAGTGATTATAAAGTTTACTTCAGAGCTGATTATATAAAGATAAATAAAGAGGGTTCTTGACAATTAATAAATATATAGAAAGAAGGTATTAAATAAATGGATGTAATTTATAGTTCTATTAATTTTTATGATAAATTAGTGAAAAAATACAGGGAATATTTAAAAACTGAAATTATTTCAATAGTAATGATTCAAACAAAAAATGAAGTTTATTTAGAAACAACAGAATTAGAACCACTTGAAGATGGTTTAGAAAAACAAACTGTAAAAAGAATAGACTTAAGCTTTATAACAGATGGAGAAGATGTTGAAAGTGAAGAAATAATTTTTAATCCTAAAGATTCTATAGAAAAAAATGTTAGGAAGTTTATTAATGAACTTTCACCTTATTCCATTATTAATACAACTGATTTATTTAATGAAGAAGCTTGTGAGAGAATAAACAAAAAATATAGTACCTTTGGAATAGACGGATGATAGAAACTTACTGTGTAGTGAATAAAGAAGATATTGATCAAATACCAATTTTAATAAAAGAATTATATGAGATAGTAAATAAATTGGAAGAGCATTTTCTAGCGTGGCATTTTACACCAGATGGACATTTAGTAGGAAGTATAGGAGAAGTTTTGGCAGCATATTAGTATAGTTTGAAACTTTTACCTACATCAGCTGAAAAACAGGATGCTGAAACAATAGAAGGGAAAAAAGTACAGATTAAAGCAACATAAGGAAAAACAGTAGGTATAAGAAGTAACTCAGATTATCTTTTGGTCTTAAAAATTAATATAGATGGTAAAGTAGAAGAAGTTTATAATGTACTAGGAATTTTAGCGTGGGATAATGCTGGTAAGATGCAGAAAAATGGACAAAGACCTATTTCGGTATCTAAGTTAAAATAGCTTATAAAATACATAAATGTGGAAGATAAAATACCTAATGTCATTGATGAAAATAAAAATTTAATCCTGTAGTTTATTAAAATAAAAAATACGCATCATAACAATAATAAATAGTATAATTAAATCCAAAGAGGTGATATAAAGTGCCAGACATCAAATATGAAATCAAAGAAACTATAGGAGTAGTTTCAGAATCACCAAAAGGCTGGTCAAAAGAACTAAATTTAATCAGCTGGAGCGGAAGAGACCCTAAATACGATTTAAGAGATTGGGCACCAGAACATGAAAAAATGGGGAAAGGAATAACTCTGTTAGCTGAGGAATTGAAAAAGTTGAGAGATATATTGAATGAGATGGAGCTGTAATAGTTAAAAGAGTAGAGGTAATATACTTTAATATAAAGGGTGGCAAAATTGATTTTTGCCACCCTTTTGCCACCTATGAGAAAGTTATAACTAAATATTCTAAAATATGATAAAATACAACTAGATAAATAGTTTCTTTTAAGCCTTAATATTTCAAGTTATTATAAGATACTGTAAAATACAGTGAAATATAATAAGAGTTTTAATCGAAATAAACTGGGCATGTGGAGTGCGTGGTGTTGATATCAAGATTATGACAAGAAAGTATTTATGTAAAGCTAACTGCTGAACAGCCTATAAAACCTATGGTTTTCTTTGCATAATATTTTAAGATACATCTCAAATATTTTTATAGTTGATAGAGAAGAAATAGTAATTAGATAATAAACTCCTGCTCCAACAACAAACATTTGCCAAATCGCTCATAGCCCAAGTTGCTATGGGCTTTTTTCTTTTTGTGACTTCCCTAAAAAGAGAGAAAAAAGAGAGAGGAAAATGTGAGAAAAGAGTCCTGGGAGGCAAAACTTTTCTTTAACAGGGAACGGTGGAATGAGGAATGAGGGCTTAGGGAGTGAAAAATGGCAAGAGTTTATTTTGACTATAAAGTGAAATAGTAATTGATAGGCAATGGTTGGGCGCACTCATTTTGAAAAGAGACGGGTGCTTTTTATATTATATTTTGTGTTTTCTTAGCATGTGTTATATAATGTTAGATATAAATTAGGATGAATTAAGGAGATTACGATTAATAATACTACTTAAAAATAGGTGTTAAAACTTTATACTTACCAAAAATTTGAGCGGGAAGGGATACATGAATATAAAAAATATTTTAAATAAGTTGAATTATATTATTAAAAAAGACCAGAAGAGTAATATTATCAAAGATATTAATGCAACTAATTTTGTAAGAATGAAATTAGTCCTTATTGTATTTATAATATTTGAACTACTATTTATATTATTTAATGATATTCCCTATATGATAAATTCATCTTTAAAAGTAGTTTGGAATGATAGTAGGTTCCTGATATTACATTTGCTAATTGTATTTGTCTGTAGTGCTGGGCTCATACTCATAGAAGTCTTAAGTAAATATGAAGAACGTAGATTTGAAAATATATACAAATTATTAATTCCGGTTTTAACTATATTACTTTTAAGTTTGATAGCTATCATTAATGGCTTAGATCAGTTTTTGCATAGGAATATCAGTAGTGTTTTTATAGCAAATCTTATTATGTTTAGTGGTGTTATATTGCTTGGTTTTCCTGTAAATATAATTGTATATTCTATTCCTTTTCTTATTTATTTAGGAGGACTGATAATATTTCAACAGAATGTTGCTTTGTTGATTTCTAATACTGTAAATGGATTGATTTTCTTTGTGGCAGTTATCATAATTTCAACAGTGATTTATGATAATCATTATGAAAGAATAGTTAAAAATATATTTTTAGAAGAAACTATATTTAAGTTGAACTACTTATCAAATTATGACTCATTAACAGGTCTTTTGAATCGAAGATGTTTTGAGGAGAAAGTTGCTGAGAAAATGAAAATTATTAATGAAACAAATAAATCCGCGGCTCTTATTTTGATGGATATTGATCATTTTAAACATGTAAATGATAATTTCGGTCATCCTTCAGGAGATATAGTGCTTAAGGAAATAGGAAATATTTTGATGAAACATTTAGGAAAGAATGATTTAGTTACTCGTTGGGGAGGAGAAGAGTTCCTTATATTTCTTCCTCAAAATACAATTGAAGAAGCTTATGCATTAGCTGATACCATTAAGATGACTATTCATAATAATGTAATATTTGTTGATAAATTCCCAATCAATATAACGGCAAGCTTTGGAATTTCCTTATTGCAAAGCAATTCTTTAAACGCTTTTGATTTTTCTTATAAAGCAGCAGATGATGCTCTTTATCAAGCAAAAAATCAAGGAAGAAATAGAGTTGTAGTAGCTTCAGCAGATTTAGCAAGCCCAAGTCCCGAAGGGTCTGGGCAAAAACTCCTGGAGGACGTAAGGAAATTGTAACAATTTCCTTTGATATTGATTATGAAATTAATTTTATAGGGACTACTTAACCTAAAGTGTGTTTTTGCGTTTACGGAAACAAATCGATGGAGTAAGAAAATGAAGTAGGCTCTAGTGGACAGAATAGATAAC
Source organism: Clostridiaceae bacterium (assembly GCA_036677675.1). Classification (GTDB taxonomy): domain Bacteria; phylum Bacillota; class Clostridia; order Clostridiales; family Clostridiaceae; genus Clostridium_H. Next base: position 53,176 of record JAVBWC010000033.1, on the reverse strand, counting down.
ATTCTTAGGGTTGTATAGATGGATTAAATATGAGCATCAGAAAAATAACACTACATTGAGTTCAAAAAAGGATTCATTAATGAATAACTCTTTCAATAGAAGCCTTTTTTATATTTTAATGATTTGTTAGAACATCAATTTTTATCTGTTCGCTTATGCTTCTTAAAAAAATAATATAATCCAACGATACAGACTATCAAACCTGTTAATGCAGGTTTTAGAATAGACATGCCTGCTTCACCACTAAATGCAATACTCCAAATAAATTTTAGGACAGCTGCTCCTATGACAACACCTAAAAGCCATTTCCAGTTTCTTTTCCATGATGATATAATAAGCATGATAAAAAATAATGGTACTGCTAAACTCATTATTATTTTTGGAGCGGTCCAGGGACCCTTTAGATACTCAATTTCAAAATCCAAAAATGATAAAACCTGAGAACTATTTGTCACAGGTACAGGAAACCAGAACATACTTGTAAATAGAGCAAAGATTGAAGCAAATATACCTGTAAAACTTTTCTTAAATGCAAATATCACCATTGGTATAATAAATAAGGGTCTAATATACCAGCTTAATATATTATGGTGTCTTTTAAATGCCCAGTCAAAAAACATATCATTAGAAAGGAATAATATGATAAATATTATGGTAGCAACTGCAAATAACATCCCTAATGTAAAATCTGTTTTCTTATTCATTATAATCCTCCTTCATTATTATTCAATTTTTACTCTGAATCCCATTAAATATAATATTTAAGAGCGAATCTACAAAGTTACTTACATCTTCTTCACTCTGTTCATATCTGACGTTCCCGAATTTATTAAGCATATATTCATTAACCGCACTATTTAAGGAGTGCAATAGCATACTTAAGGCTAAAGGGTCTACTCTACTGTCTATCTCACCTTTAGATTTTGCATTGTGTATCATTTGCATAAATAATGTTTCTGATTGGTGATCTCCTTCCTTCATAACTGATAATTTAGCTGTTTCATCATTTTCTTTGGAAAATTGTTCCCCCAAGTTAGCATATTGAGGATAATTTTTGGAAAATTCTACACCTTTAATAAAAAGCAAACGAAATTGTTCTATTAGTGTTAATGTATGAAATTCTGCTAAAATAGCTGAGAAAAACTTAATTTTTTCTTCGATAGCTAAAGTCATTATATAAACATACAAATCTAGCTTATCTGTAAAATACTGATAAAAGCTCCCTTTGGCAATGTTTGATTTTTTACATATTCGATTTATACTAGCTGTATTATAGTTATCTGTAGAAAATTCATGTATAGCAGCTGAGATTATTAAATTTCTTTTATCATCTGGTAAGTTGAAAAATGTTGTTTGTGGCATAAGATCCTCCTTTCAAAGATTAGTGACCATATGGTCATACTGTTACTTATATTATGTGACCACGTGGTCGTATTGTCAAATAAAAAATCTGATGCTATAATATGTGGCAAGTTACCTTAAAAAGGTTATTCATATTAATTAAATAATACAGGTGTAGTGGACATGTTTCTGACTACCGATAGAGCCAAAAGTACCGTGGATATGTTTCCAAGAACCAGCAAGTACAAATGACATCAATTCAATCATCTTAAGCCATGTTGAGACTGTAGTGAAGATAGTAAAGAAATAGGCATTGAACACTTAGTCAAGCGGTAGCTGAACTTAGTGTGAAAGCCCATCTTACGAAGGGTAACGGAGTAAGATGTTCCTTATAAAAATTAGGCTTTGAAGGCTTTTAAGTGAATATTGAAGTGTGTTTTATGTTCCCTCAGACTTAGTAGTTTGAGGGAATTTTGCTTATTAGTTGAGGAATTAGAGAAATCCAGACTAATTAATTGCTTTCCATTATAGCAAGGGCAACAGCCCCTTTAACTCCTGCATCAGTTCCTAAAGCTGCTGGTACTATTTTAGTGCTTTCAAACATAGCTTTAAAGCATCTTTTTTTTACTACTTCATTTACTTTTTCAAACACTATGTTTCCTCCCTTTGAAACTCCTCCTCCGATTATAACTATTTCTGGGTCAAAGGAAGTAATTATGTTAGCAACACATATTCCAAGATAATTTAAAGCCTTATTAAGTACATTCTGTGCTACAGTATCTCCTTTTTCTGCTTCTCTAAATACTTCATAGGCTGTTATTTTTTCATAATTAGATAGGGAAGTGTTTAACCCTTTTTCTACTTGTTCCCTTGCTGCTTTTGCTATGGCAGTACCTGAAGCTAAAGCTTCTGCACACCCATAATTGCCACAGTTACAGCGTGGACCATCTTTTTCTAAAGTCATGTGTCCTATTTCCAAAGCATTACAAGTATTTCCTCTGTATATTTTCCCATTTAATACAGCACCCCCACCTATACCAGTAGAAACTGTTATAAACAACATATTATCTGTACCCTTCCCCGCTCCAAAAGCATATTCTCCTATAGCCGCTACGTTGGCATCATTATCTAAATAAGTAGGAATATTAAATCTGTCTACCAGAGGTTTTACTATATTGAAATTTTTAAAAGGAATATTTGGAGTAGTTATAATCATTCCTTTTTTAGTATCTAATGGACCTGGAGAACCTATGCCTATAGATACAATTTTTTCTTTATCTACATTAGATTCCTCTATTACTTTTTCTACAACTGTGATTATTCTTTGTAATACTGCTGATTCCCCTTCTTCTGCTTTTGTAGGAATAGTATATTGTGAAAGCATGTCTCCTTTAAAATTTGCAACAGCTCCACTTATCTTAGTTCCACCTAGGTCAATTCCTATAACATATTTATTCTCCACTAAAATCACTCCATTTCTATTTCTAATCCATAATGATCTGATACCACTGATTTAGTTACACAAAGACGAGTCATACAAGCATCTACATCTACTATATTTTTTTACCTAATTTTTGATTTGCGCAATCGTTTTCCTTGTATGAATTATATTATTCCTTGAAAATACTGTCAACACCATTATTAAGCTTATTTTACGGCTTTTTTACATTAAATTAAAAATAAACAAAACCATATACTGTTAAAATATGTTTCATTATTTTGCTTGAATCTGGCTAAATCTTTAAAACAAAATGAGAGCATAAAATATAGTGTAAGAAAATCTCAAAGAAATCCATTTCTGAAAGGGTAATTTCCTAATATGCAATCTGCATCGTTAATTGCATTGCATAATTAAATAAATAAAATCAAAACTTTTTCTTATAAAACTGAGAATATCGTATTGATAAATTGAAGTATTTAAAATCAGAATGTATAACATACAAATTATTTGCAAATAAATAATATAGAATCATTGGAAAATGTTAGAGTACCAAATATATACTAAGTCCATAGTTTAAGGAACAACAGTAAGTAACACCGTTTTTTACCATAATTAACAATCCAGAGAATTACCTAATTGATAACTCATGGATTCAGAGGAGTAATTATGTTTAGTTACATATTTAAAAAATTGCGATTTGGACAAATACAGAATCACTGTAGAACAGAAGAAACTATACATGAACAAAAAGCTCAACTAGAATTTTCACAAGAACTTGAAGAAAACCTGGACACCTTAAAAGGGATAATAGGCAACAGCAACGATATTATTATCCGTAAGTTTGCCTTTGGCTCTAAAAAAAGGATTCAAGCTGCTCTAATCTTTATAGACGGTTTAATCGATAAAACCTTGGTAAATGAAAACATCATGAAACCGCTAATGTTAAACATTCATTACATATATGATGAAGCTGCTACTGAAATCAATAATATTCATTATATTGAATCAAACTTAATTTCTGTAGGAGATATTGAAGAAACATACTCTATAAATAATGCAGTAGACAGATTTTTATCCGGAGATACTATTCTTTTGCTAGATGGTTCAAAAGAAGCTCTAATTATTAGTTTACACGGCTGGAAAACCCGCAGTATAGAAGAGCCAAAGACAGAGCCTGTCGTAAGGGGACCCCGAGAGGGCTTCTCTGAAACTTTACGTATAAACACAGCTTTATTAAGGCGTAAGATAAAAAATACAAATTTTATATTTGAATCTGTGGAATTAGGTGTTCGTACGAAAACAGATATTTGCATAGCGTATATAAACGGTTTGGCTAATCCAAAGATTATAGAGGAAATCAGGCGGCGATTAAAGAGGATCAATACAGATGCAATTCTTGAGTCAGGTTATATTGAACAATTTATTGAAGATGCTCCTTTCTCAATTTTTTCTACTATTGCAAATAGTGAGAAACCTGACAAGGTTGCTGCAAAATTATTGGAAGGGCGTGTAGCTATACTGGTTGATGGAACACCAATGGTGCTTACAGTTCCCATGGTTTTTATTGAAAGTTTTCAAAGTGCAGAGGATTACTATTCTCGTCCTTTTTTTGCAAGTATGATAAGATTGTTGAGATTTCTGTCATATTCAATCAGTATACTGGCTCCTGCTCTATATGTAGCCCTAACAACCTTTCACCAGGAATTGATTCCTACCCCTTTACTGCTCACTATGATGGCAACGCATGAAGGTATTCCATTTCCGGCTGTTATGGAAGCGGGTATAATGATAATTGCATTTGAAATTCTTAGGGAAGCTGGAGTTCGGCTTCCACGTCCCATAGGTCAGGCAGTCAGTATTGTAGGAGCACTTGTTATTGGCGAATCTGCAGTATCAGCAGGCCTCATAGGAGCACCAATGGTCATTGTAGTAGCTCTTACAGCTGTGTGTAGCTTTGTAGTTCCAGCACAAACAGATTCAGGAGCTATTATACGTTTTGTACTTCTTATTCTTGCTGCTGTTATGGGTGGGTATGGAATCGCAATGGGGATTTTTGCAATATTTATCCATATGGCATCCTTGAGATCCTTCGGAACACCATATTTGTCACCTTTGGCTCCTCTTAGTACTAGTGACTTAAAGGATACGTTTGTTAGAGCGCCTATCTGGACAATGTTTAAAAGACCTAGGGATATTGCTTGGCATGATTCAGAGAGGCAAAAATTCAGATTAAAGCCAAATCCTCCACAGGAGAGTAAAGACAAATCCCAAAAATAGAAAAATTTTATTAACGAGGTTTATTCATGAAAAGTCGTATTAGCATATTATTAAATACAGTAATCTGTATACTATTAATTGTAACTCTCACCGGCTGCTGGAACCGACGTGAATTGGATACTTTAGCAGTTGTACTGGGAGTAGGTGTAGATAAATTGATGGAATCCGGGAAAGTTCAGATTACTGCACAAGTTGTAAAACCGGGAGAAATAAAAACACAAAGGGGGGAAGTAAAAACTGAGGCCTTTTGGAATGTAATTGGTACAGGAGATACTATTTTTGGTACTCTAAGGGATATGACCAATAAATCGAGCCGCAAACTGTTCTTTCCCCATAATCAACTTCTAATCTTTGGCAAGTCAACAGCTGAAGAGGGAATCCAAAAATATATAGACTTTTTTATACGTGATCCTGAACCTCGTATGAATGTATGGGTTCTAATTTCGCAGGGAATGGCAATGGAGATTCTCGATGTAAAATCTGAACTAGAGAAAATACCGGCTAATAATATTGCCAAATTGATTGAAGGTCAGGCAGCTGCTACATCACAAACAAGAGCAGTAAAGCTGAAAGATTTAGTAATTGGGCTTATGAGTAAAACTACGGCATCAACCATACCGTTTATTAAAATTGTAAAAGATGGTGATAAAAAAGTTGACACGATATCTGAAACTGCAGTGTTTAAAGGTGATAAGCTGGTAGGTAGTATGGATAAGATTGAAGGTAGGGGGCTTCTGTGGGTACTGGGAAACGTAAAAAGTGGCATTATAGATGTAGAAGATTCTAATAATGACAAAGTCAGTCTTGAGATAATCCGTGCAAGTAGCAAAGTAGTTCCTAAAATAAATAATGACAAAATATCAATAAAGGTTAATATAAATGAAGAAGGAAACATAGGTGAACAAACTGGTCCAGAAAATTTAGCAGAGCTTAGGGAGATTGCGTTACTGGAAGAGAAGAAAGCTGAAGTAATTAGAAGAGAGGTAATGGCAGCTGTGAGAAAAGCACAGGAGCTTGATGCGGATGTTTTTGGTTTTGGTGATGCTATACATAAGAAATACCCGGAACAGTGGAAAAAAATAGAATATAACTGGGATGAGATATTTAAGAATATACAAGTAGAAGTAGATGTTGAGGCAAAACTGCGACTTATGGGAAGAATATTAAAACCGACTGTTCCAGAAAAGGAGAAAAAGTGATTCATGAAGCTTGAAAATGGTGAGATATCAAATACACAATTAATGTTATTAGTATTAAGCTTTTTGCAGAGCATGATTTTGACAATTAATTTTGTATATTCAATTACCAAGTATGATACGTGGATCTCAGTCTTGGTAGCCTACATTATAGCAATTCTCTTTATATTGCTTTATTTGGCAATTGGATTAAAATTTCCAGGAAAAAATCTGGTGGAGATAAATGATATTGTTTTCGGACCTCATTTTGGAAAGCTGATTTCTGCAAGTTATATATGGTTTTTTTTTCAGTATATGATTCACTATATGTATTTTTTAAATAGTTTTTGGATTACTTATATTATGCCTGAAACACCACGTTTAGCATTTTTAATAATGTTTGTTTTTGTATGTGGCATGGCTGTAAGGAATGGAATTGAAGTTATTGCACGATGCAGTTTTATCTTTATTATAATTGTAACGGCAACGATTTTGGCAGTTACGGTTTTATTAATTCCTGACATGAAGCCTTCTAATTTCTTACCAATTCTAGAAGTGGAACCATTGAAATTTATTCAAAGTGTCCATATTATATTAGTTATTCCTTTTTGTGATATTGTAGCCTTTCTTTTTATCCTGCCGTATACTTCAAATAAACGGCAGGTGAGAAAGCCTGTGCTGATTGGCTTCAGTCTAAGTGCTATCCAACTTTTCATTGTTGTTCTACGGGATGCAGCTGTATTGGGATCAAGAATGCTTATTGCGGCATCTGCTTCTTTTGCGGTATCACGTCAAATAGATATAGCGAATGTTTTGACCAGGCTTGACATACTTGTTGCCATAACAATGTTGATCACAGTGTTTATGAAGGTTACAATTTTTTACTATGTAACAGCATTGGGTATGGCTCAGACACTTAAATTGCGCTCTTACAAACCCTTGGTTGTTCCAATTGGTGCAATAGCTATAGCTAATGCTGCTAATTTATATCCATCGGATATGGAACAGATTTATGCTGGACAATTTGTGTGGCCATTCAATGCATCCGTAAGCGAATTCATAATTCCTGTTATAACAATAATAGTAATTGCAATACGCAGATTACCAAAAAGGGAAGGTGAAAAATGCAAATGATCTTTTTATTGATTGCAGTGTTTATATGCATAATACTATATGAAGTACCAGAACTTATCAGAAATAAATACTGGAGAGAGTTGACTGTTGTTTCATTTTTAATATCCATTGCATTTATGATAAGTTTGATGCAGATTTTGAAAATCGAAATACCAAATCCGGTAAGAGATACACAATATTTAGTTAAGGACCTGCTGAATTTAGGTTACGAATAAATCCTACAGCAGTTCAAATAGTATAATGAAGAATGCAGTCTTTTGTATTATAGAACATTTCTATATTCGAAAACTGCATTCTTTTCTTTTTTATAGTTTTAAGTTTCATTTAAGGTTGAGGGAGTATTATAAATTTGGAAAAGAAATAAATTGTATGATAAATATTTGAATATTAAAGGAGATAGGATTTATGAAAAAAATTTCTACTAAAATAGTTATTTTGTCTTTGGTTAATTCTTTATTTGTAGCTGCAATTAATGTAGTGGCTTCATTGTTTATGAATAATAACAACAGCGTTGCACCAATAGGCATGAATACTTCTGGTACTGAAACCAGTGTTCCAATACAAAATGGTAGTTCATTCTTAATTCCAACGCCAATACTAATAGGACTTGGGATTTCTTTAGTACTTGGAGTAGTATTATCCTATATTTTAGGAAAGTATATTGCTAAGCCTATTGTTAAAGTAACAGAAATCACTAAGAAAACTTCAGAATTTGATCTAGTAGATGATGAATCCTTTGAGGAGCTATTAAAATATAAAGACGAATCTAGAGGAATGGCAGAAGCCCTTATGGATACTAGGAAATCTTTAAGGGAAATGATTTTAAAATTACAAGATGCTACATCCACAATTACATCACATTCTGATAAACTTACTAAAAATACAAATGAAAATGTGAAGACGATTACTCAGGTGGCAACAACAATTAATGAAATAGCGGAAGGAAATAATAATCAAGCTCAGAACATTAATAAGATGAATCAAACATTAGATGAAGTGGTACAGCTGATAGATAATATTACAATTGAATCTTTGAATGGATCAGAAAATGCAGTTAAATCCTTGGACCTTATAGTAGATGGGCAAAAGGCTATGGATATACAGGCTAATAGAATGGATGAGAATATTACTATGTCTCAGCAAGCCACTGAGTCCATCGATGAGCTTAGTAAAACCATAGATGAAGTAGCAAATATAGTGAATATTATTACTTCAATAGCAGAACAAACAAACCTATTATCTTTAAATGCAGCTATAGAAGCAGCTAGAGCAGGTGAAACTGGGAGAGGATTTGCAGTTGTGGCACATGAAATCAGAAATTTAGCAGAGAATTCAGCGGAAGCGGCAAAAAAAATAACGGATTTGATTAATAGTACAAAAGAAAAAACAAGTTTAGCTGTATCAAATATTAATCAAACAGGGATGTTAGTTAATGAACAAAAGGAAATATTAAAGTCAACCCAAGAAGCATTCAGTAAAGTCAAGACTACATATAACCAAATAGTAAGTAGCTTTCAACATACTTCTGAAGTTATGAAAACTATTGATGAAAAGTCAAAAGATATATTTGCGCAAACTCAAGATATGGTAGCAATGGCTGAAGAATTTGCTGCAAGTACGGAAGAAATAGCAGCTGCTACACAAGAACAGTTAACTTCAACAGAAATGATAGCACAATCATCTGATGATTTGAATCTATTGGCAGGTAATTTAAATACAGAAATTAACAAGTTCAAAGTTAAATAGTATTTTGGTTGGTATCCATAGAATATTATTGTTGAATATTATATAATGTATAGGTTTTATATGTGCGGGAGGATAGAGATATTAAAATGTTTCCTATTTATATAAAGAAAATATAGATAACTTTATGTAAATTAATTTTTATATAATAATTAGAGTTAGAAATTACTACTGCGATATATATTCACAGTAGTAATTTTATTTTTTAACTTAACTTCTTTAATTTAAGAAGTTGTTTTACCAAACTTGTATTTAAAGTTATTCTTAGCAATAAATTTTCATTATTAATATTACAAATTAAAAAAATTAGAGAATAAGAAGGAAAATGTAATAATATGAAGAATAAGGATATATAAATACTAAGGGGGCATTCAATTTGAATAGAAGCAGACTAAAAATAATTGATAATTTATATGTTGTATTTATTGGTGTTTTTTTATTAGTTGGAATACTAGGTTTCTTTTTTGTGGAGAGGAAGAAAAATGAGCCCATCATAATTGGATTTTCTGCTCAATTAACTGGGAAGCAAGCAGAATTAGGAGTTCAAGAACGTAATGGAGTACAATTAGCTATAGAGGAAATTAATGCATCAGGTGGGGTTGGAGGGCGTAACATTTCTTTGACTATTCGTGATGATCTTGGTATGCCTGAAAAGGCTCAGTATGCAGATAATGAATTAATTAAGGAGGGTGTCGTTGCTATTATTGGACATTCTACAACTTCACAAACATTGGCAGCATTAAAGGTAACAAATCCTGCTAATGTCATAATGATTAGTCCAGCTGTATCTACTCCTAAATTGAGTAATTTAAATGATTACTTTTTTCGTATTCATCCGTCATTTAAAAATAGTTCAGAAAATTTTGCGAAATACCTTTATGAGAGGGATGGTATAACTCGTATAGCTATTATTTATGATAAGGATAATATGGAATATTCTAAGACTTATAGTACAATCTTTGCAGATAAATTTCAATCATTAGGAGGAAATATAACTGCTGAAGTCAGCTTTTCTTCTGTTATTCAGCCAGATTTTTCTTCGCTATTATCCAGGTTAAGGGAATCTAAAGCAGAAGGACTTCTAATTGTGGCATCGGATATTGATACAGCTCTTATTGCTCAAAGAGCTAGACTTATGGGATGGCAAGTTCCCCTGTTTACTACAGCCTGGGCGCATACAGAAACACTTATAAATAATGGTGGCCAAGCAGTTGAAGGGATGAAAATTGAAGAAGCATATAATTTAAATAGTAAATCTGAAGCTTTTATTGATTTTCAATCTCGTTACAAGGCTAGGTTTGGTAATGAGCCTTCATTTGGTGCAGCCTATGGTTATGAAGCAGCATTAACTCTTACTGAGGCATTAAAAAAGACTAATGGTAATAAAAATGGATTAAAGGAAGCATTATTAGAAAGTCATGATTTTAAGGGGTTAGTAGATACTTTCGCTTTAGATAGATTTGGTGATGTTGAAAGGCCTTGGTATTTAAGTACAATTCGTAATGGAAAGTTTATTACCACTTGTAGGTTAACTTCAAGTAATTCTGGGGGTAAATAAAAAATGAAAAGAGTTAAAGACTACCCTTATCTTCGTCAGATATTTTTAAGAATGTTATTCTTTCGTTTGTTTATGCCTCTAATCATGGTTTCATTAATTACAATTGTAGGGATTGGCTATTTAGGTAAACGAAATCTTGAAGATCATCAAAATCAAATTACAAAATCAGTGGCTTACATAGTGGACAATCACCTTGATCAGGGAGCAAGAGTCTTAGATGCTGTTGCAAGGGTATCTGAGACATCAGGGGTAGAAGATTTGTCTATTTTTATGAAAAGCACATGGGAAGCCTATGGTTACTTTGAAACTATATATTATTTGGATAAAGATAATAAGATTACTTTAATGACGCCTTATGATTCACATTATATAGGGTTGGATATGTCTAATTTGCCAGATTTTAAGGGCAATAAAGAAAAGAAAAGTCTTTTTATTTCACGTCCATTTATTTCACTTTGTACAGGTGTCCCAACAGTTTATTTGGTTAGACATCTTTCTAAGGGAGGCTGTGTAATAGGTGAATTCAACTTAGGATTACTTCAGGAACAGATTACAAATATAACAGGTAAATCAAGTAAGGACTTTGTTTTCATTATGGATCAGGCTGGTACGCTTATAGTTAATCCTTCTTTAGATTTAGTTAAACAGCAAACTAATATGAGTAATTTAGAAATATTTCATAGTGTATTATCGGGAAAGTCTAATGATATTTATTCTTACAATGGAAATAAGGTTATTGGAAGTGCTATTCAATTGGAAATAACTGGGTGGGTTGTTGTAAATCAAACATTATTATCTGATTTTGCAAGTTTATACGCATGGACAGTTGGACTAGTATTATTAGTCTCATTAATAATCTGGTTAGCTTTAATGTGGAATCTTCGTAAAGAACTTTATAAATACGTTATTACACCACTGGAGCAACTAACTGAAAGAACAAATTTTTTAACAATGGGAGATTTCAGTGGAGTAAATTATTTGCCTCAAATTTCTACTGTTTCTATTGAAATAAATAAGCTTCTGGTAGACTTTCAGATCATGAGCAATAATCTACAGTTGCGTGAAGTTGCACTACGAGAAAGTGAAAATCGCTATCGTGGTTTGGTAGACAGATTACCAATAGGTCTTTTCCGTGCAAAACTAACTGGAGAAATTTTGGATGTAAATCCTATGTTTTTCTCTATATTACAGTGTTCTTTCCCAGAACAATTATTGAATATTAATATAATTAATTTTTTATGTAAATCTTCAATGAATAGTGAACTAGAAGAACTTATTATAGAAAATATATGCAATCTAAGTAATTTTGAAACTCAGATAAAATGTTCTAATGGAAAAGTTATATGGGTAAATATAGATAGCCATGTTGTTTACGATTATGAACTAAAGGAGCAATTTTTTGAGGGTATTATACAAGATATTACTGAAAGAAAGCAGACAGAAGCTAAGATTAAGGAGCAACAAGAACTTCTTTTTAGAGCAGAAAAGGAACAACGAGAAGTACTAGAAAAATCACTTGCAATGAAGGATGAGTTTATATCATTAATTAGTCATGAATTTAAAACTCCCTTGAACGTAATTTATTCTGCTATTCAGTTAATGGAGTGTGTATATTTTGACAAGGTACCAGAACGTGTACAAGAACTTATTGGAAATATAAAACAAAACACATTTAGACAGTTAAGACTTGCAAATAATTTATTAGACATTACAAGAATGAATTCGGGTCACATTAAATTAAATATGAAAAACGTTGACATAGTGTTTTTATCTAGAGTAATAACGGAATCAGTAGAGTTATATGCAAAACAAAAAAATATAAAAATGTCCTTTAAATCAAATGTAGAAAGTAAGATTATTGGTATAGATGAAGAAAAATTTGAACGTATAATATTAAATCTTCTTTCAAATGCTATGAAATTTACAGAAAATGGTGGGCAAATTACTGTTTTACTGGAGGAAAATAAGAAATCCAATTTTGTGCAGATTAAAGTAATAGATACAGGTATAGGTATTCCAAAAGAGAAACAAGAAATCATATTTGAAAAATTTGGGCAAGTTGATAATAATTTATCTAGACAATCAGAGGGAACGGGCATTGGATTATCTCTTGTAAAATTATTAGTTGATGTTCTAGGTGGTACAATAGAAGTGGAAAGTGAATTAGGTGAGGGGAGTACATTTATTATAACGCTGCCTGTGAAAGAAGAAATAGAAAGTGAAACTGAAACTGAAGTGCGTTTGGATATTGATAATAGATTAGTAACAGAAATTAAAGTTCAGTTTTCTGATATTTATTTTTAATAAAGTTAATGATGAAGTGTAGGACCAAAAGCAGAAATTTAAATTTGAAAATCACTACTATAATATAATTACAGTAGTGATTTTATCTTTGTAAGTAATATGATTAAATTTTATTTTAATCATTTGTAATTGGTTCTATACTTTCTATTTTCCAAATTTTATCGTATCTTTTAAGAGTATATATAGCGTATACCAGAGGTTCTGGATTATTATCAATTATTTTTACTTGTACAATAGAGTCGGTTCTTTTGATAACAGTAAAGCTACATTCTTCAAAGTAAGTTTTGGTGTAAAAAGGAAAAGCCATTCCTAATTCATAAGTCCACTCTCCAAGATGTGACTCATAAAAAGGTTTCAGATCATCATCAACTATAGCATCTGAATAACAATTCTGTAATAATGATCTTATGGAGGCAAAAGGTTGTTTTGTTTTGTTATTTTGCTCAGCTTCCGAAGCAGCCTTAAATAAGTTTAAACAAGTGCTGTCAGCTAGTGCAATATATTCTTTAATCATATCATCCTTTAAAATATTGTTGGATGATGAATTATTATTTGAAGGATCTATTGCACTATTGTTATTTTTATTAGTATTTCCAGAGGTGTTATTAGTGCTATTAGTATTATTTGAAGTATTATTTGAAGTATTATTTGAAGTATTATTTGTCAAGGTAGATGATTTAGAAGAAGTTTTATTTTGATTATCTTTCCATTTTTTATATGAATACCCACAAATAGATAAAATAATTACTGTAGCAATTAGGGATATTATAATTATAAATTTATTTTTTGAATAAGTTTTAGCTTTTAATACATTTTTGTTATAAGTAGAATTATCAGTATATTTTGGCGTTTCATTGTAATGTGTGTTATTAAAAGAAGACTCTTTATAAGGTTCCTCTTTATAATAATTATTATTTGATGGAGAAGGTGGTGGTGGAACATTATTATAGGTGGTTTCAGAACTATTTATCTTTTCACCACAGTTAGAACAGAATCTTTCACCTTCTTCTAATTTACTACCGCATTGAGTACAATGTTTTAACAAAAATTTCCACTCCTAAACTTATTATTTTATTATATATATGATATATTAATTTAATGTAATAATATTATTTTGAATAATTTTAATTTGATAATATAAATTATAACTTATCAAATTAAAATTGTCTAAAGTCTTTTTATAATGTTTTAATATATTAGCTTTTAACGTTTGATGTTAAAATACTATTGGCAAAATTAAATTAAAATTTTTGTAACCAATATATTTAATTTATCTAAAAAAGAAATAGCATAGCTATATAAGAAGTGTTAACAAATTAAATATAAGAAAATTGCTCATACTATATAGAGATGTTTAAAAAAGGCTAAATTTGTGAATATATTAATTCACTTATAAAGTACCTTTGAAAGTTTGGAAAAGAGGTAATATAGTATGGCGAAAATTACTTATGAAGATATAAAAAATAATAAGGAAATTAAAACTTATATAAGGTTAGCAGATGAATTATTAGAAAAACTTGGTATAACAAGGCATGATCTTGGTCATGTAACAAAGGTTGCAGAAACAGCATCTAGAATACTATTAACTTTTGATTATGATGAAAGAGAGATTGAACTAGCAAAAATAGCTTCACATATTCATGATATAGGTAACATGGTAAATCGAGAAGAACATGCTCAAACTGGAGCTGCACTATGTTTTAATATATTAAAAACACTAGGAATGGAAGCAGAAGAAATAGCGTTAGTTGTATCAGCCATTGGAAATCATGATGAGGGTACAGGTTCTGCTGTAAACAGCATTTCTGCTGCACTTATTTTAGGTGATAAATGTGATGTTAGAAGAAGTAGAGTTAGAAATATAGATTTTTCTACTTTTGATATTCATGATAGAGTAAACTATGCAGTGGAGCACTCTGAAGTACGTATTGATAAAGAAAGTAGATCCATTTTACTTAATTTAACAATTGATACTAATATCAGTTCTCTAATGGATTACTTTGAAATTTTTCTTACTAGAATGATTATGTGCCGAAAAGCAGCAGATTTTTTAAATGCAAAATTTGAACTTATAATGAATGGAACAAAGATTATATAAGTTTATTAATATATTTGAAAAGTTTGTAAAGGCGAGTTGCATAAATATGTAATAGTAAAGGTACCAATAGAAATAAATTGGTACCTTTTTACCAACCCAAGAGGTTTATTATTATGGAATAAACTTTCTAATTTCTCCAAATATGCCACATAGCATTGTTTGTGCCTCTGGCAAATACATCAGTTCTATTTGATCCCCAGGATACTGCAGCTGGATCAGAGGTTATGGTACCTCCAAGATTACTCCAATTACTCCATCGAGACCCGTTCCAAGACATAGTAATCAATTGATTATTTTGTCCTCTAGCAAATACTTCAAGTCTGTTGGATGCTCTAGAGGATACTGCAGGAGCTGAGGTTATATTTCCACCAAGGTCTTCCCAATTACTCCATCGAGATCCATTCCACCATAAATGATATAGACGGTTGCCTTGACCACGAGCAAATACATCAATTCTATTGTTTCCCCAAGAAACAGCAGCAGGAGCTGAGGTTAATGTTCCACCGAGCCGTTCCCAATCACTCCAACGGGAACCATCCCACCATTTATGGTAAAGAGCATTATCAGTACCTCTTACGAAGGTATCAAGTCTGTTAGGTGCCCATGAGGAAACACCGGGAGCGGAAGTTAAAACTCCACCAAGGTCTTCCCAGTTACTCCAACGAGAACCATTCCAGAATATATGCCACATAGCGTTGTTTGTACCTCTTGCAAATACATCAATTCTATTGTTTCCCCAAGAAACAGCGGCAGGAGCTGAGGTTAGTGTTCCACCAAGTCTTTCCCAATCACTCCAGCGAGAACCATTCCACCATTTATGATAAAGAGCATTATCAGTACCTCTCACAAAAGTATCAAGTCTGTTAGGTGCCCATGAGGAAACACCAGGAGTGGAAGTTAAAACTCCACCAAGATCCTCCCATTGACTCCATCTATCAGGACTTGGAGGGGTGTTAATATTTCTTAAAGTAAACTCTATTACCTCTCTAAAGGTGTTGTTTATTACGTTATTAGGGACTCCCATAGAACGAAGAGAAAGGAATATCCAAGGATAACTTCTTCTAAAGCTATTAAAGATTGCATTTGTTCTTTGATTTATGTTTCCACTATGTTTTGAGGCATTGTCTATTGTGTAGGATATAGCAGTCCTAAAGTAGGTATTAATTAGTACTCTATTTACACCAAATCTTTCAAAGTTTCTACTAAGTTCAGGCCTCTCGGTATTAAGAAGTCTTAATATTCTATTTACCTCTTGTTGAGGAGCTCTAGTATTATCAAGGTAATCTTCCTTATAAGTTAAGTCAGCATCTTCGAATTCATCATAATATTGGAATTCATCATAATCTTCAAACATATCGTAATTGTTAAAGCTATCAAAGTTTCTCATTTGATTATTGAAAAATGGACATATAGTTTTATGCATACAATAAGGACAATAAAAAAATACACTAGTATACATTGGAAACCTCCTTAAATTTCTTTATCTGTAAAAATATTTATATTATAAGGTCTTATCAATTATAGTTTATGATTAAGTTCATCAAGGGTTACAATATTAGGAATAGTTAATAACTTTTAGTCATTTTTATATTAAAAACCAAAGTAGGTAACAAGTTTACTGTTTATCTCATAATATATTTACAAACAATTATAATTTAAGGAGCTACTATGTGTAATTGTGATTTTAAGTCAAATATTATGTATCCAAGCATTGTTTCTTATGTAAGAGGAGATGTAAATGGTGATAGAATACCTGATAATGTGTATTTAACTGGTATAAAGACACCAGGTAGTCCATTTACTCAAAATATAACTCTTATAATACAAGATAGAATGACAGGTATGGTTACTAGTATACCGCTTAGGGAAAATGCAGGGTATGATCCTATAGTATCTTTATGGGATTTTACCGGAGATGGTATATATGATATCTTCATAAGCATTGCTTCAGGTGGTAGTGGTGCAATAATGTATCACTACATTTATTCCTTTATTAACAATATACCACAATTACTGTTTGACTTTAATGTATATAACCAGCAATATGAATACGATATTACTTATAAAGACAACTACAAGGTTGAAGTTATCAGTAAGAAAAACAATAAAAAATATATTATAGATATCTCCCTTAAAGGAGAGGAATATTTAAACGAGATATATGATGAGAATGGTAAGTTGAAAAATCCACTTAATGGATTTGTAAATCCTTTAAGTGGATTGTATCCTGTAGATTTTGATTCAAATAAAGTATATGAGCTATTGGCTTTTCAAAAAATAGCTGGAAGATATAATGCGGATTCTTTAGGTTATGTTTTGAATACTTTAAAATGGGAAAATAGTATGTTTGTTTTAGCTAATCAGAATGTGGCTATTTTTGGGTCAGATTAAAAATTGCTTTTAAAGCATAAAAAAGATACCTATAAAATAATTGGTATCTTTTTTTATTTGTGATAAAATAAGTAATGTACATACATAAAAGGAGAGGGCGACTATGAAATCAAATAGTTTTTTTAAAGAATGGGTAATGCCGATAGGAGTAGCAATTTTACTTGCAGTTCTAATAAATCAATTTTTATTTTTTCAGGTATCAGTACCTACAAAGTCCATGTATCCTACGATTAAGCCTGGAGATAGGATTATAGTTACAAGAGTTTATGATAAAAAATCTTTAAATAGAGGAGATATTGTTGTTTTTTATTCAGATGAGCTTAATGAGACTTTAATAAAGAGACTTATAGGACTTCCAGGAGATGAAATTAAGATAGATAACAATAGAGATGTTTACGTTAATGGAGAAAAAGTAGAACAGTCTTATGTAGTTTATAATGGTGGAGTTGGTGGAACTTTTAAGGTTCCAGAAGGACAATACTTTTTTATGGGAGATAATAGAGCTAACTCATGGGATAGCAGATATTGGGTAAATCATTATATAGCAGAAAGTAAGATAAAGGGTAAAGCACGGTTTGTAGTTTTTCCATTTAATAGATTTGGTAAATTTGTAACAGGAGAAGCTGCTGAAAGGGAATAATATAAGAAAAGTGCGACGCACTTTTCTTTAGTTTACAGATAACAGTTTACAGTTTACAGTGAAGGAAGTTTTTCTTACAGAAAAACTAACAATAAAAAACAAAACCTAGTGTAGCCTTTGGCTATACTAGGTTTTTATACTTGATTTTAAATTTTGCGTTAGCAAAATATCCTTAACTGTAAACTGTCCACTGTAAACTCTAAACTAGAATAACGTTGCATTTGAAATCGATTTCAAATAATTTAAAGGTTTTCAATAAAAACACTTGAATAATTTCAAAAAGTATTGTAATATTTAATTAAGATAAATGAATAGATTAAGGCAGAGACGAGAGAGCCGTTTTTAATACGAGTGAAGTATTATTTAAAAATTTATTTTTTAATATTACTTTCAGTCTTATTAAATGAGGGTCTTTTTTTTGACGTCCTAGAAAAACGATTACAATCAGTGAGCTTAATTATTTCATTTAACATAGTATGCAAATAAAGAACAAGGAGGAATAAAAATGTCTAATTTTATGGCAGAATTTTTAGGAACTATGCTTTTAGTTTGGTTAGGTGACGGTGTAGTTGCAGCAGTAGCACTTAATAAAAGCAAAGGACAAAATGGTGGATGGATAGTTGTAACAATGGCTTGGGGTCTTGCAGTTGCTATTCCTGTGTACATATTTGGGGGAATTAGTGGAGCACACTTAAATCCAGCAGTTACTATAGCAAATGCAGTAGTTGGTAACTTTTCATGGGCTCAAGTACCTTCTTATGTAGCAGCACAGATGCTAGGAGGTATAACAGGGGCTGCATTGGTATGGTTAACTTATTTAGCGCACTGGAAAGAAACAGAAGATAAGGCTACAAAGTTAGGAGTTTTCTGTACAGCACCAGCAATAAGAGATACTAAGGCAAATTTCTTAACTGAGTTTTTAGTAACAGGATTATTAGTTTTTGGTTTAATGGGATTAGGACAAGCTAAAATGGTAGATGGATTTAGTGCATTAGTAGTTGGATTATTCATAGTGGTAATAGGGCTTTCTCTTGGAGGACCTACAGGATATGCAATTAACCCAGCTAGAGATTTAGGACCACGTATAGCACATGCTATCTTACCTATAGCTGGTAAAGGAGATTCAGATTGGGCATATTCATGGATACCAGTAATTGCACCAATACTTGGTGGAATAGCAGGAGCATTAGTTTTTACAGCACTATTCTAGAAAACGTTTAAAGAACCAAATTGTTATATAATTACTCTTAATAAATTAATACTATTTTTAACTAATATTATTTTTAAGTGAGATTATTTTAATTTAAGGACTAATAAGTTTACTAGAAAATTAAATTGTTAGAGAAAAATAAATTTAGGCAGGGGGATTTATTTTATGGAAAAGCAATATATAATGGCATTAGACCAAGGTACTACAAGTTCAAGATGTATAATATTTAATAAAAAAGGTGAGATTGTAAGCGTAGCTCAAAAAGAGTTTAAACAAATATATCCTAAAGCAGGATGGGTAGAACATGACCCATTAGAAATATGGGGAAAACAAGCAGGAGTTGCAGGAGAGGCTCTTATGACAGCGAGAATTTCTGCAGAACAAATTGCAGCAATTGGTATTACAAATCAAAGAGAAACAACAGTAGTTTGGAATAAGAGAACAGGATTACCTATATACAATGCTATAGTGTGGCAATGTAGAAGAACTGCTTCAATGTGTGATGAATTAAGAGAACAAGGAATAGATAAGAAGATAAGAGAAAAAACAGGATTAGTTTTAGATGCATATTTTTCAGCTACAAAAGTAAAATGGATACTAGATAATGTTGAAGGTGCTAGAGAACAAGCTGAAAGAGGAGATTTATTATTTGGAAATATAGATACATGGTTAATTTGGAACTTAACAAAAGGAAAAGTACATGTAACAGATTATACTAATGCATCAAGAACAATGCTATATAATATACATGATCTTAAATGGGATGAGGAACTTTTAGAAGTATTTGATATACCAAAATCAATGCTTCCAGAAGTAAAACCTTCTAGCTGTGTTTATGGTGAAACAGATGAAGTTTTATTTGGAGTACCTATAAAAATAGCTGGAGATGCAGGGGATCAACAAGCTGCTTTATTTGGACAAACTTGCTTCAAACCAGGTATGGCTAAAAACACATATGGTACAGGATGCTTCCTATTAATGAATACAGGGGAAAAGGCAGTTGATTCAAAGAACGGACTACTTACTACAATAGCAGTAGGAATTGATGGTAAGGTTGAATATGCTCTTGAAGGAAGTGTATTTATTGGAGGAGCAGTTATCCAATGGTTAAGAGATGAGCTTAGAATGATAAAGAGCGCTGCAGAATCAGAAAAATATGCTACAGCAGTAGAAGATTCAAATGGAGTATATGTGGTACCTGCATTTGTTGGTATAGGAGCACCATATTGGGATCAATATGCGAGAGGAACAATACTTGGACTTACAAGAGGTGCTAAGAAAGAACATATTATAAGAGCTGCTGTTGAATCAATGGCATATCAAACATATGATCTTTTAAAAGCTATGCAAGAAGATTCAGAAATAGAACTTAAATCTTTAAAAGTAGATGGTGGAGCATGTGCAAACAACTTCTTAATGCAATTCCAATCTGATATTTTAGGAGTAAATGTAGATAGACCAGAAGTAATTGAAACTACAGCTCTTGGAGCAGCTTATTTAGCAGGACTTGCAGTAGGATATTGGAAAGATAGAGAAGAAGTAGCTGAAAACTGGGCTATATCAAATACTTTTGAATCTTCAATGGAAGCAGATAAGAGAGAAAAATTAGTTGCAGGATGGCATAAAGCAGTAAATAGATCTTTAGAATGGGAAGAAAAATAATAAATATAAATTTAAAAAATGTTGAAAAATTATGAAAAGTGTGCTACAATGTAAGCATAAAATGAAAAAAATGATTGGCTGAGATATAGAGAGCCTTGATTTAGAGGGTAGCACATACCCTTTAGGTTAAGCGCTCTTTTTTTGTTAATATGGAGGAGGAATAATATGTTTGATATTACGATTATAGGTGCAGGCGTTACAGGGTGTGCAATTGCAAGAGAATTATCCAAGTATAAATTGAAAACGTGTGTATTAGAAAAAGAAATAGATGTAGCATCAGAAACAAGTAAAGCTAATAGTGGAATAGTTCATGCAGGAGAAGATCCAACACCAGGAACTCTTAAAGCCAAAATGAACGTTAGAGGAAATGAAATGTTTGACAAGCTTCAAGAGGAATTGGATTTCCCATTTAAGAGAAATGGTTCTTTAGTTTTATGCTTTGATGAAAATGATATAGATAAATTAGAAGAAATGAGACAACATGGTCTTGCGAATGGTGTACCAGACACAATGGAAATATTAAATAGAGAAGAAGCTTTAAAGTTAGAGCCAAATTTATCAGATGAAGTTGTAGCGGTATTAACACTTCCTACAGGAGGAATTGTTTGTCCATATGAGTTTACAATTGCTCTTGCAGAAAATGCTAATACTAACGGAGTAGAATTTAAGTTTGAAACAGAGGTTCAAGATATAGAGAAAAAAGAAGAAAGCTACCTGTTAAAAACTAATAAGGGTGATATAGAAACTAAATTAGTTATAAATGCAGCTGGTGTTTATGCAGATAAGTTAAATAACATGGTTAGCCAAAAGCAATACAATATAATCCCAAGAAAAGGAGAATATATACTATTTGATAAAGCAGTA
This sequence comes from Clostridiaceae bacterium, assembly GCA_036677675.1. Classification (GTDB taxonomy): domain Bacteria; phylum Bacillota; class Clostridia; order Clostridiales; family Clostridiaceae; genus Clostridium_H. The sequence goes on along the minus strand of JAVBWC010000033.1, from coordinate 31,338 downwards.
GGAGATATGGTTTCAAGAACATTATTCCAACTGCCAACTAAAATGGGTAAAGGGGTTTTAGTTACTCCAACAGTTGATGGAAACCTGCTTATGGGACCAACATCAGCAGATATTGAAGATAAAACAGATGTAGATACAACAAGAGAAGGCTTAGAGTCAATTATAGAAAAAGCACCACTTACAGTAAAAACAATACCACATAGACAAGTTATAACTTCATTTGCTGGATTAAGAGCACATGAAGAAGCTGGGGATTTTGTTATAGGAGAAGCAGAAGGTGCAGAAAACTTCATCAATGCATTAGGAATAGAGTCACCAGGACTTACAAGTGCTCCTGCCATAGCAGAAGAAATTGTTGGAATAGTTATTGAAAAATTATCACCAGAAAAGAATGAAACCTTTAACCCAATAAGAAAAGGTATACCAAAGTTCAGAGAAATGAACAATGATGAGAGAAGAGAGCTTATAAAAGAAGATAAGACATACGGAAAAATAGTTTGTAGATGTGAAACTGTTACTGAAGGAGAAATAAGAAACGCAATAAGAAGACCTCTAGGAGCAAAAACTTTAGATGGAGTAAAGAGAAGAACAAGAGCTGGAATGGGAAGATGCCAATCAGGTTTCTGCTCAAACAGAATAGTAGAGATTTTATCTGAAGAATTAGACATTCCACGTACTGAAGTAACTAAGTTTGGTAAAGGTTCTAAGGCTTTAGTAGGGGAAATTAAAGAAGATATTCAATAAAAAACATTGGAGGTTTTAATATGCAACAATACGATATAGTTATACTTGGTGGAGGTCCAGCAGGACTTGCAGCTGCTATAAAAGCTAAAGAAGAAGGAATAGACAACATTTTAATATTAGAAAGAGATTCAAGTATGGGGGGAATACTTAACCAATGTATCCACAATGGTTTTGGACTTCATACATTCAAAGAAGAGCTTACAGGACCAGAGTATGCTCAAAGATTTGTTGATAAAGTAGAAGAAATGAAAATACCATATAAGCTAAATACTATGGTAATTGATGTGAGTGAAGATAAGGTTATAACAGCGGTTAATGAAGAAGATGGGATTATAGAAATAAAAGCACAAGCTATAGTTCTAGCTATGGGATGTAGAGAAAGACCAAGAGGGGCTATAAATATACCAGGAGCAAGATGTGCAGGAATATATTCAGCAGGTACTGCTCAAAAATTCGTAAATATAGAAGGAAAAATGCCAGGAAAAGAAGTTGTAATCTTAGGTTCAGGGGATATAGGACTTATAATGGCAAGAAGAATGACTTTTGAGGGAGCGAAGGTAAAAGCGGTAGTTGAGCTTATGCCATACTCAGGAGGACTTAAGAGAAACATAGTTCAATGTTTGGATGACTATGGAATTCCTCTAAAATTAGCTCATACAGTAACAAATATAGAAGGTAAAGATAGAGTAACAGGTGTTACTATAGCAAAAGTTGATGAGAATTTAAAACCAATAAAAGGAACAGAAGAATATATCAAATGTGATACATTACTTTTATCAGTAGGATTACTTCCTGAAAATGAACTTTCAAGAACAGCAGGAGTTAAATTAGGAGTAACAGGTGGACCAGAAGTAGATGAAAGAATGCAAACAAATGTAGAAGGTATATTTGCTTGTGGTAACGTGCTTCACGTTCACGACTTAGTTGATTTTGTTACAGAAGAAAGCTACAATGCTGGTAAAAATGCTGCTGATTATGTAAAGGGAAAAAGAGTTGAAGGAGAAACTATTGAATTAGTAGCAGAAAATGGAGTAGGATACACAGTTCCTAAGACTATAAATGTAAATAATGTTGATAACACTATAGATGTAAGATTCAGAGTAAGAAATGTATTCTCAGATAGCTATATTTCTGTATATTTTGATGGAGAAAGAGAAGTGCACAGAAAGAAAAAGGTGCTAGCGCCTGGAGAGATGGAAACAGTAAAACTTAACAAGGCTATGTTTGAGAAATACCCTAACTGCAAAAAGATTACCGTTAAAGTGGAAGGAGAATAAAAATGGATGCAAGAGAATTGATATGTATAGGTTGCCCAATGGGATGCAACCTTGAAGTTGAAATAGAAGGTAAAGAAGTAACGAAGGTTATAGGAAATATCTGTCCCAGAGGAAAAGCTTATGCTGAAAAGGAATGTACAAATCCTACTAGAATTGTAACTTCATCAGTTTCAGTTGAAGACGGAGAATTTACAGTTGTTCCTGTAAAAACAGAAGGAGATATACCAAAGAATAAGATTTTCGAATGTGTAAAAGCTCTAAAAGGATTAGCAATTAAAGCACCTGTAAATATTGGTGATATTGTTTTGAAAGATTTTGCAGGTACTGGTGTAAATGTAATTGCTACTAAAAAAATTAAGGCCATATAAATTTTAACCATATACTTTCCATGTTAAAAGTTAAAAAAGGCGATTTTATCGCCTTTTTTACATATACCAAATTTTTTCATCAGTTGTAGAAATACCTATAGCTCCTGACTTTATGCTTTCAATTACATCTTCTTTATCCTTTATTAATCCACCAGTAATGATAGGTTTTTTTGTTTGTTTATGTAAAGTGTGAGTTATTTTACCCATAATTCCAGGTAAAATTTCTACCGCATCAGGGTGAAGAGTTCTCATAGCTTCTATAGCGTTATTTAAAGAAAGAGAATCCAGAATAAAGAATCTTTGTATTGCAAACATATTCATATCTTTTGCAGCTTTAATTAAGGTAGCTTTTGTTGATATTATTCCATCAGGCTTAATATGCTCATTTATATATTTTAATGCTGTTACATTTTTTGAAAATCCATCTATTAAATCTACATGAATAAATATGCTTTTACCGTTACTTTTTACTTTATTGACTATTTCTTTTAAATTGAATATGTCTCCTGTAAGAAGGAAAATAATTTCGCAAGGAGATTTTATTGCACTATCTAATTTCTTAAGGTCTTTAACAGCAGCAATTATAGGACTTATCTGTATTTTATCTAAAAATTCATTTTTCAATATCTTCACTCCTAATTTGTTATTATATACACATTTATAATAGTATATTTATATTTCATGTGCAATGCAAAAAAGTAATATATTTAGTAGAAAGAGAAAATAAAAAACGCCATACATGGATGTGGGAGGGAAATACGAGATTTCTGATTCCATGTATGACTTATGGGTTTTATTTATTAATAATTATAAGTTTACTATTTATTAATAAATACTTTAATTAATTTATGATATATTTATTCTTATGAAGAATAAAATTTTTTACTCCTAGTTTATATTGTATTATTACTTGATTTTAATGTCAACACAATGATTAGTATTATTTAATTTATTATCAAATTTTTCATATAATAACGATAAATTCTTTAATTTTCTAATAAATGTATAACCATCTTAAGACTTGTAGGTAAGCAGTATTAAAGGTATAATAACTATTAAAGATTATTTTTAACAAAAATTATGGTGTATATTACCATGATAATAAAATGTTATTGATAATTTAGAAGAAATTATGTCAATAATAGATACTACTATAATTAGTAACACAAGTGTAAAATTAGCATTGAATATGGCGTGTATAATTTGTTAGGACAAAAAATATTATAATTATAAATTAATTTTATTTTAAAGTAATTTTATGGGAGGACATAGAATGTTTAATAGCAAGAAATTTAAATACGTGAGTTACTATGTTGTTGGTGTTTTAATACTGCTTATTATATTGAACTCAGTTATGAAAAGCTTTGGAACCCAGCATATCAAGTATAGTGAGTTTGAGAAAATGCTTTCAGAGAAAAAGATTGAAGAAGTACAAATAACTGATAATGAATTAGTAATAATTCCTAAAGTTGAAAAGGGAGTAGAGAAAAAAGTACTTTATACAGCTAATATTGAAAAACAGAATTTATCAGATTTATTGGATGAATTAAAGAAAGCAGGAGTTAAATACGATGGTCCTGTAAAAAATAATAATCCTTTTATGAACTTTTTTGTAGAGTGGGTACTACCTTTATTAATATTTATTGTAATAGGTAGAATAATATTTGGAAGTATGGAAAAAAGAATGGGCAGTGGTGTTATGTCTTTTGGAAAAAATAATGCTAAAATTTATGCTGAGAATGAAACAGGAAAAACTTTTGCTGATGTAGCAGGACAGGATGAGGCAAAAGAGTCTTTAGTTGAAATTGTTGACTTTTTACATAATCCAGAAAAGTATATTGAAATAGGTGCAAAGCTTCCTAAAGGGGCTCTTTTAGTAGGACCTCCTGGAACGGGAAAAACTCTTCTTGCAAAAGCAGTAGCTGGTGAGGCTAAGGTTCCATTCTTTTCTTTATCTGGTTCTAGCTTTGTAGAAATGTTCGTAGGTATGGGAGCTGCTAGAGTTAGAGATTTATTCAAGCAAGCAGAAGAAAAGGCACCATGTATAGTGTTTATTGATGAAATAGACGCTATAGGTAAAAGTAGAGATAGTGGAATTGGTGGGGGAAATGATGAGAGAGAACAAACTTTAAATCAGCTTCTAGCACAAATGGATGGTTTTGATGCTTCAAAAGGAGTGGTAATACTTGCTGCTACAAATAGACCAGAGGTTTTAGATAAGGCACTATTAAGACCAGGTAGATTTGATAGAAGAGTTATTGTAGATACTCCAGACTTAAAAGGAAGAGAATCAATATTAAAGGTTCATGCCAAAGAAGTAAAGATGGCAGATGATGTGAATCTTGAGGCTATTGCTAGATCAACTCCAGGGGCAGTAGGAGCTGACCTTGCAAATATAATAAATGAAGCTGCACTTCTTGCAGTAAAAAAGGGAAGAAAAGCAGTTATACAAGAGGACTTAGAAGAAGCAATTGAAATAATTATTGCTGGTAAAGAGAAAAAGGATAGAATAATGTCTGATAAAGAAAAGAGAACTGTTGCTTTCCATGAAGTTGGTCATGCATTAGTAGCAGCTCTACTAAAGAATACAGATCCTGTTCATAAGATTACTATAGTTCCAAGAACAATGGGGGCTCTAGGATATACTATGCAGCTTCCAGAAGAGGAAAAATATTTGGTAAGTAAAGAAGAAATGATGGACAAAATAAAAGTAATGCTTGGGGGTAGGGCTGCTGAGGAAGTAGAATTTAATATAATATCAACTGGTGCATCAAATGATATTGAAAAAGCAACTCAAACTGCAAGAAATATGGTTACTATTTATGGTATGACAGATAGATTTGATATGATGGCATTAGAATCAGTTTCTAATAGATATCTTGACGGTAGACCAATTAGAAATTGTAGTGCACAAACAGAAGCTATAATTGATGAAGAAACTTTAAAGATAATAAAAACAGCACACCAAGAAGCAATTAGTCTTTTACAAGATAACAGAGAATTGCTTACAACTATTTCTGAAAGACTTATTGAAAAAGAAACTCTAATGGGAGAAGAATTTATGGAAATGGTTAGAGCTGAATATCCAAAAGAATTAGCTAAAGAAGAAAAATCACAAATAGCATTAGATGAAGAATATCAAAAAGAAGAAGATATGGAATAATACATTTAGAAAAGAGTTGAGGTTAATGCTAGATAATGAATTAGAAAAAGAAATTCAGAAAGAGGTTCAGTTAGAAGCCGAAAAACAAAAGTTAGAAGAAACTGTGGAAATAATAAAAACAGAACTTATAAATTATATTGAAAAAAGGAAAAATATTACTCAATATTTGATTGATAGTAGAAAAAAGGCTGTAGAGGAATATAGAGATGATGAAGATAGTTTGATTGAGTATTTTGATCATGAAAGATTTGTAAGGGAAGAGAGTTTTAAAGCAATTGATAGAAAGTTTAGGGAACTTACTATACTTCAACCTTCTCCTTATTTTGGAAAAGTTACTTTCAAAGAGAAGGATTTTGAAGGTGATGATTCTATATATATAGGTAGGTTTGGAATTACTCCACAAGAAGCCTATGAACCAGTAGTTGTGGACTGGAGAGCACCAGTAGCGGCCTTATTTTATGCAGGAAAGCTTGGAGAGGCTGAGTATGATGCGCCTTTAGGAAAAGTTCAAGTTGATATAGAAGCAAAAAGACAGTTTATTATAAAAAAAGAAAAGCTTTTAGGGATGTTTGATTCTGAAATAGATGTTAAAGATGAAATACTGCAAATGGTTTTAAGTAAAAAAGCTGAAGAAAAGCTAAAAGATATAATTATGACTATTCAACAGGAACAGGATAATATTATAAGGCTGCCTAGAGAAAAAACAATAGTTGTAGATGGGGTAGCGGGAAGTGGAAAGACCACAATAGCCCTTCATAGGGTAGCATATTTGTTATACAATTATAGAAAGATTCTTCAGGATAAGGTTCTTATTTTGGGTCCTAACAATATATTTATGGAATATATATCAACTGTTCTGCCAAGTCTAGGGGAAATAGGAGTAAAACAGCAGACTTTTACGGAATTTGCTCTTGATTTTTTAGATATAAATAATATCATGAATTTTAGAGAGTATATGGAGAAAATAATAAATAAAGATGAAGACTTTACTAAAGAAGTACTCTTTAAAATTTCAGAAGGATTTATCAAAGAGTTAGATAAGTTTATAGAGGCTTTAAATGAAAAATATTTTAAGGTTCAGGATGTTGTTTTTGATAATCAAGTCATAGTACCAGAAGAATCCGTAAAAGAGCTTTTTGATTACTATAAATATATGCCTTTATTTAGAACAAGCAAAAAAATAAAGAGAATACTTTTTGCAAAGATTAGAGATGTTAGAGATGAGAAAGTGAGAGAAATAGAAAAAGTATATAGAGAATCTATTGCCAAATTAAGTGAAGAGGAAAGAATTTTAGAAGAAACAAGCTTAATGTTCCAAAAAAGATTAAAAATTAGAGAAGTTATACAAGAAGTAATCATTACTAAAAAATCCTTAGAGTGGTTGGATAATGAAGAAGTTATAAATTTATACAATGATTTAAATGGAAATAAGCAATTAACAGTGGATGATTTAGCTCCTATTTTATATTTAAAGATTAAGTTGGAAGGTCTGAAGCTAGATGAAGAAATCAAGCATGTTGTTATAGATGAAGCACAGGATTATAGCTTACTTCAGTTTATAGTAATTAAGGAATTAACTAAATGTAATGGCTTTACTATTGTTGGAGATAGAAATCAGAGATTACTTCCTCTTATAGGGGAAGTACCTATGTTAAAGCTTGAGAAGGTAATGGATAATGTAGAACAGTTTAATTTAAATAAGAGCTACAGATCTACTAAAGAAATTATGGAGTATGCAAATAACTATTTAAAGGATGATAAGATAGTTCCACTAGTAAGAAGTGGAGAGAAAGTCATAGAGAAAGAATTTAAGTCAAAAGAAGAATTTGTAGAAGAAGTTCGTGAGACTATCCATAAGCTGAGAAATGAAGGCCTTGAAAGTATTGCAATAGTATGCAAAAATCTTGAAGAAACTAAAAAAATAGCCTCTTCAATTAAAGAAAAGACAGGAATAAAGGTTTTAGATAGAGAGAATATAATTTATAACAAAGGAGAAATAGTTATTCCTGCATATTTTGCAAAAGGACTGGAATTTGATGCAGTTATTATTGTTAATTCTGAAGCAGATGAAGAATTAAAAGAAGATAAGCTAAAATATGTTATGGCAACCAGAGCACTACATCAACTTTATGTTTACAATATAAAATAGTATAAAAATCTTAAAAGTTGTCTATAACTTAGAATTTAATTATTTATAAATTGAACCCTCTATGCACACATAGGGGGTTCAACATTTTGATCTATAAAAGCTTATAGATGTTTATATTCTTTTTCATATGTCAAAATTTTAGTTATAACTTCATTAGTTTTTTCTTGTACTTTATCAAAATTCATATTTGGTATATAGTGTTTTTCAAGCTCATCGTGAAGTGCCTTTGCTTCTGCTATAATATTTAATCCTTTATTAAGAAGCAAATAGAAGGTTTCTTTAGATTTTTCTATGTTAGATTTATTTCTATCAAGAAGGATTTTATTTTGAAAATCATTCATATTAATTTGCTTTCCATCAAAATCTCTTGTGTTTATTTCGTTTGAGGTTAATATAGCAGTACTTAGATTTGGTATGCATATATGTTCTATCCTTTCAGGGATTAATGGATCATGATAGACTTCTACATATAATCCACGTTTTATAGCCTCTTCAAAGATATATGATAGTGTTGAAGTCTTTCCAGTTCCAGGACCGCCTTTTAATACATATATATGCTTGTAACCTGCAGAGATTGAATCGATGTAAGTCACGATTCCGTTTGGAGTAAATGCAGTGGCAAACAAATGTCTACTGTTAGCTGTAACTGACACATCAGTATTTCTGAATAATTCATTTTTTAGATTTTCCTTGAAATTATTCAATTTAGATATATTTAATGTCTCAGAATTATAACTGCTCCAGTCGTCATGAATTATTCTGGAAGCACCAATATACCTATAGGCATGCTTAAAGGTTTTGCCTACTTGTTTGTTTATAGAGATTATTGCATTTCTGTGTGCCTTAAAACCATCTTCATTCCAGCATTCACCCATATTTAGAATTTCATCAACAGCACCAGGATTTACAGGGTCAACTACATGTGGTGCGGTTCCTAAAGATACTTAAAAACCTTCCTAAACTCCAAACTTTAAACTGATAAACAATGTCAAATTTGAACTTGCTTATCTATATGTTGACACAGTAATTATATTTATATAAAATTAACTTGTGCAAGCGATTGTACAATAATATGAAATAGGATGTGAAGGGCATGGGTGTCACAATAAAAGATGTGGCTAAAGAAGCAAATGTTTCTCCCTCTACTGTATCAAGAGTTATTGCTGGAAGCAGTAGAATTAGTGAAGAAACAAAGAAGAGAGTTAGAGAGGCAATAAAAAAACTAAATTATCATCCAAATGTTATGGCTAGAAGTTTAGTTAATAAAATGACTAAAGTTATAGGAATAGTTTTGCCAATTGAAGCAGAGGATTTATTTAAGAATCCTTTTTTTATACATATTATGACGGGAATAAGCACATATGCTCAGAAATCAGGATATTACATAATGTATACTTTTTTCAAAACCCAAGAAGAAGAGTTAAGTGCTATAGAAAACTACATCAACAGTAATTTAGCAGATGGAATAATTCTTACAAGGGTTCATTTTAAAGATAAGTGTATAGAATATCTTCAAGAAACAGAATTTCCTTTTGTAGTAATTGGAAGACCAGAAGATACCAAAAATGTACTCTGGGTAGATAATGATAATTTTCAAGCTATGTATAATGTATTAAATAAGTTATTAACAAAAGGGCATAAAGAAATTGCATTTATAGGAGCTAAAAGTAAATTAAATGTATCAAAAGATAGACTAAGTGGATATAAGCAGGCACATAGAATACATGGTGTTGATATTAATGAAAATATGATAGTAGAGGTTGAAGATTTTAAAGAAGAGTTGGGGTATAATGCCATAAAGGAAATATTAAGTACAAGCAAACCAACAGGAGTAGTATGCACAGATGACCTTTTGGCATTTGGTGCTAGTTCTTATTTATCTGAAAAGGATATTAAAGATATTTCTATAGTAGGATTTAATAATACTCCTTTAGCCGAATATCAAAAACCAGCTTTGAGTTCTGTAGATATTAATGCAAAAGAATTAGGTTATTATGCTGCTAAGATGTTAGTAGATAAATTAGAAAGAAATATAAAAAATATGCATTATATTATAGAAACAAACTTAATAGAAAGACAATCAACAGACTAGTAATTATAGATGAGAGTATATATTTTATGCTCTCATTTTATTTTAAAAATTTAGCAAGATTCAGTTTTTTAGCAGATTGAAGCAAAATAATGAAACGTATTTTAACAGTATATAGATTTATTTATTTTATTTTTCATTTGATGTAAAAAAAGGCATAAAATAAGTTTAATAATCATGTTGACAACCTTTTCAAGGAATAATATAATTTAAATAAGGCAAACGATTGCACAAATTTAAAACATAACAGTAAATCGTTTGTATAAATAAAAATTAAATTTCATAAGTTTTATAAATATAGGGGGGTAATTTAAATATGTCTTCACAAAAATCTAAACTAATTTCATTTGACTTTTGGCAAAAATTTGGAAAGGCCTTAATGGTGGTTATTGCTGTTATGCCAGCGGCAGGCCTTATGATTTCCTTAGGAAAAGTAATAGGAATATTTCTAGGAAGTTCAGGAGCAATTGGACTTATTGCACATATTATAGAGGATATAGGTTGGGCAATAATAGTTAACTTAAATTTATTATTTGCTATTGCAATTGGGGGTTCATGGGCTAAGGAACGTGCTGGTGGAGCTTTTGCATCATCTATAGCTTTTGTATTGATTAATCGTATAACAGGAGCGATTTTTGGAGTAACATCTGGAATGCTTAATGATCCTAATGCAGTTGTTAATAATATCTTAGGGGGCAAGCTTTTAATTAAGGACTATTTTATATCAGTTCTCGGAGCACCAACTTTAAACATGGGAGTGTTTGTTGGTATAATAGCAGGTTTTTTAGGTGCTGCACTATATAATAAATATTATAATTATAATAAATTACCAAACTCTCTTTCATTTTTCAACGGTAAACGTTTTGTACCTTTTGTAGTTATTGTATATTCAGTTGTTGTTGCAGCTATACTCGCTATATTTTGGCCAATAGTACAAACAGGAATAAATGGCTTTGGAAGATGGATAGCCACATCAAGTGATAGTGCACCATTTACATCTACTTTTATATATGGTTCACTTGAGCGTTTATTGTTACCATTTGGTTTGCATCATTTAGTGACAATTCCTATAAACTATACTCAACTTGGAGGAAGTTACAGCATACTAACTGGAGATAAAATTGGGCAAATTGTATATGGACAGGATCCACTATGGTTAGCATGGATTACTGACTTGAATAACCTAAAAGCTGCAGGAAATATAGAAGCATATAAGAATTTATTAGCCACAGTACATCCAGCTCGTTTCAAAGTAGGGCAAGTAATAACTTCTTCTGCTACATTAATAGGGGCCTCTTTAGCAATGTATAAGAATGTAGAAAGTGATAAAAGAAAAAAATATAAATCTATGTACCTTTCAGCAGCACTTGCAGTATTTTTAACAGGAGTTACAGAACCTATTGAATTTATGTTTATGTTTACTTCACCGATTTTATATGGAGCTTATGCAGTGTTAACAGGAATAGCATTTGCTATGGCAGATTTAATCAATTTACGTATTCATGCATTTGGATTTATTGAGTTTTTAACTCGTACACCGATGGTTGTAAATGCAGGAATTACAAAAGATTTAATTAGCTTTATTGTTATAGCTGCAGCATTCTTATTTATGAGTTATTTTATGTTTAACTTCATAATTAAAAAGTTTGATATTGCAACACCAGGACGTGGTGGTAATGATGTTGATATAGTAGAAAAAGAAACTGAATCAAAAGAAGCAAAGTCAGGTGCAAAAGATGAAGTGGCTTGTACTGCAATAGAATTATTAGGTGGAAAAGAAAACATAGTAGAGGTAGATGCTTGTATGACTCGTCTTCGTGTAACGGTTAAAGAGTTAAGTATTGTTGCAGGAGAGAAGGAATGGAAGGCAAATAAAGCATTAGGTTTAGTAATAAAGGATAAAGGGGTACAAGCGATATACGGTCCAAAAGCGGACATAATAAAATCAAATATTATAGATATTTTAGGTGATTAATAAAATGAAGATTTTAACTTTAAATTGTCATTCATGGATAGAGGATAATCAGAAAGAAAAAATAAAAATTATTGCTAATACAATAAAAGAAAAAAAATATGATGTTATTGCACTTCAAGAAGTAAATCAGTCCATAGAGGAAAAAGGTATTTTTGAAAATGTAAAAGAAGATAATTTTGCCTTAGTTTTACTAAAGGAATTAGAGAGTTTAGGGTGTAGCGAATACAAAATGCTATGGGACTTTTCTCATGTAGGTTATGATAAGTATGAGGAAGGAGTAAGTATTATAACAAAGCACAAAATTGAAGAAGATTACTCCTTCTTTGTAAGTAAAAGTGAGGATCAAAGCTTTTGGAAAACCAGAAAGATTATAGGTGCTGCTATTAAGATAAACGAAGAACTTATAGATTTTTACTCTTGTCATTTAGGGTGGTGGCATGATGAAGAAGAACCTTTTAAAGAGCAAGTAGATAAATTACTTGATGGCGTGAAAAAAGACAGATTGACGTTTTTTATGGGAGATTTTAATAATAGTGCTTTTGTAAGAAGAGAAGGTTATGATTATTTGATAGAAAAAGGATTATATGATACCTTTTCTATGGCTAAAGAGAAGGATGGGGGAGTTACGGTAAAAGGTAAAATAGCTGGTTGGAATTCAAATGAACAAGATTTAAGACTGGATTTAATTTTGTCAAATAAGAAGATGAATATTAAATATTCCAAAGTAATATTTAATGGAGAAAATAAACCAGTGGTATCAGATCATTATGGAGTAGAAATAGAAACGGAGTGATTTTAATGGAGAATAAATATGTTATAGGAATTGACTTAGGTGGAACTAAGATAAGTGGAACTGTTGCAAATTTTAAAGGAGACATGCTTTCGCAATATACTATTCCTACAAAAGCAGAAGAAGGGGAATCAGCAGTATTACAAAGAATAATAACAGTTGTAGAAAAAGTAATAGAGGAATCTAATGTAGATAAAGAAAAAATTGTATCTATAGGGATAGGTTCTCCAGGTCCGTTAGATGCTAAAAAAGGAATGATTATAACTACTCCAAATCTTCCTTTTGAAAATTTTAATATAGTACAACCTCTAGTAGATAAATTTAATATTCCTACTTATTTAGATAATGATGCTAATGCAGCGGCTATAGGAGAATATGCTTTTGGAGCAGGAAAAGGTACAGATAATATGGTATTTATAACAGTTTCTACTGGTATAGGTGGGGGTGCTGTATTAAATGGAAAAATATACAGAGGAAACACTTGTAATGCTTTGGAAATAGGACACATGACTTTAGAAAAAGATGGTCCGCGTTGTAACTGTGGCAATTATGGGTGTGCAGAAGCTTTGGCTTCAGGTACTGCTATAGCAAAAGCAGCAAGAGAACAAGTAGAAAATGGGATTAACACTTCATTATCTAATTATGAAAAAATAACAGCCTATGAAGTATTTAGGGAAGCAGAAAAAGGCGATACTGTAGCACAGAATGTACTTAATAAAGCTCTAAATTATCTTGGGATATGTGTTGCTAACATAATTACTTCCTTTGACCCAGAAATAGTTATAATCGGAGGAGGAGTTTCAAAGGGAGGAAACATAGTATTTGAAAAAGTAAATGAAGTAGTAAAAGAAAGATGCTTTAAAGCTATGTGGGAAAGCACTAAAATAGTACCGGCAGCTTTAGGAACTGATGCAGGAGTTAAGGGAGCTGTTGCCCTTGCTATAATGGAAAGCAACTAAGTAATTACTAGAATTGAGGAAAGGGAAGGTATTGTATGAAGAAAGTGTGGTGGAAAGAAGCTGTTGCCTATCAAATATATCCTAGAAGTTTTATGGATTCAAATGGAGATGGAATAGGTGATTTGCAGGGGATAATTTCTAAATTGGATTATTTAAAAGATTTAGGAATTGATGTAATCTGGATTTGTCCAATGTATAAATCACCAAATGATGATAATGGTTATGATATTAGTGATTATCAAGATATTATGGATGATTTTGGTACAATGGATGACTTTAATCAGCTTCTACAAGAAGTTCACAATAGAGGCATGAAACTTATAATTGATCTAGTTATAAATCACACAAGTGATGAACATCCATGGTTTATTCAGTCACGTTCTTCAAAAGATAATCCAAAACGTGATTGGTATATATGGCGTGATGGCAAAGATGAAAAGGAGCCAAATAACTGGGAAAGTATTTTTGGTGGATCAGCTTGGGAAGCTGATGAAAACACCCATCAATATTACTTGCATTTATTTTCACGAAAACAACCAGATCTAAACTGGGAAAATACTAATATGCGTAAAGCTGTTTATAATATGATTAACTGGTGGTTAGATAAAGGTATTGATGGTTTTAGAGTTGATGCAATTAGTCATATTAAAAAAGAAGAAGGATTAAAGGACATGCCTAATCCGAAAGGATTAAGATATGTGGAATCTTTTGATAAGCATATGAATGTAGATGGGATTCACAAATACCTTGAAGAACTAAAAGAAAATACTTTTTCTAAATATGATATTATGACAGTTGGTGAAGCAAACGGTGTTAATATTGAAGATGCATCACTTTGGGTTAGTGAAGAAGAAGGAAAATTTAACATGGTATTTCAATTTGAGCATTTAGATTTATGGGATACTAAAATAAATAATAAAGTAGATATTATAAATTTAAAAAAGATATTGTCAAAGTGGCAAAATGGATTGGAAGGCAAAGGATGGAATGCATTATATATTGAAAATCATGATATACCACGCAGTGTTTCTACTTTAGGAAATGATACAACTTATTGGCGTGAGAGTGCAACATCAATAGCAGCTATGTATTTTATGATGCAGGGAACACCTTTTATATATCAAGGACAAGAGATTGGCATGACAAATGTTAGATTTAAAACAATTGAGGAATATAATGATGTAAAAACTATAAACTTGTATTCAATTAATAAAGCTAAAGGTATGTCTGATGAAGACATAATGAAAATTATATGGGCATCATCTAGAGATAATTCTCGTACTCCTATGCAATGGGATGAATCACCAAATGCAGGCTTTACAACAGGAACATCATGGATTGGAGTTAATCCAAATTATAAAGAAATTAATGTAGCAGGGCAGAAAAAAGATACGGATTCTGTGTTTAATTTCTATAAAAAAATGATTTCTATAAAAAAACAAAATGACATTCTAATATATGGTAAATATGATTTAATTCTAGAAAATCATGAGCAAATTTTTGCATATACACGTACACTAGATAATGAAAAAGTTATTGTGATTTGTAATTTGACAGCTTCAGAAGCTGTATATGAATATGAAGATGAAAAATTAAAATATGATGGACTTGTATTAAATAACTATGAAGTTCATAATCATGAAGATACAACAACTATTGTACTAAAGCCATATGAGACAAGGATGTACTTGGTTTAAGTTTAAAAATAATAACTAATAAATTATTAGCTCCCCTCATATTATTATATGGGGGGGATTTTTATGCTTAAAAAAGAAACGAAATTTAAAATCACTGAGAGCTTTAAAAGCAATGATTTAGATAAAAGAAAAGAAACTTTAGAAAAATTATTGTTAAAAATAATAAAACAATCGGAAGTCACTGGTAACAGATGAATTATGTTCTTTTGAAAGTGCTATCAGCTTTTCTATATAATAATTACAGGTAAAGCAGATAGTTATACTTCTTAACAATTTAAAGGAGAGGTATAGCGAAAAAATGAATAAAGTAGCCATATATTGTAGATTATCAGACGAAGATAAGAACAAGAAAAGCTATAAAGATGATAGTGAGAGTATACAGAATCAGAAGAACTTATTAATGAAATATGCTATGGAAAAAGGGTGGGATATATACAAGATTTATAGTGATGATGATTATTCGGGATTAGATTCCAATAGGCCAGAATTTAATGACATGTTAAAAGATGCTGAAGAAGGTAAGTTCAATATTATTCTCTGCAAAACACAATCAAGATTTACAAGAGATATGGAGCTTGTAGAAAAATATCTCCACAATAAATTCATTGAATGGGGAATAAGATTTGTAACTGCTGTTGATGGTGTGGATACTTTAGATAAACATAATAAGAAATCCCGGCAAATAAATGGTTTAGTAAATGAGTGGTACTGTGAAGACATAAGTGAATCCATTAAAGCAGTGTTTAGATTGAAACAGCAAAGTGGAAAATTTATAGGCTCCTTTACTTCCTATGGATATGAAAAAGATCCTAATGATAAAAATAAATTAGTCATTGATGAAGAAGCAGCAGAAGTTGTTAGAATGATATTTAACTTGTATCTTCAAGGAAATGGAACACAGTATATAGCACGTATTTTAAATGAAAAAGAAATTCCTAACCCAACTAAATATAAGAAAAATAAGGGACTAAAATATAAGAATGTCTCAGCACAAGATGATTATGGTCTGTGGAATAAAACAACTATAAAGCGTATTCTTAAAAATGAAATATACATTGGAAATATGGTGCAGCATAAACGCCATAAGCTAAATTATAAGTCAAAAAAGATGAGAGACTTAGATGATAAAGAGTGGATTATAGTAAAAAATACTCATAGTGCAATAATTGATAAGAAAACCTTTGAGACAGTACAGCAGAGAATGAAGTTAAACGTTAGAAGTACTGGAAGTGGAAAAACTCATATATTTGCAGGAAAGGTTAAATGTATGGACTGCAAAAGCACTATGAATAAATTATGTAACGGTAAAAATTATGTTTATTTAAGGTGTAAGCTTTATAGTATTCATCCAAAGAAAAAGCTTTGTACAAGCCACTCTATAAGATTTGACCTGCTGCAAGATATTGTTACTGAAAAGATTAAAAATTATATAAGTACCTTATGTGATATGGACAAATTAAGTTTCCAGCTGTTAGAAGAGCACAGCTTTAATTTCAAAATCAAAGCAATGGAAAAACAATTGATAAAAATAAATAGAGATATAGAAAACAGAAGTGAAGCATTAAAAAATATATACCTTGATAAAATTAAGGGAATTATTTCACAAGAACAGTTTAATGAATTTAATACTGTATTTTTAAAAGAAAAAGGAGAATTAAATTGGCAAAATCAGCTTATGAAAAATAAAATAAAGGAATTAAAAGAAAGCCAAAGCTCTATTGAAAAATACATGAGCATAATAGAAAGGTATAAGAATTTTACTGAGTTAACTCATACAATGATGAATGAACTTATTGATTATATTGAGATTGGAGAAAAAGACAAGAAAACTGGAGAGCAGGAAATAAAGATTTATTGGAACTTTTAAAAATGGTACCTATTATATTGTAAATATTAATAGGTATCATTGTGTGTTAATGAGACAACTACATGTGGTGCGGTTCCATCAAGTAAGGCTATATTTAATTCTTTAATAACTACTCCATCTAAGGAATTATTATCTGAAGAACAGTGATGGTATTCTATATCGTAGCCTTTTTCATTAAAATATTGTCCAATTTTTTTCATTAAAGAAGATTTTCCTGTTCCAGGACCGCCTTTGATACATATTATTCTTCTTGCAGTTTCCTGAGGTAATATATACCTGTAAAAAGAATAGAATCCTTTAGACGTATTTCCACCTGGGAAGAAATGTTTGAAAATGCCTTTCATAAGATCACACTCCTATCTTCATATCTATATATTATATTTAAAATAAAGGGAAAAGTTTACTGTGAAATATTTAATTTTAGATATTTTTAAATCTAATTATGATAGTTGACAAAAAATTATATTGATTTAGTATAATCTTGGTAAATATATTTTATTCTTAAAGTAATTTTCAGCAGCCTTGTAGCCTTGAGTATATAGGAAATTATATTTTTCATCATTTGGACTTATATTAAAATCTGTAAAAGATATATCTTTTGTATATATTTCAATAGATCTTAATTTATCTATAGGACTATTATTATACATATCCTGTTGGATTTTCATGAATGACCTAAGTAGATTTTCTATATAGTCCATAAAATTATTTATTTCACTATATTTTATATTGCTTTTGAATTTTGCTCCTAATGTTTGAATATTTATACCATCAATAATCATGTCCATAAAATGATTAGAATCAAATAAATTTATGGGATAATTTCTCATAACTCCACCATCTGAAAATATATGACTAATTGATTTTTGTGCTGGTTTATCTTCATTAATTTTTATTGATTCAAAGAAAAGAGGTATAGACATAGAAATTCTTGCAGCTTCGGCTACCTCCATATGAGGAGTTGTTTCATAACAAAATACTTTTGAAGAATTAGTACATATATCTGTACCAACAATATATAAATCTAAAAATGGTTTTTGACTTTTGTGAATATAGGGATTTTTAAAATCTTCAAAGGTATAAGGAGGAAGTTTTTTAGAACTATCGAATTGATAGGCTATTTGTTCTTTTATCCATTGGTATAAATATCCGCTAGAATACCAGCCGTAATTTTTAATTAATCTGTACACACAATCAATATCTTCAAATATTTCTTCCATTTCTTTTTTTACAACAGTAGAAATTCTTTTTAAATCAGGCTGTGTACCTTTTTGGGGTATTTTTCTGTAATCTATTGTATCAGCAACTTTTTTCATTTCATCAAATGGTAAAGAGAAGCTGGATATACATGCAGTTATTGCTCCAGCTGATGTTCCTGCTACTCTTTGTATATTTTGTAATATGTCATTATTATATAGAAAATCTAATACTCCTAGATATGCTATTCCTAATACTCCCCCTCCTCCAAAAACTAAATTATTAATTTTGTAATATACATTACTTCTATACACAAGAACCTCCAGTATAGTTATTTATAATGTTAAGATATTCAATAATAATTTTACTGTGAATAAAGAATAACCCAAGATATAAACTTAGAATCTCTTTATATCTTGGGTTATTGGTGTTTTTAAGCATACTCTCTATCTATATTAATAAAAGCATTATATTTAGGATGAAGTTTTTTAATTTCTTTATATATGTTGGATTTTAGATTCTCTCCATCTTCATGAGTAAATTTTGAACTGAAGTCAATTACCACATCAAAAATTAAATTCTTATGTTCACCTTCTCCTACAATTCTAAAATCATGGAAGGATTTGATTTGTTCAAAATTCTTTAGAATTTTACTAACCTCAATTCTAGTACGATTGATTTCTTCATCATTTGTATTTATAGGATCCATGTGTATTACTAAAAATAAATTAAGCTTTTTGGAAATTTCATTTTCTGCTCTATCAATTATTTCGTGAATTTCAACTATTGATATGTCACAAGGAACTTCAGCATGAATAGAAGCCATTCTTCTTCCAGGTCCATAATTGTGTATAATCAAATCGTGAACTCCAGTTATGCTTTCATATTTAAGTATTTCCTGCTTAAGTTCTTCAACAAATTCAGGATCTGGTGCTTCCCCTAAAAGAGGATTAATAGTTTCTTTTACTAAAGAATATCCAGAATACAAAATAAATAAAGACACTACTATACCCACATATCCATCAATAGGGAAAGTTATCCATTTGGAAAGTAATAAGGATAAAACTACAGTACTTGAAGAAATAACATCACTTAAAGCATCTAAGGAAGAAGCTTCAAGAGCAGAGGAGTTAATTTTCTTACCTATGTACTTATTGAATATACTAAGCCATATTTTTGCGCCAATTGAAACTACTAGTAAAATAAATGGCACAAGCTGAAAATTTATTTTTTCAGGATTGGTTATTCTATCAATGGATGATTTAGTAAATTGAAAACCTACCAGCATAACCATAAAAGCAACAATCAATCCAGATATATATTCTATTCTTCCATGACCAAAGGGATGTTCCTTATCTGCTGGTTTTGAAGCTAATTTAAATCCAGCAATAGTTATGATAGAGGATAAAACATCAGACAAGTTATTAAAAGCATCTGCTGTTACTGCAATACTTTTAACTAATAAACCTACAGATAATTTAATTACGAATAGAATAAAATTAACTACTATACCAACTATCCCTCCTAAATATCCATAAGCTTCTCTTACTTTATGATCATTTACATTTTCATGATTTTTCACAAAAAAGGTAACCAGAAATTTTGATAGCATTTTGTAACCTCCAAATTAGAATGTTTGTTAAATGATATTATATCATAATATTTTATTTATAGTTAAATTCACATAAAATCATGCAAAGTATTATGAAATATTAAAAAAAACTTAAATTTTCCTTAATTGTATTGTTACAATACATAAATTGGATTAATATGTATTTGTATGAAATTGAATTAAATACAGGGGGAGAGGAAAATGAGAAGTAAAAAAAGTATTTCTATGATATTGGCAGCAGCTGTTTTAGCTACTGGTATTAGTTTTGTACCAGCTAGGGCATCAGCAGTAACAGAAGGTAGTGTTAAGCTTGAAAGTAAGGAACAAAACAAAAATGTTAGAGCAGCTGTTCAAAAGGCTATTAAGGACTTAAATGAAGAAAATATTAAAGAAGCTAGAAAAATGATAGCAGAAGTTGAAGATACAAATCTTAAATACTTATATAACAAAGCTTTAGAATATAATATATACAAAAATGTGGACAAAAAGGTTTCTCCAGTAGATGAATTAGTGATGGCTTTTGATAAAACAAATAAGGTTACTTCATGTGAATCAAATATAAAAGTTGATCTTAATATGGATGGAAAAAATTTAACACAAGAAGAAATGCAAAGCTTTGCACCAATAATGCAAATTGTAAATGGTATAAAAATTGATGGAACATCAAAATTCGTTGGGAATGGAAAAAATACTGAGATTTCTGCTAAGAGCGATTTAAATCTTTCTTTTATGAATCAAATTTATAAAATGAGTACATGGGTTGATATGAATATGGAAGGTAAAGAGCCTAAAACTAAGTATGTAATTACTATTCCAGAAGCTCTAAAGGCTACTTCTCCTGAATTAAAAGGAAAAGATTATTTGGTATATGATTCAGAAAAAATTGCTAAAGAATTAGGTGAAAATGTAGACTATGGAAAGATGATGCAGTCTTCTGTGAAGCTTGGTAATAAAATGCAATTAGTTTTAGTGGATTTTCTAAGAGCAGCTGATGCTAAGTTTAACCTTGTTACAAGAAAAGATAAACAAACTGTAACTATAGGTAATGCAACAGAGAATGTTGATCTTTATGAGATTAAATTAGATAATGAAAAGTTAACTAATTTAATAAAATTTGCTTTGCAAGATAAAGAAATGAATAAGCTTATAAAAGATTATGTTAAATTCTCTATAAACTTAGGTGCAGAGATGGAAAATGAAAAAGTTAGCCCTGAAGAGTTAAAAGAAATGGAAAAACAAATTGATGAAGGCTTAAATCAACTTGTAATTATGTTAGAAGAATTAAATAAATCAGTTGAATATGAATTAGTATTTGACTTTGGAGTAAACAAGGATGGATATATAGCATACCAAACTGCAGGGATTAAAGCTACTGTTGATGCTGGAAAAATTCAGGGTGCTGATAGTAAGTCTCAGTATACATTTGTAGTTAATTTCTCTAGCGATGCATACAATATAAATGGAAAAGTTAACATTGAAGCTATGCCAGAAGTTAATGAAAAAAATTCTATAGACTACGTTGAATTACTAAAAGAAAGTATCCCTAATGAAAGTGAAAAGGAAGCTGCTTAAAAATAAAATCACAAAATAAAAGTTTCGATAAAATTTATCGGAACTTTTATTTTGTGATTTTGTAGTAAATACATTTTTATGAAAAAATTTTTGATTTTTTTGGTATACTAATTTATAGAGCTTAAAAAGTTTTTATTGGAGGTAACAACATGAGTAATGAGATAAAATTTGCAGAAGAACTTATAGATTTTATATATGAAAGTCCAACGGCTTTTCACTCTGTAGCAAATGTAAAGAAGGAATTAGAAAAAAATGGTTTCGAGGAATTGAAGGAAGCAGAAAAGTGGAACCTAGAAAAAGAGGGGAAATATTTTGTAACTAAAAATGATTCAGCTGTAACTGCTTTTGTAGTTGGAAAGGGTAAAATTGAAGAAAGTGGATTTAAGATAATAGGAACTCATACAGATTCTCCTTGTTTTAGAGTTAAACCGAATTGTGAAATGGTATCAGAAGGAGCATATTTTAAATTAAACACTGAGGTTTATGGAGGACCAATACTAAATACATGGTTAGATAGACCACTATCATTAGCAGGAAGAATTACTTTAAAGGGGAAGGATTTATTATTCCCAGAAACAAAACTTGTGAACATAAAGAAACCTATAATGATAATTCCAAATCTTTCTATACATATGAATAGAAATGTTAATCAGGGAGTTGAGTTAAACAAACAAGTAGATACACTTCCATTAGTCTCTTTAGTTAATGAGAACTTTGAAAAAGATAATTATCTTTTAAAGCTTATTGCTAAAGAATTAAATGTGGAGAATGAAGACATATTAGATTTTGATTTATTTCTTTATGAGTATGAAAAGGGGAGTATTATTGGGTTAAACGATGAGTTTGTATCCTGTGGGAGATTAGATGATTTGGAAGCAGTTCATGCAGGACTTTCAGCTTTAATTAATGCAGAAGTATCAGAAGCTACAAATGTTTTAGTATGTTTTGACAACGAGGAAGTAGGAAGTTCAACTAAACAAGGAGCAGACTCAGATATGCTTTCAAATATATTAGAAAGAATAGTCTTAACACAAGGTGGAGATAGAGAAGATTTCTTTAGGGCGCTTTCAAAATCATTTATTATTTCAGCAGATTCAGCTCATGCTGTTCATCCTAATAAGGGAGAAAGGAGTGATCCAACTAACAGACCCATGATAAATCAGGGGCCTACTATAAAGATAGCTGCCAGCCAGAGTTATACTTCAGAGAGTAATTCATCAGCTGTTTTTGAAGCTGTATGTAAAAAAGCAGGAGTACCTATGCAAAAATTTGTTAATCGTTCAGATGAGAGAGGTGGTTCAACAATAGGGCCAATTTCTTCAACTCACATAAATATTCGTTCAGTTGATATAGGAACTCCACTGCTTGCAATGCACTCAATCAGGGAGCTGTGTGGAGTAATGGATCATTACTATGCTGCTAAATGCTTTGAGGAATTTTATAGATTATAATTTAATCTATAAATTCTTAGTAAAAAGTTTGTTTTATACTAAAAATTTTTCACAATAACTATATGTAATTCTTATAGTATAGGTACAATGTATAAATTTAATTTTCAGTTAAAAAGTCTGTATAAGGGGAGAGCAACATATGAAAATAGATATAATTATTTCAAATGAGGATATAAAGGAAGAAAAAATTAAAGATAAAACTGTGATTATAGTAGATATGCTTAGAGCTACCTCTGTAATAGTAACAGCCTTAAAAAATGGCTGCAGAGAAGTTATTCCTGTAGTAGATATTGAAGAAGCTAAAGCTATTGCAAAAGATGATAGGGAAAATTACGTTTTAGGAGGAGAAAGAAATGCTGTAAAAATAGATGGCTTTGATTTTTCAAATTCTCCCTTAGAGTACACAGAAGATATTGCAAAGGATAAAGTTTTAGTTATGACTACTACTAATGGAACAAAGGCTATAAATAAAGCTATTTCTGCAAGAAATATGTTAATAGGAGCATTAATAAATGCGAGAGCAGTAGCAAAGAGAGCAGTAGAGTTAAATAATGATGTAGTTATAATTAATGCTGGAACTCATGGAGAATTTTCTATAGATGATTTTATATGTAGTGGATATATTATTGATTGTATTATTAAGTTAGCAAAGGTAGAATTATCGGATATAGCTGTAACTGCTCACTATATATATGAGGAAAACAAAGATATTTCAAGTTTTATAGAAAAAGCAAAGCATTACAATACTATGATGAAGTTAGGTTTGGAAAAAGATTTAGAATACTGTTGTCAAAAGGATATTATTGATATAGTTCCAGAACTTAAAGAGGGAAGAATTGTTAGTTAATACTAGTAATTCTAAAATGATATTTCTTAAATAAATTATTACAATTTTTGATTAAAAAAGCTATAAAAGATAAAAATACTATAGTAGAAAAGTAGATTGCATAGGAGGATTATATATGAAAAAATTTGTTTGTACAGTGTGTGGATATATTCATGAAGGAGAAGAACCACCAGAAAAATGTCCTATTTGTAAAGCTGATGCAAGTAAGTTTAAACAGGTAACGGAGAGTTTGGTATGGGCAGATGAGCATAAAATTGGTGTTACAACAGATGTTGATAGTCAAATTGTAGAAGATTTAAGAGCAAACTTTATAGGTGAGTGTACAGAGGTTGGTATGTATCTTGCTATGTCAAGACAGGCGGATAGGGAAGGTTTTCCGGAGGTTGCTGAAGCATATAAGAGAATAGCTTTCGAAGAAGCAGAACATGCAGCTAAGTTTGCAGAACTCTTAGGGGAAGTGGTAAAGCCTAACACTAAAGAAAACTTAAAAGCTCGAGTTGAAGCGGAATATGGAGCTTGTGAGGGAAAGAAAAAACTTGCTACCCTTGCAAAAGAAAAAAAATTGGATGCTATTCATGATACAGTACATGAAATGTGCAAAGATGAAGCAAGACATGGAAGAGCATTTAAGGGACTTTTAGAAAGATATTTTAATAATTAAGTTATAAAGGGTTCCTTGTATAAATTAAGGAACCCTTAGATTTCAAATAATTAATTATGTAAAATTTTAAAAGTTGCACAGTTAGTCTCTGTATAGAGTTTTACATTTTTACCGCCAACTTGTATGGATTTAGCAGTACAGAGATTATTAGAATTATAGGTACAAGTATTCACATCACAAGTAAGTGCTGTACATTGACTTTCTTCTTGATTAATATTATTTGTAAGGCGACTATAGGTTGCAGTATCTAAAAAAGAACCACAACAAGTATCACAATCCTTCTTTGCATTTTTTCCAGCAATATTTATAATGTTAGCATAGCAAGTATTTTCATTATTATGTGAGCAGTTTGTAACAGAACAATTGATTTTTAACATGATATCCCTCCTTAATATATCTAATAAGAAGTTTAACCAAAAATAAAATATTTATTTGTAGTTAGAAAAATAAAGACAAATTAAAGACAAATTCAAATTTTGTGAGGTATAAGTATGAACACTTACGAAAAGAAATCATCACATGAATTAAATGTGTGGCAGCAGAAGATGACTAAGAAACCTTCTTTTACTAGTCGTATAGCCAAGGGAGTGCAAATAAAAATAAATGATTTGATTCCAGATAAGATTCATGTGGTAATTACTGAGGCAATTAAGAACATGGTTAAAGTGGTGTTGACTGGGTCCAAGTTTACTACAAAACAACCATTGACTAAGACTTCTTTAGAAAAACGAGAAATATTAGTAATGGAGAAGTTAAACTTTTATAAAAAAGCTGCTGCTGCAAGTGGTGCTGGAACAGGGGCTGGTGGAATTCTACTAGGACTTGCAGATTTTCCACTTTTATTAAGTTTAAAAATGAAATTTTTATTTGATACAGCTAGTTTATACGGATTCAACGTAAAAGATTATAAAGAAAGAGTATATATTTTATATGTTTTTTTATTGGCCTTTTCAAGTGATGAAAGAAGAATTGAAGTTTATCAAAAAATTTTAAAATGGGATGAACATGTTAAAGAACTTCCCAAGGATTTAGATTCCTTTGATTGGAGAATTTTCCAACAGGAATATAGAGATTATATAGATTTAGCAAAAATGTTACAGTTAGTTCCTGGTATAGGAGCTGTAGTTGGAGCTTATGCAAACTATCAATTGATGGATAAGTTAGGAAAAACAGCTGTAAATGCTTACAGACTAAGAGTATTTAAGAAAAAAATTTAACTTACAGAGGAGTATTTATAAAAATTATAATTTAGGCTGTTGACAATGTGTCAACAGCCTAAACTGATAATAAGTTAATATATTAAATTTACATAGCTCTACCAGGTATTACGGCATCTAATATTCCAATAACTAATGCTGCTAATATTGCACCTAGAATAGATACGCTCATATTTGGTACTAAGAATTGTGTTATATATAATATGATAGCTGCAATTAAAAATCCTTTTACTCCTTTTCCAAAAGGTGATGCATCAACACCCATAGATTTTTCAACAAGGGAATCTATTAATGTTATTACAACTGCTGCAAGTATAAATGACCATAACCCTACAATAGTGAAACCTGGAGTTAATGCTGAGGTTATACCTAATATAATAGAGATTAATATAAATCTAATTATATAACCAAATACACTGGATCTTTCTTCTGTTTTTTTTTCACTCATAACTTAATCACTCCTTTAAAATAAAATGTTAACTATGTATAGTTTGCACATAAATTGAAAAAATATTTCATCAATCAAAAGATTTTCGCTTTTTAATATAAATGTTGGTATTTAACCATAATAATTTTAGTGAATTTCAATAATCCATTTAGTAAAATTTATATATTTACACATACTAGTCTTGTGGATATAGTTTATGAAGGGGTGGAATATGTTATGAAGAAAATGACTGCTTACGTAATATATATATTTTTTTTCATTACTGCAGGATTGGTGGTAAAACAGCCAATGCACAATATTGCTTTAGCTCATGAGCAAACTAATAAGATGGCATATGATACAAAAATGAAGCAAGATATTCTATGCTTGATGATGGCATATCCAGAGCATATTACTGCTGTAGAGCGTAAGGAAGATGGCAGTGTATATGTTATAATAAAATCAGAAAAAAGAATACTTTATGATGATAAAAAGATAAAGAATTCTGAACAAAAGCTGAATAACCCAGATTTACAGGATATGATGGAGCAAGAGTATCCTCTTACAGATATAAAAAATTTAATGGAAAAAGACTTTAATCCTGGACGGATTAGACATTATACTTTACTAAAAGAGGTATATGGTGGATCAAAAGCACAAGTGCAATCAAATCTTATACCTGTAAATATAGAAGGATGTCATTGTATATTTAATAGCAATAATAAAGCAGCAGACTCGTTAAAGGAAGTTATGAGGGAGCTTTTACCCTTAGCACAAAAACGTAGAGACATAGGTTCTTGTGTATTTCCTACAAGTGGTACTTTTAACTACCGTTTAATTGCAGGTACAAATAGGTTAAGTCCTCACTCTTTTGGAACAGCAATAGATCTTGCAAGTAATAAGCATGATTATTGGAAGTGGACTTCAAGAGAAGAAGGTGAGAAGAGATTAGCTGTTTATCCACGGGAAATTGTACAAATTTTTGAGAGGAATAATTTTATTTGGGGAGGGAAATGGGAAAAATTTGATATATTACATTTTGAGTATAGACCTGAGTTAATTCTTAAAGCACGATATTTTAGAAATAAATCTGTTTCAGATAAATTATGGTATGATGGAGTAACGTATGAAGATACTAATGTAAAAAATTATATAGAGGCAATTAATAAAGCATTAGGATAAATTAGTATGTAAAATAATTTGATATATTTGAAAAATGTGTTATAATCTTTTTATAGATTAAAATTAAATATTTCTAGGGGAGCCTATGAATAGACTGAGATAGAGATAATTAGCTCTGACCCTCATAACCTGATTTAGTTAATTCTAACGTAGGGAAGAACTTTATGTATATTAAAACACAATTTTTACGCTATATAAAGTTGTGTTTTTATTATGTAATTATACGATTACATATTTTATATGTAAGTATTTATGAGGGAAGCAAATTTTGCTTTCCTTTTTTATTTGAATAATTGTTAAACAAAAGTGAGGAGGAATATAAAATGAATTATACAACACAAATGGATGCTGCAAGAAAAGGAATAGTAACAAAAGAAATAGAAACAGTAGCTGAAAAAGAAGGAATGAAAGTTGAAGAATTAATGAAATTAGTTGCAAGAGGTAAAGTAGCTATACCTGCAAATAAAAATCATAAAAGTTTAAATGCAGAAGGAGTAGGTAAAGGACTTAGAACTAAGATAAATGTAAATCTTGGAATTTCTAAGGATTGTAATGATATAGAAAAAGAACTTGAGAAGGTTCAACTAGCTATTGATATGAAGGCTGAAGCTATAATGGATTTAAGTTGTTTTGGTAAAACTCAAGAGTTTAGACAAAGAACGGTAGATATGTATCCAGGTATGATTGGAACAGTACCTATGTATGATGCTGTTGGTTTTTATGATAAAGAGTTAAAAGAATTAACTGCTGAAGATTTACTAAATGTTGTAGAAACTCATGCAAAAGATGGAGTAGACTTCATGACTATCCATGCTGGTATAAATAGAGAAACAGCAGAAGTTTTCAAAAGAAATCCAAGACTTACTAATTTAGTTTCAAGAGGTGGAACATTGTTGTTTGCTTGGATGCAATTAAATGGAAAAGAAAATCCATT
Source organism: Clostridiaceae bacterium (assembly GCA_036677675.1). Classification (GTDB taxonomy): domain Bacteria; phylum Bacillota; class Clostridia; order Clostridiales; family Clostridiaceae; genus Clostridium_H. The sequence continues at coordinate 3,160 of JAVBWC010000033.1, read as the reverse complement.
TTATGAGTACTTTGATAAGGTTTTAGACATATGTGAAAAATATGATGTAACTATAAGCTTAGGAGATGCGTGTCGTCCAGGTTCTATTGCGGATTCTACAGATCCTAGCCAAATAAAAGAACTTATGACATTAGGAGAACTTACAAAAAGAGCTTGGGAAAGAAATGTACAAATTATGATAGAAGGACCAGGACATATGGCTTTAAATGAAATTAAGGCAAATATGCTTCTAGAAAAGAAATTATGTTATGATGCACCTTTCTATGTATTAGGACCTATAGTTACTGATATAGCACCAGGATATGATCACATAACAAGTGCTATAGGAGGAGCTATTGCAGCATCAAATGGAGCAGACTTTTTATGTTATGTAACTCCAGCAGAACATTTAAGACTTCCAGATTTAGATGATGTAAAGGAAGGGATTATAGCAACTAAAATAGCTGCTCATGCTGCTGATATAGCAAAAGGAATCAAAGGTGCAAGAAAATGGGATAATGAAATGAGTGAAGCAAGAAGAAACCTTGACTGGAATAAGATGTTTGAACTTGCTATTGATCCTGAAAAAGCAAGAAAATACAGAGAAAATTCTAAACCAGAAGATGAAAAAACATGTACTATGTGTGGAAAAATGTGTGCTGTTAGAAATATGAATAAAATAATGAGCGGAAAGAACATAAATATTTTAAGAGATGATGACTAGAGATATAAAGAGAATGTAAATTGGGTAAAACTTCCATGGTGCATAATGATATATAGTTAATGCTAATATATAAAGAGTACTTTAATGGTGAACATCCTTATTAAATTTATTACCTATACTTAAGTTCTAATATAAGAACTTAAGTATAGGTTTATTTTTGTTTACTATTAACTTTGAATTTTCAATAATAATGAGCTTTAAGTTTTAAAGTGGTTATCTGTAGTAACCATACAAGTAAAAATATCTTTGATTTAATAACTATTATATATATAGTTATTAAAGTTTTTGGTATTTGTAATTATATTGTAACTATTTATATATTTAAATAACGTATACTTTATAATGAAAAAAAATATGTTATTGGGGGAGCAATATGAATAAAAAGATATTGATACTTATTTTAATATTTTCTATGTTATTTAGTGGTTGCTCAAATTCAATATATAAAACTGAAGAAGGTAAATTTAAAGGACAGATATTACAGCAAAATCTTTTTCAATATAGTGGACAAATAAATGAGGTAGATAATATAAGTAAGAGAGTATTTAAAGCTAATAATAAATACACTGAATTTTTCAGTCTTGTTAATAGAAATATAATAAATGCTTTACAAAGAAAAGAAAATGTAGCTGCTATAGGAATATTAGGTTTTAAAAAAGTAATAATAAAAATTATTAGAAAGCATTTTCTAAAACATATAGACAGAAAGAAAGATAGGCAACATAGGAAAAGAAACTTACTAATATTACAAGATTAGTAAATATAGTTAGTTCATAGAATCGTTTGGGTTTATAATGAAATTGAACTATTATTTTCAGAAAAAATGTTACCTAATTGTTTTTTGTAAACTAATATTGTAATAATGGCTGAAAGAAAATCAGAAATTGGAAATGAAATCCAAATGCCTAGTATTCCAATATTATCAATGTTGGGTAAAATAAGAACAAGAGGGATAAATATTAGTACTTGTCTTAATATTGACAAAATAAAAGAGGTTAGAGCTTTACCAAGAGCTTGAAAAAGACCTAATCCGGTCATTTGTATTCCTATGAATGGAGTCATTATAATTATAATTCTTAAAGTTACTATTCCTTGTGATAATAGGTAGGTATCTTTATTAAACATACTTATAATTTGATATGGAAACATTTGTATTATAAGCATTCCTACTATAGTAGATAGTATTGTAAAAGTAATGGTTAATTTGAGTGTTTCTTTAACTCTAGATAGATTGTTACAGCCGTAATTATATCCAACTATAGGTTGCATACCTTGAATTATGCCATGTAAGGGCATAAGCAGGAATAAAGTTATTTTATATACGATACCATAAATTGCAATGGCTAAGTCACCACCGTAGTATCCAAGACAATGATTTAAAATAATAGTAACAATACTTCCAGATAACTGTACTGCAAATGCAGAAAAACCTATTGATAGAATTTCTTTTATAATATTCTTCTGAGGAATGAAGTATTTGGTTTTTATGATTATAGAGGTTTTATTACTGTTTAAATAGATAAGAATGTATATAAATGAACCTAGTTTTGATAAAATTGTTGCTATGGCGGCCCCTTTGATTCCCATATTAAATATAAATATAAATATATAATCAAGTATAACATTTAATATAAACCCAATAATCATAGATATCATAGCATCTTTTGAATTTCCTTCAGATCTAATTAAGCTATTTGTAGAAACACAAAATGGGAAATATAAGCTTCCTATGAACATTATCCTTGCATAATCCCTTGCGTAAGGAAATATATTTTCAGTAGCACCAAAGAATTTTACAATAGAGGTGGTAAAGATATATCCTAAGATTGAAAAGCTAATTCCAATAACACTGATACATAAAAATGAATTACATGCAATATAATTCACTTTTTCTAGATCACTTTTTCCAAGACTTCTAGAGAGCATGGATCCAGATCCTATTCCGATAAGAAGAGCACAAGAAAGGATAATCATCTGTATTGGAAGCTGTATTGCAATTCCTGCAATACCTAAAGTGCCAATTCCTCTACCTATAAAAATGGTATCTACAATGTTATATAAGGCATTTACGAGCATTGCTACTGTAGCTGGAAGAGCCAATTTAAAAAGAATACTGATGATTTTATCATTGGCCAGCATTTCTTCTCTTTTATTCATTTAAACACTCCTATCTTCTTTTATATATAATCTAGTATATAAGTAATAATATACTAGGAATTAGTGTAACAGACGTGAAGTATTATATATTAATATAGTTATATAATTATTATACTGTGTATTACTGGGAATCTTAACTGTTTTGTAAAAATTTATTTTATATAGGTACAATATAAGAATGTTGCGATGCAACATTATTCTAGTTTAGAGTTTACAGTGGACAGTTTACAGTTAAGGATATTTTGCTAACGCAAAATTTAAAATGAAGTATAAAACCCTAGTATAGCCAAAGGCTACACT
>JAVBWC010000032.1:0-8700 GCA_036677675.1 Clostridiaceae bacterium | reverse complement strand
GTATTTCTTCTTGTCAACAACTTTTTTGAATTTTTTTAATTTTCTCAAATTATTTAAATTCATACTTTGTTGTTTCCTCACCGCCGCTCTCGCGACGACAAGGAATATCTTATCAAAATAAATTTGATCATGTTAGCTTATTTTACTGGTTTATACCAAATTACATCTTAATTATTATTAATATCTTTTATTTTCTCTGTTTTTTATATAAAGATACTCCAGGAGCAGTATATGTATATTTAAACCTAAACATATATATATCCCATATAAAAACACTATCCAATAACTTAGATAGTGCTTTTATATATTACATACTATTCTCTTGTTTTATAAAATATTTTATGATCTCTCCACTTTCCATTTATAAATAAATATTTCTCACTTATTCCAACTTCCTTAAATCCACAGCTTACTAAAACTCTTTGAGATTTTTCATTATCCAAAAGAGTAGTAGCTTCTATTCTATGCAGCTCCATATCTTCAAAAGCATAATCTAGAACAAGCTTTAAAGCTTCCTTCATATAACCCTTATTCTGTTCTCTTTCATCTATTGAATACCCAACAAAAGCATTTTTGAATATTCCTCTTACTACATTTGATAGTCTAATTTTACCGATAAATTGTTTGTTTTTATATATTCCAAATTCTATATTAGTTCCATTTAGAAATTGCTTATAACTTTCTATAAGATTTTGAGTCTGCACTTCTAATGTATAAAAACTCTTCTCTCGTATAGGCTCAAAAGGTTTTAAATATTCTTTATTTCTTATATAGTAATCACAAACATCTTTTGAATCTTCAGGTGTTAAAATTTTAAGTTCAATATTATTTCCCTTAAGTCTTAAAATGTTAATGTTCCTGTCTTGCTTAAAAGTACTAATATCTACCCCAAATATTAACTCACTTCTCCATTCATTATTTACAATAGAACTATTGGATAATATTCCTTCTAAAGTAAACCCCAGTTCTGTAAATGGGCTAAGCATTGTATCTTGGTCTACAATAGCATTTATTTTTAATAAATCCATATTCTTAAATAAAGATGTAACCATTAAATCTAACGTTTTTTTCAATTCTTTAGAATACTTATGTTCTTTTTTATAAAATTTTATTCTAAAGCAACAAAATCTATTTTCTCTACTTAAATCAACTATAAAGATTCTTCCAATGTTTATCCCATATTTATCCTTTATTAAATATTCTCTATCTTTGCCTTCCGTAACCTTTACTTCTACTTTTTCTTCATTATACATTCTGTTCTCTCCTACTTTTTTACTAATATATCTTTAGTATTTATAAAAATTAAATACATAAACACAGTGCATAATAATAGAGAAATTGGAATAATATAAAATGTCTTGTAAGCTCCTATTGCGTCATTTAAAGTTCCAATTAATACATTTATTATCATAGCTCCACATGAAGCTCCCGTAATTACTATTCCTGTTATATATGAAACATTTTTTTCAAAAACTTTACTTATAGTCAAAACTGTAGTAGGAAAAGTAATTGCAAAAAATAATCCCGATACTGCGATAATTCCAATCCCCTTTTCTCCCATTAAAAGTCCTGAGATAAATAATACAAATCCAATACTGCCGGAAACTAATACACTTTTCATATATCCAAACTTTTCAGCTGCAAATCCGCCAAATAATCTTCCAATTGCAAAAGTTCCAAAAAATAATGCTATATAAAAAGAGCTTTTATTTGAATCAAATTTATATGTATCATGCATAAAATTTACAAACCAATTTCCCACATTCATTTCTGCTGCTACATAAAAGCCTAATGCCAATATGTAATAATGTAATAATTTATTTTTAAGTATGGACTTATACTCTATCTTTTCATTCTTGCTTACTTTATGTGGTTCAGGTACTTTAACAAAAATAAACCCTAAGAACATTATGGCTGAAATTCCTGCAATAATCAAGTATACTTGTCGCCATGTCATGCCTTTATATAGCATAATTCCAGTAAATCTTTGAGTAAAGGTAGCTCCTAACCCATAACAAAAATGAGTAAAGTTCATTAGTATTGCCTGAAAGCCTATAGCAATTATAGGTATTATTGTATTGGTTCCAATAGCCATAAATGCTTGTCCTGCATTAAGTATAAATAACTCTATAATCAACACAACAAAATTATTACAAAAATATAGTCCTATAAGTGGAATAACCATAAATAGAAACCCTAGTATAAACACCCTTTTCTGACCCATTTTTTCACATAAAAAACCGCCTACAAATGTAAAAGACATGTATCCTAAAGAACATGCTAATAACATTAAAGAAATTCCTTTATTATTTACTGCAAATTCTTTCTTAAGGATTGGAATAAATGGTCCTCTTACATTATCACACATTGCTGACAAAATCATCATCATAAATATGTATATGATAGCAGGAATATTCTTTTGTTTTTTCACTTAATTCACTCCTTAGTTATCAATTAAATATTATATCTTTGATCACTTCTCCAGCTATAATAAGACCTGCTGATGATGGTACAAAAGAAATACTTCCAGGTGTTTGTTTTCTTTCAGTTTCATCTTTATAAACCTCACTTACCTTTATAGGCATTTCTTCTGAATAAACCACCTTTAATCTCTTAACTCCCCTTCTTTTTAATTCCCTTCTCATAACCTTAGCAAGAGGGCATACATTAGTCTTATATATATCCGAAACTTTAAATTGTGTAGGATCTAATTTATTTCCAGTACCCATACTACTAATTATTCTAACATTATTTTTCTCACACCATACTGCTAGTGATATCTTAGAGCTTACAGTATCTATTGCATCTACTACATAATCTGTATCTTGTTCTATAATATCTCCAATGTTATCTTCATTTACAAAAATATTATGAGTTTTAACCTGACAGCTAGGATTTATATCTAAAATTCTTCTTTTCATTACCTCAACTTTGGCTTCACCTATTGTTTTGGTTGTAGCAAGAATTTGTCTATTAATATTAGATATGTCTACTTCATCTTTATCTACTAAAACTATCTTACTGACTCCACTTCTTGCAATAGCTTCAGTAACAAAACTTCCAACTCCTCCTACTCCAAATATAACAACCTTGCTGTTGCTTAATTTTTCAATACCTTCTTTTCCTATTAATCTTTCAGTTCTAGTTAACCATTCCATACTTTACTCTCCCATCAGCTTTTATCCCATAACTAACAATTCTAATATTCTATCTAAATCAAGTTTCACTTTATCCTTATTTATTATACCAAAAATAAAAAAAAATACTGCGAAAATTTCGCAGCTAGATAAATCCGTTCAAAATAATTTTATCTATATTTTAACTAATATTCAAACAGAATTAGAAAGATAGTAAGCTTCTTAAATAAAATAAGCTTAATCTTTTCCATATAAAATTCTTCCGTAGATAAACCTATACAAAGCTCATAATATTATTTACCTTCAAATAAGTTTCTATAATTTATACCGTACATTAAACTTAAATACATGAGCAAATAATACTTCTTTCAAATCCTGTTAAAAACCTTTAACTGTTGTTATATGTGACTTTAATATAGTCACACTTTTATTATACTTTATAGTGCAAATTTTCTCAATATTTTATACATTGAAACTTTACAACAGAGTTTTGCATAATATAAATAAATCCTTTATAAATCACTTGATTATATAAATTTATTTACATATACTCATAAAAAATTTATATCTTTTTATCAAAATCAATCATAATATTTCTATAAATTTTTTAAAAAGAATAAAGACTGATTGAACTAGTCTCTATTCAATCAGTCTTTATTCTTTTTACTAATTATCTTTCATCCAAACTAGCCAAAACTTTATCATAAAGATTTACTTGACACTTGCTATTTTTGAAGTTTTGGCAATTATTACAGCTAGTTGTGGAAACATACCCTGAAACAAATGCACCTTCTGACTTTATTGGTTGATATCCTGAGCAATTTTCTGCCACAGTCATATTTTGTTGAGCTACAGCTGTAGGAAAGTCACTTATTCCACTTATAATTTGTTGATTAGACAAACTAGTACCTTCTATGGGTCTTTCCATTGGCTCTTTAGTATCTCTATTACCTCTCATATATATCCCTCCTTAAAATTAGTTCCTACTTATTGTTTCCATAACTCCATTAAATAATCCCTTTATGCATTTTCCATTAGCAAAGTTTTGACAGTTGTTACAACTTTCTGATAGCGTTGCCATGCTAAACATTGAAATAGCATATCTAGGTTCATATTGAAAACAATTTTGAGCTATTATCATTTTTGCTTCATTAGAAATCATTATTAAACACCGACCTTTTAAATTGTTAAACTCAGTATAGTTTTCTCAAAAAACACAATAAAATACCCAAAATTAAAACAACAATTTATTAAATATTTTTAAACAAAATAAAAACATATACTAATAGAAATCAATTTCTAGCAGTATATGTTTTTTCTATATAACATACTAATTATATATTATATATTTCAGAGTATTTATTTTTTAAGTATTCAATAAAATATTTAGCCTTTAATTCTTCTCCAGTAACTTTCTTTATAATTTCTTCTGGTTTATACATAGCTCCATATTTATGAATATTTTCTTTAAGCCATTCATTTATAATATATAAATTGCCTTTTCTTATTTCATCATATAAATTAGGTATATCCATTTTCATCTTATTAAAGAACTGAGCTCCATAAAGATTTCCTAGAGCATAACTAGGAAAATATCCAAAGCTTCCATCTGACCAATGCATATCTTGCAGTACACCTTCTACATCGTTTCTAGGCTCTATTCCTAAATATTCTTTGTATTTTGCATTCCATATTTCAGGTAAATTTTTAACTTCAATAGTTCCATTTATTAATTCTTTTTCTATTTCATATCTTATAATAATATGTAAGCTATATGTAAGCTCATCTGCTTCTGTTCTTATAAGTGATGGCTCTACAAAATTTATTCCCTTATAAAATTCCTCTAAGGCTATACCTTGAAATTGAGTAAATCTTTTTATAGCTTCTGGATAGAAATAACTCCAAAATTCTTTAGTCTTACCTATAATATTTTCATAAAACCTTGATTGAGACTCATGTATTCCCATTGAAGCTCCTTTAGCCAGCATAGTTCCCTTTAAGCTGTCATCTATATTTTGTTCATATATAGCATGCCCTCCCTCATGTATACAGCTAAATAACGCACTTCTAAAATCATTTTCATTATAATTTGTAGTTATTCTTACATCTTTATTACCAAAATTTGTTGTAAAAGGATGTGTAGATTCATCTATTCTTCCGCAGTTCTTAAAATCGTATCCCATCTTTTCCAGTACAAATTGCGAAAACTCCATTTGAGCTTTCTTTGGAAAATTTGCTGTAAAAAACTTAGTGTTAGGTTTATATCCTGATTTGTTTATTTGTTTTAAAATATCAACTATTGCATCTCTAAGTTCACTAAAAACTTCATCTAATTTCTTAGTGGTAATTCCTGGTTCATATTCATCCAAAAGGATATCGTATTTATTTTCATCATACTCTAAATACTCAACAAATTTCCTTTTATAACCTATTATTTTCTCAAGATGAGGCTTAAAAATGTTAAAATCTCCTTTTTCTTTTGCTTCTTCCCATGCTACTGTAGAATTTGATGCTGCTATTACATATTCTTTGTATTCATTCTCTGGTATCTTTTTAGTTCTATCATAATTTCTTCTAGCTTCTTCAATCATGACTTTAGTAACATAATCTAAATCATCATACTTACTAAAGTAGTCTATAAATTCTTTCATTTTTTCTGACGTACTAATTTTATAAGCTTCTCCTGACAAATACCCTAGCATTTCACTTCTATAATCAATTCCACCTCTAGGTGCATTAACCATTGAATCCCAACTAAGTACTGCTATTGTACTCTCTAAATACTCTAACTTAGTTAAATATTCTTTAAAATCCTTTATATTTTCATTGGAACAGTTATTCATATAATCCCTCCTCATATATAACTGACTCTGTTTCTCTGCAATACTTTGTAATAATACATTCTCCTAAATTTCTAGGACATTTTCTACACATACAATCTTGTGCTTTCCCATCACAGTTTTTATTCAATAATTCTGGACATTTTCTACAATTATCTTTCACTACTGCCATTGTTCTTCCCCCTAGTTATGTTATATATTCTAATTTTTATTAATAAAAAATAACCCCTGCCTTAGTAATACTATATGGCAAAGGTAACTATATTCTTTCATAAAGTATTATTTTAAAATACCTTTCATAGACTCAAGTTCACACCTATATGCTTTTTCTCCTTCATAACCTATTTCTTTTAGCACTTTTCTTACAACCGTCTTTCCTATTTCATCTTCATTCATTTCATAAAGTGCATCTTCTATATTACTCCAATCAACCCATTCTACCTCATCAGATTTTCTTATTTCCCCATCAACATACTTTGCCATATAAGTAAGCATTAAAAGTTCTGATTCTTTAACTATATCACTTCCAAGATATTTTATATTATCAACTGTTATACCCGTTTCCTCTTTAACTTCTCTTACAACAGTTTGCTCAACAGTTTCCCCAATTGTAACATATCCTGATACTAAAACCTTTGAATCTTTAAATATATAACTTTGCTTCATTAAAAGAATATCTTGGTCTTTAATAACTGCAACAACAACACATGGTTTAGGTAAATCAAAATACATAGTATTATCTACTGGACAATAAGGCACTTCACCTTCATCCCAGCTGTCTCTCATGACTAACTTCGTACCACATTTAGGGCAAAACTTAAATTTCATATTAATTCCCCTCCATGAATAACCTATTCTATTCTTTTCTTATACTTATAATTATAATTTATTTATATTTTTTAGTACACAACAATCTAACTGGGTATTTAAATTGTTAATGCTCGGATAGGGTTATGTCCACTTTTTCATCTAATTCAATATAATTCTCTCCCACTTTACATTTATAAGCAAAAATATCAACTTCATTTTTGTGCGCTAATCGTAAAGCATTTCCAAAATTTTTATCCATATCATCGTATGGTGAAAAAGTTTTTGCATCTTGCAGTTGAATTAAAAATAAAACTCCAGCTCCTTTGCCACTATTTTTTACATCAATAAGTTCTAATAAATGTTTTCTCCCTCTCTCTGTTGGAGCATCAGGAAACTTACAATGTCCATTTTCTTCAAAAGTTACACCTTTTACCTCAAGATAATATTCTTCATCTCCATTATTTGAAAGTTTAAAATCGAATCTACTTTTACCAAAGGTCTTTTCTCTTTCTATTATTGAATAATCTTTTAGTTCTTTAATCTTAAAATTCCTTAATGCTTCTTCAACTACATAATTAGGTACCTGTGAGTCTATATTTATAATCTTATTCTCTTTATATCCAGCTATTAAATCATATTTAGTTTTTCTATTTGGATTTTTGCCTTCCTTTAAAATTACAGTACTCTTTGGTACAAGTATTTCTCTACATCGTCCTGTGTTAGGTACATGTACCACTACCTCTTCTCCATTTAGGTTAACATATGCTATAAATCTATTGGGTCTCTTAATAAACTCAGCTTTAATAGTATTGTTATTGTATATCATTATTATCCTCACTTTATATAAGTTATCAACATATCCACATAAATTATCCACATTATTCACATTTTTTTAAATTTAATACTTTTATTATACATACAACTGTGACACTCTAAATATTATATATTTAATTATACTATACTTGTTTTTATCTATATTTTACCCTATGACTAATAATTCTAGTACTCCTTATTAAGTTTTACTTTATATTATCCACAATGTTACTATTTTTTTGTATACATTGTTATTAATTAAATTACATCTATATATTTTTTAAAGTTAATTTTTACATAATTACTAGTTTAAAACGAAGGTTACTTTATTTAAATAAAATTTTAATAAAGTAAATATAAGATTATTTAATAAAAATTTGTATTTAAAGCTATAAAATAAAAAATAAAACGTTTCAATAGTTAATTGAAACGTAATAAAAATTGGTAGCTCCTAGGGGAATTGAACCCCTGATTCCGCCTTGAGAGGGCGATGTCTTAACCTCTTGACCAAGGAGCCATATATTAAATTTAACTTTTTATATCTTACTGTAATATTATAACAATAAATATTATTACTGTCAATATATTTAGTATTCTTTACAGAAACAAATTAAATTATACTTATATATTAAAAAAGCTCTTCTTTAAAAGAAGAGCTTTAATTATATGGCTGGGATAGCAGGATTTGAACCTACGCATGTAGCAGTCAAAGTGCTATGCCTTACCGCTTGGCGATATCCCAATAGTTTATGGTGCGTCTTAAGAGATTCGAACTCCTGGCCCACGCCTTAGAAGGGCGTTGCTCTATCCAGCTGAGCTAAAGACGCAAAATGGAGCGGGTAAGGGGAATCGAACCCCTGTGTTCAGCTTGGAAGGCTGACGTTCTACCATTGAACCATACCCGCATATATATTAAATTTTATGGTGCAGGTGAAGGGAGTCGAACCCCCACGCCAAAGGCGCTAGATCCTAAGTCTAGTGCGTCTGCCAATTCCGCCACACCTGCACATATTAAAATTTAAAATGGTGACTCCTAGGGGAATCGAACCCCTGTTACCACCGTGAAAGGGTGGTGTCTTGACCGCTTGACCAAGGAGCCA
>JAVBWC010000031.1:0-56918 GCA_036677675.1 Clostridiaceae bacterium | reverse complement strand
ACAGGGGTTCGATTCCCCTTACCCGCTCCAAAATGTGCGTCTTTAGCTCAGCTGGATAGAGCAACGCCCTTCTAAGGCGTGGGCCAGGAGTTCGAATCTCTTAAGACGCACCATTAAAAAAGTATGTGTGATTAGCTCAGTTGGTAGAGCATCTGACTCTTAATCAGAGGGTCCAGGGTTCGAGCCCCTGATCGCATACCATATGGTGAACGTAGTTCAGTTGGTAGAGCGCCAGATTGTGGTTCTGGTTGTCGAGGGTTCGAGTCCCTTCGTTCACCCCATTAAAAATTGGGATGTCGCCAAGCGGTAAGGCATAGCACTTTGACTGCTACATGCGTAGGTTCGAATCCTGCCATCCCAGCCATTTGATTCACTAGCTCAGTCGGTAGAGCACTTGACTTTTAATCAAGTTGTCCGGGGTTCGATTCCCCGGTGGATCACCATTTTAAAATATATTATGTACGCGGGTATGGTTCAATGGTAGAACGTCAGCCTTCCAAGCTGAACACAGGGGTTCGATTCCCCTTACCCGCTCCATTTTTATTTTTTGTATTTAAGCGCCCATAGCTCAGTTGGATAGAGTGGCAGACTTCGAATCTGAAGGTCGGGGGTTCGAATCCCTTTGGGCGCACCATTTACAACGGTTGATATATAAGGGTTTACAGAGTTAAAGAAAAACTTTGTAAAGTCTTATTTTTCGTTTTGACAACCATTTGACAACATTAAAAAATAAGAGCGATTTTCGCTCTTATTTTGCTAATAGATTATTTAGTTTTTCAGCAGCTTCTTTCTGCATATCAGGAAGTACGTGTGTATACGTATCTAGAGTAATACTAATATTACTATGTCCTAATCTTTCACTTACTATCTTAGGATTAACTCCAGCTTTTAAAAGCAATGTAGCATGAGTATGTCTTAAATCATGAAATCTTATTTTATTTATATTAAGTTCTTTTGAAATTTTATTAATAATCCTATTAAAATTTCTAGTTACATATTCAGGATCATATGGTTTACCATCTATTTGCTGGTATACAAAATTTCCATCTTTATACTCTTCACCTAAAAATAGTTTATTTTCTAATTGCTTTTTTCTTTCATTTTTTAGTATTGGCATGATATAATCTAGTAGTACAATTTTTCTAATTGATCCTTTTGTTTTAGGATGAACCAGCTTCAGATTACCGTCAATTTTCTGAAGCTGTTTTTTTATATATATAACTTTATTTTCTAAATCTACATTATCCCATTGTAGTCCACATATCTCTCCTCTACGCATTCCTGTTGTTAAGGCCAATAATACAGGCAAATATAGCGTCATATCTTTTATTCTATCTAGTGCTTTGTCAGCATCTTCTTTATCCCAAACTGTGAATTCTATTTTAGCTTTTTTAGGTTTTTCCACAGCATCTGCTGGATTAATGTTTATAAGTTGCCATTTAACAGCTTGACTTAGTGATTTATGAATTATTGCATGTAGGTGTAATGTAGTGGTAGAAGAAATTCCAATTTTATTTATGCAATAGTTATAAAAATCCTGTATATGTAGTGGTTTAATTTTATTTAGTGGTATATTACCTAAATTCGGTTCTATATAACGTTTAATATCATCAGAGTACCTTTTATATGTTCTTGCTGCTACATTGTTTTTAGCATAATCTGAGAGCCAATTTGACAGATATTCTTTATATAATATATTAGATAATTCAAAGTATTCACCCCGTTCAAGTTGAACAATTAATTCCTGCATGGCTTTTTGGCATTCCTTTTTAGTTTTAAAACCACTCTTAGTCTTTTGTTTTCTCTTACCTGTTAATGGATCTCTTCCTAATTCAACAGTGAATTGATAAGAATTATTTCTTTTTCTTATGTGTCCTTGCATTTTTCAACACCTCCTGACTATATGATACGGCATGACTTACAGATTTTTTGCATGTAATTTTTTCCGTATTCGGTACACAGTACTTATTATTTTTGCACACAGTTTGTCCATTTTTCTTTACGCTTAATATCCCATCTAAAAATTTCATATATGAAATTACCCCTTTCGATAATAGAACATATGTTCTATTACTATATTATATTTTAATATTTTAGAATAAAATTTGCAATATATTGTATAAATTTGTTATATATACAATTATTTCATAAAACATTTTAAAATGTAATTGTCTGTACACAGAATTTGTAGACAAGCTTTTACTTATTTCTACAAATTTAAAGAATATAAAAAAGGCTAACCAAGATTTCATTAGAATATAGTGCCGCCATTGAAATCAATTGCGACAATATATTCTTTTTTTAAAAAATCTTAGTTAGCCTTTAAGCCATTTATGTTATTTAGCTTTACGCCATTTTATTTATTTGGATTAAAATCCAAGCCAGCCTCTTTTAATTTTCTAGATAACTCAGCTTCTTTTTCTAATTCCTTGTTTCTTTCTTCCAATTCTTTAATATAGTTTATCATTTGTTCTCTAGTTAGTCCATTAGGAAATATTGCTCTATCTAATTCAAATTCATAATGGTCACCATTTATATCAGCCTTTTGGATTAAACCTTTCCAGTAATTTGTTCTGCCAAGAAGGTAATCTACAGAGCAGTCAAAAAAGTCAGCTATTTTTATTAACATATCGTCTTTGGGGAATCTATTTCCATTCAACCAATTACTTACTGTTGGAGGTTCAACATTTAATTCTTTGGCAAGTTCTTTGCCTTGCAGTTCTTTTTCTTCTAAAACTCTTCGCAGTCTTTCTCCAAACTTACTCAAAATATACACCTCCTTAATTACATTATAAACGATTTGAAAATTTTAAAATAAAAATTAGCAAAATGAATATTTTTTTTAAAAAAATCATAAAATACTATTGAAATTTTCAAAATGCTAATATATAATAAAATCATAGTAATTAGCAAAACGAAAATTAAAAGAGGTGATAATATGTATGATAGACTAAAAGGACTAATGAAAGAAAACCATATAACACAAATTGAATTGGCAGAAATACTAGATATGACAGTATCTACTTTAAACTTTAAGCTTAATGGTAAATCTGATTTTACTATTAAAGAAGGTAAAAAAATTTCGCAATTATTTGGTAAACCTATAGATGAAATTTTTTTTACCTCTGAAATTAGCAAAATGAAAATAAGTATCTCTGCTTAATTTATTTTATCCTCATTAACAAAATGAATACTGAAAAATACTAGCACATCTGGTATTCATGAAAAATTGTCAATTCTATCTTAAACATTTCAATAGTGCCGCAATGGCGTATGCAATTTTAGAAAGGGAGATGAAAGAATGGGTAACTTTTAGTTGTAACTAGCAGACAAATATTTGATGAAGTTGCTTGTACTAAATAAAAGGGTAAGATGGAGGGGAACAACTCAAAATTAGGAGGAATCCCCAATGATAGCACTAAAGACTAAAGAATATAGAAGAATGAGGAATTTATCTATTTCAAAATTAAGTTATAAAAGTAAAGTAGCTAGAGGATACATTACAGAATTAGAAGAAGGCAAATATGAAAATCCAGGATTAAAGATTATTTGCAGACTATGTAAATCATTAAAAGTTACACCAAATGAACTAATAGATCAAGAGTTGTGGAGGTGGTGGTAGTGACAGAAAAAGAGTTTGAAATGTTACCAATGATGTTAACAGTATCAGATGTACAAAAAGTTTTAGGCATAGGAAGAAATGCAGCATATGAACTTATATATCAAAAGAATTTTCCGGTTCTAAGGCTTGGAGAAAGAAAGATAAGAATACCTAAAGACAAATTAATAGCATGGATACAAGCTAATACGAAAAATTACCAAATAAGTTAGGAGGAATATCATGGATCATGCAATAGATGTTTTAGAACCATATTTAGAAGCTGAGTTTTCAGACTTTATAGAAGAATGGAAAACAGGTAAGTACAAAAGATATTCAGAAGCTCCAAGTTATGCAGCTTTAAAAGCATTAATAGATGCTACTAATATACTAAATAAATACATGGGATGGGAGCTAATAAGTATTAGAGGTAGACTTGAAGACATAGGATTGTTACACCCGACAAAATAAGGCTGAAAAGCCTTTTATAAAAAAGCTTTTTACTCAATTTAGCATAGACTTTCTCAATATATGTATATGCTAGAACATTTCAAATAGTACTAAAAAGGAGGTGGAAAATGTTTTTTAGGCATGAAAAATGCCCTCGGCAAAGGGCACTTCAAAGAACACTTAAGTTTTAAAACCGGATAAGAGCTCAGTAAAGCTCTCGTCCCCATTATACCATATACGGACAGTTTTGTATATCAATACATTATTAGTATGTAACAAAGTTTACAAAATTATACATGGGGGAGTAGAAAAATGAGAAAAGAAAAAATTTTAAATAAAAATTTAATTTTAGAAGATTTAATTTTATTGGTTGCAACAATATTTATATTTGGAAGTTTGGTTTTAGCAGCACACGTTGTATACAGATGAGGAGGTAGTGATTTGGCAGTATTTAGAGTTATTAAAGATAAAGAAAATCCTTATGTAACGATTAATAAATATTACATTTATGACAATAGATTAAGCTTAAAAGCAAAAGGGTTAATGTCTTATTTTCTTAGCAGACCAGATGATTGGGAATTTTATGCTGAGGAAATAAAAAAGCACACAACAGACAAGGAGACATCAATAAGCAAAGCTATAAAAGAACTATTAAAATTTGGTTACATCAGAAGACAAACCAAAAGAGGATCCAATGGTAAATTTAAAGGGGGCTATGATTACTCAGTTTACGAAACACCACTCATTACTTCAAATGAAGAAAGTATTGCTTGTACAGAAAATTCACCGAATCGGGAAAATCCCGAATCGGGAAAATCCCGAACTGGGAAAACACCGAATCGGGAAAATCAAGGACTACTAAATAATGATATTAAACTAAATAATGATATTAAACTAAATAAAGAGAGAGAGGACACTCACTCTGAAGCAATAGAGTTATTAAGATATGTTGAAAGTATAACTTCTAAGCCAGGGCTACTAAATATTGGAGCATTAAAAATTTCAATAACTCAGCATAGTTACAAATACACTAAGTTAGCTATAGAAAAAGCTTTAGAAAATAATAAATGTACTATGCAATATATTAATGGAATATTAAGAACTTGGGCAAAAGAAGGCTATCCTAAAGAAGAACAAAGAGATAATGAGCAAAATGTTAATCAAGTGCAAGTATCGCATAAAGAATTTGATTTAGGAAGTGAATTACTATGACAAAGGTCAAAGCTCTACCATCAGCATTAGAAGTTGAGCAAGAGGTACTAAGTTCACTACTAGCAAATAATGAAGTTGTAAATGATGTTATCGATATTTTGGAACCTGAAGATTTCTATAATTCAACTAATAAATTAATCTATGAGGCAATAATAAAACTCTATATGGAAGATATAAAGCCTGATGCGGTAACAATAGCAAATACTTTAGGCGCAGAAAGGATTTCACAAATAGGTGGAATAACATATCTAAGCAACTTAATTAATAGCGGTGTGAACAGTAAAAATATAAAAAAATACGCTGAGATAATAAAGGATAAGTCTAATCGTAGAAAGTTAATTCAAACAGGACAAGAGCTTATACAAAAGGCATATGAAGAAGAAAATCAAGTAGATGAAATAGTAAATACCACACAAGATAAGCTTTTGAAAACAACAAATACAAATAAAACTGATATTTATACTGATGAAGAATTAATGACTCATACACTAGAAACTATACAGGAAAGATTTTCAAATGGTGGAGAAATTCCAGGAATGAGAACAGGACTTAGAATTTTAGACAATGCTATAAATGGTTTTAAAAGGGGTGAATTAAATGTAATAGCAGCAAGACCATCTATGGGAAAAACAGTATTTGCTCTAAATATTGCAGATGGTTTAGCAGTACAAGGATATAAAGTAGCACTATTTGAAATGGAAATGACACCAGATGCATTAGGAATAAGAAGATTAGCAGCAAGGGCTTATATAGATTCTATAGCTCTAAACAGAGGTAAGTTAAATGATGAAGATTGGAATCGAATAGGTTATAAAAGTAGTGAGATAGCATCTAAAAATAATATGTTTACCGACTGCTCTGTAAATTTATCTGTAGCAGATATAAAAGCTAGAAGTAAAAAAATAAAGCAAAAGTATGGATTAGATGTAATAGTAATAGACCATCTAACACTTATGAAAATGTCTAAAAGAGAAAGAAGAGATTTGGAGGTTGCAGATGTAACAATGAATCTTAAGTTTTTAGCAAAAGAAATAGATGTTACAGTAATACTTTTAAGTCAGCTTAACAGAGGTGTAGAACAAAGAGCAGATAAAAGACCTATGCTTTCAGATCTTAGAGAGTCAGGAGCAATAGAACAAGATGCAGATTTAATAATGTTTTTATACAGGGATGAATATTACAATCCAGAGAGTAGTGATAAAGGAACAATGGAAGTTAATATTGCTAAACAAAGGAATGGCAAAACAGGAGTATTAAAATTCATCTATAAAGAAGAATATCAGCTTATAAAAGAATTATTTAAGGGGTGATTAGATTGAATAGATGGGGAGTTTATGAAGCTTTAAAAGGGAAAAAAGAAATAGATTTAAAGGAAATAGAAGAAGCTCCAGCAGATGAAGTTAAAGAAGGAGTAATTGAGTTTTTAATGATGAAAAGTAAGGAAATAGAAGAATAACAGGAGTTTATGCTCCTTAAAGGGGGAATAAAGTTAAACATGAACTTTTTAATAGAGCATTTAATTACAGCAATATTTTTAATAAGTTTGGTAGTTATAGCGGGATTAATTCTAAGAAAATCAAAATAGGAGGGAAGATAAATGAATAGGTTTCAAAGGGCGGTTGACAAAAGTTCGAAGCGAATGGTGGAAGAGTTAGGCTACACATATTCGGTAGCTAGGAGAGAGGCAAGGGAAATAGTTAAGGCTTTTATAAAAGTTTTAGGAAGATATCCAAGCTGGGATAATTAAAGAAAGGAGAATAGGGTACATGGATGAAGCACTAAAGGAGATATGGAAAACTAAGTTTGAAAAGGCTATGAAAAATGAGTATGACATAGTAATACCAGCTAATGAAAAAGAAATTGAGTTATTGAAAATAAAGATAGATAAGTGCTTAGAAATAGGGAACATAGAAGGGTTTAAAAAGCTTTCTAAGGAGCTTAAAGGAATAGAGTCTTTCTTAAGCTTGAAAAGTAAGATGGAGGGGTTAAAATGGCAAAAAGAAAATTTAAATGTACTGTAACAAGAGTGGATGAATATGAAATCGAAATTGATGAAAGTAAAATAAATGAAGAATGGATGGAAGGTTTTCGCTCTTATATGTACCCTTCTTTTACAGAAATAGAAGATCACGTAGAACATTTGGCACAATTAAGAGCAAGACAAGGTGAAGGATTCTATGAAGGTTATGGATATGTGAGTGTTAATGGTGGAAGACCTTTGGCTGTTAGATTAACAGAAGAAAATGAAAGTAGTTATGAAGATGGCATAAATATAAAAATAATAAGTGAAGATAGTGATTGTGATGTGGATATTGAAGAATTAAGTTAGTTACGTAAAATAAGTAGATGGCGACACAATTAAATAAAAAACGGAGGGGTAATATGTTAAGTAAAATGCAAGAAAAGGATTGTAAAAGATGTGAAAGGATGATGGAGCAAGGTCGAGATATGGATTGTGGTGAATGTAGTTGTAGCGTATGTTTAGCACAGCAACCAACAGATTATGCAAGTGGTCTTAAAAAAGCAAAAAAGATTATAGAAAAAGAAATGAAATTTGCTAAAACAGTAAATCCACAAATGGCAATGGGAATGTTGCAAGTATTAAAACTTATAGAAAAAGAAGTAGATAAGTAGTTGCACAATTTTAAAGTTTGGAGGGGTTGAAATGAAAAAAATAATAACTGAAAATCCAAAAAGAATGATGGAGCACATGCATAATTTTGCATTCGTGAAAGATAAAGAAGTATATGTAAGAGATGGAGATAAAGAAGTTTCTCTAGTAGAATACATTAGAAAATTAGATAAAGAGTTATACGGAATAGAGCATGATGATAGTTATTGTAATTCTTTAGAATTTGGAGAATACATGGATGATGATAGGGTAACTTGTACTATGTATCACGCATTAGTTGGATTTGCAGAAGTAAGAGAGTATTTAAAATATTACGAAGAGAAATTATGTAAAACAACGATTGAAGAAATAACAGAAATTATAGCAAGAAATTGTGTTGCATGGGATACTTCAAAAGATAAAAGAGAAGGACTGCTTCCAGAAGTAGCGGTGTTTAGCAATCCGTATCTCTATGAAAAATTGACTGGAGAAAAGTACAATCAATCTAAAGCAATGGGAAAATTTAATATAGAGTAAAGTTAGTTATATGGAGGAGAATGAAAATGGTGAATTAGAGATTATCGAAGATAAATATAATCTTCAAGAAAAACTTTAAGTCACAATATTAAAGGATGGTGCAACAAAGGAGGGATAACAATGGATTTGGTTAAATATTATAATTCTAGAAATATGGAAAATTTAAATACTAAATTATTAGAAGAACATATAACAAGATTAAGATTACTTGGATTATGTGAAAAACAATTAAAAGATTTATGTGATTTTGGACATGGAATGATTTTGTTAGCTAATGAAATTTTATTAAAAGGAAAGACTTATAAAGAATTAATTGAAATTTTTAAATTAAGTATGGTATCTAGTGATCCATTTAAATCGTTAGAAGAAATTATAAATTTAATTTAAGTATTAAAATTAAAGGAATGCGAAGGGAGTTATACATGGAAATAGAGGTTATATTCAAAGAATATGGAAAGTGCAAGAAAATAATCTTCAGCAATTATGCAACTCTTGGAGTTTGGGTAAGCAACAATTATGAAAATGAAATTGTTGAGATTATAGTAAGTGAGGAATAAATGAATACAAGTGTAGTTAACTAAGAAAAATATAACTTTTAGATACTAAAGTTAAAAACAAAAAGAGAGCTGCTCGTCTGGACAACTCTCAGCTCTCTAAAAAACTCACTAGAGACATTATATCATCAGCGTGTCTCAGTGGCAATATAGGAGGAAATATTATGTATAGTGCAAGTAGTAAAGATGAAGTTGTAATAAAAATGGTTGGAAAATTATCTTTAGAATTTCCAGAAATAAATCAGCTTAAAGTTAGAGAACTATTAGAAGAGGTATTGTACAAATATGACGTAAAGCCAACTGAGACAGCTCTAGTGGTAAGTGATATAGAGGATAAGATAGGTATATATCTAGCTAGTAAAAAACTAGATGGATTAAGCCCTAAGACATTAAAAAATTATCAGTATAACTTAATGATATTTGCAAATTACTTAAGAAAACCACTAGCAACAATAAATGCTATGGATTTAAGAATGTATTTAGCACAAAGGTGTAAGGGACTAAAGCCAAGTTCAGTAAATGGACAAATATCTATCTTAAAATCTTTTTTCGGATGGTTAGCAAATGAGGAATATATACCTAAGAACCCTACCACAAAATTGAAGCAGACTAAAGAACCTAAGAGAGTCAGACACGCTATGACTGAGGAAGAAATAGAACTTTTAAGACAGGCTTGTAAAACTGATAGAGAAAAAGCATTAATAGAATTTTTAATATCTACAGGGTGTAGACTAAGTGAAGTGGTTGGAGTGAATAAGGATAATATTAATTGGTACGAAATGAGCTTATTTGTAATAGGAAAGGGAAATAAGGAAAGAAAGGTTTACTTTAATACTAAAGCTAAGATACTTTTGAAAAAATATTTAGATAGCAGAAAAGACAATAATGAAGCACTGTTTGTTACTTCAAAGAAACCGCATACTCGTCTTGGTGGAAGAAGTATACAAAGAGAAATTCAAAAAATTGCACATAGAGCAGGTATGGACAAGTCTATTTATCCTCACCTATTCAGACATTCATTTGCTACACATAAGCTTAATAGTGGGATGTCATTACCAGTAATTCAACATTTGATGGGACATGAAAATCCATCAACTACACAAATATATGCAGAGTTATCAGAAGAAAATGTAATGCATGAATATAAAAAGATTTCTTAAAACTTATTTTTGAAAGGGGAAAAAAGTAATGAATAGAGTTGTTTTAATAGGAAGATTAACTAAGGACCCGGAGTTGAAATTTACTCCAGGAGCAGGTAAAGCTGTTACAACTTTTACGCTAGCTGTAGATAGAAGGTTTTCTACTAATGGACAAAAGGAGGCTGATTTTATACCTGTAGTTGTATGGGGAAAGCAAGCTGAGAGCACTGCTAACTACATGAGTAAAGGGAAATTAATGGGAGTTGGCGGCAGGATTCAAACGAGATCTTACGAAGCTAAAGATGGAACTAGAAGATATGTTACAGAAGTAATAGCTGATGAAGTTCAGTTTTTAGAATGGGGAAACTCAAATAACAGAACAGAAACACCATTTGACAATTCAGGCTTTAATCAATCTGAGCACGAAGAAGAAATTACACCTATTGATGATGGGGATATACCATTTTAGAAATTAGAAGAATTGGGGAGAAGATAATGGACAACCATTTCTGGGCTAAAGAAGTAGTAAGGCTATATTTTGCAGGATATTCAGCTAAAGCAGCTATTTGGATAGTAAAAGAAGAAAAAGAAAGGTGGAATAAAGATGGCAAAGGGGAAAACATGGACATTACAAGAACTTACTTATCTTAGTAATAATTATGAATTTGGAAAATCAAAAGAGATAGCGGGAAAATTGGGCAGGTCAGTTATTGCTATTAGAGAAAAAGCGAGAAGATTAGGTTTAGCCAAAAATGAAAGAACAGTATTTATTAATGGAGTTTATGAAGAAAGTGTAAGCAATAGATTAGAAATAGAGGGCAAAATTAACATGAAAAACTACAAACTTGAAGTAAATCAAGGAGACGAGGTGCTTGTATTAACGAGTGATTACAACAAAAAAGAAGGGAAAAGAAGAAAAATAAAAGGCAGGGTTATTTATAGAGATGATGATTTAATAACAGTAGCAGGAAAGAACTATAACGAAAGTTTCACGTTTAAAGAACTTTATTGCAAAGATGCAGAATTAATTAAGGAGGGACAAGCATGGAATTAAAAAAATTATTTAAAATTCAAAGTAAGCTTGATGTGAGGATAATAAAGGAACATGGATTAGAGAATGAAGATCTTTTACCAAAGAAGATATTAGCAATTGAAGTTGAATTAGATGAGTTAGCAAACGCAACAAGATGTTTTAAATATTGGAGTTATAAGGAATCTGAACCAAGAGAAGTTATTTTAGAAGAATATGTAGACTGCTTACATTTTGCACTATCAATAGGTTTAGATATATCTGCAAACTACATGATTAATGAAAAAATACAAGTTGAGAGAGTAACAAAACAGAATTTGATAGAAGAATTTTTAGAATTACATCATCTAATTAATAATTTTAAAGAATTCAATAATTTTAGAAATTACTTGAATTTACTAGAGAGGTTATTAAGTTTAGGATATATATTAGGTTTTACAGATAAAGAAATTACGGAAGCTTATTATAATAAAAATACAATAAATCATCAAAGACAGGATCAAGGTTATTAGAAAAAATAACTTCATATGAGAGTACAGTTTTATGCATGTATTCTCATATGAAAATCAATTAATAGTGGTGATATTAATGTATAAGTTGGTACTAGGGGAGAGAAAAGAAAGCAAAGGATGGATATATCAGCAAATAAAATTAGGGGGGGAAATAACAATGAAAGATTATTTAAATAAAAATGAGAGAGTACAATTATTATTTCTTAAAAAGTATATAGACGTAATTGAAAATATAATTGAGGAATGGGGAGATAGAAATAACTTAACTAAAGAAGAAAGTAAAGCGTTAAAGATGGGAAAATCATGGGGATTAAAGGCATTCAATTCTATATTTGAAAGACTTAATGATAGTGCAGCTAAAACATTCTGGAATAGCATAAAAGATGCTTATATAAATGTTCAGGACAAATATGCAGCAGACTTATACTATAAAAAATTAAAGAGCAGTTTAGATGATGTATACGAAGAAAATAAAGATTACTATAAGCTAGTGGAATTAATAATGGAACATAATTGCAAAAACTGTAAGAAAAAATGTACTGAATGTGATATGTATAAAGAATTTGAGGAGCATTGCATTCCAGAACCGACTGGAGAGGATATGGGCAACTGTAGATATGCTTACATGTTGCCAGAAAAAATATAAAAAAGAAAGAAGGCTATTTTATGGAATGGAGGGACAAGCTAAATGACTACTTAGAAGGCAGAATAAAATTATTTGAGGAAGATTACAAAGTAACTTATCCATGTAGATATAAAAGAAATGGAGAATGGATAATAGCAAAGATAGATATGGACCATGGAATAGTATATGACCTGAAAGGAAATGAGTTAAGGAGGTGCAATATATGTTAGCCCTTATAGTGATGTTAGTTGCAATTATAATAGTTGCAGTAATGGATATAGCAGCTATTACAGTTGCAAGTAAAGTAGACGACGAAATGAGGATAGAAAGACCTGAGTTAATAAAGTTAGATGAGGAGGAGTGACATATGATAGATAAAGAGATATTTAGAAAGACAGAAAAGAAGTTATATAACTTCTTTAGAAAAGATAAAAAAATAAGCAGCATAAATAAAAAGATAAGTTTACTAAATCAGCAAATAGATGATATAGAGGAAAAGTTAAGAGGCGTAAATATAACTATACCAGAAGAATCTAGGAGTATTACTTATGAAGAAAGAGTTCAGAGTTCCAGTGATGGTGCTAGTTATGCTGAGAGAACATTAATAAGAATAACTGATAGTCTATTGATGGAACAAAGCAGGAAAGCAGAAGAAATATCACAGTTAGAACAGGAAATAAGAGATATAGAAGCAGATAATATAATAATGGAAGATAACATAAAAGATTTAAGTGAAGAAGATAAACATTTCCTAAAACTAAAATATAGCGAAGGTAAAAAAGACTGGCAAGTAGGAAAAGAATTAGGAATGTCTCAACCCACTGCTACTAGAGCAAGACAAAGGTTAGTAGAAAATGTAGCTAGATGGGAAGGGTGGGTGAAAAGATGAATTAAAAATGAATTAAATTTGAATAACAGATACAAATAAAAAATGATAAAATGGTAGTATAAATAAATAATATTTCTGTTGATTATCCTCCAAAGCACTAGCAACAGGCTTTATAGCTGTTAGCTGGTGCTTTTTACATACCTGGAAACAGGAGATTATATTCATATAAATTTTAAAAAATAAGAGGTGAGAGTATGAACCAAATATATAAGAAACAAGAATATACAGTTATTCCAGTTCAAAAAAATTATATTATTATAAACAGAAATAAAGTGTTTAAATATGGTCATACTCATGTACAAAAGATAGGAATAGCTAGATTATTAATAGAATTAGCTATTAAGAAAGAACTACCAAAAAACTCTTATTTTGCAGAAAGTTTAATAAGAATTACAGAAGATAAAGAATATATAGATAGACTAAATAAATACAAAGAAAACAATTGTAATTTTGAAGAACTAATGAAACATGGTACTTACAAAAGACATCATGGGGCACTAAGGCAGGTGAGATATGAATGAATTATGTAGAGCCTATAAGAGATACTAACACTTTAGAAAATATGTGCAACTATCTTAAAAAGAGTAATGATAGAAATTATATATTATTCTTAATGGGAATATACACAGGGTTAAGAGTATCAGATATACTAAAGATTAAAATAAGAGATGTAAAAGATAAAAGATATATTACCTTAAGAGAAAAGAAAACTGGAAAACAAAAGATTATAGAAATCAACCCAATACTTAAAAAAGAAGTTGCAGATTATATAAAAGATAAAGATCCTGATGATTTTCTTATTAAGAGCAGAGAAGGATATAATAAAGCAATAAGTAGAGAGATGGCTTATAAAGTCCTAAATAATTTAGGTGAAGTATTCAATATAGATTCAATAGGCACACATACAATGAGAAAAACATTTGGATACCATTACTACAAACAAACAGGAGATGTTGTAACTCTACAAAAGATATTTAATCATTCATCACCTTCAGTAACTTTACACTATATTGGAATAGAACAAGATGATATAAATAGAGCTTATAGAAAGTTTAAATATTTCTAAAAGGCTTTATTTTTTTATTATTTTAGAATTAATTACACTTATTGAAAAAGTGTATAACTTCAAAAAGTAAAATGTAGTAAACCTATTATAAATCAAATGCTTAAATTAAAATTGTGGAGTTTAACAGAATATAAGATATGTGTAATTCTATATAGTAAAAATAACTATATAAGAAGGTGAATAAATGCCAGTAAGAAGTAAAAGACCTTGTAAGAAGTTTGGGTGTAAAAATTTAGCTGAATATCCTCATAGATATTGCAAAGAACATTTAGAGTTAGAAGAAAAAGAAAATGCAGAGAGAAATGATTACTATGATAAAAACATAAGAGATAAGAAACGTAATGAGTTTTATCATAGTAAAGAATGGATTAAGTTAAGAGCATATACTCTAAGTAAATATAAAGGATTAGATTTATATGAATACTATGTAAATAATAAATTAGAATATGCATCAACTATTCATCATGTAGAAGAAGTGAAGGATAATTGGTCGAGAAGGTTGGATATAACAAATTTAATCCCTGTATCAGAGAGAACTCATAATACTATACATGCACTATACAATAAAGATAAGCTAAAAACACAGGAATTATTATTTAATTTAATACGAAAATGGAGAGAAGAAATAGGATAGGGGGTATTAAAAAAGTTTGAGCCAATCAGCCCTAGACCGTATGGCCCCCTTTATTTTTGTGTTCGCAAGTTTTCATATAGGGGGTAAAGCTAAAAGGAGGTATAAAATGGGAAAAAGAGGACCAGCACCAAAGCCAACGAATTTAAAAGTGCTTCAGGGCAATCCAGGTAAAAGACAATTAAATGAAAATGAGCCACAATTTAAAAAAGCCTCTGAAGTACCAAAGCCGCCAGCTTTTTTAAGTACTTATGCTAAAAAGGAATGGAAGAGGATAGCTCCATTACTTTATAATAATGGATTACTAACCGAAGCAGATATTTCATCATTAGCAGCATATTGCCAAGCATATCATAGATGGCTAGAAGCTGAAAAATTAATAAGGACTTATGGGTATACTATTGAAACAGATAAAGGCAACATAATTCAAAGGCCAGAAGTGGGAATTGCAAATAAGGCTATGGATTCAATGCTTAAGTATGGTAAGGAATTTGGTTTAACACCGAGCAGTAGAACTTCTTTGCATATAGAAAAAACGGAAGAAGTAGAAGATCCTTTTATGAAGTTTATGGCTGGTGGTAAAAATGGTTAGTATAGATAGGACAACTAAATATGCAAAGGAAGTACTAGCAGAGAATATTATCACTGGGGAACTTGTAAAATTAGCTTGTAAAAGACATATGGAAGATTTAAAAAAATCCAAGACTAAAAGTTTTCCATACAAGTTTGATGTTGATTTAGCCAATAGATATATAGATTTCTTTGGACTACTTAATCATTCCAAGGGTGAAAAAGCAGGACAACCAATAGAATTAGAATTATGGCAGTGTTTTAGGGTTGGAAGCTGCTTTGGTTGGATACATAAAAAAACAGGTTTAAGAAGATTCTTTGAAAGCTATAATCAAGTAGCCAGGAAAAATGGAAAGAGTACCGAAGCAGCTGGAGTAGCATTAGAAGGATTAACAATAGATGGTGAACAAGGTTCCGAAGTATATTCAGCTGCTACTAAAAAGGACCAAGCTAGAATTATTTTTGATGAAGCAGTAAGAATGGTAAAGGCTTCACCTTATATTAAAAAGCATATAGATATATTTAAACTAAATATAAATATGCCAGCAACTAATAGTAAATTTGAGCCTTTAAGTTCTGATGCAAACAGTCTTGATGGTCTAAATATTCATTTTGGAATTATAGATGAACTTCATGCTCATAAGACTAGAGAAGTATATGATGTTTTAGCAACTGCAACTGGAGCTAGAAGACAACCACTTATATGGATTGTAACTACAGCAGGATTTAATGTTAATGGTATTTGCTATGAAAAATATGAATATGCAGTAAAAGTATTAAAAGGAATTGTTGAAGACGATTCTTTTTTTGCTTATATAGCACAACCGGATGAAGGTGATGATCCATTTGATGAAACAACTTGGATTAAAGCTAATCCTAACTTAGGGGTGTCAGTAAACATTGAGGATTTAAGAAAAAAAGCTAAACAAGCTAAGGAAATTCCAGCAGCTCTAACTAATTTCATGGTAAAACACTTAAATCTTTGGGTAACTGCTGAAACTGCCTGGATGAATATGGCTAAATATAAGGAATGTGAAGAAGAAAATAAGGACTTTGATATAAAAGAACTTGAAGGAAAGGCTTGTTATTGTGGTATTGACTTATCAGCAACTACGGATATAACAAGTGTTAACTTAGAATTTCCTTTAGATGATGGCAGATATGTTTGGTTAAATCATTGTTTTATACCAGAGGATGATTTGCATGAGAAAGAAATTAGAGATAAAGTTCCATATTCAGCTTGGGCAAGAGATGGATATATTACGTTAACTCCGGGTAATGTTATAGATTATGATTGGATATTATCTTACATTATGGAGAAAGCAAAGATATATAATATTATTGAACTGGATTATGACCCTTGGAATGCTACACAGTTTGCAAACAATGCAATGAATGAAGGTTTTGAGTGTATAGAAATAAGACAAGGATATAGAACAATGTCAGAACCAACTAAAGACGTGGAAAAGCTTGTATTACAAAAGAAATTAATAACATTAAATAATCCAGTTTTAAGATGGGCATTTAGTAATGCAGTAGCTAAACTAGATCCAGCAGGAAACATAAAACTTGATAAATCTAAAGCAACTCAAAGAATTGACCCTGTTATTGCTGGTATTACTTCACATGTAAGAGGAATGTTAAATGCAATTTCAAATATTGACATAAATAAATATGCTGATGAAGATTTCTTAAATAAGTTATGGGGCTGATATAATGAAAAAGTTAATTAAAAATTATATAGAAGATATTTTGATTATAAGTGGCTTAATTTTGATAGTTGTAGCTACTTTTTTATTATCCAAAATAGCTGGATTATATGCCACTGGCATTGCATTATTTGGTTTAGGAGTGTATTTTTCGAAGTATCCACTGAATAGGAGGTGAGATGAAACTTGATATTTAGCAGAAGGAAGCAAACCTTTAAGAATGAGGATTTAGATGGATTACAAAGTTTAAGTTCGTGGCTTGAAGAAATGGGCTTAAGTGCTGATGAGCTTAATATAAGTGGTAAAAATTCTTTAAAAGAAATAACTATTTACACATGTATTAAGATTTTAGCTGAAACTATGAGTAAGCTACCACTTAAAATATTTCAGGACAGTAATGGAACTAGAAAAGCTAAAGAGCATTATCTTTACTCAATGCTAAAGTTAAGACCTAATCAATATATGTCTACTTCTGATTTTTGGAAATGTGTTGAAACTCAAAGAAATATCTATGGAAATGCCTATGTATGGATTGATAGAGCAAATGTAGGGAGAAAAGCTGGTACTATTTTAGGGTTATATCCTTTAGATAGCAGTAAAATTAAGATTTATGTTGATAATGTAGGGCTCATAAATGGTTCTAATAAGGTATGGTATGTTTATACTGATAATTTAGGAAAGCAATATAGAATAGAATCAACTGATATTTTACACTTTAAGGGACTTACAAGTGATGGAATAGTAGGTATAAATCCTATAGAAACACTTAGAAATAGCATAGAAAATGCTAAAAGTTCAAGCACATTTTTAAATAATAGTTATAAAAATGGTATGCAAACTAAAGGAATTATACAATACGTTGGTGATTTAAACCCAAAAGCAGAACAAACATTTAGAGAAAAGTTTGAAGACATGTCAAACGGGCTTAAAAATGCAAATAGAGTGAGTTTATTGCCTATAGGGTATCAATATCAACCTATTAGTTTAAAAATGACAGATGCTCAGTTTTTAGAAAATACTAATCTTACAATAAGACAACTTACTGCAGCATATGGTATTAAGTTACACCAAGTAAATGATTTACAGAAAGCAAGTTATGCAAGTACAAGTGAAGCTAATAAAGAATTTTATACAGATACACTACTAGGAATACTTAATATGTACGAGCAGGAGCTTGTATATAAATTGTTTACAAGCACAGAGATAAAAGATGGTTATTATTTTAAATTTAATGCAGATGTAATTCTAAGAGCTGATATAAAGACTAGATATGAAGCTTATAGAGTTGCGATACAAAGTGGATTTATGACACCTAATGAAGTAAGAAAATTAGAAGAATTAGAGCCAAAAGAAGGTGGAGATCAGTTACTTGTAAATGGCACTATGACACCTATTGAAAAAGCTGGTTCTGCTTATGGGAAGGGAGGTGATAAGTGATGAAGTTCTGGAATTTTGTAACTATTAAAAATGAAGTTGATAATACTGAAAGTGTTGAACTTAGAATTGAAGGAGATATTGTAAGTGATGATATAGCTTGGATATATGAATGGTTTGATGAACCATGCAGTTCACCTAATGCTTTCAGAAATGAATTAAAAGAATATGAAGGCAAAGATATAACTGTATGGATAGATTCATATGGTGGAGATGTATTTGCAGCTGCTGGAATATACAATGCTCTTAAAGAACATAAAGGAAAAGTAACTACTAAAATTGATGGTAAAGCTATGTCGGCAGCTTCAGTTATTGCTATGGCTGGTGATGAAATACTAATGTCTCCAGTAGCTATAATGATGATTCATAATCCACTTACAAGTGCAAGTGGAGACATGAGAGAAATGAGAAAAACTGCTGATATATTAGATACTGTGAAAGAAACTATAGTTAATGCTTATGCAAATAAGACAGGGCAATCTAGAGAAAAAATATCTAGTATGATGGATGATGAAACTTGGATGAGTGCTAATGTAGCAGTAAAAGAAGGGTTTGTAGATAGTGTGCTTTACGAGGATAAGCCAGTTGAAGTAAGTAATATAAAAGATTTTGCTTATAATAGACTTGCAATAGTAAATAGCACTAATGAAGCTATAAAGAAGTTATTTGCAATAGAAAAGAAGCATATTGAAGATGATAATAAAAATTTAGAAAAAGAAAAATTATTAATTGAACTGGACCTTATATAAGGTTCTTTTTTAATATAAAAAATTAATTTACGGAGGTAATTTTATATGAGTAAGCAAAGACAAGAATTAAAAAATCAGATTGAAGTACTAAAGGCAGAGGCAAGACAATTAGCAGAAGAAAATAAAATGACAGAAGCAAGAAATAAAGCTGATGAAGCTAAAGAACTTAAAAACAAATTAGATCTTATGGATGAACTTGATGATTTAGAAGTTAAAAATAAAGAAGGAAAACCTGTTGGAGAGATAAAAGATGAAAAAGAACAGGAGCAGTTATATCAAAATGCTTTTGTAAAAGCATTAAAAGGTAAAAAGCTAACAGCTGAAGACAGAGAAATAATTGAAATTCAAAATGCTTTTACTGAAAGTACTGATGCAGATGGTGGACTTATAGTTCCTAAGGATGTAACAACTTCAATAAATGAGTTAAAAAGGACTCTTATTGATTTATCTCAACTTGCTACAATTGAAGGTGTAACAACTCTTTCAGGAAGTAGGGTGCTTGAAAAATTAGCAACTATGACTGCTTTTGAAAAAATAACAGATGATACTGCGGATATATCAGAAATGACTAATCCACAATTCCAAACAGTAACATATGCTATTGAAAAGTATGCTGGGTGGTTACCTATACCAAATGACCTTTTAAAGGATACTAATCAAAATATTATATCTTATATAACAAGATGGATAGCTAAGAAATCAGTTGTTACAAACAACACTTTATTTTTAGCTATATTAAATGCATTATCAGAAGTTGCTTTTGCAGATTACAAAGCAGTTAAAAAAGCTTTAAATATAACACTTGATCCAATGCACGCAATGGGTGCTAAAATACTTACTAATCAAGATGGATATCAGTATTTTGACACTCTTGAAGATGGAAATGGTAGACCATTACTTAAAGATGATATAACTCAACCAGGTGGAAAAATATTATTTGGTAAACCAGTAATTGTAGCTCCAAATACTCAGCTTGCTACTACTGGAACTACAACTAAATATGCTCCTATTTATGTTGGAGATTATAAAGAAGGAGTTATTAAGTTTGATAGACAAACTTATGAAATAGCTAGTACAAATGTTGGAGGAACTGCATTTAGAAAAGACAGAACAGAAATGAGAGTAATTGAAAGAGAACAGTATAAAGCTTGGGACAGTGCAGCAGTAGTAAGAGGAAAGATTGATGTTACAGCAGTAGTTTAATATTTGAGGGGGTGATTCCCCTCTTTAATTTAAAATAGGAGGTAATTATATGCCAAGAACAAGTTTAAATTACAATGAAAATGGTGGAGATATTACTGTAATAGGTGGAGTGCTTAAGATAGATGGTGGAAGTATTCAAAATAGTGAGGGTAATCTATTAATTGCTAATCAAGCAGACAGCACTGCAATAGATGTAGCTGGATTAGTAGCTGATTTTAATTCTTTATTAGCAAAACTAAAGGCTGCTGGATTAATGGTTGCTGATGCATAGCTCCAGAAAGGAGTGATCTAAGTGAATTTAGAAGAATTAAAACTATTTCTTAGAATAGACGAAACAGAAGATGACACGTTTATTCAAGGATTGCAACTTGCAGCAGAAGAATATTTAACTAATGCTGGAGTAGTTAAAGACTATACAAAAGAACTTTACAAACTTGCTATAAAGCTATTAGCAGGGCATTGGTATAGTAATAGAGAGGTTACTGGAAAAGCTGATAAACTTGCTTTTAGTTTAGAAACTATTATACTACAACTTAAATACACGCAAGTTGAGGAAGTGGTGTAGTTTATGGATGTTAAAATAAGTGAACTAAATAAAAGAATATCTATAGTATCTATATCTACAGTACAGGACGATTATGGTTTTGAAATTGAACAAGAAGTTGAAGTATGCAAAGCATGGGCAAAAGTAAGTAATATGAGTGGTACAGAAACATTTAAAGCTGGAGCAGACTACAATAAAAAAGTTACTAGATTCTTAGTCAGATATAGAAAAGATATAGAGTTTACAGCAGATATGAAAATTAAATTTAAAAATAAACTCTATAATATAACTTATGTAAATAACTATAACTATTCTAATGAATTTGTAGAGTTAATTACAGAGGTGATTGAGTAATGCCTGGTATTGAATTAGAAGGATTTGATGAACTAGAAAATCTATTACAAGACATAACTATAGATGAAACTGATGAAAAGAAGGCTATGAAAAGTGCTATAAATGTTATAGGTGATGAAGTAGAAAAAAATACACCAGAAGGTACAACTGGAAGACTTAAAAGAATAAAGAAAACAGTTAAAAAAGAAGGGTTAGCGACTGTAGGTATAATAAAAATGGGTGCTTTTTATGATATATTTCAAGAGTTTGGTACATCTAAAAGTAAAAAGAATGCTGGTTTCTTTGAAAGGTCTGTAAATAAAACACAGGATGAAGCTATGGAAATTTTAACCAAAGAACTGTTAAAGTAGGTGGTGATTATGGGTATAAAACAATATGTAAGACAAGTATTGATGGATAATGATATACTTAATCTTACAGCAGATAATAAAGTTTATTTTCTACATGCTACTAATCCCCAAATACCTTACATTGAATATAATATTTTTGATGAATTTGGTGAGGAATGGGCAGAAAATAAAGAAATAGCAACAAATTATTATATACAAGTAGATATATTCTCAAAAGGCAATTATAGTGCTTTAGAAAATTTAATAAAAGAAAAAATGATAAACGCAGGTTTTGATAGATCTATGTGTGCTGATTTGTACGAAGCAGATACTGGATTATATCACAAAGCTATGCGTTTTTTTAT
This sequence comes from Clostridiaceae bacterium, assembly GCA_036677675.1. GTDB lineage: Bacteria > Bacillota > Clostridia > Clostridiales > Clostridiaceae > Clostridium_H. Next base: position 34,807 of record JAVBWC010000031.1, on the reverse strand, counting down.
TACTTTAAATAATTAAAATTGAAAGGTAGGTAATGAATAATGGCAATTATAGGTTTAGAAAAATTATATTATGCAAAAATAACTAAAGATGATAATACAGGTCTAACATTTGATTCACCAACTTATTTAGCAGGTGTAAAGGAAATAAAAATAAGTCCAAAAGTTTCAACAGAAAAACTTTATGCTGAAAACAAATTATGGGAGCAAGCAACAACACTTGATGATATAGAAGTGTCTATTAATATAGCTGATTTAACCAATGCAGAATTAGCTGACTTACTTGGACATACGATTGCTACAGAAGGTGGAATATATGCTAAGGATAGTGACGAAGCGCCATACATAGCATTACTTTACAAGGCTAATAAGAGTAATGGTAAAGCTAGATATGGAGTAATTTACAAAGGTAAAATGGAATTGCCTGATGACTCAGCAAAAGGTAAAGAGGGTAAAACAGATTTTCAAACACCTGAAATGAAAGCTACATTCCAACCTTTACAAAACAATGGAATGTGGAAATATCAAGTAGATAGTGATGATGCAAGTTGTCCAGTTACAATTGATACTGATTTCTTTGCGAGTGTAATTATACCAACAAAGAAAACTGTTTAGGATAGGAGTATTCCTATCCTTTTTAAATTGTGTAAACAGGAGATGATTAAGAATGTTAGATAAAATAAAAAAAATGAAAATAAATAACGAAGAGTATTCTTTTAAAATGACTAACAAAACAATTTTCAAAATAGATGAAAAATATGGAAGCTATGGAACAGTATTTGAGGGCATAATGGAAGGTAAACAATTTTATACAAATGCACTTAAATTAATGACTTGTAGTTGCATAGAAAAAGAATGGGATTTTGATGAATTAGCAGAAGAACTTACAGGAGAACAATTAACTTATGAAGTACCGTCTTTTGTGACAGAGTTATATTTTAATTATATTGGTGTGGATGATGAGAAAGAAAATAAAACAGAAAAAAACTAAGTGACCAATCAAGATCTAAATATGAAATAGATTTTGATTGGCTTTTTTATATATCAAAAGTGCATTTGAATTACTCCAAGATAGAATTTTTAGATAGTACATTTAGAGAAATCTGTGATATGTGGAAATCTCATTGTAATTTTAATGGTTGGAAATTCAAAGAAGAAAGTAAGCAGGAAGAAAAGCTTTATATAGACCAAATTCCATTTCTATAGAAAGCGAGGTGAGGATATGGCAAATAATACAGAAAAAAGAATAACTGCTAAGATGATTTTAGATAGTAGTGGATATAATGACAGTGTTAAAGGTATCAATAGCAGCTTAAAACAAGTACAATCTGAATTTAAATTAGCTAGCGAAGGATTAAAATCATTTGGCAAGGATAGTGAAAAATTAAAATCTGTACAAGAATCTTTAGCAAAACAAGTAGAATTACATGGTAAGAAAGTAGACACTTACAAACAAGCAATTGAAAAAACTACTACTAAAATGAATGATAATATTAAAGAAAGAGATAAGCTGAAAGCAAGTTTAGAAAGCGCAAATGCTAAATATTCTGAAGCAGTAAAATTATATGGAAAAGAAAGTACAGAAGCTAAGAAAGCTAAAGAAGAAGTTGAAAAGCTTGAAAAAGAGTATAAAAATAAAGAAAAAGCAGTAGAATCTAATGCTAAGCAAATACAGAACTATGAAACTAATATGAATAAAGCTAAAGAGCAAATGATTAAGACTCAGGGCGAACTTAGGAATATTAGTGGTGAATTAGATAAAAGTAATAATAAATGGCTTAATGCAAGTGAAAATTTAAAAAAAGCTAGTGAAAAACTAAAAAATGTAGGTTCTACAGTTAGTGGAGCAGGAGATAAAGTACTTAAATTTACTGCACCTTTGGTTGCTGGTGGAATTGCAAGTCTTAAATTTGCAACTGATTTTGAGGACAGCATTGCTAAGGTTAGTACAATAGCAGATGAAACAGAAGTATCTATGGGAGATTTAAGAAAGCAAATTCTTAAACTAAGTAGTGATACCGGGATAGCAAGTAGTGAAATTGCTAACAATGTTTACGATGCTATTAGTGCAGGACAGAAAACAGGTGATGCAGTTAATTTTGTTGCTAATTCCACCAAGTTAGCTAAAGCGGGATTTGCAGAAGCTGGTCAATCTTTGGACTTATTAACTACAATTATGAATTCTTATGGATTAAAATCCAAAGAAGTTAATAATGTAAGTGATATATTAATACAAACACAAAACAAAGGTAAAGTTACAGTTGCAGAACTCTCTTCCAGTATGGGAAAAGTTATCCCAACAGCTAATAGTTTGGGTGTTAATTTACAACAAGTTGCAAGTGGTTATGCTATTATGACGAGTAAAGGTATAAAAGCTGCAGAAACAACCACATATATGAATAGTATGCTTAATGAAATGGGCAAAAGTGGCACAACAGCAAATAAAGCCATAAAAGAAGCTAGTGGAAAAACATTTCCTGAACTTATCAAGAGTGGAAAAACTGTCGGTGATATACTTAGTATAATGAATGATTATGCTAAGAAGAATGGCAAAAGTTTAGCTGATATGTTTGGAAGTGCTGAAGCAGGTAAGGCGGCATTGATTTTATCTACAAATGCTGGAAAAGATTTTAATAGTATGTTAGGTGAAATGAAAAATAGTGCTGGTAGTACAGATGAAGCATTTAAAAAGGTGTCAGATACTACAGGGGAAAAGTTTAAAAAATCTCTTAATAAGCTAAAAAATGAAGCTATAAAGCTTGGTGATGCACTTGCTCCAATGATGGACAAAGGAAGTGAGTTAATAACTAAGATCACAGATAAATTAGGACAACTAGACGAACAACAGTTACAAACTATTACTAAAGCAGGCATGGCAGCAATTGCCTTTGGTGGATTTTTAAAAATTGTTGGTGGTGGAATTTCTACTATAGGAAGTATAGCGGGAGGATTATCTAAATTAACAGCAGTGATGGGAACTGCTACAACAGCAACTACAGCAATAGGAACAGCAACTACTACGGCGGCAGGAGTAGGTACAGCAGGTGGACTTGCAGGACTTGGTACAGCAATAGGTGGAGCAGTTATGACTTTTGCACCATTTATAGCAGGAGCCGCGGCAATTGGATTAGCTGCTTATGGAATACATAAACATATGTCACAAGAAGCAGTTCCGGCAGTGGACTTGTTTGCAAATAAAGTACAAACAACTACAAATACTATTAAGACTGCAAATGGTCAAATTATTCAATCTTATGGGCAGACTACAATTGAAATAAGTAAAGCAACAAAAGATGCAGTTGGTGCTTATGTAAAAATGGATGATGATGTAACTAAAACATTAAGTAATTTATATGTTACTTCATCTAAGATTACCGGAGATAATACAAAAGATTTGGTAAGTAAATATAGTAATATGACACAACAGATTAAAGCTGGAATGGACAAACATTACAATGAGGAAAAACAAGCAATGCAAACATTCTTGACTAATAGTAAAAATATCACTAAAGAAGAACAAAAGCAAATGCTTGATAATTTAAAGAAAAGTAATGAAGATAAAAAGAAATGGATGGCTATACTAAGCAAATACAAGATATTTTGAAAAAAGCAAGTAATGAAAAAAGGGCATTGACTTTAGAAGAACAGCAGAAAATAAATGAAATACAAGGCAAAATGAAAACTAATGCTGTGAAATCTTTGAGTGATACAGAAGTAGAAAGTAAAGTTATATTAGAAAGATTAAAAGGATATAGTAATAGAATAACATCAGAACAGGCAAGTGAAGTTATTAAAAATGCTGAAAACCAAAGGAAACAAGCAGTAGATAAAGCAAATAAACAATATGATGAAACTGTAAGAACTATAATAAAAATGCGTGATGAGAGCAAGAGCATAACTAAAGACCAAGCTGATAAAATGATAGCAGAAGCTGAAAGACAGAAAAAAGGCAGTATTTCAAAAGCTGGAGAAATGAAAGATGGAGTAGTTGAAAAGGTAAAGTCTATGAATAGCGATATTATAAAAGATATAGATGAAAGTGATGGACATATAAAAACACGTTGGGAAAAACTAAAAGATTGGTTTGCTAATAATCCTATAATAAGATGGATTAGAACTCAAACCAGTGGTGATTCTGGTGGAGATGCTGGACAAAACTGGACAGGTACAACTAATTGGCGTGGAGGCTTGACTTATTTGCATGAGCGTGGATGGGAGTTATATGACCTTCCAAAAGGTGCTAGAGTATATAATCATCAAGCTAGTGAAGAAATGGTTATGAGAACTGCTGAAAGTGTAGCTGAAAAAGTTGCAAGTAGAATGTTAGGAAATGTACAAGGAAATAGTGGTGTCAATGTAACACAAAATATATATTCTCCAACGCCAAGACCTTCAGAAGTTGCTAGGCAAACTAAAAATAGCTTAAGAGAATTAGGTTATTGGTAGAAATGAGGTGGTGATATAGCTAGAAAAGATATAAAACTAATATACGAAAATGAAAAAGAACAAAATATTGAATTTTCAGTATGGAGTTCTTTTTTTCTTGAAGATTTTGACGGATTAGATGGATTAAAGAATAATATCTATACAACTAAGGGAATGAATCAAGATGGAGCAACTTATGTAAGTAGTAATTTGGATATGAGAAATATAGTTATTAAGGGTAAAATTAAAAATAATGCTAATTATAATAAACCTAGAATGATAAGTATATTAAATCCTAAATTACAAGGAAAATTAACTGTTATAGATGGAGAAGTGACTAAATATATAAGATGCAGGATAGAAAAAGCACCTACAATAAGTAATGATAATATTCCACAGTTTGTAATGAGTTTAATTTGCCCTAATCCTTTCTTTTATGATAAAGAGTTTAAAACTGATATAGCTTTATGGCAAGGTGATTTTGAATTTCCTTTAGAGATAGAGGAACAGGGTATATTATTAGGGCATAGAGAACCAAGCTTAATTGTTAATGTAATAAATGAATCTGACTTAAAATGTCCATTGAGAATAGAATTTAAAGCACTTGCTACACTTACTAATCCAAGTATTTTAAATGTTAATACACAAGAATTCATAAAGATTAACAAAACCATGACTGCTGGGGAAATAATTAGCATTACAACAGGTTTTGGAGATAAGAAAGTTCAAGCTACACTTAATGGTATTACTACGAATGCTTTTAATTATATTGATTTTAACTCTACATTTTTACAGCTTGATGTAGGTGATAATCTTTTTAGATATGATGCTGATGAGAATATTGATAATTTAGAAGTAAGCATATATTATACGCCTCAGTATTTGGGGGTGTGATATGGAGTTATATATTTTCAATAGGAACTTAGAATTTAAAGGTATTTTAGATACCTTTTTTTCTTTTAGATGGATTAGAAGGTATTACAAGAGCGGTGAATTTGAGTTGCAATGTGCTTTAACTCCAGCAACTCTTAATTTATTAGCAAGAGAAAATATTATCTATAAAAAAGACGATGCTGAAGCTGGATATATCGAGTACAGAAACCTTAAACAAGATACAGAAGGAAAAGAAATATTAGTAGTAAGAGGTAAATTTCTAACAGGATATTTAAACAGGCGGATTATTTGGAGTACTGAAATAATTAATAGTACTGCTGAAAATGCTATGAGAACATTGGTAGATAAGAATTGTGTTAATCCAATTGATAGTAACAGGGTTATTGATAATCTTGTTTTAGGTACTCTAAATAATTTTACTGATAATGTTAACTATCAAGTGAGTTATAAAAATCTTTCAGAGGAACTAGAGAGCTTATCAAATATAAGTAATCTAGGTCATAGAATTAATTTTGATAGTTCTAACAGAAAGCTAATATTTGATATATATAAAGGCTTAGATAGGAGCGTAAATCAATCTGTTAATGCGAGGGCAATATTTAGTAAGGAATTTGAAAATATCTTAGAACAAGAATATGTAGACAGTCTCAATAACTATAGAAATACTACCCTAATAGGTGGCATTGGTGAAGGTGCAGATAGAAAAATGGCTACTATAGGTACTAGTAGTGGTTTAGATAGATTTGAGGTATTTGTAGATGCAAAAGATTTAAGTATTGAAGTTGATGGTGTTGTTATGAGTGATACTGATTATACCAATTTACTTATAGAAAGAGGCAACACTACATTAGCTGAAACTAAAAAAATACAGACTTTTGACAGTAAGATTAATCTTAATTCTAATCTAACATATAAAGCTGATTTTGACCTAGGGGATATTGTTACTTGTGTAAGTAAGAAGTGGGGTATCACGCTGGACACTAGAATAACTGAAATTGAGGAAGTCTATGAGGAATCCGGACAACAAATTAATGTTGTATTTGGTAACAATATACCAACTCTTATAGATAAGATTAAACAAAAATTAAAATAGAAAGGGCGTGGTTAAATGGCTGAGAAGAGTGGGTTTTTTAATAGTTCCAATGGTGATAGAAAATATAAGGCTGATTTCTTTGCAGAATATTTCAGTTCTTTTATATCTAATGGTATTTTCCCGAATCCTAGTAATAATCTTCAAGTGATTGCTAATGGAGATATGACTGTAACAATAAAAGCAGGGAAAGCATGGATTAATGGATATTACTATAACAATGATAGTGATTTAGTACTTAGTATTGACGTTGCAGATGGGGTATTATACAGAGTTGATACAGTAGTTCTTAGATATGATACTGTAAATAGAGAAATAAAAGCTGCAGTAAAAAAAGGACTTTTTGCAAGTAGTCCAGTTGCTCTGGCACTGCAACGTGATGCTGACGCTTATGAATTAGGTATTGCAGATATAGCTATAAATGCTGGAGCGGTAAGTATAAGTCAGGCTAATATTACAGATTTAAGATTAAATAATGAGTTGTGCGGTATAGTACATGGCACAGTAGAACAAGTGGATACTACAACTTTATTTAATCAATATCAAACTTGGTTAACAGAAAAGAAAAGTCAATACGATGCTGATTTGACGCAATGGACAGCAGATAAGCAAACAGAGTATCAAAACTGGTATAATACTACAACTGCTACAGAGCAAGCTGAAATTGATGCTATGGAGACACAATTTCAAAATGATTGGGATACATGGTTTTCTACTGTACAGGGAGTTTTGGATGGAGATACTGCTGGAAACTTGTTAAATCTAATAAATCAAAAGGTCTCAAGAGGTTGCACTTGGGGTGATTTAAAGGGTGTGTAAACAATGTTAATAATAAGCAATATAGAATTTAGTAAAAATCCCGTTAAAGTTAACGAGGCTTTTTTATTTTCTGTAGTTGTAATAGAAGAGATAGCCGTTTGGAGTGATTTAACAAGCGAAACATGGGGAACTATCCAAGCTAATACTTGGGAAAAAATAAAGTTAAAATATTTTTAGGAGGTATCAAATATTATGGCAATATCAACAGTAAAGGTTACAATTAATGGTCAAGTATACGACTTGACGTATAATAGTAGCACAGGCAAATATGAAAAGACAATTACGGCACCAAGCACAACTTCTTATAATGTAAACGCAGGGCATTATTATCCTGTTCAGATACAAGCAACTGATCAGGCTGGAAACACAACTACTAAGGATGATTCTGATGCAACTATTGGAAGTAGTTTGAAATTAACAGTTAAAGAAACTACTAAGCCAACAGTATCAATAATTTCACCTTCCTCTGGTGCTAAATTAACAACAGCAAGTCCAACTGTAACATTCCAACTAAGAGATGCTGACAGTGGTATAAATATAAGTTCATTGGCATTAAAGATAGATGGTGGCGCAGCTATTGGCAATACTGCTACAGGCATGACTTGTACAGCAGTAGCAGGAGGATATGATTGTACTTATGTATGTCAGTCCGCATTAGCAGAAGGTTCACATACTATTACAATAGATATAGCTGACAATGATGGAAACATAGCAACTACAACTTCAACTACATTTACAGTAGATACAGTGCCACCAGTCTTGAATATATCTAATCCAAGTGATGGTTTAATAACTAATAATGCAAGTTTAACTGTAAGTGGTACAACAAATGATGCAACTTCAAGTCCAGTAACAGTAACTATTAAACTTAATGGAGTAGACCAAGGTGCAGTAACTGTAACATCAGGAAATTTCTCTAAAGCTATTACATTAGCACAAGGAACAAATACTATAGTTGTAAGATCCACAGATAGTGCTGGAAAATACAGTGAAGTAACTAGAACAGTAACATTAGATACTACACCACCTACTATTTCAGCAGTAACTGTAACACCAAATCCTGTAAATGCTGGAGCTACATTTACTATTTCTGTAACTGTAAGTGATTAATATGAGATTAATAGGATATGTGGATGGGATAGAAGTTAAATTTGACTTCTATCCTCCTAATACATTTAAAGCTGAAATTCCTAAGAAAATAAATGGTCAATATATTATAGAACTTCATGCAATAGATGATGCTGGAAATCAAACCAATGAAGCAAATTTAATAGTTGCAATTAATTTTGATAAGTTAACATTTAAAATTTTAGAACAAGATTTTAATTTTGGAGAAAATGGTGGTGATATGGGATATAGAGAAGTAGATTCTCAATTCACTCATAGGGAGTTGATAGTATGACTTTTTTATCAGGGGAAGTTAGAAATGTAGGGATTGAGGTTGTAAGTAAAGTACATCAAGATTTTGTTATAGAAAATGCTGAATATTCTATAATAAAGCCTACTGGTGAAATAATTGAGACTGGTATTGCAACGATAGATGATAAGAAAATAGTAACTTTATTTGCAGCCAACAACCGAGGGAACTATTATTGCGAATTTACCTATAGAATAGGTTCAGAAATTTTAAAGGCTAAAATTTCTATTATAGTAATTTGAGGAGGGATGAATTTTGCAATATACAACAAATTTAAATCTTAAAAAACCAGAGTATACAGATCCAGCTGACATACAAAATATCAATGATAATATGGATGTGATTGATGAACAATTGGCTGAAAAAGCGTCACAAGAAAGTTTAAATACAACCAATCAAAATTTAGCTAATACAGTTAAGATAAAGTCTAATATTACAATACTATCTTCAGGATGGGTAGACGATACTGCTACAAGTGGTTTTTATATATATGATATATCTGACACAGACATTACAGCAACTACAATAGTAGATGTAAATATAAAATTAACAGACCTTGAAAAGGCAAGTGATTTAAAATCTGCAAATGAAAGTTTTGAAGGATGTGTAAGACTATACGCTGATACAGCCCCTACAGAAAATATTATATGCGATTTAAGGCTAACAAAGGTGGTGGTGTAGATGGCGATAGGAAAGGTTAATGTAGGTGGAAGTGGGGTAAAAATCACAGGACAAGGTGAGGTTGCTGTTAACTATTATGAAAATATAAATAAAGGTGACTTAGTAACCACTAGACGTTATTTTGGATTTGATACACCAATTAAAGCTCCTGACCCTGATGTAATGCCCGTTGGTTCTGGTAGAGTTGTAGCTTTTAGTCCTGATGACACATATATGGCAATAGGCGAAAATAATTTAAAGATTTATAAAAAAATTGATGACGTATATATTAAAATAGCCGAACCTATAGCAACTAACCCATATGTAAATTGTTTGCATTTTAGCAATGATGGATTATATTTGGTTGCTACTTCGACTAATGGTTCAAAATTATATATATATAAGAGAAATGGTGATACATTTACTCAATTACCTGACCCGTCAACAATGCCTGCACAATCTGGTAATGTTGAATTTAGTCCAGACAGCAATCATTTAGCTGTTGTATATTCAAGCACATCACCTTATGGTAATATATACAAAATAAGTGAAGACACATTTATGCCTATAACTTTTTCTATGTCTTCAACAGTAAATTATTGTGTTGATTATAGCCCAAATGGAAAATATATGGCTGTAGGAACTACTGCTACTGGATATGTACATGTATATCTTAGAGATGGAGATACTTATACGAAACTAGCTAATTTAAGTCCAACCCCTGCTAGTGCGGTAAAAGGTGTTGATTTTAGTTCAGATGGTAAATATCTATGTTGCGTACATGACACTTCACCCTATTTGACTATATATAGCATAGATAATGTTAATAATATTTTTACTAAACTTGCAAATCCAAGTGTTTTGCCAACTGGTGCTGGGGCAAAATGTTCGTTTAGTTCAGATGGACAATATTTAGGTATATCACATGCTATTACGCCGTTTGTAACTATCTATAAAATAGATAATACGACAGATACTTTTACTAAATTAGCGAATCCAAGTGTTTTACCATCTAGTAAAGGTCAAAATTTAGCATTTGCAAATTTAAATCCATTGTTAGCGGTAATGTCATATGACTCTTCACCTTATATGATAATATATGAAGCAGATATACTAGGAGATTACGCACACATATACAATGGACTTAGTGATTTATACAGAAGCAACTATATTAATTTTGGGTATGCAAAAAGTACAGGAGTAGCAAACGATACAGATAAAAAAATAGTAACAATACCAATTAAATAGGAGGTTGATAATATGAAATTTTATTTACAAGTGCAAGCAGATGGAATTATAACAGACGCTATTACTTATCCTTATGGTAACTATGTAGAGTATATAGCAGATAGTTTACCAGTAGGAATAAATGGTGGTTGGTTTAAATTAGAAAATGGGGTGATAGTAGAATACCCTGAATTAAAACCAATTAGTGATGATGATAGAATAGCAACACTTGAAAGTCAAAATGCTCAAATGCTTTTAGCTTTAGTAGAAGGGAGTTTGATGTAATATGGATTGGTTTAAAATATGTACAGACTATTACAATGCTGGATATTATGATGATACTTCTTTAAAAGTTTTTGTTGTTAAAGGGAAAATAACAGCAGAGCAGTATATATCCATTACAGGAATTGAGTATATAGCTTAGTACGTCATAGGAAAAAAGTACGAAGTAACTAAATAATTAAATTAAGGCAATAAGATTGACTTAGCGGTCTTTTTTTATTGCCTATTTTTATCTAAAAAGGGAACAATAAACTTAGTTAAAGAATTTTTTATTTTTGCTATTCATATGATAGACAAAGGAGATGATAAATAGCATGAAAAAAGATGAACTTATACGGTTTCTCTATTCAATATTAGTACCACCATTACTTATTATTATGGTTTATTTGTTATTAAGTGCTATTTTTGCATAAAACTATTTAAAATATTACTATTTTCAGTTATAATTTTTGTTAGATTATTTACGAAAGGGGAAATAGTAATTGTCAAAATTAAAATTACTTCAATTGCAGCTAGCGTTATTTTTCCAAGATATTGAGAATAGGCCTGATAGATTCATTAAACAAATTACAGAAGTTTCAGGTAGCGTTTTTGATCAAATGCCTACCATTTTGCCAATACCGCCCAATGCTCCACCTGAAATACCAGTAGTAATACTTAATAGTGGGGATCATACTTGTACATGTAACATTTCTAAGTCTAGAATTGACTTTATTATTAATTTTCAAAATTCAAATAATGAAGATATATCTAAACAATTGGAAAGTTTTTTGGACAAGATACGTCCCTATGCTTCAGTAATTTTTGGGTATAAGAATATAATTCGATTTGGATTTATTGGACAGTATTTTTTTAAGACAGATACCTCAGTAGAAACACTTCAATCCAAATATTTTAAAAATAATTTAGGAACTCTAGAAGAGTTAAATATTAGATATAACAAGAGGTTTTCTGGTAATAATTTGATAATAAATAATGTTGTAGAATTAGGCAAAGGAACATTTGTGGGAAATCAAGGTATACAGCAAGAGGGAATATTAATTCAAAGGGATATTAATAATGTACCCAATTCTAGTTTGATACCTATAGAGGATGTATTTTCAATAATTAAATCTAAACTACCTAGTTTAGGTCCAGTTGGTATGATGGAGATATTAGAATGAATATTAATTCTTCATCTACTAGCACGCAAACTGTCCCACCATCTTCTACAATTCCTTTGTCTCAAGAGGAAGCTTACATAAAGCAATTTATTCCACAGTCAAAACCAGCAACAGTTGGTCAAATAAGAGCTGAGGGTGAAGTTAAAACAAAAATTGGAATTATATGGTTTGTTGGCGTAATTTGTGTATTACTTATTATTATTGGAGGAATATCCTTGATAAAGAATCCCGAAACAGCAAAAGATGTTTGGGTGATTATTGGACCTATTCTTTCTAGTACAATAACTGGTATTATTGCATTTTTAACTGGGGAAAAACAAAATTCTGGCAAATAGTCAATTAATTAAAATACAAAGTATAATGTACAAGCAGAACTTGGGAGACCAGGTTCTTTTTTTATTACAATTTTGGAGGTGCGAGATGGATAAACAAAATATTTTTAATACTATAGTGGCAGGAGCAGGAACAATTTTTACTTTCTGTTTTGGAAGCTGGGAAGTAGGATTGCAGGTATTATTGGTGTGTATGATTGCAGATTATATTATGGGAATTATGTGTGGGACTAAAGAGAAAAATCTAAGCTCTCAGGTAGGGTTTGATGGACTTAAAAAGAAGTTTACTATCTTAATAATACTTATGTTAGCTGTAATGTTAGATAGACTAATAGGACAAGGATGGGTATTCCGTACATTAGTTATTTGGTTTTATATAGGAATAGAAGGACTTTCTATTTTAGAAAATGCGGTTAGATTAGGAGTCCCTTTTCCAGATGCTTTAAAAAATGTTTTAGTGCAATTAAAAGAAGGTAATAAGAAAGAAATCCACAGAGAGCAGCAGTAATTGTTGCTCTTTTAATATTGAATTCAGGAGGTAGATTATATGAAAATCTGTATAGATGCAGGTCATGGTGGTAAAGATCCTGGTGCATTAGGCAAACGTGGAACTAGAGAAAAGGATATAAATTTAGACATAGCTTTAAGACTAGGAAAATACTTAAAATCTTTAGGACATACAGTAATATATCCTAGGACAACAGATGTGTGGTTATCTCTATCAGAAAGAGCTAGTATAAGTAACACAAATAAGTGTGACTTATTAATCTCTATACATTGCAATAGTGGTGGTGGACAAGGTATAGAAACTTATAATTGCCCTGGAAGTATTAAAGGGAAAGAATATGCTACCAAAGTGCAAAATGCCCTAATTAAGGCTACAAAACTAACTGACAGATGTGTTAAAGAGGCTAAATTTACTGTTATCTACAAGACTAACGCTCCAGCCATATTAGTAGAAACTGCTTTTATAGATAATTCACAGGAAGAACTACTATTAATGTCTGAAGAATACAGAGATAAGGTAGCTAAATGCATTGTAGGAGCTATTACGGGACAAACGATTGATGTAAAGAATGAGCCTAATAAACCTAAGTATACAGTAAATTACTGTTTAGAGTTTCAACGTTGGTACAATAAAACAACAAAGACAAAAGCTCCTATTGCTGAGGATGGTCTATACGGACCTAACACAGAGAAAGCAATAAATACTATATACAATATTATAAAGCAGTTTTAAAATTACCCTAGGAGAAATCCTAGGGATCTTTTTATTTTTTTGATATAACTGTTGTTTAAAGTTATCTATTATTTATGTTAATATTAATATATTAGCGACAATAAAATTAAATAAACTCAAAGGGTTAGTAGAAATTCTACTAGCCTTTTTTGGGTTTAAAAGATAATTTATGATATTTTACAATATATTCTAAAACATGTATAATGTACGTATAATTTAAAAATATGGAGGGTTACATATGGAAATTAAACCTAAAAAGAAGTTTTATAAGAGATGGTGGTTCTGGGTAATTGTTGTAGTAGTTGTTTTTGGAGCTTTAGGTTCTGGGGGCAGTGATGACAATAAAACAACTAAAGATACATCAAGTAAGCCAGCTGTTGAACAAAACAAAAATGAATTAACATCTTCTGATAAAGAATTATTGAAAAAACATTACAAAGATTTTAATGTAGATGAAAGAACACAATTTGCAGAAATAGAAGATAAGTACAAAAAAATAAATGACAATGAAAAGCAACAGATTAAATCAGATTTTGAAAGATTATCTAAAGAAAGAGATATTCAAGTAGCAGAATGGGCAAAACAAGAAGAAGCAGCTAAAAAAGCAAAAGCTGCAGAAGAAGCTAAAAAACAAGAAGAATTTATTAAGAAAAACACTAAAAAATTACCTGCTGGAGAACATATAGTAGGTACTCACTTAGATGCTGGTTCATATGAAGTTACATTTAATGGTAGTGGAAACTTTATTGCATATGCTAGTGATGGTTCTCCTTTAATAAATGAAATAGGTGGCTCAGATTTAGGAGTTTCAAAATATAGAGCTATATTACCACAAGGAGCTAAAATACAAATATCCGGTATGTCTATAAATGTTAAGCCTATAAAAAGTACACTTATGAATTATGGAGAAGTTAATCTTTATGCAGGATATTGGATTGTTGGGCAAGATGTAACAGCTGGAAGGTATAAAGCAGCAGCTACAAATGGCTCTGGAAACTTCTTTGTTTATGGAAGTGGCGGTACTGTTAAAACTAATGAAATTCTAGGTGGAGAAATAGGAACTCCAGAAGTTGTTATAAACTTAGAAGATGGAGATATTATTAACATTGCTTCTTTAAAAAATGTAAAATTAGTTCCTGAAAAATAATAAAACAACCGTTAAAAAGCTCTAGAGAGTAACCCTTTAGAGCTTTTTATTTCACATGAAATCATATTGTTAAAAAATACTATATATTAAAGGATATTGTTACTGTTGGTAGAATACTTACATAAACTGATGATGGGTGGGTGATGAATTTGGGGTAAAGAATAGACTAAAAGAGATTAGAATGAGAGAGTACATGATGGAGCCTGGGGAATTTGCCAAATTATTAGGTGTTAGCAATAAAGTTTATTGGAGTTGGGAAAATGATAAAAGCAGACCTACATTAGAAAAAGCCTTATACGTAGCTTACAAATTAAATAAAGATGTTAAAGATATATGGCACCTTGAGTAGGTGTCTATTTTTTTATGTAAAAAATCATAAAAATTATAATTTTATCTAATATTTTAGGAAACTTTTTACTTGTTAGGGCATATAGTATATTAAGAACTTAGAAAAACTTCTAAAAACTTCACATCTTATAACAAATGATTCGGCGCCCTGCCGAGAGTTATATATGGATAGAATTACTTAGGAGGTATTAAAGTGTCAAAGCGTGGAATTGATGTAGGAAACTACAGTCTAAAGGAATTTCCAAACACTAATATTAAAAGCTTAGTTACTACAGAAGAAAATATACTAGGTTCAAAAATTTGCTTAGAATATGATGATAAAACTTATTACATTGGCGAAGGAAATTTTGAAACTGAACTAAATAAGAGCAGCAAGGATAATTTTTTACCGCTATTACTAACCGGCATTGCTCTTAATGGAAATAAAGATGATGTGCTGCAACAAATAGTGTGTGGGCTTCCAATTAATCAATACAAAGCAAATAGAGAAGCTTTAGAAAATATAGTGCTTAATACTAGGGTGAGAGAAATAAAGTTCAATGATGAACCTAGAAAAATAATTATAACGGATTTTAAAGTTTATCCAGAAGGTGTTGGGGCTTATTATTCACTTAATACCAATGATGATGTAATTATAGTAGATATAGGTGGAAGAACCACAGATGTAGCTTATATAGTTGATAAAAAGTTAAAAGCATCATCAACTATAGCAACAGGAACAATTAATATTTATAAAGACATAGCAGATAAACTAAATGCTTTATATAGTTTAGATTTAGATATTCTTGATGCAGAAAGAATACTAAATAGAGGTTATTTTGAAATCGATGGAACTAGAACGGATTTAAGCTTTATAACTAAAATATTAAAGAAAAATTTTACTAAAGTAAATGACGATTTGATAATGAAATATCCAATTAGAACGGAAAAGATAATAATAGTGGGTGGAGGATATAAGTTATTTGAAAAAGCATTTAAGAATAGATACAAAAATTGCTATGTAGCTGATAATCCCATATTTGCTAATGCAATAGGGTTCAGAAAGGTGGCGGAGTCATGGCAGTAAAACCTATAGCTTTAAGTTTTAAGAATACTCCAGAGGATATAGAACTATATAAATGGATAATTTCCCACAGTAACATGAGTGGTTTCATAAAAGATATTTTAAGAGAAAAAATGAATGGAGAAACTAAAGAATATGTTTCTGAAAAGATGGAAAATAGGAGTAACAATCTTATTGAGTTAGATTTTTAGGGGGTATTTGATTATGAAACCTAACTTTTTAATGCAACCAGTAAAATTCCAACGAAAAATCAGAGGGAAATGGGAAGAGGGCGTTCTATACATTTTCCTTGCAAGCAAAACTGAAAAAATAATAGATAGCAACTACAAAGAAGTAGAGAGTTATGTGAAGCATAAACCAAATTGGAAATGGAAATAAAATTTTAGGAGGGGTATTATGAAAAATTTATATGAGTTTGCTATAGGATTATATTCTGAGTGTGGAAAAGGAATGGACCTAGATAGCTTTATTGATGATTTTATGTATGGAAGTTTAGGCGTTTATTCTACACATGAAGCATTTTTAAATGATAAATTTATAGGTTGTTTTGAAATGACTTACAAGATAGATCATGAAAATAGAAAAATTGAATTATTATTTGAAGAAAGATAGGAGGTTTATATATGGCTAATTTAGTAAGTGGAATGATATTACTTGAAAAGACTTATGGAGATTTACACTATTTAATAACAACGCCTTTTGGCTGGAAAGTGATTGATACTTGTGGTGCTTGTATGGAGTTCGATAAAGAGAGTTATGAAAGAGCATATATACCTATTAATTATGATGATGTTTGGACACCTATTGAAAATACAATAGTTGAATTTAAATAAAATTTTAGGAGGTTTATATATGAAAATTAATATTAATAAAGTTTTAAACATGGAGCTTTACACAGAGGAAGGAAAGAAAAATTTAGTGCTTGCCGCTGGAGCAATAGAAAAAATGTTTAGTTTTCTATCTAAAAATGAACTTGAAACATTACAGGATTTAATATCTGGTGGAAATGAAATAGAAGTTTATAAAATAATGGATGCTTATTTCTTTCAAAAAAAATAAGTCTAACTTTTAAGGTTAGACTTGAGACCATATATATAAAATCATACCAGCGATAATCCAACCCATAAACTCAGCTCCTCTTGAATTCATATAGTTATTTTATTAAAAGTATTCCCTAAAATATAGTTTTTAAACATGGATATAATTGAATTTTTCAAATGAGCAGAGTTTGGGTAATTGCTATTAAGCAACGCTTTGCTAATAGCTTATGCGGGGATTTTAAAAAAGTTGCTATTTTAAATCATATGTTAACAAATAATTCATAATTGGAGGGTTAAAATGAATTTTTTACTAAAACTTCTTTTAGGGATTTTGATAGGCATTCTTCTGAGTCGTAAAGAGATTGAGATATTATATCAAAATTATAAAAGTGATAAATAGGAGGGAATTATGAAAATAGTAGGATTTAGAGTTAAAAAAAATAGGCAAGTTAAGGAATATGACATAAAAGTTGAAAAATGTTTGGCACAGGCAGGTATGGTAACAGTTGTTGTATTTAATGTATTTAGCGGTCAAGTTGTTTATGCTGGAACAATTGCAGAAAGTTTAACACCTTTAATAGATGTTATCAAAGACCTTGCGGAGCCTGTATCTTATGGATTCATGATAAAAGGGTTTATGAGTATTATGAGCGGAGATGAACAGAAGGGAACTAAAACTATCAAAAATGCTGTAGGTGGTTTTGTGGGTATACAATTTATACCACAGATATTTAAGATATTAAAAGGTATTACGTTCTAGGAGGGATTTCAGTGCTTAAAAATAGTGTTAATTGGTTATTTGATAAGATTGGTAAAGGCTTTGTGTGGGTTTTAGGGGGTACAGCTAAAGGAATAGGGATTACTGCTACTGAATTAGAACCTGTTTTTATAGTTGTAGCTATGATTGGAGCATTTTTTATAATATTCGGAGAAAAACGTTGGGGAACAAAGTTAACCAGTATATCAATATTTGCTTATGTGTTAGCGAGGGTAATATTATGATTAATTCTAAAAATATAAATAGTGTGGAGGGAGTATCCCTCCTACCTTTAAAAAATTTACAAATACCATTAACAACCTTCAAGATCGTTCCTGATTTTATGATTAATAACTCTAATAACGAAGCTATATCTCATGCAATAGCAGGCATGTATCTGTCACCAAGAGAAAGGCTTAGTATAAGAAAGTGTAGTTATGCTACACCTAAGCAAGTGTACTTTGATATTTTATTTCAGCCTAAAAATCAAGCTAACTTTTATCTAACTTTAGATAATCAATACACTAATTTAATTGAAAGTAAAATTAAAACGGTATGGAATAAAGCTGAAATTAGTAAAACCAATAGAGATAAATTAAATAAGTTTAATCATAAAAATACAGAAATTTGCGAACTGATTTTAAAAGATTATAACTTTAAGAGCTTATCTACAAGCAAAGGGCATCTTTATCCTTTAACTAATATGTTTAGTGTTTTAAGAGGACTTAAAGATGGAGAACAGGTTAGGGTTAATATAGTAATAGAACCTATAAAAAGAAGTAACTGGATAAACATTGCAAAAGACGAATTTGAAGCATATAAATCAGGCAAAGTTATTAATAATCAAATGAGTTCAAAAGAGAAGTTAGTAAAATTAGGATTCAAAGGTGCTGAAGCTGCTCTTTCATTCTTTATTGAATACAAGCTTTTATTATTAGAAAGTGTCATGGGAATAATAACACCTGATCCAAAGGAAGAAAAGAAACAATTGCTTGATATTAAAATAGATAGTGTAGAAGCAGTGAGGGAGAGTTTGAAATATAGTGGATTATCTACTACCACAATAAATAAATTAGTTTCTGAGGCCTTTAAGGTTAAAATAAGCATATTATCTGAAAGCAAGGATAAAAATAGAGCAAGACTTAATATGTTATCTATAGTTAGTGCTTATAAAGATTTAAATGAAGATAATGAATTAATTGTAAAACCTTTAACAGAGAATGAACAAAAGTCATTATTTAAACAAATAATAGATATGCATGTAACACCATCTAGAAAGTGTATTCTATCAGATAAGGAAGTTGCTAAACTAATACAATTACCACAAAGGGATTTACAAAATGAATATAATATTCAAAGAATAGATACTAGAGAGGAAACTGTTCCTCCAGAATTACAAGGTGGTCAAGTTAGAATAGGAATTGCAGGAAAACAAGGAAAGAAGATTATAGCCACATGGAGTAAGGATAAGAATGTTATGTCATTAGCTAAAATGTTTGTTGGGCCACAAAATGCTGGAAAAACTACTGCATTAAAAAGAACAGTAAAAGACTGCTATAAAGCAGGGTATAGTAACATTGTTATAGATTTTATAGAGAGCTGTGAAACTGCTAGAGAAGTATCTGAGGTAGTTCTAGATAAGGATAAAGTTATAATTAAACTAGGTACAAAAGATTTAGTGCCAGCATTAGCTTTTAATGAGGTAACAAAATTAATAAGTGAAGATATGGATTCTTGGGAAAGGATAAGACTTGCGAACCTTATAGCAGAGCAAGTAGAATATTTAATTAATGCAGTAACAGATAAGACTACTGGAGAATTAACAGCACCTATGCTTAGATATTTACATTCTGCCTGCATGGTTACATTTATTAGACCTAATGCAAAAATACAAGATGTGTTTAATATTTTAAGAAGATGGGATAAAAGAAATGAAGCCATAAGGTATGCTAAATATAGTAAATGCTTTGATGAAGATGATGATATATTTTATGATCTTAACGAACTGCATAAAAGGGATAATAAAGACAAGATAATAGGAACTAGAGAAGATTTAATAGTTGGTATTACTAACAGAGTAACTCTATTACAAAAGAACCCGTATTTAAAGGCTATGTTAAAAGCAGATATAGATACAAACCAAGACTTTGCAAGGTATATAAAAGAGGGGAAAAATATATTTATAATGATACCTCAGAACTTATTTCCAAATGTTATGATAAGAGATATATTAACTACTTTCTTTATTAGTAGAATATGGCTAACTGTTCAAATGAGGGAGAATAATAAGGATGCTAGATTGTGTAATGTGATTTTTGATGAAGTTCATCAAGTTCCAACAACTGCTAGATTCTTAGCAAATCACGTTACAGAGTTTAGAAGACATAGATTAGGGCTTATGCTTACTTGTCATTATTTGAAACAACTCAGAGATTTACTAGATGCTCTTAAGAGTTCAGGTGTAAGCTATGTATTAATAGCAGGAACTGAAAAAGAAAACTTAGAAATGTTAAAAGAAGAAATAGCTCCATTTACAGTTGAGGAAGGTTTAGCATTAAAACCTCATACCAGCATTAATATTATTAATTATGGGAATCAATATGCAAAGTTTATATCAGAGTTACCAGAATATTAGGAGTCAATTAAGGCTCCTATTTTACTATATATAATATGTAGGTTTTTTTATACTTTGACAACCAAATGACAACATACTAATTAACACTTATTATAAACTATTAAAATTAAATAAATGTAAAAATGTTTATAAGCTAGTATTTTCAATACTTTCAGAGTTTTATCAAAACTTATTAGGATTAATTAAAACATATAAAAACAGACTTCGAATCTGAAGGTCGGGGGTTCGAATCCCTTTGGGCGCACCATTTATAACGGCTGGTATATAAGGCTTTACAGAGTTAAGGAAAAACTTTGTAAAGTCTTATTTTTGTATGATGCGTTAATAATGTAAATAATATATGACTTTATTATTTAAATATGCTAAATTTAGGTTCAATGCCTGAAGTTTTTATTTTTGATTTAAATTTAAGATAAAATTAAGCTAGAATAAAATAAATAATTATGGAGCATCAAGTAGTAATTTGAAGGAATAATATATATGAAATTAAAAATTTGAAGGAAAAAATGCAATTATACATATAAAAAAATTTTAAATGAAAGTTTAAAATGAATAAATTCATTTTAAACTTTCATTTTTATTGCAAAAATAATAAAAAATTGATATAATGCTTATGGTAAATGAATAATACTGAAATAAAAAAATCTTGAGTGGGGAGAAAGTGAATGAAACAGAAGAGAAAAATGTCATTAACTAAAAAAATAATTTTATCATTAGGTTTAGGTATTATTTTTGGAATAATTGCTAACATGTATTTTTCAACATCTTTAAATGAGGGAATAATTAAATGGGCTTTAGACCCAATAGGAAAAGTATTTTTAAGAGGTATAAAGATGCTAGTGGTTCCTCTTGTTTTATGCTCATTAATATGTGGTACTGCTAGTATGGGAGATATTAAGAAATTAGGAAGAGTTGGAGTAAGAACTATTATTTATTATACTGCAACAACAGCATTGGCAATAACTTTAGCTATTGTGCTTGCAAGTGTTATAAAACCAGGAGCTGGTGGAAGTCTGTTGTTATCAAATGTTAAAGAGTTTAAAGCTACTGAGGCACCATTTATTATGGATATCTTTGTAAATATGGTTCCGACCAATCCAATTGAATCACTGGTTAAAGGAGAAATGCTTCAAATAATTACTTTTTCTATTTTGTTTGGTGTAGCAGCAACTCTTGTTGGAAAATCAGCAGAGCCTATGCTTAATGTAATACAGCAGATAAACGATGTTTTATTGAAAATAATAGGAATAGTTATGTCATTTGCACCTGTTGGGGTTTTTGCACTTATAGCAAATGTTATAATGATTCAAGGAGTAGATGTTTTAGTAAAACTTTTATATTATGGAATAACAATTATATTAACATTATTTTTACAACTTGTATTGGTTTATGGATTAGCTTTAAAATTTATGGGTAGAGTAAACCCTATTACATTCTTTAAAAAATTCTGGCCTGTAATGGTAGTTGCTTTTAGTACATCAAGTAGTAATGCTACTATACCTGTAAATCTTGAAACTTGTGAAGAAAAATTAGGAGTGCCAAGATCTATTGCTAGTTTTGCCATTCCTTTAGGTGCTACTATTAATATGGATGGTACTGCAATAATGCAAGGAGTTGCTACTGTATTTATTTCACAGGTATATGGAATACCACTTACAATTAATCAATTGATGATGGTAGTTTTAACTGCTACTTTAGCTTCAGTAGGTACAGCTGGAGTACCTGGTGTTGGATTAATAACACTTTCTATGGTATTACAGCAAGTGGGACTTCCGGTAGAAGGTATATCTTTAGTATTAGGAATAGATAGAATATTGGATATGATGAGAACAGCAGTAAATATAACAGGAGATGCTGCAGCTAGTGTTATTATGGCTAACCTGGAAAATGAGTTAGATTTAAACATATTCAATGGTAGTGAAGATGATAATGTTTTAGAGAGTAAAGAAGCCTAGTAGTTGTAGATGTGAAAAAGCCTTTCAAAGTTCAAGAAACTTTTAAAGGCTTTTTTTTAGGAAAATTAATGAATTTTTTTCATTTTTAAATTAAGTATTGATTTTTGTATTTATATGATTTAATATATAAATATACACTACCGCAGCGAATAAAAAAAATAAAAAAAGCATGAATGTTCGTATACTCGTATATGTTTAGTAATATGGACTAAACGTCTCTACCATACAGCCTTAAACTGTTTGACTACGGGTGTTTATATTTAAAATTTTATACCTATAATTGATTGTTTTATCATATACATATTATTAAGTTTTTGTATATTCGTTACAGTACGTACATTTTATGTATTGTTATTGTAAAGTGAATTTAAAGGATATTTTTATAGGTATTTAAATAATATAAACTCCCTAGTATTTTTGGGGAGTTTTCTTTTTGTGTAATTGAATTTTAATAAAGAAAGGATTATAGCATATGGAACTATTAAAAAATAGAATTTTAAAAGATGGACGAGCTTTTGGAAATGATGTTATAAAAGTAGATAGCTTCTTAAATCACCAGATAGATATACAATTATTTAATGAAATTGGTAAAGAGTTTAAAGAAAGATTCAAGAATAAAGAGATAACTAAAATATTAACTATAGAAGCTTCAGGAATAGGAATTGCTTGTATTGCTGCACAATATTTTAATGTTCCTGTAGTTTTTGCAAAAAAGCAAGAAGGAAATAATATGGATGCAGATACCTACAAATCAGAAGTTTTTTCCTTTACTAAAAATAAGTCATATAATGTGAGAGTGGCAAAAGAGTACATCTCTTCACAGGATAAAATTTTAATAATTGATGATTTCTTAGCAAATGGAAATGCAGTTTTGGGACTTATAGATATTATTAAACAAGGGAATGCAGAAGTAGCTGGTGTAGGTATAGTAATTGAAAAAGGTTTTCAAAATGGAAGACAAATTATTGAAGAAAAAAATGTACAAGTAGAATCTTTAGCTATTATTGAGTCTATGGAAGGAAATAAAATTGTTTTTAAAAAATATAATTAAAACACATATTGATGAGGAGGAGAATTATGAAAAAGATTTTTGCTTTAATGTTAGCTTTAGTTATGACTTTAGCGATTATGTTAACAGGATGTGGTTCAAAAGAAGAATCAGGAAATGATACTGGCAAAAAAGAAGATATAAAATTAGGGTTTCTATATGTAGGACCTGTAGGAG
Organism: Clostridiaceae bacterium; assembly: GCA_036677675.1. Lineage (GTDB taxonomy): Bacteria > Bacillota > Clostridia > Clostridiales > Clostridiaceae > Clostridium_H. Next base: position 11,091 of record JAVBWC010000031.1, on the reverse strand, counting down.
ATGAAGGATGGACATACTCTCATGATCAAGGAAGACAATATGTAGAAAAAGAATTAGGACTTCAACCATCAGTGATTAAAGAATCAGTAAAGGAAGATGCTGCAGAGGTTCAAAAAGTAATAGAAGATATGATAGATCAAGGATGTAATGTAATAATAGGTACAAGCTTTGGATTTATGGATGGTATGGCTAAGGCTGCAGCTGAACATCCAGATGTGAAATTCTTACACTGCTCAGGATATACTACTGCAGATAACATGTCAAATTATTTTGGAAGAATGTATCAAGCAAGATATTTATCAGGTATAGTTGCGGGAATGAAAACAAAGAGTAATGTAATTGGATATGTAGCTGCCTTTGAAATACCTGAAGTTGTAAGAGGAATAAATGCATTTACTTTAGGAGTACGTTCTGTTAATCCTAAAGCTGTTGTAAAAGTTAAATGGACAAATACTTGGTACGATCCAGCAAAAGAAAAAGAAGCTGCAAAGGCTTTACTAGATGAAGGTTCAGATGTTATAACTCAACATCAGGATACTGCAGGACCACAGCAAGCAGCTGAAGAAAAAGGAGTATTCTCAATAGGATATAACACTAATATGGAAGCAAAAGCTCCAAAGGCATATATGACAGCTCCAGTATGGAACTGGGGACCATATTATGTTTCACAAGTTAAAGCTATAATGGATGGAACATGGAAGTCAGAAAGTCATTGGGGTGGAATGGAAGAAGGCATTGTAGATCTTGCTCCACTTACTAAAAATGCACCAGAAGGAGCAGAAGAAAAAGTTAAAAAAGCTAAAGAAGATATAATATCTGGTACAAATAAAGTATTTGTTGGACCTATAAAAGATAACAAGGGACAAGAAAAGGTTGCAAAAGATAAGGTTGTGGCAGATGAGGAATTATTAAAAATGGATTGGTTTGTAGAGGGAGTTCAAAATGCTGGGAAATAAAGTTCCATATATCCAAATGAAAAATATAACAAAACAATTTGGAAAAGTAGTAGCAAATAATAATATTAATTTAGAAGTACATGGTGGAGAAGTTCATGCCCTTCTAGGTGAAAATGGTGCTGGAAAAAGTACGTTGATGAACATGCTGTCAGGGGTTTATACCCCTGATAGCGGTTCTATTTTAATTCATGGAGAAGATAAAAAATTTACATCTCCTAAGGATGCTATAAGTGCTGGGATTGGAATGATATATCAGCACTTTAAGTTAGTTGAGACAATGACTGCAGTTGAAAATATAATCTTAGGTCAAAAGGGTAAGCTGTTTTTGAATAAAAGGAAAAGCATAAAAAGAATAAAGGAAATCATAGATAAATTTGCTCTTGAAGTTAATTTGGAAAAGAATGTTTATGATATGTCCGTAGGAGAAAAGCAAAATCTTGAAATATTAAAAGTTCTATATAGAGGGGCAGATATTCTTATATTGGATGAGCCTACAGCTGTATTTACGCCTCAAGAAAGTGAAAAATTATTTAAAATAGTTCAGCGAATGAAGGAAGAGGGCTGTGCTGTTATATTTATTACTCATAAGATGGATGAAGTAATGAGTACTGCTGATAGAATAACAGTGCTTAGAAAAGGAGAAAGTATAAAGACTTTAAATAAAATTGATACAAATCCTAAAGAACTTACAGAGCTTATGGTAGGAAGACCAGTGGAATTATCTATAAAAAAGGTTCAAAGGAAAATAGGAGAGAGAATTTTAGAAGTAAATAATTTAAGAGTAATAAATGAAGAAAAGGTGGATGTACTTAAAAGTATAAGCTTTTCTGTAAATTCTGGTGAAATTTTAGGAATAGCAGGAATAGCAGGTAGTGGACAAAAAGAGTTGTGTGAAGCAATAGCTGGACTTCAAAAGATTGAGAGTGGGGAAGTTACTTTTGAAGGCCAGAATCTAGTGGGTAAAAGCAGTGGAGAAATTATAAGAAAAGGAATAAGTATGAGTTTTATACCAGAAGATAGGCTTGGAATGGGACTTGTAGGTTCTATGGATATGGTTGATAATTTACTTTTAAAAAATTATCAAAATAAAAAAGGAATATTTATAGATAGAAAGCCAATTCAGAAAAAGGCTACTGAAATGGTTGAAAAACTAGAAATAAAAACACCGAGTATACACTATCCAATAAGATATCTATCTGGAGGAAATATTCAGAAGATACTTTTAGGAAGAGAATTGAGTTTATATCCTAAACTATTAATAATGGCTTATCCAGTAAGAGGTTTGGATATTAATACATGTTATACAATATATGATTTAATAAATAAAGAAAAAGAAAAAGGAAATTCAGTAATTTATATTGGAGAAGATTTAGATGTGCTTATAGAGTTATGTGACAGAATAATGGTTATGTGTAATGGTGAAGTAACTGGAATTCTGAATTCTAAAGAAGCTACTAAGGAAAAAATAGGAATGTTAATGGTAGGAAAGAGAGATGAGGAGGGTATAGCTGATGCTTAGAATAGCAAAAAAGAGTGAAATAACAAAATCACAAAGAATAACAATTAGAACTACAGCTATAATTCTTGCTCTTTTAGTAGTAGCAATTTTTATATTTAGTATAGGATTAAATCCATTAAAAGTATATACTTCAATGATTAAAGGAGCTTTTGGTTCTAACTATAAAATTAGACAAACAATAATAAAAGCTATACCTCTTTTAATAACCTCATTAGGAATATCTGTTGCTTTTAAGATGCAATTTTGGAATATAGGAGGAGAAGGGCAGATAATGATGGGAGCTTTTTTAGCATCCTTTTTTGCTCTTAATTTTAAAACTTTGCCTCAGCCAATTTTACTTATAATAATGGCAGCAGCAGGAATGATTGGTGGAGGAATCTGGGCTTTTATACCTGCATTTTTCAAGTCTAAATGGGGTACAAATGAGACTATCATAACATTAATGATGAACTATATTGCATTAAAGTGGATAGCGTATCTTCAATATGATTTATGGAAGGATCCTAAAGCAATGGGATTCCCTAAGATACCTAATTTTTCTAAAAATGCTATACTTCCAAAAGTTTTTCAAATTCATATAGGATGGATTATTGCAGTTATTCTTGTTGCATTAATGTATATTTTTATGAATTATACGAAAAAAGGATATGAAATTAGTGTTTTAGGAGAAAGTGAAAGAACTGCACAATATGCTGGTATTAATATTAAAAATACAATAATAAGTGCTGTGTTTTTAAGTGGAGGATTATGTGGATTAGTTGGAATGATTCAAGCGTCAGCTGTTAGTAATACTTTGTCTGTAGAGATTTCTGGTGGAGTAGGATATACAGCTATAATTGTAACTTGGTTAGCATCTTTAAGTGCACCTTTAATTTTAATAGTTTCTATACTTTTTGCTGCACTTCTTCAAGGAGGAGCTTATATTCAGACAGCTTTTGGCATACCAGAGGCAGCTGCATTAGTTCTTCAAGGAATGATTTTATTTTTTGTATTGGGAAGTGAATTCTTCATAAAGTATAAAGTTTTTCTAAAAGAAAAAAATGAAAAGTTACCAAGGGAGGCTGAATAAATGAATCCAATTATAGCATTTTTAAGTGCAGCAGTAGTTGCAGGTACGCCTCTGCTTTTAGCAACTTTAGGAGAAATAATAACAGAAAAATCTGGGAATTTAAATTTAGGTGTTGAAGGTATGATGCTTTTGGGGGCAGTTTTTGGATTTATGGTAGGATTAAAAACTTCTAATCCAATACTTGCTATTGCAGCAGCAGCTCTTGCGGGAGCTTTTGGAGCATGTATATATGGTTTTTTAACTATAAGCTTAAAAGCAAATCAGGTTGTATCAGGATTGACTCTTACTATATTTGGAACAGGTGTATCTAGCTTGATGGGAAAAGGATTAATAGGTCAAACAACTCCTGATAACATAAAAAACTTTTTTAAGCCTTTTTCAGTACCGCTTTTAGGTAAGATTCCTTTTATAGGACCTGTATTTTTTAGACAAGATTCTTTCATATATATAGGATATGGAGTTGCAATATTACTTGGGATATATTTATATAAAACTAGACAAGGATTAAACTTAAGGTCTGTTGGAGAAAATCCAGCTTGTGCAGATGCGGCAAGTATAAATGTAAATTTATACAAGTATTTAAATGTATTATTAGGAGGAGCTTTATGTGGGCTGGGAGGAGCATATCTTTCTCTAGTATATATTCCAGCATGGCAGGAAAATGTAACGGCAGGAAGAGGATGGATAGCTGTTGCTCTTGTGATTTTTGCATCATGGAATCCATATAAAGCTATAGCAGGAGCATATTTATTTGGTGGATTAGACATTATTGGATTTAGATTTGAAGCCCTTACAGCACATGTCTCTCAGTATTTAATAGATATGCTTCCTTATATAGTAACAATAACTGTGCTAGTTATTGTTTCAATGAATAAAAGTAAAAAGAATGCACCACCAGCTTCATTAGGAAATCCATATTTTAGAGAAGAAAGATAAAAACATTATGCTTTAAATTTAAAATTATTGTTATTGGCATGAAATATGCTCACTTAAAATAAACGGGGATTATCTTTTGTAATGATAATCAAAAAATAAAAATTAAAGGTGGGTGTATTAAAATGCTGGGAAAGACAATTGATCAAATTAATATAGGTGACAAGGCTTCATTCACTAAAACTATGTCAGAAACTGATGTATACTTATTTGCAGGAATTTCAGGAGATTTAAATCCTGCACATATTAATCAAGTGGATTCAGAAAAGACAATGTTTAAGGGGAGAATATGCCACGGAATATTAATTTCAAGCTTAATTTCCACTGTGCTTGGAATGTATCTCCCAGGTCCAGGAACAATTTATATGGGGCAAGAATTAAATTTCTTAGCACCAGTAAGAATGGGAGATACAGTAACAGCTACAGCTGAGGTTATACAAAAAAATGAAGAAAAAAATAGATTAGTTCTTAAAACTACTGTAACTAACCAAGATGGAAAGGTTGTTATAGACGGACAGGCTAAAGTAATGCCTCCTAGAGCTCCAAGGAAATAATAGTTTATTATATAGCTAATAATTTTAACATTTCATCTGAATTAAGTTTCATTTTATGATATTTAAAAGAATAAGGTGTTGTTTCAAAATAGAAAATAATTTCTAGAATGAGACAATGCCTTATTCTTTTATGATTTTTCAAGAAATTTAGAATTACTTTATGAAATGAACGGATTTGAGTTTAGTAATAATAAAAGGAGTATGTAATGACTTAAATGTAATTAAATGGTAAAATATCAATATAAAGTAATACATTTTACTAAAAGGGGTATGATTGCATGAAAATAGATAATTTTAATGATTATACTTCAAATAAATTAGAAATAATTCTTGAAAACATTTATGTTGGGGTAATTGAGATAGATAGAGAAGGGAAAATTATTAGTTATAATAAAAAAGCCGAAAGTATTTTGGAAATGAAGTCACGAAAAATATTAGGAAAATATGCTTTTGAAGTATTTCCTTTTTTAAATATTCAGGAATATTTGAAAAAGGAAAAAAGGGTTGAGAAAGAACAAATTGAAATCAAGGGGAAGCTTATAAGTATTACTAAAATTTCTATGAAGCAGTATAAACATTTAACGGGGTGCATAGTTTTAATCCAAGATGATACAAAATATAATAATTTCATTAGAGAGCTTAAAAATAAAAAAGATATCTTAGAACTTTTAGAAATAGTATTAGAAATGACTTATGACGGAATTGTAATGGTTGACAAGGATGGATATATAAAAATGATAAGCCAAGCATATGCTGAATTTTTAGGTGTAACTAAGGATGAAGCTGTAGGTAAACATGTTAAAGAGGTTATAGAGAATACTAGAATGCATATAGTTGCAAAGACTGGAATAAGGGAAACAGTAGACTTTCAAAAGATTGGAGGGAGGTACGTAATAGCAAACAGAATTCCTATAATAAAGGATGGAAAAGTACAAGGAGCTGTTGGACAACTATTATTTAGAAATTTAAAATCTTTTGATTCATTTTCAAAAAGAATTAATAGAATTGAGAAAAAGATTAAACAATATGGTGAAAATTTACATGAAAATAATATTGCTGTATATAGTTTTGAAAATATAATAGGCAATAGTGAGATTATGGAGAAAACAAAAATCCTTGGAAAAAAGGCTGCTCTTACAACATCTAATGTTTTGCTTATAGGTGAAAGCGGAACGGGTAAAGAACTTTTTGCTCATGCTATACATAAAGAGAGTGAACGTACTTATGGTAATTTTGTGAAGGTTAATTGTGCAGCTATCCCAGCTGAATTATTAGAATCTGAACTTTTTGGATATGAAAAGGGAGCTTTTACAGGAGCTAATAAAGAAGGGAAAATTGGAAAATTTGAATTAGCGGACGGAGGAACTATTTTTTTAGATGAAATTGGGGATATGCCTTTGGATATGCAGGTTAAGCTTTTGAGAGTTATTCAAGAAAAGGAAGTAGAAAGAATAGGAGCGGATTATTCAAAGAGTATAGATATAAGAATAATCGCAGCTACAAATAGAGATTTAAATAAAATGCTTAAAGAGGGTAAATTTAGAAAAGATTTATACTATAGACTTAATGTTGTAACTATTAAAATTCCAGCACTTAGAGAAAGAAAAGATGATATAGAAATGTTGATAAATTTCATGATTAGTAAAAAAAGTGAAAAACTAAATAAATATATTAAGGGTATAGCACCGGAAGCAGTAGAATATTTAAAAAATTATTCTTGGGAAGGGAACATAAGGCAACTAGAAAATGTTATTGAAAGGGCTATGAATATTGTGAATTCTGGAGAGGAAATTCTTCCAAAACATTTTTCAGAAGAAATTACTGGGGAGAGTATTGTTATTAAAGAAATTCATAAATTAGATGATGTGGTGAATAAAGCCGAAAAAGATGCTATCTTAAATGCTTTAACAGTTTGTAAAGGTAATAAAAGTAAAACAGCTAAATTATTGCAAATAAGCCGTACTACTTTGTATGAAAAAATGGCCAAACATAAAATTTTAATGTGATTTATAAAAAAGTAAATGAATAAAATGAAATAGTGTACTGGATGATTTACAGTTGGATAGTAAAGTAGAATAAAAATGTAAGGGAAACCTTACGTTTTTATTTGTAAAAAAATAATTATGTAAGAAAATTATTACAAAAAATTGTATTAAATCACTTATAATAAAAAAAGAGTGGTCTAAAAATTTGATTTTAAACTGAAAAAAAGTTATTGTCTTAATATTTTAACTAAAAACACATTATAAAAAATATTGGCATAATAGTTGCTGATTATATTTGTGTAAATTATATATATTAGCTTATTATAAAATTTTGTTTAAATCTAGGAGGAAATCTGGAATAGTTATCCTACTAGATTTAGATAAATGAAGTCTTAAGAATTTTTAAAGATATTTTAATAAGATAAGGGAGGCGGTGGATATGAAATCAAAGGTAGTAAGTTTGAATGAAGCCATAGCTATGATTAAAGATGGTGACACCATTGGAGTATCAGGCTTTATAGGAGCTTGTCATCCAGAAGAGATTGTTTCAGGAATTGAGAAAAAGTTTTTAGAGCAAAAGAAGCCTAGCAATCTAACTTTAGTTTATGCAGCAGGTCAAGGTGATTCTAAAGACAGAGGGTTAAACCATTTAGGACATGAAGGACTTGTTAAAAGAACTATTGGTGGTCACTGGGGGCTTGCTCCAAAGCTTCAGAAATTAGCACTTGATAACAAAATGGAAGCTTATAATCTTCCACAAGGAACAATATCTCAACTATTCAGAGATATTGCAGCAGGAAAAATTGGAACGATTACTCATGTTGGTTTAAAGACATTTGTGGATCCAAGACTTCAGGGTGGAAAGATAAACGATGTAACAAAGGAGGATATAGTTAAAGTTGTAAATATAGATGGTAAAGAAAGACTGTTATATAAAGCATTTCCTATAAATGTTGCATTACTTCGAGGTACTTATGCAGATGAAAAGGGTAATGTAACAATGGAAAAAGAAGCTGCAAGTTTAGAAACACTTTCAATTGCTCAAGCAGCTAAAAATTCTGGTGGGATTGTTATAGTTCAGGTAGAAAAAGTAGTTCAAAATGGAGTTTTAGATCCAAAGCTTGTTAAAATACCTGGAATATACGTTGATGCTATAGTTGTTGGAACTCTAGAAAAATCTATGCAAACTTTTGGAGAACAATATAATCCAGCATATTGTGGAGAAATACTAGTTCCACTAAATAGTATGTCAAAGGTAAACCTTGATGAAAGAAAAATAATAGCAAGAAGAGCAGCAATGGAACTTCCAAAAGATGCTGTTGTAAATCTTGGTATAGGTGTTCCAGAAGTTGTTGCAATGGTAGCAAATGAAGAAGGCATAGGTGACAATATGACTTTAACAGTAGAGTCTGGACCAATAGGTGGAGTACCTGCAGGTGGATTAAGCTTTGGAGCTGCAACAAATGCAGAAGCTATAATAGATCAACCCTATCAGTTTGATTTTTATGATGGTGGCGGATTAGATGTAGCTTTCTTGGGATTAGCACAATGTGACATAAAAGGAAATATAAATGTTAGTAAATTTGGTCCTAAGATAGCTGGATGTGGTGGATTTATAAACATAACTCAAAATGCTAAGAAAACAGTCTACTGTGGAACATTCACAGCAGGGGGACTAAAAGTGGCTGCTGTAAACGGAAAACTTGTTATTAACAAAGAAGGAAAGGTTAAGAAATTTGTTCCAGAAGTTGAACAAGTCACATTCAGTGGTGATTATGCTAAAGAAGTTGGACAGCCAGTTTTATATATAACTGAAAGAGCTGTATTTGAATTGAAAGAAGAAGGACTAGTTCTTACTGAAATTGCACCTGGTATTGACTTGCAAAAAGATGTATTATCACAAATGGATTTCAAACCAATTGTTGATAAAAATCTTAAACTAATGGATGAAAGAATCTTTAAAGATGAAGTTATGGGACTTGAATAATTTAATAACTATAGTATATAAACTTTGTCAAGTAAAATTATAACTTATAACAAACTTATAAAAACTTACAAATATTGAACCTTGTTAAAAAGTAAACATATAAAAATTTATAAATACAAAACTTACAAACAAATTTAATTATTTAAAATATAACAAACTTATAAATTAAAACTTTATTAAATAGTATTCTTTGAATTTATGATTAAGTATGCTTAATTTATACAAAAATCATCTATTACATTAATAATAGACCTGTAATTATGAATGTTAGTTTACATGAAATTAATGTAAATAAAAATAGGCATACTTATTCATTATCTTTAAAATAAAATATTTACTTTTCTGCACATCTAATATCATAAAGTATAAAATTAAGTTTTATATTAAAATTTTTCCTATGAGAATTATACACCCCTTATATATTAAATTACAATGTTTAAAAGTTTCAATAAAGAACTTTACCTTATTGCATTACTTTTTATGAAGAGTAAAGAATAATTTACTTATGGAAAAACTATGAAAAATAATCATAAAAAAAGAAAGAATAAAATAAAATTAAGTAAGAACAAATATTAATGGGGGAGGAATATTTAATGGGAGTTATAGGTATTATTTTATCACTTGCATTATTAATGTACCTAGCATATAGAGGGATAACGGTGTTAGTTCTTGCACCGATTTTAGCATTGCTTGCAGCAATTGCCAATGGTGGAACACCATTAATGGCAACGTACACAGAAGTGTTTATGCAGGCTTTTGCTGGTTATTGTAAATCATATTTCCCAGTATTTTTATTAGGAGCTATTTTTGGTAAGTTAATGGATGATTCAGGAGCTGCAAAGGCAATAGCTCATACTGTGGCAAAAAAATTAGGCGGAGATAAAGCAATATTAGCAGTTGTATTATCATGTGGAATATTAACATATGGAGGAGTATCATTATTTGTTGTTGCATTTGCAGTATTCCCAATAGCAATGTCATTATTTAGAGAAGCAGATATACCAAAAAGATTAATACCAGGAGCAATTGCGTTAGGTTCATTCACATTCACAATGACGGCACTTCCAGGAACACCACAAATACAAAATGCTATTCCAATGCCTTTCTTTGGAACAAATGCTTATGCAGCACCAATTTTAGGTATAGTAGGCGGTTTAGGAATGTTCATAGGGGGCATGGCTTGGTTAAGATATAGAGCTAAAAAAGCTAAAGCGGCAGGAGAAGGATATGGAGATCATCCTGATGAACAAATAGTTCAATTTGATGAAGCTGGTTTGCCTTCCTTTGGATTATCTATATTACCTATAGTATTGGTTCTAGTTATTAACTTTATATTATCAAAATATGTTTTTGTAGCTGGTAAGTATAATGGAGAATATTTAACAAAAGAACCTTATTTAACAAAATTATCAAGTGTTGCAGGTATTTGGAGCTTAGTTATTGCCCTTGTAATTGCAATTGTTATTACTATAGTACTTAATTTAAATAGATTAAAGGATGCTAAAAAGAGTGTTAATCAAGGAGCTATAGGGTCACTTCTTGCAATAATAAATACATCTTCAGAGGTTGGATATGGAAACGTTATTAAATCTCTTGCAGGATTTGCTATAATACAAAGTGCAATACTTGGAGTTTCTTCTAATCCATTAATTTCAGAAGCTATATCAGTTAATGTCCTTGCAGGTGTAACTGGTTCAGCATCAGGTGGTATGAGTATAGCTCTTGGAGTATTAGGAAAGACTTATTTAGATGCAGCACAGGCACAAGGAATTAATCCTCAAGTACTGCACAGAATAGCAACATTAGCTTGTGGTGGTCTTGATTCATTACCTCATAATGGTGCGGTTATAACATTACTTGGAATTTGTGGATTAACACATAAAGAATCATATGCTGATATTGGTATGTGTTCAGTTGTAATTCCAATATTGACACTTGTAGTTGTATTAGTACTTGCAACATTTGGAGTAGTGTAATATAAGAAAAGTGCGACGCACTTTTCTTTAGTTGACAGATGACAGTTTACAGTTTACAGTGAAGGAAGTTTTTCTTACAGAAAAACTAACAATAAAAAAAACAAAAGCTAGT
>JAVBWC010000030.1:0-51888 GCA_036677675.1 Clostridiaceae bacterium | reverse complement strand
TTGATTTTTTCGCTATCTTAACTTTATAGTCATTTTTCTTATTTTCTAAGATATCATTTCCATTCTCATCTTTAGTCTGCTCTAAAGTATTGTCTATATCCTCCCACTTTCCATTAACTTTATAATGAACAGGCGAGGGATACACAACTGCTTCATAGGTATTGTCATCTTTTAAAAAGTGCTTTATACTTTCTTCTCTTTTTTCAACAACTTCTTTTACTATCTTCCCTTTGGTTTTTTCGTCTGTTTGTCCAGCTTGAGGAACTTGCGGCTCAATATAGCTTGCAGCTAAAACTTGAACTGGTATACCGCTGAACATAAAACAGAGCAAAACAACCTTTGCTATTAACTCCCTGAATTTTGTCACCTTTTATTTCCTCCTTCTTATATAAATTACTTTATTTAGTGCAACTTAAGTATAAAGGAGCATTTATTGTCAAAACAAGGAGTAATATATGGCAATTTGTTTTATGATTTTAAATTCAGTTATAAATATTACAAGATCAATATTTCTTTAAAATAAAACCAAATATATAATTTTTTCAAAAAATTAACCCCCTATTACTCCACATTACTGAAGTTAGGCGGCTATATCTTACAAACCAATTTATTGTAACTATATATTTATAAATCCTTTAAATTAGATTGTAAGTTTAATCTATGAATTAAAATTCCTATGAATAATCCTCCATCTTCTCTCTCATACTACTAATATACTCTTCTAAAACCACATTTCCATACTTCTCTCTTAAAATATCAACCACAATTCTAGCCTTTCTATCCTCTAATTCCTTCAAATCTTCTTCTCCCTTAGGATAATTAACCTCAACTGAAATATCTCTTTTCCCCATAAAATCACCATTAAAAATACTATTGCAATATATACTATTCTATTAGGTAAATTCTGTTACAAAAACCTTCTTTTAAATCCCAAAATAACATAAACTTTATTGTAGAGCTTCAACTATGGAGGTACTATTATGATTGCAGCAATATATGCTAGAAAATCTATTGAAACTGACAAAGGAGAATCTATAGAAAACCAAATACAGTTATGCAAAGAAATTGGTGTCAAAGCAGGAGTTACAGAATTTTTATACTATAAAGATGAAGGCTTTAGTGGTGGAAATACTAATCGACCTAAATTCAAGCAAATGATAAAAGATGCTAAAACTAAAAAATTTTCAATGCTTATTTGCTATAGGTTAGATAGAATTTCTCGTAATGTAGCTGACTTTTCTTCTACATTAGAAACACTTCAAAAACATAATATAGACTTTGTTTCTATTAAAGAACATTTTGATACATCAACTCCAATTGGTCGTGCAATGGTATATATTGCTTCGGTTTTTGCACAACTTGAACGTGAAACCATTGCTGAAAGAGTTAGAGATAATATGCTTGAGCTTGCCAAAACTGGACGTTGGCTGGGTGGTACTGCTCCACTTGGATTTAAATCAGAAGCTATTAATTATAGAGATTTAAATGCTAAGAATAAAAGAATGTATAAATTAGTTCCAGTGTCAGATGAAATTGAAATTGTTAAGCTCATTTTCGATTTATATGTAGAGAAAAAAGGCTTTCCTTCCGTTGCCCACTATCTATGCACTCATCACTACAAAGGAAAAAATGGTGGTGAATTTTCACAGGGTACTGTTGAACAAATTATAAAGAACCCTGTTTATACCTATGCAGATAAAAGAATTTATGATTATTTTAATGAGCAAGGTGCAATAGTTTGTGGAGAGTTTAATGGTAAACATGGTGTTATAACCTATAACAAAAGAAAGAAAGGAAAAAAAGAAAATCCTATTGATGAATGGATTATTGCTGTTGGAAAACATAAAGGTATTATCTCAAGTGAATTATGGATTAAGTGCCAAAATATCAATACTCTCAATACTGAAAAATCATCCCCTAGAAGTGCTACTGGCAATAAATTTCTTTTATCTGGTCTTTTGGTTTGCGGTGAATGCGGTAGCGGAATGAGTTCTTGGAGCAGAAATAATCCTAAGAGCGGTAAATATGAAAGATATTATAGATGTAATTTGAAAAATAGAGCTTCTACTAGATGCAACAGTAAAATGCTCAATGCAGATAAAGCTGAAGATTTAGTTTTATCAAATATAAAAGGAGTTACCGTAGAACAGCTTATAGATGCCTACGATGAAATAATATCAGGTGAAAAAAGTACAGGTAACTTAATTAAAGAAGAACAGCTTAAATTAGAAAATCAAATAGAAACTAACAATAAAATGATTCAAAGCTTGATAAGAAAATTAGCTCTTCTAGATGATGATCCTATCATTATTTCAGAGTTTCAAAAGGAAATTAATAAATTGAACATACAAAACACTTCTTTAGAAAAAGAACTACTTTCCTTAAAAAACCTTCTTAACAATACAGCTTCCAAATTAGATTACGTTGATAAAATTGGTGATAAATTAGAAAACTTCAAAAAGCTTTTTGATACTACTTTCGATATAGAGAAAAAACGTTCTTACCTTTTAGAAATTGTTAATTATATTGTGTGGAATAGTGAAAATAGAATATTACAAGTTAACTTATTTAATTCTACATCATCAGCTCCAATTGGAGGGGTTAGAAGAAGAAATAAAAACTTGTGTTTAGAAAATGTTTCCAGATAAAACCATGCAACAAGTTTTATCTGGAAGCTGCCAAATTGGTTTCTGTGGTCCTGAACAAGTTATTTACATCTACAATCAAAACCGTGAAGATCTACCTATTATATTTGCACAGCTTACTCAAACAGACGGCTCTTTTTTAGTTGGAAGAAATAAAGAAGATAATTTTAAATGGGAATCTTTAAAAGGAAAAACTATAATAGGCGGAAGACCTGGTGGAGTACCTGAAATGTCTCTTGAATATGTTTTGAGAAATCATGGCTTACAACCTGGTAAAGATGTAAATATTATAACTAATCTTGCCTTTACTGCTACTGCTGGTGCATTTAAAGCTGGAACTGGTGACTATGTTGCTCTCTTTGAACCTACTGCTAGTATGCTAGAAAAAGAAAAGGCAGGATATATTGTAGATTCAATCGGTAAACAGGCTGGTACAATTCCTTATACATGTTATTTTGCAACTAAATCATATATAGACGCAAACCCTGATGTTATTGAAAAATTTACAAGAGCAATATACAAAGGTCAACTTTGGGTTGCAAATCACAGTGATGAAGAAGTTGCAAAATCTATACAATCTTTCTTCCCTGGAAGCGACGTAGAAATTTTAACAAACGTTATTAAAAACTATAGAAATATAAACGCATTTGCAGAAAACCCATCAATGAAAGAGGAAAATTTAAATAGGCTTATGGACATAATACAATCTTATAAAGCCGATTTAATTAAAGAAAGACCTCCATTCACTACAATTGTTACTAATAATTATGCTGAGAAAGTTGTTTCTGAAAAAAAATAAAATATTAGTTAAAGCTAATGCCCTCAGGCATTAGCTTTTTAACTGTGCTTTCCACTAGCAATTTCTTGAATAGCTTCATATTCAACACTTGAATATTCATTTTCTTCATCTTTCAAATTCTTAAATGCTACAGCAAGCATTAATTTAATTCTGTTAATTTGGTTTACTTCACTGGCACCTGGGTCATAGTCAACTGCAACAATATTTGCTCTCTTATATCTTCTTCTTAGTTCCTTTATAACTCCTTTTCCTGTTACATGGTTAGGTAAACAAGCAAAAGGCTGAGTGCAAACAATATTTTTAACTCCACTTTTTATAAGTTCAACCATTTCTGCTGTTAAAAACCAGCCTTCACCAGTTTGATTTCCTATTGATAAAATAGGTTCAGCTCCTTGTGCTAGTTTTCTTATAGTTGAAGGTGCTTCAAATCTCTTACTGTTCCTAAGAGCTTTTTTCATATCCTTTCTAAGATGATCTATATACCAAATAACTGCATCACTTATAATTTTAGATTTTAATGTTCCAGACAAATACTTATACTTAAATGTTTCATCATAAGCACAATATAGGAAAAAGTCCATTAAATCAGGTACAACAGCTTCTGCACCTTCACTTTCTAATACTCCCACTATATCATTATTGGCTGTTGGATGATATTTTACAAGAATCTCTCCAACTACTCCTACTCTAGGTTTTTTTACATCTAAAATTTGGAAGTTGTCAAATTCCTCTACTATTTCATATACATATTTTCTAGCTAATTTAAAATTTCCCTCTCTGATTATCTTCTTGCACTTTTCAACCCATTTATCATATAAGAGATTTGCAGAACCTATAACTTTTTCATAAGGCCTAACTCTATACAGCACTCTCATTAATAAATCTCCAAAAAGTAATGCCACTAAAGACTTCTTAGCCATAGAATATGACATAGTAAACCCAGGGTTACTTTCAAGCCCTACATAGTTTAAAGATATTACAGGAACATTGGGGAATCCTGCTTCCTTTAAAGCTTTTCTTAAAAATCCTATATAGTTACTGGCTCTGCACCCTCCACCAGTTTGAGTAATTATAAGTGAGGTATTGTTAACATCATATTTTCCTGATTTTAATGCTTCTATCATTTGTCCAACTACTATAATTGATGGATAACAAGCATCATTATTAACATATTTAAGCCCTTCTTCAACTGCTTCTTTATCAACTGAAGGTAATACTTCTAGATTATATCCCGAGGAAGATAAGGCTTCCTGTACAAATTGAAAATGTATAGGAGACATTTGTGGTGCTAAAATAGTATGCTTATTTCTCATTTCCATTGTAAATGGTATCTTTTCATCATATTTTAAGTAAGGTTTAGGTCTAATTCCTCTTTTATCTCTTTCTTCCATAGCAGCTTTTAAAGATCGTATTCTTATTCTTGCGGCTCCAAGATTGCTTACCTCATCAATCTTTAAAACAGTATAAATTTTATCATTATTCTTTAATATTTCTTCTACCTGATCAGTTGTAACAGCATCAAGTCCACAACCAAAGGAATTTAATTGAACAAGCTCTAAATTCTGTTGAGTTGATACAAATTCCGCTGCGGCATATAACCTTGAATGATATACCCATTGATCCACAACTCTTAATGGTCTTTTTATCTCCCCTAAATGTGCAACTGAATCTTCTGTTAATACAGCTATATCGTATTCTGTTATTAAATTTGGTACACCATGATGTATTTCGGGATCTATATGATATGGACGCCCTGCAAGTACAATTCCCTTTTTGCCAGTCTTTTTAAGATAGTCCAGCACCTCTTCTCCTTTTACTCTTATATCGTTCCTTGAATTTTCTCTTTCCTGCCACGCTTTATTTGCTGCTTCAAAGATTTCTTTATTGGAAATTCCAAAATCCTTTAACTCCTTAAAAAGTCTTTCTGCTAACCTTTTGTTATCATCCATTGGAAGGAAAGGATTCATAAATCTTATGTTTTTTTCTCTAAGTATGTCTAAATTATTCTTTATTACTTCAGGATATGATGTTACTATAGGACAGCTGTAATTATTATCTGCTTGTTGCTGCTCCTTCTTATCAATAGGTATACATGGATAAAATATAAAATCTACATTCTTATTCACTAAATCAATTATATGTCCATGTACCAATTTTGCAGGATAGCACACAGATTCTGAAGGTATTGTTTCCATACCTAATTCATATACTTCCTTAGAAGATCTTCTGGACAATTCCACTCTAAAACCTAATTCATTAAAGAAAGTAAACCAGTAAGGATAATTTTCATACATATTAAGTACTCTTGGAATTCCTACTATTCCTCTCATAGCTTCTTCTTTTTTTAAGGGCACATAATCAAATATTCTATTATATTTATACTCATACAAGTTTGGTACTTCTTTTTTTTCATTTACTTTATTTGAGCCCTTTTCACATCTATTTCCCGAAATAAAAACTTCTCCATTGACAAATTTATTAATGGTTAATAAACAGTTATTTCCACAGCCGCCGCATCTCCTCATAGATGTACTTATTTTAAAGTTATTTAATTTTTCTAAAGGAAGTAATGTAGTTTCATATCCTTCTTCATACTTTTCTTTTGCAATTATAGCAGCTCCAAATGCCCCCATTATTCCTGATATATCTGGTCTTACTACATTTCTTCCTGATATATTTTCAAAGCTTCTCAGTACTGCATCATTGTGAAAGGTACCTCCCTGAACAATAACTTTTTCACCCATTTCTTCTGGATTTCTTAATTTTATAACCTTATATAGTGCATTTTTAATTACTGAATATGACAAGCCTGCTGATATATCCCCTACGGATGCCCCTTCCTTCTGTGCCTGCTTCACTCTGGAGTTCATAAAAACAGTACATCTAGATCCTAAATCCACAGGTTCCTTAGCAAAGAGAGCAGTTTCTGCAAATTTCTCAATTCTCATATCTAAAGATTTTGCAAAGGTTTCTATAAAAGAGCCACAGCCTGAAGAACATGCTTCATTAAGCATTATGCTATCAATTACCCCATCCTTAACCTTCATGCACTTCATATCTTGCCCACCAATATCTAGGATAAATTCAACTCCTGGCAGAAAAAAATCTGCAGCTTTATAATGAGCTATAGTCTCAATTTCTCCAACATCTAATTTTAAAGCTGATTTAATAAGAGCTTCTCCATACCCTGTAACTGCACTATTTGCAATTTTAGTTTTAGCAGGAAGGATACCATAAATCTCTTTCAAAATTTCAATAGTACGGTCTAATGGCTTTCCTTCATTACTTCCGTAATATGAATATAAAAGAGCACCGTCCTGAGATATCAAAGCTGCCTTTGTAGTTGTAGAACCTGCATCAATTCCTAAGAAGCATTTTCCTACATATCCGGAAACCTCTCCTCTTTTTACTTTATACTTTGAATGTCTATCCCTAAATTCTACTAACTCCTTATGGCTCACAAACAACGGTCTTAATCTTTTAACTTCGTGAGTTGTAGTTTGTTTCAGCTTAGGTAACTTTTCATATAAAGCTTTAAAAGATAATGGTTTTTCCTCTCTTGAAGCTATAGCAGCTCCAATGGCTACAAAAAGCTGAGAATTTTCTGGAAAAATAATTTGGTTTTCTTGAAGCTTTAGTGTTTCTGTAAATCTTTTTCTAAGCTCAGACAAAAAATATAATGGTCCTCCTAAAAAAGCAACATTACCTCTTATGGGTTTACCACATGCAAGACCACTTATTGTTTGATTTACTACTGCCTGAAAAATTGAAGCAGCTAAATCTTCTTTTGAGGCACCTTCATTTAAAAGTGGTTGTATATCAGTTTTAGCAAACACTCCGCAGCGTGATGCAATTGGATAAATAACTTTATAATTCTTTGCCATTTCATTTAATCCTGCAGCATCTGTCTGAAGTAAAACTGCCATCTGATCAATAAAGGCTCCAGTTCCTCCAGCACAGGTACCATTCATTCGCTGTTCTATACTATCATCAAAATAGGTTATTTTTGCATCTTCTCCTCCAAGCTCAATTGCAACATCCGTTTTGGGAATAAATTTTTCAACAGTTTTAGTAGATGCTATTACTTCTTGAATAAAGGGTATATCTAACCATTTTGCTATAGCAAGTCCACCAGATCCTGTTATGGTTATAGTAATTCTATCTTCCTTGAATTTTGCATAAGCTTCTTCAATTAAATTAACAATAGTATTTTTAATGTCTGAAAAATGTCTTTTGTAGGTTCCATATACCATACTATAATTTTTATCAAGTCCAACCAACTTAACTGTTGTTGAACCTACATCTAATCCAAAACTTAATATTTTTTTCATATTCCTCTTCTCACTTTTTAAAAATATTTTATTTATCAACTAATTATAGAATTTATAATTGGAATTTTCAATTATAATTATATAAATATTAACAATTTATTCGTATTTTCAATATGTTATATAACCGTGGAAATTGCATAATTATAAATTTTAAATGTAGAATGTAAACTTTGTTGTGAGCATTGTCTTAAAATTTCTGTTGTTTACTATTTTATTTGAATTTTATCCAAATTATTCTTTAATTTTTTCTTTAAGGTTAACATTATTTTTTATGATTCATATAATGAACTATAACTCTTTGGAGATGATATAATGAAGAAACTCTCAATGTCTCACGTGTATATGAATTATCATACTCTGAAAAGTGAGACTGAAGCTTTAAAGGATATTACTTTTTCTGTATCTGAAGGAGAATTTATTAGTGTTGTAGGACCATCTGGATGTGGTAAATCCACAATTTTAAATCTTATTGCTGGACTGTTAACTCCTTCTCAAGGAGACATATTGATAGATGGTAAAAATATAAGTTATTCTCATTTAAAAATAGGCTATATGTTTCAAAAGGATCAGCTCTTTGAATGGCTTACAGTATGGAATAATGTACTTTTAGGACTAAAAATTCAACATAAGGTAAATGAATATAATATAAATATAGTAAAAAAGCTTTTAGTTGATTATAATCTATGGGATTTTAAAGACTTTTATCCTAATCAATTATCTGGAGGTATGCGCCAAAGAGTAGCTCTTATAAGAACATTAGCTTTAAATCCTGAAATTTTATTATTGGACGAACCTTTTTCTGCTCTAGATTATCAAAGTAGATTAACTGCCAGCGATGAAATATATAAAATCATTAAGCAAGAAAATAAAACAGCTATAATGGTAACTCATGATATTTCAGAGGCAATATCTATGTCAAATAGAGTATTAATACTTTCAAAGCGCCCTGCAGTAATAAAAAAAGAGGTACCTATTAAATTTTCTGATGAGTATAATTCTCCTTTAAAATCTAGAGAAGCTCCTGAATTTAGACTTTATTTTAACACAATTTGGGAGGAGTTAGATATAAATGATTAAATATAGCATTGAACATGAGAGATTTTTAAAATCAGTAAAAAAAGATAAACGAAATGTTTTAATCACTAGAATATTTATTCTTGTAGCTCTATTCACCTTTTGGGAAATAGCTGGTAATACAGGATTAATTGATCCTTTCCTAACCAGCACTCCATCAAGAATGTGGAAAAGCCTTCTAAAAATATATAGTGAAGGAACCTTATTCACACACATTTTTATTACCTGTGGTGAAACTATACTTGGTTTTTTACTTGGAACATTACTAGGCACCTTCATAGCAGTACTTCTATGGTGGTCTGACTTTGCATCAAAAGTATTAGATCCTTATCTTGTTGTATTAAATGCTTTACCTAAAGTTGCTTTAGCTCCCATAATTATTTTTTGGGTAGGTAATGGGGTAAATGCAATAATTTTAATTGCACTTCTAATTTCTATTGTTGTAACAATAATAAATATTTTAAATGGATTTAAAGAAGTTGATAAAGACAAAATTAAACTTCTAGAAACTTTTGGGTCTAATAAAAGACAAGTTTTAACTAACCTTATTATTCCTGCCTCCATCCCAACAATAATTTCTTCTTTAAAAATAAATGTAGGACTTTCCTGGGTAGGAGTTATAATGGGAGAATTCTTAGTTGCAAAAGAGGGCTTAGGATTTCTTATTATATTTGGAGGTCAAATATCTCAGCTTGATATGGTAATGATGAGTATAATAATACTTTCTATCTTGGCATTTCTTATGTACGCTGCAGTTTCTTACTTAGAAAAACATTTAATTAAAAATACATCTAATAAAAATTGAATTAAAAATTACTGTAAAATAAATTCATAATTTATTTTTTACAGTAATTTTTTTCTATGTATATTGAATAATTTATATAGAACTAGACAATAATTTAACTAATATTTTCAATTTTCAGGAGGTTTGTGTATGAGCTATTTTGACTTAGCTAATAATTTATATAATAATGAAGAATATGAAAAGGCTATTGATGCATATAAAAAAGCTATTGAATTTAAAGAAAATAAACCAGCTTCATTATATAACACAGCAGTATGTTTTATTAAACTTAATAACTACCATGAAGCTATTACTCTTTTAAAATCTGCTATAAAAGAAAAAGAAGATAGCCGTTATTTTTTCAATTTAGGTTATTGCTATGCTATGCTTAAAGATGCCAAAAAAGCTTTAATATATTTCAATACAGCTTGGGCTCTAAATAATGAAGATTATGATTGCGAAAAAGCTATAAATTTAATAATTAATACTCTTAAATAGAATTAACAAACTTTAATTTTTACTAATTATATTTATTATAGTTACAGAATTCATATTACCCAATTTGTTCAGAATATCCATCTTTCAGTTTAAATTCCAATGAAAATTCAGTTTCTTGTGAAGAACTTGATACAATTATTTGTCCACCATTTTTCTTCACTAGACTATTTACAATAAACAAACCAAAGCCATGATCCTTTTTATCATCCTGTTTTGTCGTAAAACCTTTATTAAATATTTTATCTATTTTATTTTCAGGAATCATAGGACCATTGTTTGCAATACATAAATAATATTTGCCTTGTTCAACATATCCATAAACAGAAACAATTTTTTTACCATAATGCTTTTCAGAATTAAAAGCTTGAAAAGCATTATCTAAAATATTACTTACTATACCCACCAAATCATAATCATCTACCATAATTACATCTAGGGACATTTCAAAATCTACATCTAAGTAAATATCATTTTCAAAAGCAAAATTACTTTTCATTGCAATTAAGCCATCTATGTAATTATTTCCAGTATCAAAAAACTTATATGATGTTTCTAAATTATTTGTAGTTGTTTTTAAATAGTTTTTTATGCGTTCCAGTGTATCTGGCTTATCTAGAATACACATAGCATAAATTGTATTTATATGATTAGCAAAATCATGCTTCTCTCTTCTAATAATATCTATGATACTTTCAAGATTTTTTGCATATTCTTCTTTTAATTCAAATTTGTTTTTTATATTATTTAATTCCATTCTCTTTTTATAATCAATTATTCCAATAATCACAAAAAGTAACACCAATAAAAATAATAGCACTTGATATATTATAATATTTGCTTTATTACTTATAATATTATTAACGCTAACTAGACAAATTATCATAATAAACATGCCCAATATCCAATAGGAGGTTATATTATCCTCCTCATCTTTGAAGGGAAGTTTTATAAAACTCTTTTTAGCTTTATACATAAAAGCTAAAATTGAAATCCTAATTAAATTTAGGACCAAAGCAAATGCTATATCTATTCCTATACGATTCAATAAAACAATACTGTTTGTACCAGCAAAAATCGAAAAAATCCCAATACATCCCAATTCAATAGTAATTATGTATATAAATGAAATCAGTGCAGCTATAGATGAATACTTTAATGTTGTAGATGTAAGAATTGCAAGTATGATTATTGAAAATGTAACTATTACGGGTGTATGTCCTCCATTTGATATACCTATAATTGCCCATGCGGCAAAAATAGAATATATAAATATATACATTCCACACTTACCCTTTTGTTCCTTTAAATAGTGCTCTTTTTGTAGAATCTTCAGATACATTAATAATATAGGTACTGCTTCCAAAGCCGAATTAAAAATTTTGGTAATAAATTTATATGTTATCATCTTACCCTCCTCCACATAAATCCCATTAGCGTCATTTTCAAAGCTGTCCAAGAGAACATATTATAAAAATTCACTTTAATTATTCTATTTAAAATATAAAAAACCATTAAATAATTACCTATTTAGCTTATCCTGCTATTTTTGCATTTCTATGATCTAATTTAAAAATTGAGCTGTTAAAATAATTACCACCTTTATAAAAAGTAGTATCAACGTTTATCCATCTTTCCTCTTCACTTATATATACTTGATTCCACGCATGATTTACCCAATTTGACCCATTGAAGCCTTCTCCTGTAATTATTCTTGTTTCTATATTATTTGCTCTACACATCGCTGCAAAAAGACAAGAATAGTCAAAGCATATACCTTTTCTCGAATAAAAGGTATTTATTGCTCCAGATTTTACACTGAAATCATTTTTTAAAATTTTTTCAACCTTATCATAATCATATTCTATATTTTGTCCTACCCAATTATATATAACTTTTGCCTTTTGGGCAGAGCTTTTTTTATCTTTTGTTAGCTCTCTAGCAAATTGATTTATTTCTTCATTTGACTTAATACCATCTGACAAAGTAATTCCATTATAATAAACTATAGTTCTTCCAGAATTACTTAAAGATTCTGGCTCATCATTTTTTACAACTATTTTGAAAGAATTATTTATTATATTCGGAAGCTTTTGAGCAAACTTTGAATTTGTTATTGGGTTTATAATATTTTCACAAATAGAAGTATAAACTATAGATTTATCAAGCTTTTCATTAAAAGAATCACTTATTCCGATTATTGCTGACACGTTTAACACCAAAGTTACTAACAATATATACCAAATAGCTTTAGGTAACTGAAAGAGTAATCCTATTATTCTCTTAATAAATCCACTTTTTTCTTTTATTAAATCTTCAATTCCATCTAGTAATGGATAAAAAGTTATGTTATTTATTAACTCAATTATAAGCCCTATAATTTTATAAACTAAAAATATTATTATGGGCATTACCAGCACATATATAAATATTGGCTTACCTTCTAGTGTTGTAATTATCTTTTCAGGAATATAATTATATATTTCAACATATATTCCTTCTTGATGAATTACAAAAATTTTCTTTGTTAAATCTATGCCTAAAATTGCTCCAGCTATAAATGAAATATAACTGCTCACCTCTTCAATATCACTTTTTAAATTTTTTGATGAAAATTTCAATAAAAATCCTTTTATTAAAGGATATAAAACTATTAATATTAACGCTACATCTACTGGATTTTTGGTCATATAACCCTCCCCCAACACAAGTTTACAGTTAAAATATTTGATAAAAAAATACTTATCTTATTCTTCATCTATTATATCTTTCAATACACTTTTTATATCTTCCCATTTGTATCCTCTTCGCATAAGATATTGCCCCAACTTCCTATAAATTTTTGATTTATCTTTTTCTGATTTAATTACTATTTTATATCTCTTTTCCGCAAGCTCTTTAAGCATTTCCATATAATTGTCTTCACGTAATTCATCTCTATTATTTATATCTTCAGTATCTACTTTAATCAGTTTATTTAAAACATTATTAATTATAATATATTCATATCCTCTTGATGCTAAATAATCTCCAAGCTTTTTGTATATCTTATAGATATTACTTTCCGATTTGATAATAATATTATATCTCTTTTGTGCAAGCTTTGTTGCAGAAGTCACTTCCATATCATGAGCAATTTCGTTGAGTCCATTTTCTACGATTTCTTCTGATACACCTTTTTTTAGCAGCATGTATTTTATTTTGCTCTTTCCCCATAATAAACTTTTACCTTTTATAAACATATCAGCATATTTATTATCATCTACAAAACTATATTCCTTTAGAAATTTCATAACTCTTGCTGAAGTCTTCTCATCATATCCCAAGCCAACTAATTTTTCAAACATTTCCCTTTCAGTTTTATAGCTCTTTTCTATTACTCTTAAAGCAGAATTCTTTGCCTTTAAATAATTATCTTCTCTAATTATTTCCTCAAACAGATCCGTATTGATTTTCTGATTTTTTTTTAGATTATGATAATAAATAAGCTCTGCACTACAAGAAAAAGCAAATTCCTCATTCAAAAACACATTGACTCTATTTTTGTTTCTTTTCTGTACCTCTATCTTTGTTATTATTTTTTCCACTATATCTCACTCTTTTCAGATAATAAAATGTGTATGGTAGGTTCTTTTAAAACCTTTCTTGAAATATCATATATATCCTGACTTTTAATTTTTTCCATATCCTTCATATTATCAATAAATTCATAGATATCTTCTTTGTCAATGATTTGATGCAATATATAATTGGAAAGCTGTGCTGAATCTTCTAATGTACTGGCCACAGCTGTTTTTAATACCTTTTTCATAAGAGAAACATTTCTATCATCTAAAACTATCTGTTCATTTTGTACATCTTCAATAGACTCATTGATTATAGCCAAAGCTTCCTCTACATCATTCTCATTAACTGCTGTATATATACTTAAAGTCTTAACATACTTACTCATATCTAACTCAGAATAAACATCATATGCAAGACCTTTTTCTTCTCTTAAGCGTCTAAACAATATAGAATTAGCACTTTCTCCAAATTTATAATTTAGTATTCTTAGTGCCAATTCCTCATCCTTTGTTAAACCATGGAACGTATATAGATAAATAATTGTGCACTGTTCAGCGTCTTTTTTATATGAAATCTTTTTAATAGGTATATTGTTTTCAACTGTTACTTCTCCTCTACTAAATTCTTGCCTTTTCCAATTATTAAAATACTTTTTAATTAACTCTATAGCATAATCATGAGAATATGGTGAAACTAAAGTTATATATGAATTATTAGGTACATAATAGCTTTTATAAAACTTCATCAATTCATCTCTCTTAAATTTTTTAACTGTATTTTTTGTACCTATTGTATCTATTTTTATAGAACTTTTTTTAAATGCGCATTCTGTAACTTTTTTATAGCTGTAATCTTCTATATCATCTTTGCTTGTCCTGATCTCTGCCAGTATTACTCCTCTTTCCTTTTCAATTTCATCTTTAGGAAAAGTTGAATTTTGAAGCATGTCTCCCAACAGTTCTACTGATTGCTCTATTTCTTCTTTTAAAGCTGTTATACTGTAAACTGTACAATTGTAATCAGTATAAGCATTATATTCCCCCGCTCTTTGTTCAAGCTCTTCATTAAGTTCCTCATTTGTTCTTTTTTCTGTTCCTTTAAACATCATGTGCTCTACAAAATGAGATATTCCCTTCTGTTCAACTCTTTCATATATAGAACCAATTTTAACCCCCATATGAATAGAAGCTAATTGAGTATCCTTTTTTATTGTTACTACAGTCACTCCATTATCCAACGTATGTCTTTTTAAGTCAAAAATTTCTTTATCCATATAATCTCCTTTTACAAATCTATTCTAAAACCTATTATAATTTATAATATAAAAAATAAAAAGTATATATATATCCATTTTTACTTTAGGCTTAAATAAATCCCTGTAAACCTTTAGTTTACAGGGATTTATTTTAAATTTTACTATATATTTCATAATTAACATTAGGAAATATATTATCTATTTCTTCAATATTAGAAAGCCATTTAATATCTATGGAATTTTTTGTTATATTTTCATATAACTTGTTAAATCTTTCTACATGAGTATTTACTCTTCTTACAGCATATTCTACTGTAGTATTATTTTTAATAATAAAAGGCCAATCTGAAGACTCCGCCAGCATAAGCTCTCTTGCTGCCTGATTTAATGCTCTTTTTTGAATGTCCGTAGGTTCTTTATAGGTATTGGCAAGTCTTGTCATAGATTCTTCACATCTATGCAAATCTTTGTATATCCAATGATTTGATGGATTTAACCACACAGAATAATCACTATTTTCTCCCCAACTTGATGGTGAAGGACTACAACACTGAACCATAGGATTTTGTTTTAAATATTCTGATGGTGTTGTTAGGTTGAAGTTAGTCCATTCTTCAGAAGCCATGCGTATAAATTGTTCTATAAAGTCAGGACCTTCAAACCACCAATGTCCATATAGCTCTGTATCATAAGGACAAGTTATTAGTGGAGGCACATCCATTTGATGGCTGGCTGACATTATCTGTCTATTTCTTCCATCAGCAAAATGTCCTGCATGGTCTCTTACTTTTTTCATTGCCATGTCCCTATCATAATACTCTTTATATTCGGTTTTACCAGTTATTTTATAATATTTAATTCCTGTATCAATTCTTATTCCAGACCTATTAATATATGGAGCAATATATTCCATAGGTGCTTCATACCCTATGTCTCTGTAAAATTCTCTATAATTATAATCTCCTGGATACCCTAAATAAGTGCTCCATACCTGTTCAGATGACTCCATATCTCTACCAAAAGCACATACTCCATTTGGTGTAGATATAGGAGTGTAAGTTCCATATTTAGGTCTAGGAGAAGCATTAAGAACAGCTTTATTTTCTGAAATAAAATAAGTTAATCCGTACTCCTTTAAAAATGTATCAAGAGAATAAGTATAAGCACATTCTGGAAGCCATATACCCTTAGGAGCATGTCCAACGCAGTCTATGTATGATTGAACAGCTGTGGCAATTTGAGCTTTTATAGTCTCAGGATTTGTTGCAAGCAGTGGAAGTAAAGCATGTGTTGCTGAGCAAGTTATTATTTCAAGACATCCTAGCTTGTCAAATTTTTTAAAAGCATTCATCAATCTTTTATCATATTCTTTATATTTTCTTAATATCATTTTGAATCTTTCATTATAAAAATGCGCTAATTTATTCAATTTTTCGTCATTTTTAGTTCTTATAATTTCTTTTTCTGAAAGCTCTATGCATGAATTTAAATAATCTAAATATCTTTCATTTAAATATTCATCTTCAAGCATTCCCATAAGAGGTGGCGAAATATTCATAGTTATCTTAAATGGAATTCCATCTTTAATTAAATTATCAAAACCATTTATTATTGGTATATAACATTCACTCATTGCCTCAAAAAGCCATCTTTCTTCTAATGCATCTTCAGCTTCTGGATGCCTTACATAAGGTAGGTGACTGTGTAATATTAATGCAACATATCCTTTTTCCATATTTATCCCTCCATTAGTTTCACTATGATGAAGCTTCTATATCTTCCTTTGATGCTTTATCAAAATATTCTTCAAAATATTCATTAAAATAGTTTTTTTCACCTAATGCTATTTTATATGCCTTTACTGTTTTTTTTTTCAACCATAAATGGGTAAGGCTTTAGTTCATTTCTATTGATTTTACAATTGTTGCTTTCATTACAAGTAGGCAGTGTAGTATCTGGATTCTCTTCATAGTTCTTAGAAACATCTACATAATATACATCTCTATTCCATGCTTGTCTATCCCTAGGAGTTGTTACTGTATTTGAAAATGCAATTGAAACAAATCTATCATCCGGAAGCATTCTTCCCAACTTCACAAATATATCCATATCATCTCTATTGAGATTTATATACCAATTGTTAGCAAATGCATCTAAGTAAATTGTTTCTATTTCCTTAGCTATTCCTTGTTCCACTTGAAAAACTTTTAAAATTGGTTTTGAATTTCTCCACATATTTTCTCCATATATATCTTCAAATTTTTTCACCGTTAAAGGGGAAATATCATAGTAGCAAAATACTTTATATGCATTTTGTACCATTAATACTATAGAAGAATTTTTATTTTCATCCACATTTATCACCTCTTAATCCATTATTTCTTTTTAATTATACCTTATAATGGAATTTATGTCACTTATTTAATGTATTTTTTGTTATTTTATCTATTTTTTTTTATTATCCTTAACCTTCTATGCTGTAAATTTTCTTTTCTGCATAAAATAATATGAGTAATAATTATTTTAGGAGATTACCCATGCTTAAAAAAACTATTAATTCTAATTTTTTAAAGCTTCTCCTTATACTAATATTTGTACTTATAGTAGAATTTATATTGATTTACAGAGGATATAAACTTAACCGCTCTAGAACTTATGATTTAAATATGAAAAACTGTATTGCTAGAAATAAGCAGTTATATCCATAACTGAATTTGTATATTATAAGACATTTAAGTCAAGAAGTTTTCTTCTATAATTCTTTTAAATTTTTCCATATAAAAATAAACCTTCTTTAATTCTTTTATTCTTAATCATAAAAACGTGCTAATCTTTAATAATTAGCACGTTTTAAGCTTTTAATGTATTAAATTTTCTTGAGAATAATTAATATATACGTGTTTTATTAGCTTAGTTATTATTTTTCTATTCCTTTCCTTGCTTGAACACCACTTTTATAATAATGTTTTATTTCCTTCATCTCTGTAACTAAATCTGCTTTATCAATAAGTTCCTGTGATGCATATCTTCCCGTAATTACAATCTCTACATTTTCTTTTCTCTTATCTAAAATCTTTATCACTTCTTCCACTGAAAATAATTTATAATAAAGAGCTATATTTAGTTCGTCCATAACTACCAGATCAAAATTACCATTAACTAAAATATTTTCTATTTCTAAAAGTCCATTTTTAGCTACCTCTATATCTTCTTCACTAGGATTGTTATAAATAAAACAGTCTCTTCCATACTGCTTCATCTCAAAATTAGGTAAATACTTTATCGCATCAAGCTCACTATATTTCATACCCTTTATAAACTGCCCAAAGAAAACTTTCTTTCCAGCACAAATAGCCCTTAAAGAAAGACCAAGTGCACAGGTAGTTTTCCCCTTACCATTTCCTGTGTAAATATGAATATACCCCTTACTATTCTCCATAAAACCTTCTCCTTTTAAACTCTTCTTTGTAAATGAATCCTATCAACTTTATTTAAATATATTTTAATCCATAACCTTAAGCAGCACTATTATCCTTATCTATCTTAGGATATTTTATAAGAATTTTATCAATATAAATCTTTATTACAGCCATTATAGGAACAGCTAGAAGCATTCCTACAACACCAAATAGACTTCCACCTATGGTTATTGCAAAAATTGCCAGAAGCGGACTAAGTCCCACTCTATTTCCTACTAATTTAGGATCTAAGTACCATGAATCAAACTGCTGAAGGAAAAATAAAAATATTAAAATCTTAACAGCTTTAAAAGGATTAAAGAAAAGATTTATTATAAAAGCTACTATCATTCCTACAGTAGGTCCAAAATAAGGAACCATATTTGTAATACCAACTATTATTGTTATCAATAACGCGTATGGAGATCCTAATACTATAAGTCCTAAAAAGCAAATACTAGCTATAATTATAGAATCAAATGCTTTATTACCTATACAAATTCCTAACATACTATGAATGTTTTCTAAAAGATTTATTAATGTATCTCCATTCTTTCTTTTTAAAACTATATATATTAATTTTTGTGTTGTTTTTATTATCTTCTCTTTATCATAAAGTATATATATTGATATTATAAATCCAAATACAACATTAATTAAAGAAACTGTAATTGATACAGTTTTATCAAAAATTATATCTAAAATTATTTTTAAAGTACTAGTCATTTTAGGAATAACTGGAGTAATATTGCTATTTTTTAAAGCTTTAACCCTTATTTTACTTAGAATGTCTGAATTTGAAATATACTTATCTATCCACTGCTCTGTTTGGTAAGTAAATTTAGGTAAATTATCTACTAAATCAGCTAAACTATATGCAGCTTTAGGCAACAATATAATAAAAAAGATAAGTATTAAACCAATTATTACAATATAGGTTATTGCAATACTCATAGATCTTTTTAAATTAAATTTTTTTTCTAAAAAAGACAAAATTGGATTTAACATATAGGCTATTACAAATGCAAAAATAAAAGGTGACAATATAGAAATAAAACTATCTATAACTCCAAATACAAATTCATAATTATCTATAAGTTTTATAAATGTGTATGAAATTGCAACTAACACTAAAATATTTACATAAGGGATTTTCTCATCTTTAAACAACTATTCATCCTCCTAAAATAAAGCTAAATTTCAGTTCTGTATAAGCATTGAAACTTGAATTACAAATTTTGGTTCCCTATTTAAATTGAACCACTCTAGAGACTTTCAATCGTTATCTTTTCTCTACAGCTATAAGTACTGGTGGATTATTTACCTGATTTATAAAACACAGCTCAATTACATTGTATTCCTTTTGATTTAAATTCTTAACAAAACTCTCTATATTTTCTTTCTCTTTTTTTCCCTCTTCGTGACCATGATATATAACTAATATCACAATTCCATTCTTCTGTAATAGCTTTAATGACTTTTCAATAGCCATTATAGTTGTACTGACTTTTGTTGTAATTTTGTGTTCAGCTTTAGGTAGATAACCCAAATTAAACATAACAAGCTTAACTTCCTCTTTTATATATTTATCTATGTTCTCATGACCATCAAGTATAAGTTGAACTTGTCCTTCAACATTATTGATTTTAAGATTTTCTTTAGTCTTTTCTACAGCACTCTCTTGGATATCAAAAGAATATACTTTTCCCTTTTCACCTACTAATTTACATAAAAATATTGTATCATTACCATTTCCCATAGTGGCATCTACCACCACATCTCCATGTTTTACTTTATTTTGGCATAGTTCTTTTGCCAAATTCATAGCATTTGTCAAATAATTCTTCTCCATATTATCAACTCCTGATTATACACATTCTCCTTAAATTTAATTATTTGTTTCTTCATTAACTTTTAACGCATCATATGTTATTTTCTGCTTGTCCTCTCTTAATCCTTCATCATACATATATAACTATATATATCTTATGATGATAATTCAACACCTAAAAAAGATTTAAAAAAAGACTACTTTTATTTAAAAGCCTTTATTACTAAAGCATAAGAGTCCTGAGTAAATTTTTCCATTAAAAAGCTGCCATACAAATCAATTTTTGAAAATCCTACTTTTTTTATAATATCTATAATTTCTTTACTTTTTATTGGAAGTAATGGTACGCTATTTTCGTACTTCTCCAATACCCCGTCTTTTAAAATTAGTAATTCTGTTTGAAAATCAATTAGGGTTTCCTCTTTTGAATATTTATACTCTCTTATAAATTTAATACCTTTATCTTTTCTATCAATAGTAGGTAGTGATTTTATATTATACCTTAATATCCTATCATAGTTAATTATCTGAATTATAATTGAACCATTATTCTCAAGGGAATCATACATATTGCTAATTAAAGTTCTAATCTCTTCTCCTGTTTTAATATGTACTAAAGAATTTCCAATACAAAAAATTCTATCATATTTTTCACCTTTTAAGCTATTACGTATATCTCCTTCAATAAACTTTACATTAAAATTTTTTATTTTAGTATTAGCTATCTCTATCATCTTCTTATCTAAATCAATGCCAGTAACTTCGTGTCCCTGTTTTCCTAAAGCTATCGAATAAGTACCTGTACCACATGCCAAATCCATTATCTTTGAATCTTCCATTAAATCTTTACTCAAAAATTCAACTGTATTTTCATTCTCTGGAAAAACAATATCATATACATTACTTAGTTCTTCATAAAATTTCAACTTAATTCCTCCCAGTTCTTATATTATCATTATACTAAATTATTATATCCAACTTATTTAAAATATTTCTATATTATTCTAGTTTAGAGTTTACAGTGGACAGTTTACAGTTAAGGATATTTTGCTAAGGCAAAATTTAAAATGAAGTACAAAAGTTAGTATAGCCAAGGCTATACTAGCTTTTGTACTTTATTGTTAGTTTTTCTGTAAGAAAAACTTCCTTTACTGTAAACTGTAAACTGTAAACTAAAGGAAATTGCGTCGTACTTTTCTTATACTGTTTACTAAATATGCTTTTTCCTATATTATAAAAGTAAATATTAAACATTTTATTATTATAAATTTTAGGGTAGGTGAATTTAATGAATATACTGCTAGCAGAAGATGAGCAAGATATAAGAGAACTCTTAGAACTTCATTTAATTAAAGAAAGCTATACAGTATTTCAAGCTGAAGACGGTCTTCAAGCCTTGAAAATATTTAATAACGAACACATAGATCTAGCTTTACTTGATGTTATGATGCCAGGTATAGATGGTTTTAAAGTCCTGAAAAAAATTAGAGAGACTAGTGAAATACCTATTATATTCTTAACCGCAAGATCAGATGATACAGATAAAATTTTAGGTCTTGGTTTAGGAGCTGATGATTATATAGTAAAACCATTTAGCCCCATAGAAGTAATAGCTAGAATAGGAGCTCAACTAAGAAGATACTATAAATATACAAATGGTCATCTAAATGACACACTAATTATCGGGAATTTAACCCTTAATAAGGATAGCTTTACATTATTGAAATCTGAAAAAGTCATTGAATTAAATCCTAAAGAATACAAAATTTTAGAACTTCTTATGGAGAATGCCGGTAAAGTATATACTAAAAAGCAATTATATGAAGCTGTATGGGAAGATCCTTATTATGGCGATAATAATACTATAATGGTACATATTAGTCATATTAGAGATAAAATTGAGGATAATCCTAAATCTCCTAAGTACTTAAAAACAGTACGAGGTATAGGATATAAATTCGAAAAGGTACAACCATGAAACTACAAAAGAAAAAAAAGAAAAGAAAAATTGCAAATCTACTTTTAAAGAACTACGTATTATTATACTTCTTAATGACTTTTATACTTTTAATATCTTTAGTAATAACAATTTATGTCACTAGTATTTCTATCAAACACGTTGATGAAACTAAAATAATAGCTTCTCAAATAATGAAAGATGACTATAAAAATATAAATGTATCAGAAATATTAAGGGTTAATGGATTTATACAGATAATCGATAAAAATTTAAATGTAATATATACAAAAGGATTTTCCATTCAAAACAAAAAGAAATATACAAAAGAACAGTATTATAGAATGCTAATAAATAATGGAGATAATTTTCAATACGAAAATGACTACATATATAGCTTCGCTTATAATAAAAATAAAGATTTCTTATTGGTAGTGGTTGTACCAAATAAAAATCTCCAAGCCTTATATGATAAAGACTCAAAAATTAAACCTGACTTTGTTCTAAAATCTGTTGTATTTTTTTATTTAATAATTCTTATATTAGGAATTCTTCTTTATTCCAGACTAACTTCCAAAAACTTTGTTACTCCTCTTAAAATATTACTAAATGGAGTTAAGCAAATTACTGAAGGAGATTATTCTACAAGAATTGATTTAAAATCACAAAATGAATTTGGTGAGTTAAGAGATGCTTTTAATTTAATGGCTTCAAAAATAGAAGAAGAAAGAAATCTTAAAGAAAAATCTGAAGAAAATCGTAGAAGGCTTATCATGGATATATCTCATGACCTAAAAAATCCTCTTGCAAGTGTTATAGGATACTCAGATTTACTTATAAAAAATACAGAAATATCAAAGGAAGAAAGAACTAAGTACTTGACTATTATAGAAAACAACAGTATACGAGCCAATAACTTAATTAAAGATTTATTTGAGTTTTCTAAATTTGAGAGTACTGACTTTAATCTTAATCTTATAAAGAGAGATATTTGCGAATTTTTAAGAGAACTTATTGCCTTATATATTCCTCAAATGGAGGAGAAACATATTAATTATGATTTTGACATACCTGAGAAAAGTATTTTTATATGTTTTGATTCCAAAAGTATGGATAGAGCTATAAGCAACCTATTCATAAATGCTATAAAATATAATCCTCCTTATACAAATTTAGCTATAATAGTAAAAGAAAATTTCTACAAAGTAGAAATTATAATCAAAGATAACGGAATCGGAATACCCAAAAATCTTTCAAATGATATTTTTGAACCTTTTGTGAGAGTAGACTCTGCAAGAAATTCCAAGAGTGGTGGAACAGGACTTGGACTTGCTATAACCAAAACTCTAATACAAAAACAAGGAGGAACTATTGATTTAGAAACGGATACTAACAAAGGATGCATATTTACAATCACCTTTAAAAAATAATATGTAAATAAAAGATATAATAATCTATTATATTTATAAATTATTGTATCTTTTACTTTTATAAAATATTATATTTAAGATTGATTTAAGGTTTTTATAAGACTACTATAAGATAAAGCTGATATTCTATAATCAAAGGTATTAAAATTTAGGAGTGATAAATAATGGTTAAGATTAAAAATGCTATACCTAACGCTTTTACTCTGAGTAATTTAGCTTTTGGAATTCTTTCTTTAATAATGAGTTTTCAAGGAAATTATACTTTAGCATGCTACTTTATAATATTAGCAGGACTAATGGATAGATATGATGGTCGTGTAGCACGATATTTAAATGTTTCCAGTGAATTAGGAAAAGAATTAGATTCTTTAGCTGATCTTATCTCCTTTGGAGTAGCACCTTCTATTCTTGTTTTTAACATTAACAGCTTTCAACATCTTGGATTAACTGGATATATTCTAGTTTTAATTTTCCCTATTGCTGGGGCATATAGACTTGCTAGATACAACATTACATCTTTTGACGGAGTATTTTCAGGTGTTCCAATTACAGCTGCTGGTATGTCATTAGCTTTATATTCTTTAATAACTTCAAATAAGGCAATATATGGAGAAATAACAATAATTTTAGTTATAATTTTATCTTATCTAATGATAAGTAAATTTCAAATTAAAAAGATTTAAACCATTGATTTTTACAAATCAATGGTTTTATTTATAACTATATAACATAACTCTGCTATTGTTTTATATTTTCTTCAATTATTAAACTTTATAATATATTCCATTGAATAATACCCCCTATTTATTACACCTTTGTAGTGTTAAAATATAGTCAAAATTTCCATGTGCTTTGGGTATCTATATTTATAATAAAGTAAAACTTAATTTTAGATAAAATTTTTGCTCCAATTGAATTTACACTCTGCGTATAGGATAAATATCAAATCATAGATTTGAGTTTCCTATTTAAGTAAATTACTCTAGAAACTTTACAATTCTCATGCAATGTAAGGAGGTATATTTTGTGTGTTCAAATAATGTAAAAGATGAAAAATTTAAAATGCTAGAAGAATTTATCGATAAAGTTCCAAACAATCAGAGTTCTTTAATCGAGGTACTGCATAAATCACAAGAAATATTTGGCTATCTTTCAGAGGAAGTACAAAGCTATGTTGCCTATAGACTTAATGTACCTGTAACCAAAGTATATGGTGTAGTAACATTTTACTCATACTTTACAACTAAGCCTAGAGGAAAATATGTAATAAATATTTGTATGGGAACTGCCTGCTTTGTAAAAGGATCTAACCTTATTCTAGAAGAATTTCAAAGGAAATTGAATATCAAAGCTGGAGAAACTACTGAAGATGGGAAATTTACAATTGAGGTTTTAAGATGTGTTGGAGCCTGCGGCCTTGCTCCAGTAGTCACAGTTAATGATAAAGTTTATGGTCACTTTAAAAAAGAAGACGTAAAAAAATTATTAGAATCTTATTCAGATAAGGAGGTTTAAATCTTGAATAAAATTAAATCCTTCGAAGAACTTTTAAAGAAACATGATACATTTAAAGAACTTTTAAAAATGAGAATTGTATCTCACGAAGATGAAGTGCTGGTTGAAAACAAAAAATGCAAAAGGGAAATTCTAGTGTGTTGTGGAACTGGATGCAAATCATCAAGTAGTCAAGATATTGTTAATAATCTCACTACTGAAATCAATAATGCAGGCTTGTCAGATCTTGTACAGGTTCGAATAACTGGATGTTTTGGCTTTTGTGAAAAAGGCCCTATAGTAAAGGTAGACCCAGATAATGTTTTTTATGTTCATGTTAAACCCGAAGATGCAAAAGAAATAGTTGAAAGACACCTAATGAAGGGTAATATTATAGAAGAACTTTTGTATGAAGAACCAACATTAAAGCAAAAAGTTAAAAGACAGGACGAAATGTCCTTCTACCAAAAACAATACAGAATAGCCTTGAGAAACTGCGGATTAATAAATCCAGAAGATATAAAGGAAGCCATTGCTGCTGAAGCATATAGGGCATTAGGCAAAGTAATTACATCCATGTCTGCAGATGAAGTTATACAATTAATAACAGATTCTGGTCTAAGAGGAAGAGGCGGTGGTGGCTTTCCTACAGGTAAGAAATGGGCTCTTGCAAAGCAGTATAAAACTGATGAAAAATATATTATTTGTAATGCAGATGAGGGAGACCCTGGCGCTTTTATGGATCGTTCAATTTTAGAAGGAGATCCTCACAGCGTTCTAGAAGCCATGGCAATAACAGGATACGCTATTGGCTCATCAAAAGGCTTTATTTACATAAGAGCAGAATATCCTCTTGCTATAGATAGACTTAAAATAGCTATTAACCAAGCCCGTGCATATGGACTTCTAGGTAATAATATTATGGGAACAAATTTTTGTTTTGACGTTGAACTAAAATATGGGGCTGGCGCCTTTGTATGTGGAGAGGAAACTGCATTGATTAATTCCATAGAAGGTTACAGAGGGGAACCTAAAAATAAGCCTCCATTCCCTGCCGAAAAAGGACTCTGGGATAAACCAACCAGTGTAAACAATGTTGAAACCTTTGCAAATATTCCAGCAATAATAAACAAAGGTGCAGATTGGTTTACTTCAATTGGAACTGAAACTTCAAAAGGTACTAAAGTTTTTGCCCTTGCAGGTAAAATAAATAATGTTGGATTAGTAGAAGTTCCTATGGGAATTACTTTAAGAGAAATAATATACGATATTGGCGGCGGAATCAAAGATAATCGTAAATTTAAAGCAGTTCAAACAGGAGGTCCTTCTGGCGGATGTATTCCTGCTTCTCTTCTGGATACTCCTATAGATTATGAATCACTTAATTCTATAGGCTCCATGATGGGCTCCGGTGGTATGATTGTTATGGATGAAGACAACTGTATGGTTGATATTGCAAAATTCTATCTTGAATTTACTTTGGACGAATCTTGTGGAAAATGTACTCCTTGTAGAATAGGAAACACTCGTTTATATGAGTTACTTGATAAGATCACTAAAGGAAAAGCAACAGAGTTAGATTTAATAAACTTAAAAGAACTTTGTGAAATTATAAAAGATACATCTCTATGTGGTCTTGGTCAAACATCACCAAATCCTATTTTAAGTAATATGAAATATTTTATGGATGAATTTGAAGCTCATGTAAAAGACGGTCACTGTCCTGCCGGTGTATGTAAAGATTTATTAAGATTTGAGATAACCGATAAATGTATAGGATGTACTAAATGTGCTAAAGAATGCCCTGTAGACTGTATTATTGGAAATATTAAAGAAAAACATGTCATTGATCAAGAAAGATGTATAAAATGCGGAACTTGTTATGATGTATGCCCTGTTAATGCAATTATAAAAAAATAACAAAAGAGGTGAATACTTTGAGTTTAGTAACTTTAACTATAAATGATAGAGAAGTTCAAGTAGAAGAAGGAATATCAATATTAAAAGCTGCTGAAAAGCTTGATATTCATATACCAGTTTTGTGTCATTTTAAACTTCATGATGATAGAACAATAAATGATCCAGGCTCCTGTAGAGTTTGTGTTGTTGAAGTAGAAGGAAGAAGGAACTTGGCACCAGCCTGTTCAACTACAGTAGTAAATGGTATGAAGATTAAAACAAATTCTATAAGAGCTATAAAGGCACGAAGAGCTGTTGTTGAACTTCTTCTATCAAATCATCCAAAAGAATGCTTATTATGCGAAAAAAATATGCACTGTGAACTTCAAGCCCTAGCAGCAGAACTTGGAATTCGTGAAATTAGATATGAAGGTAAAACAACTAATTTTCCAACGGATAATTCAAGTTATTCTATAATTAGAAATATGGATAAATGTATTATCTGCCGACGTTGTGAAACAATGTGTAACGATGTTCAAATGTGTAATGTACTGAGCGTAATTAATAGAGGTTTTAATACAGTTGTTGCACCTGCTTTTAACATGCCTATTGCTGAAAGTAATTGTACCTTCTGCGGACAATGCGTTGCTGTTTGTCCTACTGCTGCTCTAACAGAAGTTAATTTTATACCAAATACCTGGGACGCAATAAATGCTAAGGATAAAATTGTTGTTGTTGAAACAGCTCCTGCCATAAGAGCTGCCCTAGGAGAAGAATTTGGTTTAGAACCTGGAACACTAGTAACCGGAAAGATGGTATCTGCTCTTCGTGCTTTAGGTTTTGACTATGTATTTGATACAAATTTCGGTGCTGATTTAACAATAATGGAAGAAGCTACTGAATTTATTCATAGATTAGAGCATGGTGGAAGGCTCCCTATGCTTACAAGCTGCTGTCCAGCTTGGATAAATTTACTTGAACATCGCTTTGCCGATTTATTAGATATTCCTTCCACTTGTAAATCACCACATCAAATGTTTGGAACAATAACCAAAACATACTTTGCAGAAAAAATAAATGTAGATCCTAAAGACATGGTGGTGGTTTCTATCATGCCTTGTCTTGCTAAAAAATATGAGGCTGCAAGACCAGAAATGCAAATAAATGGAGTTCGTGATGTTGATATAGTATTAAGCACAAGAGAATTAGCAAAAATGATTAAAGAAGCTGGAATTGACTTTCTTTCTTTAGAAGATGATACTTTTGATAACCCTATTGGTGAATCTACTGGAGCTGCTGTTATTTTTGGAGCATCTGGAGGTGTAATGGAGGCTGCTGTTCGTACAGCTTATGAATGGATAACTGGTGAATCTGGTCCAACTTTAGAATTTAATTCAGTAAGAGGTTATGAAGGCGTTAAAGAAGCTACAATTAAAATAAAAGATATGGATATAAATGTTGCTGTAACAAATGGACTTGGAAATGCTGTTAGAATCCTTGAGAATATTAGAGAAGGAAAAGTTAACTATCATCTAATTGAAATAATGGCATGTCCTGGAGGATGTATTGGTGGCGGCGGTCAGCCATATATCTACGGTGATACATCAATACTAAAAAAGAGAATCGAAGCCATTTATAAAGAAGATGCAAATAAACAATATAGAAAATCTCATGAAAATCCATCTATACAAAAATTATATAGTGAATTTTTAGGAGAACCTTATGGCGAAAAAGCTCATCAGCTTCTTCATACTCACTTTGTAAAAAGATAAGAAAATTGCTATGCAATTTTCTTATCTTTTTGTCATAAGTGCTTTCACAAAAACTTCAGCAGCTCCCACATTTGTAGCAAGTGGAATACCGTGAACATCACAGATTCTTAAAAGAGCAGATACATCTGGCTCATGAGGTTGTGCTGTTAGAGGGTCTCTTAAAAAAATAACCATATCCATTTCCCCAGTACATACTCTTGCACCTATTTGTTGATCTCCCCCTAAAGGTCCAGATAAAAACCTATGGACATTTAATTCTACCCTTTCTCCTATTAGCTTACCCGTTGTACCTGTGGCAAATAATTTATGCTCCTTAAAAACATCCCTATATCTCTTTACTAAATCAATTAGCTCTTCTTTTCTGTTATCATGTGCTATTAAGGCTATCCTCATTATCTTTGCCCTCCTAAAAATTAATTTTCTTTCTTCTCATACCTATGTTTAAAACCATACCTACAGCCATGCTGCTGGAGAGTATAGAACTTCCTCCATAACTCATTAAGGGTAGAGTTATACCTGTAATTGGCATAAGTCCAATTGTCATACCTATATTTTGAAATATAGAAAATAAAAATGTTGAAGTAACACCTACTGTTACTATAGTACCAAATATATCTTTTGAATCTTTAGCCGTTTTAATAAACTTATATATAAGCAATCCATAAAGAAATAATAAAAATACTGCTCCCAGAAGTCCCCATTCATTACCAACAACCGAAAAAATAAAATCTGTATGAGCCTCTGGAACATTATTTCCAGCTATTTGAAGCCCATGAGTAAAGCCTTGCCCTACTATTTTTCCAGAACCTATAGCCATTAAGGATTGATTAAGTTGAAAGCTCATTCCCTGCTCATAAGCTGCAGGATTAATAAATGATTTTAATCTTAATTTCCAATAAGTTTTCATTAAAGGGGAATTCCATACAATTGCAATAAGACATACAATTCCTCCTAATCCCCCAAATATAACCTTTAAATCAAGACCTGCAATAAAGAAAACTCCAAGCACTATAAAAAATGTTACCATTGTCATTCCCATATCTGGTTGTATAACTATCAAAAGCATAGGTAAAATTGCATAAGATACTAACTTCAAAA
This sequence comes from Clostridiaceae bacterium, assembly GCA_036677675.1. Classification (GTDB taxonomy): domain Bacteria; phylum Bacillota; class Clostridia; order Clostridiales; family Clostridiaceae; genus Clostridium_H. The sequence goes on along the minus strand of JAVBWC010000030.1, from coordinate 21,999 downwards.
AATTCCTAGGATCGTTAATTTTGCCTTCCATATCATCTAATTGCTTCGCAAGCATTATTAACATTCCAATCTTAGCAAATTCAGATGGTTGTATAGATACACCACCTATTGTTATCCATGAATTTGCGCCCTTATGAACACTTCCTAAAACAAAATCGTTTAATAACAATAATATAATTCCTGACCAATATATTATAGAAGCATAGTTACCTATTAAAGCATAATCAATTAATAAAATAATGTATACTACAAAACTTCCTATAAAAAACCAAACTAACTGTCTCTTAGCAAAAAACATCCCTACGTTTCTAAAAGTTGCACTGTATATATTAACACAGCTAAATAGTACTATAAGAGTTGTTATAATTATAATACCATAGTCTAATTCTCTTAGTAATTTCTTACTTATCTTTAATTTTTCAAGCACAATTATCCCTCCAATACAAATAAGATTATATCATATAAATATAAAAAAACTATGTATAAGTTTTTAATTTATACATAGTTTTTTTATCCCTTGACTAACAATTCTAATACTGTATATTATTATCTTTCCTTCATTTTTTTTATAGGAATACTTGCAATTAATGCTGGAGAACTATCCTCAACTTCTTCTGTTCTAGTTAGTCTTACATCTATCTCGCCATCATCTATTACTACATATTTAGATATAACCTCTAAAATATCACTTTTCATCATTTCTAAAAGTTCAGGTGAAATATTAGATCTATCATGAATTAATATTAATTTCAATCTATCCTTGGCTACCTCTTTAGATGAAGGCTTACCTGAAAAAAACTTTAATAAATCCATGTAATACCTCCTATTTAAATTTAAATATTCTCTTTATTGAAGCAAAAAATCCACTTTCCATATTAGCTGTTGATATAAAAGGTATTTCCTCCCCTAATATCCTTTTAGCTATATGATTAAACGCTTGACCTGCTACTGCTTTATTATTCAACACTACTGGTTCTCCTTTATTTGTGGCTATAGTTATTTCTTCGTCTACTGGAACAATACCTATCAACTTTATAGCCAAGCTATCCAATATATCACTTACATCCAGCATATCGCCTCTTTTTACCATTTCATAATCCAATCTATTAACTATTAGCTGATGATCATCTAAGCCTTTAGCATCTAATTTTCCAATAACTCTATCCGCATCTCTTACTGAAGTAACTTCTGGATTTACAACAATAAGTGCCCTATCTGCTCCTACAATAGCATTTTCAAAACCCTGCTCAATACCTGCTGGACAATCAATAATTACATAATCAAATTCTTGCTTTAATTCTCTAACTAAATTTAACATTTGCTCTGTAGTAACATCATTCTTATCCCTAGTTTGAGCTGTAGGCAATAAATATAAATTAGAAAATCTCTTATCTTTAATAAGTGCTTGTTTTAATCTACATCTTTCTTCTACCACATCAAGCAAAGTAAATACAATTCTATTTTCAAGTCCCATAAGCACATCCAGATTTCTAAGACCTGTGTCTCCGTCTACTACTACAACCTTCTTCCCAAGAGAAGCCAGGGCAGTTCCAATATTAGCAGTAGTTGTTGTCTTTCCTACTCCCCCTTTACCTGATGTTATTACTATAGCTTCACTCATATGCTTTTCCTCCATTATACAAATTTATTAGGTAAATAAGGCTCTACAATTATTGTATCGTCTTTTATTCTCGCAACTTCAGGGTAAAATGTTTTTTCATCATCTTCCGGAGCCCTAGTCATTACATTGGCTATTTGAAGTATTTTAGGCTGAAGACTAAATGCGGATATTATAGCTTTTGTGTTTCCTGTATTACCTGCATGAACATTTCCTTTTAAATTTCCTAATACTATTATATTTCCAGCGGCATAAATCTCAGATCCTGGATTTACATCTCCAATTATTACAACATTTCCTCCATACTTGATAACTTGACCACTTCTTATAGTCTTGCGATAAAACTTTGTACGTCCTTCATAAATACCAGAAAAAATTTTTAATTTTGCCTCTTCTTTATCTTCAAAAATACAGTCTTTTATTAAAAATTCTTCAAATAATATATCTTTTAATTTTATTAAATCTCTTTCACTAAGTTCTTTTAGTTGAGTTGTTATTTTTAGAGTAGCACCTCTATAGAATCTCTTTCCTACTGATAATTTATTAAAAAATTCTTCAAGCATTTCTTCAAAATCTCTAAATTTATTCATGTCGATAACTACATTTAATCCGTCTTTATTACCTTTTATTATTATACCGTCCTTAACCATACAAACCCTCCATAAACGCTCCTTTTTAATATTTCAACATTTTTTTCATAAATCCTTCAATTTACAAAAATAAATTTAAAAACCAGATAAATAGTTATCTGGTTTTCTGATCTTTATCCTTCGACATTTATTTCAACTGCTGATTCTGTTTTTTCTTGTTTTTCATTACTTTGAATACTAAAATTATATCTAGGAACATAACCTGGGTATTCTTTTTTCAATTTTTCTTCAAAATATTTTTCATAAATTGCCCTTGCAACAGGAGCTACATATCCTCCATGTCCACCATCAAATATTACAACACAAACCGCTATCTCAGGCTTTTCAAAAGGTGCAAATCCTACATAGAAACCGTAAGATGTTCTTCCAAATTCATCTTGAATTTTAGCAAATGTAGCAGAACCTGTTTTACCACCATTTGATATAGGAAAACCTTCAAAGGCAGCACGAGCTGTACCATCTCCACTAGTAACATCTTTCATACCGTCTTTAACAGCACTCACATTAACGTCTTTCATTGCTATTTTTTCTATAAGCTCAGGTTTATATTCCTTTACCACTTTTCCATCCTGATCTAATATTTTGTCAACTAAATGCACACTATATCTATTTCCTCCATTAACTAGTGTTGCCATATAGTTAGCTAACTGAAGTGGTGTAAATTGGTTCGTACCCTGCCCTATAGATGCATCATATACATTGCTTTGATTATATATATTGAAATAAGCATCATCTATAGAGTAAACAGCTGCCATCCATGTTTGTTCTACTTGATTTGCAGCATAAGCCTCAAAAGTCATCTTCTTACTAGCATTTCCAACATAGTTTTTGCAATATTGCTCATATCCATCAGTATATTTTTTCTTTAAATCTGGATCGCTATTTGAAAGTTCTAAAAACATAGCTTTTATATCAGAAGTACCTTTGGCTTTATATTGCATTTCTTCTAAAATTCTATTTCTAAGCTTCTCTTTTAATTCTTTAACTTTACTACTATCCTTTTCATTTTCTGTAATATCCATACCTATATAATGATTTTTATAATTAGGCGTTCTCGTATCCGTTCCCTTTTGTAAAAGATTAATTAAAGAATTCATGTAAAGAGATGAAAAAATTCTTCTACCTGATTCTAAATTGTATACTTGACCGAATTTTTCTGGAATTTCTATCCCTGTTGACGGCTTGACTCCACTTGGAGCTCCAAGTCCAAATTTCCAAGCATAATGTGCTATGACATCAAATCCTCCATTATACTTTTTAGTCTGAAATAATCTATCTCCTACTTCAAAGAAAAAATAGTTTATAGATTTCTCAATAGCTTGTGCCACAGTTACATTTCCAAAACTATACGTATTCCAGTCCTTACCTTTATATCCGTGTTTTGTGTAAGCGAGACCATCATAAATAGTTTCATAAGGTCCTAATACACCCTCTTCTAAACCTGCAATTCCTACAAGTGGCTTAAAGGTAGATCCTGGCGGTATAAGACTCTTTGTCGCATAATTATATAGAGGTTTAGGGTATATATCGTATATATCCTGTCTTATAGTAGTATTATTTTTTATAGTTTTATCTAAAGGAAACAATCGTTCTATAATATCATTAATAGTTTTATTTTGATAAGCATCTCTTGCTATACCATTTCGATTTAATAACTTCTTAGCATACTCTTCACCAAAAGCCTTTAAATCAGGATTAAAATATTGAGCTTGTAATTCTGGGGTTAACCTTCCTGGTACTGCAAATAAATTAGGGTCATACCCAGGGTTACTAGCTAATGCAAGTATTTTTCCGGTATTTACATCGATAGCAACAGCAGCACCTCTTGTTGCATTTGTTGTATCAACATCCTCAACTCTGCCTTGAGCTTGTAAATTCTTCATAACTTGGTCAAGAGCCTTTTCAGCAGTGTTTTGTAACTCGCTATCTATAGTTAACTGTACGGTTTTACCAGGATAAGGTTCTTTTCTACCAAGTTCTTTCATAATTCTGCCATATTTGTTTATCTGTACAATTTTCGTTCCCTTTGAACCCCTCAGTGTACTTTCAAAAGAACTTTCAATTCCGGCAGCACCTGTATAATCTGTACTTGCATCATATCCTTTTTCCTCATATTTTTCTTGCTGCTCTGGGTTTATTTTGGATAAGTAACCTAAAAATGCAGAACCTAATTCCTTGTTAGGATAAACTCTTACTGGATCCACTGTTACCTCTATGCCTGGAAGTTCCTCATATTTCTGCATATATATAAATGCTGTATCTTTCTTAATATTTGTAGCAATTTCAACAGGTTTAAATCCATAAAAATTCTGCATTTTTATAGAATCCTTTACAAGCATAAATCTTCTTTTTAAGTCTAAAGAATATCTATCTTTTTTAATATTGTAAAGCTGAACTAAATTATTAAAGATTTCCTCTGGCATCTCTTTAAATAATTCAGCAAATATATTTTCTTCATCTTTATTTTTAGTATCTGTCTTATACAACTTTAAATATTTCTCTAAAGTTTCTCCACCCTTAGCCTCATTACCTTTCATATTATTAAACAGCTCAGTATATACTAGTTTATTTTCTTCACCCTTAATATTATATAAATCTAATAGATAGTTAAAGGTTTCTTCAGGAGTCTTTTTTAACAGTTCCTCATCAATCTTATTTTTATCTTCCTCAGTTAGTTCTTCTACTTTCTTATCTCCCAAAAGCTCTTTTCTAACTTTTTCATCCATACCTCTATCTTTCTTAAATCTCAACTCCATCCATCTTCGAGTATTTGCATTTTCGCTTCCGAATTCAAATCTGAAAGGATTGATTTTAAGTTCAAATTCATCTCTCTGAGCTTCACCATTCTGATCGAGTATTTGAAAAACCTTAAGCATAGTAGAGAAAAATTCCTTTTTACTTTCATCTGTTTCAGTAAAAACTAGAGTATATCCTTGCCTACTTTCTGCTAATATATTTCCCCTTGAATCAATTATATTTCCTCTTGGTGGTTCAATAGGTATACTTCTAATAGATTTTTTACTAGTCTGCTCTAAATAATACTCAGATTGAAAAATTTGCAAATATATTAATTTAGAAATAATCAAAGAGAATATAAGGAACATAACAGTCACTAGTGCTGTATATCTATTAAATTTGTCATCTTTGCTTTTCTTAATTTTTTTTTTGGTTTTTAACATATTAAACTTACTCATTTTATTATATCACCACTTTAAAATCTCCAATTTTTAACCATAAAATCCTTTTGACAAAGCTTATATACTCTCTTATACATGAAAATCCCCACTATCATATTATATACGCTTATAAATAGTACCCTTTTTATCTCTATATATTCTCCCAATACATAGAGAATAACAAACATAAAAACGCCTTTTAACAAATTAAGTAAGAAGCAAGTTGCAATTGGGACTAAAGATTTATCTTTAAATATGTTTTTTCCTATTTTACTAGCAATTAAACACATCCCCATATTTAAAAACATATTAATTCCTAAAGAATTAGTTAAATAAATATCCTGTAATAATCCACAAAATATTCCTAAAAAAACACCGCTCCAGCTGCCATTAATAATAGAATAGCAAATTGCAAATACAAACAAAAGACTAGGATAATAACCTTTTATCGCCAAAAATGGCATAAAAGCATTATCCAGTACTAAGAACAAAATTGACAAAAGTATTAGTGTAAGTATCTTCTTCATAACATAATCACCTTAATATTTTACTTCCCTATCATTTTTAGGCACTACAATAAACAATTCTTCAAGTTTATTAAAATCTACACTTGGCTCTATTACAGCATTTTTAATTAACTTACCTTTATCTTCTTCTATATCTATAACTGTTCCAATCTTTATTCCTTTAGGATATAATCCACCTAGTCCAGATGTTAATATGACGTCCCCTTTTTTTACTTGAGAATCTAAAGGAAGATAGTATAACTTTGCAAGAAGCTTATCATTTATATCTCTATATCCTTTTACTACACCATCATTTTCTCTTGTGCTATTAACCAAACCTGCAACAGCTATATTCTCATTTACTAGTGATTGAACTATAGACCAATTATTTCCTACAGAAGTCACTTGTCCAACTAGACCTTCTCCAGTAATAACTACCATTCTTTTCTTAATACCATCATCTGTTCCTCTGTTAATTATAAATCCATCGAGCCAATTATTTCCACTTTTTCCTATAATGTCACAACCAATATATTCATATTCTTCTCTCTGATTTTTGAAGTTTAACATTGTTCTTAAACGCTCATTTTCATTTTCCAATGCATCATATTTTAATGCTTTATCTTGGAGTTTAGTATTTTCAGCTCTTAACTCTTCATTTTCTTTTTTTACCTTTGAAAAATCTATGATAAATCTTACATTATTCTTAATTTTATTATTGAAACTATAAATAACACCTTGAACAGAATTCAACGCAACACCTATACCATTTTCTGCAGTAGATATTTTTTCTCTTTTTGAAGTATAGCCAATTAAAATTAAAAAGCTAACTGACAGCACAATAACAGTTACTGTCAGTTTATTCTTTAAAAATGACATAATATTTTATTTTCCACTAATCTTATCAATATTATCTAAAGCCTTACCTGCGCCTACTGCAACGCAGTCAAGAGGTGATTCTGCTATATGTACTGGCATATGTGTTTCAATATTGATAAGTCTGTCAAGTCCTTTTAATAGAGCACCTCCACCAGTAAGCATTATACCTTTATCCATTATATCTGCTGCAAGTTCTGGTGGTGTTTTTTCAAGATTAGTTTTAATTGCATCAATTATAGCTGCTACTGGTTCTTTAAGTGCACCTCTAATTTCAGTCTCATTTATTTCAACTACCTTAGGAAGTCCAGTAATAAGGTCTCTACCTCTAATTTCCATAGTTCTTTCTTTAGATAAATCAAGACTAGCTTCCTCTGCACCTTCTTCATTTTGTTCAAGCTCATCAGGTGTTCTTTCTGTTGGATATGCTGAACCGATTTCCATTTTAATATTTTCAGCTGTTCTTTCACCAATCATCAGATTATATTCTTTCTTGATATATGCAATAATTGACTGATCAAGTTCATCTCCTGCAACTCTTAAGGATTTACTTGTAACAATACCACCAAGAGAAATTACTGCAACTTCTGTAGTACCTCCACCAATATCAACAACCATACTTCCAGTTGGTTCATTTACAGGTAGTCCTGCACCTATTGCAGCTGCCATAGGTTCTTCCATAAGATATGCTTCTCTTGCACCGGCTCTTTTAGTTGCTTCCTCTATAGCTCTTCTTTCTACTGCTGTAACCCCTGTTGGAAAGCAAACAACAACTCTTGGAGTTGTAAAAGCTGATTTTGTAATAACTTTAGAAATAAAACTTCTTAACATTTCCTCTGTAACATCAAAATCTGCAATTACCCCATCCTTCATAGGTCTTATTGCAACAATGTTTCCTGGAGTTCTACCTATCATTTGCTTAGCTTCATTTCCTACAGCTAAAACCTTGTTTGTTATTTTGTTTATAGCTACAACTGAAGGTTCTCTTAAAACTATTCCCTTACCCTTTAAATATACCAATGTATTAGCTGTTCCTAAATCTATTCCCATATCTTTCGTCATTCCAAATAATCCCACAACAACTTCTCCTTTCAAACTTAAAGCTACAATATTGATTTTTCTTTTAAACTTATGTAAGCACCATTTCCTATTATTATATGATCTAACAAGTCAATCCCCAATAATTTACTGCATTCTTTTAACCTCTGAGTTACCTTTATATCCTCACCACTAGGAGTAGGGTCTCCAGATGGATGATTATGACATATTATAATGGAAGCACTATTCTTTCTTATGGCTTCCGAAAACACTTCTCTAGGATGTACTATAGATGAATTTATACTTCCTATAGATATATCTTTTACAGCCATAACAAAATTTTTGGTATTCAACATGATAATTCTTAAATGTTCTTTTTTCAAGCAGCGCATATCTTCCATTACTAAATTGGCAGCATCAGAGGGTTGTTTAATTATATAACTGTCTCCTGATTTAAAAGTTTTAAATCTCTTTGAAAGTTCTCCAATGGCTAAAAGTTGTGCAGCTTTTGCTGTTCCAATACCTTTAAGACTCATAAACTCCTCGCAGTTCATACTCAAAAGTCCATTTAAGCCACCACTTTCTTTTAAGATTCGGTTACTCAAATTAACAATGTTTTCTTTCTTGGTACCAGTTCTTAAAATAATTGCTAGAAGCTCACTATTAGATAAAACCTCCGCACCATATCTAAGCAATCTTTCTCTTGGTCTTTCATTTTGTGGTAAATCCATAATTTTGAAAGCATTATCCATATATACTACTCCTTTTATAGATTTACCCCCATCTCCCTAAGCATAAACTTTACTTTATTTAAAGGAAGCCCTACAACATTATAATAGCATCCTTCAATTTCTTCAACAAAAACTCCACCAAAACCTTGAATACCATAAGCGCCTGCTTTATCCATAGGTTCTCCTGTAGCTATGTATTTTTTTATTTCTTCTTCTGTAAGTTCTGAAAATTTTACATTTGTACAGACATAATCTGTTTTTAGTTCTTTTGAAGAAGTATGATAAACTGCAACCCCTGAATATACTTGATGAACATTTCCACTTAAAAGTTTTAACATATCAAATGCTTCTAGTTCATTTTTGGGTTTGCCCAATATATGTTCATTATAAGCTACCAAAGTGTCACTTCCTATTATAACTGCATTTACATTTATAATTTCTGACACCGCCAAAGCTTTTCCTTTAGCAAGTTCCATTACATACTTTGCACAATCCCCATTAAAAACTACTTCGTCCTCATTAAAATCACTTACTATTACATCATAATTACGTGTAATCCTACGTAAAAGACTTTGTCTTCTTTCAGACGCTGAAGCTAAAACTATACGCACTTTATCACTCCTAATATTTTCTATATAATAGCATTGCTATAGTTATTCCAACAACGGCCATTATATTCATGTTAAAATTAATCCCAAAGGTCAATTTAACCATTTTTAAATTTAATATAAATGGGCTAGAAGTACCAATAGGATATGGTATTTTTAAGAAACTTAGCATTTTTACATTACTACCTAAAATATCTCCAATAAAATTCCCACTAATTGCACCTAGTAGTATTACAAAAGCTAATAATCTATTTTTCCCATCACTACTCACCATATATACCTCACTTAACTTTTTATCTTATATAGTTTAACATTTAATAAAAACTTAAACAAGTCTATATATCCATTAATTTTTCCTTAATTTTTTTTTAACCTGACAAAAGCATTCAAAAATATTTTGAATGCTTAAAAAACTATTTATTTTATTTGATTTAATACATTATATATAAAAATATTCTGTTTATCTATATCATTTTTTGAAATTTCTTTTGGCAATTTATTAATATTGTCTTTAATCTCTAACAACAATTTATAATTAGAACCATTTTTATCAACTTCTTTTAAATTAGCAGCCCATTCCTTTATCTGTTTAGTCTGAACAGATTTTACTTTATCATCATATAACTTATGTATTATCTGCAAGTTTGCATCAATAATTTCGCAAATCTGCACATCACATGAATCTTTAAGTTCAGGTTTAAAATTTTTTCTTGAATACTCTTTTCCATCAGCCTCAAGTCTTTTTATTACATCTAACGCTTCTTTTTCTGAATATATTCCTAAAATAACTTTAATCTTATTACCATCTTCCACCAAAAATGCTTTTCCAAATTTAGATAATTCCGTTTTTAATACTTCTGCATTATCTTTATTAGTAAAAACACCACACTGAATAGCTGAAAAGCTATTTATATCACTTATTTTCTGTTCAGTTTCCTTATTATTTAAACTGTCTTCTTTTTTCTCTATTGTTTTTCCATTATTTTCATTTGTTGTACTTTTTTTAGCTTGATTATCTCCTTTTATAAATATATTTGATAATATAGTTCCAGAAATAAATGCTAAAATTAGTATAGTTACTATTACAATTATAAAAAACATAAAATTATTATTTTTCTTTTTTAAATCATACCTAGTATATTTCATTTTCATCCCTCCTAATAAAATTAAAGTAACCCTTTATCTTGTGACTACAATTGTAACACATCTTGTGAATTAAGTTTCACTTTATCTACTTTAATTATATTTTTATATGGGGATATTTATACTATAAAATTCCGACCATAATTGACCGGAATTTTATATATGTAATATTTAACTATATATTTATATATGTATTAAAACTTAATTAATCTAGAATTCTTCTTGCTGTGGAATATCTTGAATTATAATATGACTGACCTAAGTCACTTATTGTAACTTGTTTTTTTCCAGATGATGCATGAATAAATTTACCATTACCTATGTAGATTCCTACATGACTATCAGATCCTATTGTATCAAAAAATACTAAATCTCCTGACTTAAGGTTACTTCTCGGTACTGAACTTCCCATTTGAACTTGATATCCAGTATAATGGGGTAATGAATATCCAAATTTACTATATACATATGCTGTAAATCCTGAACAATCAAAAGCCGATGGACCTGAAGCAGCCCAAACATAAGGCTTTCCTAAAAACTTATAAGAATATTCAATTACTCTATCAGTAACACTACTACTTCCTCTAGAAAGTTTCTCTCGTTCTGATTGTTTATTCGGTACTTTTATAATTCTATTGCTTTCCAATTTTGTCGAACGTACATTTACACTTTGAGTTATTCCTCCTCCAACATCAGCTTTTGCTTCATAGCAATTAATAGTCATTGTAAAACCAAAGGCTATGAAAAAAACTGCTGGAATGATAATCTTATGTATAAAATATTTCATTTTTTACCTCCTCACAGCTAAAAGATAACGCTTTCAATTCTAATAGCCAACAAAATTTATAGCAAGAAACATACTTTTAAAATCATTTCCTATAACTATTTATCATACACATTCCCTATTATATTCTATTATATAACAGATTGTCAATAACACCTGTATATTTTTATCACATTATTTACAATAAAATCATTTATTGTATTATTTTTGTTAAAACTACAAAGCTATTTTTTATGCTTTTTCCTTGTTCTTGTGAAAATCTTAAAACTTCAAATTTATTTTTTCTCAAAAAACTTATAAAACTAAAATTTTTTTCCTTAACTTTCACGTAAAAATTACATATTCCACACTCAATACAAAAATATTTTATTATCTCTTTTAATACTTTACTACCTAAAGCCTTCCCCCTAAAGCAATTGTCTAACATCAAATATCCTATCCAAACCTCATTAGGATTTTTAAACTCAATTCTCCCTTTCATAATTCCAACTAATTCCTTATTCCTAATTATCTTTAAAAAAAACTCACATTCGCTTAAATAATATTCCAAAAATCTTTCATAAAATTGATTTTCATTTATAGATTCCCCTTGAAATTTATGCGAAGAGTTTTCTTCCTTAACGTACCATTCATGTATTCTCCCCAAATCTTCTTTTTCTATACTTAAAATTTCTATATCTTCAAATTTTAATCTAATATCAAACATACTCTACACCTCTCTAATTATTTCTACACCAACGTTAAATTTCCTTTAAAAAAATAACCTCTAAAGCATTTATGCTTTAGAGGTTATCCTTCATTCTTTAATTAATCATCATAATACATTAAAGTTAATCTAATTATTTTTTCACACAATAATCTGGCAGCTGGATATGGTACTCCATACATTCTCATATTTCTAAATATTCCTGGATTATATCTTTCCATTTTTCTAAGTATGTTATTTGCTTCACTCGGATTATAAGCTTCTTTTCTTCTAACATCATCCACTTCATTAGCTTCAAACTCTACATCCCCATCTTCATTCATCATACTAAACATTCTCATCATATCAGGCATCATGGGCATCATAGGCATACAAGGTGTTGTCCTTCCTAACATATCCATTTGCATATATGTTGGCATAGGTACCAAATCGTATTCCATATCCATTCTATCTTCATAATTTAAATCCATATACATACCTCCATAATATTTTAACTATATTATAAAGTATGCACAAATTTAATATTTAAGCACTTTTAATACCTGTATACTTATTCCATTGCTATAAGGTTAATTTTAACTACATTTTTTATTTCCTTTATTTCTTCAATTAAATCATTTAATTCAATACTCATATTTGAAATATCAAAAGTTATCGTTACATTAGAGGCATTATTTATAGGTATATCTTGATTTATAGTTAATATATTTCCATTAACCTGAGCTATTCTATCCAACACTTTAGACAAAGTTCCTACCTCATGACATATCGAAAATCCAATAGTAGCTTTTTGTACATAAGTGGCTTCTGCAACAGTAAAAACAAAATCTTTATACTTATAGTATGAACTTCTGCTTATTCCTGCCTCTCTAACAGCTTCAGAAATATCCTTTACTCTACCTGTCTTTAAAAATTCTTTAGCTTGAACCACTTTTTCAAAAACTTCTGGCAAAATTTTTGTATTTATTATCAAATACTTATTCATTTTTCCTCCTAATATATTTATTTTACCTGATCTTCTCATCCTACTTAAATAAAAAACTATCCTACGCCTACATTGTTTTTCACAAAAGGTCGTATGATAGTTTTAGTTTTAGTTTTACCCTTATATGTAAGCCCTATTGGCTCAAATTCTAACTTTATGGTGCAGGAGACGGGACTTGAACCCGTACACCTCGCGGTACACGCCCCTTAAACGTGCGCGTCTGCCGATTCCGCCACTCCTGCTTGAGTATATATTTTTTATACAATACTATTATACTATTATAATGTATACTGTCAATACTCTTATGAAAAAAAGTTAAAATCTGTATTGCAAAATACTCTCTATTTTAAATATTCATCACCATATAAATATTTATATATATTATAATTTACTGTAACTTTCTTTATATATTTATCTGTCTCTTTGAAAGGTATATAGTGAAGATTTTGTCCATCTTTAGATTTTTCTTTATCTTTAAGCCATTTTTTAACATTACCTCTTCCACCATTATATGCCGCTAATATTACCTCCATATTGGAACCAAATTCTTTTCTCAAGTCATTCAAATACCAGCATCCCATATCTATATTCAATTCAGGATCATAGAGCATTTCAGCATTAAAATCTTTGATACCCATTTTTCTAGAAACTTCTTCCGCAGTAGAAGGCGTCATCTGCATTAGTCCAATAGCATTTTTCTTTGAACGAGCATCTTTATTAAAATTACTCTCTGTTTTTATTACAGCCGCAATAATATAAGGATTAAAATTATACTCAACTGAATATTTCTTTATATAAGTATCATATTTTATTGGATATATTTTTCTTCCTATAGCTTTTGCATTCATTACTATTGATATTAATACAATAATAATAATTAACCCTCTAATTCTTTTTTTTGCCTTCATTACTGCCTCCTGTTTTGTATAATTTCCGTCAATATATTGTCCAATTGTTCCTCTGTATACTTCAAATCTCCCCTATTATCAATTATATAATCTACTTCTTCCCTTTTATCCTCAATACGCATTTGAGAATTTATCCTATTTAATATTTCATCCTTTTGAAGTTTATCTCTTGTCATTACACGTTTTATTTGGAGTTCTCTATCAATCCATACTAATATGTTAAAGTCCATTTCTTTATGTATAAAGTGTTCTATTAATGTAGCTGCATCCACTACACAAATGCTCTCTCCCATTTCATTATATCTTTCTATTCTATTAAATATTTCTTTTTTTATATGTGGAATGAGTATGTTTTCTAACTTTTTCCTCAATTCATTGCTTTTAAAAATATGATTTCCAAGTTCTCTTCTCTTCAACTTTCCTTTTTCATCAATAAATTCTTCTCCAAAAGTATTCCTTATTTCTTCAAGAGTTTCTGGATATAGCTCCAGAACCTCTCTTGAAATAATATCAACATCTACAACTGGAATATTTTTTTCTAAAAGCATTTTTGTTACAGTACTCTTTCCACTACCTATTCCACCAGTTAAACCAATTTTAATCATAGTCTCCTCCCTAAACTCACTTATTTAGCTTCATACCAAGTCATACCATGATTTATATCAACATCCAATGGCACTGACAATTCTATTACATTCTCCATATTATCTTTAACAATCCTCTTAACTTCATCAAACTCATCTTCATACACATTCAATATCAATTCATCATGAACCTGAAGAATAAGAGTAGTTTTTAAATTTCTCTTTTTAAGCTCCTTATATACATTCACCATAGCAAGTTTAATAATATCAGCAGCACTTCCTTGTATTGGAGTGTTCATTGCAAGTCTTTCACCAAGAGCTCTAATAATTTTATTTTTAGATTGAACTTCTGATATAAATCTTCTTCTATTCATTATAGTAGTCACAAAACCATCTTTCTCTGCTTTACTAATAATATTGTTTATAAACTCTTTAACCTTAGGATATCTTTCAAAATAAGCATCTATATACTGCTTTGCTTCTTTCCTTGAAACCTTTATATCCTGAGCTAAGCTGAAAGCTCCTATACCATATACTATACCAAAATTTACAGCTTTTGCATTACTTCTCATTAAAGGTGTAACCTCTTCCACAGGAACTTTAAAAACCTCAGAAGCAGTCTTTGTATGAATATCACTGTGATGCTTAAAAGCATCTATTAAATTTTCATCCTGTGCTATATGCGCAAGAACTCTAAGCTCTATTTGAGAATAGTCAGCTGAAAGTAAGATTGATTCTTTATCATTTGTGACAAATACCTTTCTTATCTCTCTTCCCATTTCATATTTTATAGGTATATTCTGAAGATTTGGCTCTGTGCTTGATAATCTTCCTGTAGTAGTTACTGTTTGATTGAAGCTAGAATGTATTTTTTCATCCTCATCAATTACATTTTTTAATCCTTCAACATAAGTAGAATTTAACTTGGTAATTTGCCTATATTCAATAATTTTAGAAATTATAGGATGTTTATCCTCCAGCTTTTCTAAAACTTCTGAATTAGTTGAATATCCTGTTTTTGTCTTTTTAACTACAGGTAAGTCTAATTTTTCAAATAAAATCTTACCTAACTGCTTTGGTGATTTTATATTAAATTCTTCATCAGCAAGATCATATATTTCTTTTTCCAAGGATTCTATCTCTATTTTAAATTTGTCTCCAATTTCAACAAGTTTATCCTTATCTATCTTAAAGCCTTTACACTCCATTGAAGCTAGAACTTCAACAAGAGGAAGCTCAACCTTATATAAAAGTTCCTCCATATTAAGCTCTTTTATATTTTTCTCTAATTCTTCGTATATTGGCTTGATGTAGTAAGCCTCTTTAATTCTTATTTCTTCTTCATCACCTGCAATAGCTTCCTTAAGCTTAGCTTGTATCATATCCTTCAATATGTAATCTTTACTGGAAGGCTCTATTAAATATGCTGCTATCTTTGTATCAAATTTAACTCCCTTAGCTTCAATATTATATTTATTTAAAACTACATAAGCCATTTTCATATCATGGCATACTTTTTCTACCCCTTCATTTGCAAATAAATTTTCTAATAGGCCTATAGTTTTTTCTCTATCTTCATCTAAAATCTCATTTATGTAAATAACATATACTTTTTCTTCTAATCTAAGATATATCTTATCAAACCTAACCTTTGAATATATATTTGAATCTAAAAATTCAAATTTTAAGTAAACTTTTTCTTGAATCCCTTTTATTAAGTTAGAAAATTGCACTAAAGTTTTAATATTTTCAAATTCTATAGGTATATCTTTAATTTCCGGTTCTATTTCTTTATGTATATCTTCTTTTATTTTATCCTTATTATCCTCAAATTTATCTAAAAGAGATTTAAACTGAAGCTTTTCAAATATTCTTTTCACTGCCTCAATATCATAAGCGTCTTTAGATTTTATCTCCTCTAAATCAATGTCTATAGGCACATCTGTCATTATAGTTGCCAGCTTTTTGCTGAAAATAGCTTGCTCACTATTCTCAATCAGATTCTCTTTCATTTTTTTTCCACTGATGTTGTCTATATTTTCAAGCACATTTTCTACGCTTCCATATTCTTTAATTAGCTTATATGCAGTTTTAGTTCCTATACCAGGTACTCCAGGTATATTATCAGACTTATCTCCCATTAATCCTTTTACATCAATGAACTGTTTAGGAGTAACCCCAAATTCCTCTACCATTCTATTTTTATCGTAAATTTCTTTTTCGCTCATTCCTTTTTTGTTTATAACTACCTTTACATTATCCGTTGCAAGCTGAAGGGCATCTTTATCTCCAGTAACAATATAAACCTCTATACCTTTTTCCTCAGCAAACACAGAAAGTGTTCCTATTAAATCATCTGCTTCAAACCCATCTATTTCAAATATATTTATAGCAAGCTTTTGTAGCAATTCTTTAACTATGGGAAACTGTTCCCTAAGCTCTGAAGGCATTTTTTCTCTTCCTGCCTTATAGTCTTCATATTCCTTATGCCTGAATGTAGGGGCTTTCTTATCAAAAGCCGTCACTATATAATCAGGCTGTATTTCTTCCTTCATCTTCAAAAGCATTTTTATAAAACCATAAACTGCATTTGTATGAATTCCCTCTGAGTTTGTAAATTGAGGAAGTGCAAAAAAAGCTCTATACATAAGGCTGTGGCCATCTAATATCAACAATCTCTTTTTATTCATTTTTACCTCCGTTATTAGGTTACATATTAAAAACATATATTCGTAACCTTACTATATCTAGTTTACTCATTTTCATTATTTATATCAATACATATAAACAAATAATCATTTTTAAGTAGATTATAATAATATTATAAAACATATAATATACATTGATATACCCTATGAGTTTTTGGTAAAATTGAACTATATGAATAGGAGGGATAACATGAATTCACATGAAATTGACTATAAGTTATATGGAGACGATATGCAATTTGTAGAAATTGAACTAGATCCTAATGAAAGTGTCATAGCTGAAGCTGGAGCAATGATGATGATGTCATCAAGCATTCAAATGGATACAATTTTTGGTGATGGCTCACATCAAAATTCCGGCGGAGGTTTTATGAACAAGCTTTTCGGTGCAGGTAAAAGAATTCTTACAGGCGAAAGTTTGTTTATGACTGTATTTACAAATAGCGGCAATGGAAAACAACATGTAAGCTTTGCCTCACCTTATCCTGGTAAAATTATACCTATGGATTTAAGTGAACTTGGTGGAAAAATAATATGCCAAAAGGATGCATTTCTTTGTGCTGCAAAAGGTGTTTCTGTAGGTATAGATTTTAGACGTAAGCTTGGTGTTGGTTTCTTTGGTGGTGAAGGGTTTATTCTTCAAAAGCTAGAAGGAGATGGTCTTGCTTTTGTTCACGCAGGAGGTACTATAGTTAAGAAGGATTTAATGCCTGGTGAAACTTTAAAAATTGATACAGGCTGTCTTGTTGCTATGACTAAAGATGTACACTATGATATTGAATTTGTAGGTGGTGTAAAATCTGCCTTTTTCGGTGGTGAAGGTTTATTCTTCGCAACTGTAAGGGGACCTGGTTCTGTATGGATTCAATCTCTTCCATTTAGCAGACTTGCTGATAGAATTTTTGCAGCAGCTCCCCAAACAGGTGGTAAGAGAGTGGGAGAAGGTAGTGCATTAGGTCTACTTGGAGATATTTTTGATGGAGATTAAAACAAAGCTCTTTATATAAATATAAAAAGGTCTATATAGACCTTTTTATATTTATAAATTGTTAATTTGTGAAAAATTTCTTTTAAAACTCTTGACACTATATTTGTGCTATGATATTATAATATATGTTCCATGCCGAAGTGGTGGAATTGGCAGACGCAACGGACTCAAAATCCGTCGGGGTAACACTCGTGCGGGTTCAAGTCCCGCCTTCGGCACCAAGCGTATCAATGGGTTAAGGACTTTGGATGTTTTATCCAAAGTCCTTTTTTCGTGTCTATGTCCTCCTAATGTCCTCCAAAAATAAAGCAAATGGAGCTTCAAATTCGTTCTGGTGGAGAATAATAAATAATCACAATCTAGTATGTACACGAGACACTGGAGCCCCTTTAAACACCTCCTCCTTCTCCCATGCCTTTGGTGATTTTATAAAGAAACTTGAAATTCCCCATATTAGATTCCATGATCTCAGACATACAAATGCAACCCTCATGCTTCTAGCAGGAACACCAGCTAAAGTTGCTTCTTCAAGACTTGGTCACAGTACTATTAATATTACTATGGATTTGTATTCCCATGTTTTGAAGGATATGAATGTAGAAGCAGCAGAGAAGTTGAATGAGGTTATATATAAATAACAAACCTCTTCCGTACTTCTACACAAGTATGGAAGAGGTTTTATTTTTTAATATATCTGTTTTAAGTAAATGTATTTACTTTCAAGTAAACAAGCTTTTGTTTTAAGTAGATAAGCTTTTGTTTTGAGTAACCTGCTGTTCCAATTCATTCGGGTTGCTTAGTACCACTTTATATATTTTATTGTTTTAATATATAATATCTACTCTTTTTATCTCCTACCGCAATTATTAACTCCTTTTGTGCCAATACATCAAATATTTTTCTAACACCTGAAGATGATAACTTGGTTAATTCTCTTGCTTCCTTATTAGTTATTCTTCCATTATCTTTTATATAGTCAACAATTTCACTTTCTTTGTTATTGAGTTGAATTTTATCGCCACTTATCGCTACTTTATCGCTACTTATCGCTACTTTATCGCTACTTTTCTTTTTTATAACAACCTTAAAAAACATTCCTGTTTCTATAAATTCAGGTTCTTCAAGTCCAGCATCAGTACAGGATTTTATTATTCTTCTTATTCCAGTTCCCCATTCTTCTATGAAATTGATTTCCTTAAAAAATCTTGCTATCATCTTATTTCTTATCTCTGATCTTCCCATTTTAATATCTTCAATATCCAGAGTTTTTGGCAGAAGTCCTGGAGAAGTTATCTCAATTCTATCATCAAAAATAGCAAATTTTATATCTGCACCTGATATACTGTAATCTCTATGAACTACTGCATTGGATATGGCTTCTCTTACTGCAACAAGAGGAATTTCATACTCATCTATTCTCTGTAATTCAGTTATTTTGCCACTCTTATTTATATGAGTTTTAGCAAAATTCATTGTATTTTCTACCTGTTCATATAGAGGACCACTAAATTCCTTTTGATCTATAAATTCACCTATATCATTCCCTTTAAATCTTGCACATTTTATTCTTGCATAATCAAATACTTTATTATGAGTTAATAGTACTAATGCTTTTGTATAATATTTTATTCCATTTTCTTCTTTAATCAATTTTAAATTAACAAGATTTTCTTCGTTTAATTCTTTTTCAGTATATCTATAAAAATCATTCTTCAATTTTGATAAGTCTATATTTAATAAATCATAATCATATACACATTCTTCATCAAAGGAAATATTTCTCTTTTGTCTTTCCAGCTCCATAATCATTTCTTCATCAGATAACTTGTTTGTTGCTCCAACCCTAATGTAGGTTCCTTTTAATTTACCCTTGCTCTTTATATAATAAGGTTTTAGATTACCTGGAAAAACTTCCACTATAATTACTTTTTTACCATTTATATTTTCAATATATATTTCAGGTATTATTGCTGGATAGCAAGAATCATATATTATATTTGATATTTTATCTGGTATTTCTAGAACTTCCTCATCTGAAACTCCAGTTACCTGCCCCTCATCATTAATCCCAATGATAAGTTTACCTCCTGCACCATTGGAAAAAGCAACTACTGTTTTAGAAATTTTCATACTTTCTGGTAAGTGTTCTTTAAACTCTAATTTTCTGCTTTCTCCTTTTTCTATTTCTAATAATATAGACAAATATTCTCACCACATTTCATAATTTATAATTAACTTATTTTTTCAAGCAAATTGACTGTATAAATATTATATTCCAATTCCTTACCATTAATCAACAATTAGTCTATTATAATAAGTACTTCTATAAAGAAAAATATAATTGTAAAAATCACTTTTATAACTGTATTAACAAAAATTCTATAATCTCAGACATACAAATGCAGCCCTCATGCTTCTAGCCGGAACCCCAGTTAAAGTTGCTTCTTCAAGACTTGGTCACAGTACTATTAATATTACTATGGATTTATATTCTCATGTTTTAAAGGATATGAATATAGAAGCCGCTGAGGAATTGAATGAGGTTATATATAAATAATAATCTATTTACTTTCAAGTAAGTAAGCTTTTGTTTCAAGTAGATAAGCTTATGTTTTAAGTAATCATAATATTTTGATGTTGTGTCTTAACTATTTTAGATAATAATTAAGTAACAATGAATATGTTATTTTTTATGGCGCAGTTGTACCTATATTTTTAATTTCTTTTTTATCTACACTGCTCCACGAATAAATTTGCACTATAGAACTATCCTTCTTAAAAATAACGTATACCTCATAAGGAATATTTCCACCTTTCATCGGGTCATACTTTACTTGGATTTTTTCTATTTGATTTTCTTTATATCCTTCTTTAGATAATTGCCAAACAGTTGCATTTAATATTTCTTCTCGCTCACCTTGAGTTCCTAAAAAATATAATTTACCTCCCCAAAATAAACTACAACAAATTGATATAATTAAAATTGCAATCATTAAATATTTTTTCATTACAGCAGCTCCTTTTATTTTCATTACATTTTGCTGTTGTGGCTTAATTATTAACTTGAATACTAGCTTTTTATATCATTATTTAAGAAGATTGTTGACTAAAGTAATTTATTTAACATCATCCAATTTTTTCCCAGTAATTATTTTAAACAACTTTCCTGATATTTCTTTGTTTAAGTGAACATATTTATCTGCACTATCAACAACAAGTTCTATCCTACCTTTATCAGGACTTATCCATAGTTCATAAATCACTCCACTTGATTTACTATTAGTGTCCTCAAAATGAAACTTATAGTGAGGAGGACATGCCATATCTACTTTTACATTTTCCCAACTAATGGTGTTAAGAATATCCTTTACATTTTGTACTTCTTTGCTATCCTCAATTTCATTATAGTATTCATACTTATCCACTTCCCCAACTCGTTTTTCAACTATAATTTTATTTCCTTTATTTTTAATTCTATTTCTTTCATTTTTAGTCCCATTTGTGCAACCTACTGTTAGAACTAAAAATATTGAAATAAGGCAGATGAAAATTTTATTAGTTTTCAAACATACTCCCTCACTTTTATTTATAATTTTGTCTTAACACACTATATCTTCTAGGGACACACTTTCTTTAAACAACGACATTAATGTATTATTAATATTTCTATATTATACCATAAACCCCTTTAATCATATCCCTATCATTCAAAATCAACATTTCTTTTAAACATAGCTTTTTTATAACAACTAAAAAACATTCCTATTTCTCAATAATTTTTAGTCCTCCCAATGTCCTCCTGATGTCCTCCCCAAAAATAAAACAAATTAAAATTCTTAGTTACATATTAAAATAAATTTTCTATTTAGTATTTATTTGTAAGCGTCAAAGAATTACCGTATGGAATAAAGAAATATTTTTTGATAAACTAAATCCAGTAGCAAGCAGTGATGCCTCGCTACTGGATTGATTTTTAATTATTTTTACCAT
>JAVBWC010000029.1:0-104956 GCA_036677675.1 Clostridiaceae bacterium | reverse complement strand
GATGCAACATTATTCTAGTTTAGAGTTTACAGTGGACAGTTTACAGTTAAGGATATTTTGCTAACGCAAAATTTAAAATGAAGTATAAAACCCTAGTATAGCCAAAGGCTACACTAGGATTTGTTTTTTTTATTGTTAGTTTTTCTGTAAGAAAAACTTCCTTCACTGTAAACTGTAAACTGTCATCTGTAAACTAAAGAAAAATCCGTCGCACTTTTCTTATATTATTCCATAAGTTTTCCCCAAGTATTTTCTCCAACTATTCCATCCACAACTAACCCTTTAGCTTTTTGAAAAGCTCTTATAGCTCTGTCTGTATTTATTCCTAAAATTCCATCTTCTGCTCCTGCTGCATAACCTAGCTTGTTCAGTATACTTTGAACCAATCTTACATCTTCTCCACGCATCATTGGAGTTGTGTACCTTAATAATCTTGTAAGCTTAGGTATTAACTTTGAAGTTGAACTAGGCATGTCCTTTGGGACTCTTTGTCCAAGTATTCCATAAACTACAGCTTCAGCACATTTTTGCCTTATGTCTGCTTTACTTAATTTTTCACTATCCTCTAAACTATCAATAAATCCAATTTCATTAAGGATTGCAGGCATATCTGTAGCTCGTATTATATAAAAATAATCTCCATTTATACCTTTTCTGCTTTTTGTTCCTCTTGATTTAAATATTTCACTAAGATTCATTATAACATCAGTAGCATACTGTTGTCCTTTACCTCCATAGATTGAATGCCATACCTCTACACCAACTCCACCTCCTTGGTTTATATGATTGGAAATAAACACATCAGCTCCCCAGTTATTTGCTTCACTGGTTCTGCTGCTCAAATAAACATATCTGTCTGTAGTCCTGGACATTTTAACCTGATGACCTAACTTTTCAAATAATTCTTTCTGTCTTAAAGAAATATCTAAAACTAACTCCTTTTCTATAAGCCCATTACCAACTGCACCTGTGTCATTTCCTCCATGTCCTGGATCTATAAATATTTTCATATATACCCCTCCTAGATAGTTTGCATCAAAAATACATTCTATTTTAATATATGCAGTTTTAAATATATTTGTAATAAGCATTTGTACTAAAGCTATAATTTAAATCATATTTTTGTTATATATCTATTAAAGTGAGGTGACTATAAGTTTGAAAAAAGGTAGTCTTATAATACTAATACTAATACTAATATGTTCAATGTTTATAAGTCTTAGATTATACCTTAACAAAAAAAAACCTTCAAATTATTACTACACAAATTTGCTAGCAAAAAATATTGCATTATGCTCTAAGCATAATATCCAAGTTTTAGATACTAATTTTTATAAAACAGAAGCATTAACTTCTGAAGATATACAAATAGTAAAAAGTTTTTTAAACTCCCTTAGAAAACCAAATTTTATTGAAAAACCTGTATCTTTAAATGGAAAACCTGAATACAAACTCTTTTTTACCTTTTCCGAAACAAATGAAAAATACGTTATAAATGTATATTCCAAGGATCTTATATCTATTCACCCTTGGGATGGTGAGTTTACTATGGACTACATAACTATGTCTGGAATTCCTCTTCGCTATAATCTATACAGCCTAAGCAAATACGCCTTTGCAAATGAACCAAAATTAGATTAAAAAAATGAGGTAACATACAGCACTGCTGCATTTACCTCATTTTTATGCGCTAATTAAATACCTCTACTAAGTTATAGAATACTTCTTCGTTTGCTCTAATCTTTGCTTCATTTCCTAACACACATAAATAATTTTCCTTCATGGCATCCCCTATCATATTAGCAAAACTTCTTATGTCATCTCGTGAAGCACCTAAAACCTCATCTCTTTCTTTCTGCACATCCTCTTTAGTAATATTGCTCAAATAATAAGCTACTGCTTTATCCGCCTTCATAGGTGGAGTTAATGGAGTGTCTAAATTGCTTATGGTTCCAATGATATATTTAGTCATTTCTCTATTATCCGCTTCAAAGTTTCTTAAATAATTTTCCAAATTATCATATATATTTAGCGTTTCTTTTAAATTAGGATCTCTGTATGATCCCAAAAACATATTTCCACTTCTTCCAAAGGAAGCAAATGCGCCATAGGCTCCTCCTAAAACACGTACATTACTCCATAAGTAATCTAAGCTTGCAATAGTTTTTAGAACCAGAAGACTTCCTTTATATTCATATCCTAATTTTTTATAATTGCATCCTTTTGCAACATACTGAACATCACTTTGAGTCATAAGCCCCTCATTGTGTGCTTTTACATCAAATTTATACTCCTTAAACTCTGTTTTTTCACTTGCAAATTTACTTACTAATGGACATATATTTTTCTCTATCACATTATAATCAGCATCTTCTAAAGCGGCACTTATAATTAAATTATTTTTATTAAATATTTTTTTAGATATCTTTTGCAAATTAGATATAATTTCATCATATTTTAAATCAAAATTCTTATCTAAATCTTCAATAAATTTATAGAAATTCAATCCTGCAATTGCTTCTTCATACTGTCCAATTGGTGAAAAATAAGAGAATAATCTATGAGCTGCAACAATGTGCCCTGCATCAAAAATAGCCATTTCTAATCTTGATTTTAACTCTTGAATTATTTCTTTTAATCTCTTTTTATCATCAAACTTAGTTCTTAAGATAATTTCCTCTAAAAGCTCTGTTAATTTTGAAAATTTATCTACTAAAGCTTTTGATTGCACTAAAAATTTAGGTACATATTCTCCTTCAGTATTATTTAATATATACGTATTAGTACTATATCCTATTCCACCAGTATAGATATTAACTTCATTTGCTAAATCCATGTAGCTGTAATTTTCAGTTCCTATTTTACCTAAAACAGCAGATAAGAATCCAACATATGGTATGAGTTCTTCTTCAACTGTTCTAGTATCAAATATAAACCTTAAGTAGACTATCTTATTAGTAAACATATCACAGAATATTATTTTATTTCCACATATTTCTCGTTCTTCCAATGTGAGCTCCTCAGCCTTTGGATCTATATCCGCTAAAGATAGTAGTGGTATTTTCTCTAAATCTTCCGGTTTTTCCGTGCTTACCTGTCTTTCCTTTAAAGCTTGAGTATCCTTAACTAATTTATCTATTTCTTCATTTGAAAGTGATTTCTTATAGTCATTTAATTTCTGTCGTACAGCCTCTGCCTTTTCTTCAACCATACCTGGTCTTGGCTTTAATACAATCAAGCTGCTATGTTTCGTATTTATCAAATATTTTTCAATTAGTTTTTCAAAATAATCTGTTTCTAGAGCACTCTTTACTTTTTCTAGAGTTTTTTCATACTCTAAGTGAGCTAAAGGGTTCTTATCATGAAGCCAGCTATCTAGTGCTTTAGTATAGTATAATAGTCCCTTAGGATATGTCCTTGTGTCACCTTCTCTTAATCTAAATTCTTTTATATTTATACATGCCTCAACCAATTTCTTATCTATTCCATTTTTAACAAGATCTCTTAAAGTATCAAAAACTAGATTCTTAAAGCTTTCCTTCTTGTCTTCATTTGAATTTTTTAAAATAATACTAAATACTGGCTGAAGTATACTGTTATCATAGAAACCATAAACATCCTTCCCAAGTGCAGACTCTATAAGTGCCTTTTTCAACGGTGCAGCTGGTGTTTCCAAAAGCAAGTATTCTAATATTTCAAAAGCTAAACACAATTCCGGATCTGTACATTCACCCACAACAAAACTTAAACCAAAGTAAGTTTTATCTTTCCCATTGTCATTTGGTGATACTGGATACTCTGCTGTAACTTCTTTTATTTGATTAAATGGCTTTTCAACGTCTATATGCGAATCTATATCTATTTTGTCAAATTCCTGTAAATACTCTTCATTTATAAATTTAAGCTGTTTATCCAAATCTCCATCTCCATATAAATATATATAACTATTTGATGGGTGATAAAATCTCTTATGGAAATTTGTAAACTGCTCATAAGTAAGGTTTGGTATTTCAGCAGGATCTCCACCTGATTCTACTCCATAAGTAGTATTTGGAAATAGAGATTCCTGTATCTTTCTGTATAACATATCATCTGGAGATGAAAAAGCCCCTTTCATCTCGTTATATACTACTCCTTTATAAGTAATTTCATCATCCTTATTGTCAAGTTCATAATGCCAACCTTCCTGCATAAGTATTTCAGGATATTTGTATATATTAGGATGAAGGGCTGCGTCTAAATAAACATCCATTAAGTTAAAAAAGTCCTTTTCATTTTTACTAGCTACAGGATATAAAGTTTTATCAGAATAGGTCATTGCATTTAAAAAAGTATTTAAAGAACCTTTAGCAAGTTCTACAAAAGGATCTTTTATTGGAAACTTTCTTGAACCACATAAAACAGAATGCTCTAAAATATGAGGTACTCCTGTACTGTCACTTGGTGGTGTTCTAAACCCTATAGCAAAAACTTTATTGTCATCATCATTTTGTAAATTCAAAAGTTTTGCCCCACTTTTTTCGTGTAAAAAAACTCTAGCTGTTGAATTTATTTCTTTAACATGATTCTCTTCTATTAGTTTAAATCCATGATATATTTTATCCAATTCAAAATTCATTCATATTCCTCCTTTTTAGTATGTATATATTATATATTCTACCAAAACTTTCTGTAAATAATATACTCCTATATATAAAATTCACCTTTTTTAAATTTTTAATTCGTAAATTCTTTTATAAACATATATAAAAATATATATTTAGTTTATTCTGCATATATAACAAAGAGAACCGTTTCTATCTTAAAAAGGTTCTCTTTGTTATTACTCATATTCTTTTCTAAAATATTCCAAAATAGATTCTTTAGCTATATTTACCATATAGTCTATCTCTTCTTCCTTTATAATATAAGGAGGCATAAAATAAACAATATTTCCAAGTGGTCTCAGTAAAACTCCTTTTTCTAAAGCTATCTTATAAATTTCATATCCTACTCTTTCCTTCCAATGAAAAGCTTCTTTTGTTTCTTTATCTTTAACTAACTCTATAGCTCCAACCATTCCTAGTTGTCTGTATTCCCCTACATAAGGAATATCTTTTATAGCATTTTCAACTTTTTCTTTTAGAAGCCTAGATTTTTCTATATTTTCTTCAAGAATATCTTCTTCTTCAAAGATCTTAAGAGTTTCCACAGCAACAGCACATCCTAAAGCATTTCCAGAATAACTGTGACTATGTAAAAATGCTTTCATAGTATTATAATCATCATAAAAAGAATCATAAATTTTATCTGTCATTAAGCAAAGAGATAACGGCATATATCCAGCAGTAAGTCCCTTAGAAACACACATTATATCTGGAGAAACTTCTGCATGATTACATCCAAACATCTTACCTGTTCTTCCAAATCCTACAGCTATTTCATCAGCTATAAAGTTTATATCATACTTATCACTTAATATTCTAAGCTTTTTAATATATTCTGGTGAATACATTTTCATACCTGCTGCACATTGAATCATAGGCTCTATTATAATAGCAGTTATTTCTTCATGCTTTTCTTTGACTACCTTTTCCATAGCTTCAAAACATTCTCCACTGCAAGTATCCCTATTTTGATTATATTTACACCTAAAACAATCTGGTCCATCTACCCTTATTACATCTAAAAGCAGCGGCTTGTAAATTTCATTGTATAAATCTACCCCACCTACAGAAAGTGCACCTAATGTTTCTCCATGATATGCATCAGTAAGAGCTACAAACCTTCTCTTATTTTTCTTACCTACTTGCTGATGATACTGAAAACTTAATTTTAATGCTATTTCTATAGCTGAAGATCCATTATCACCAAAAAATACCTTGCTTAACTCCTTTGGTGATACCTTTATAATTCTCTCCGCCAGCTCTATTCCTACTTCATGAGAAAAATTAGCAAAAATAACATGCTCCAATTTATTAGCTTGTCTATATAATGCATCATTTATTCTTTTATTGGAATGTCCAAATAAATTAACCCACCAAGAGGATACTGCATCTAAATATTTTTTCCCATCCACATCTTGAAGAAATACACCTTCTCCTTTTTTAATAACTATAGGCGGAAAATCTTCGTAATCCTTCATTTGAGAACATGGATGCCATATGTATTTTAAATCTTTTTCTTGAAGTTCTTTCATATTGCTCAAATTATTTTCCCCCTAATCTTCAAATATCTTTTTTATCTTTTCAATACTTATATTATTTTCATATTCCTCTCTCGATTTTTTAACAAAGGATTTATACTCTTTTTCTTTCACCTTATTAATAACAGAAATTATTTCTAATCCCGTAATATCTTTAATTACTCTCATATTATCATCTTCATAAAAATTGCCTTCATATCCATTTATTATTATGCCTTTTATATCTATTCCTTTATTTCTCAGGAACTCTACCGTTAATACAGTATGATTTATTGTACCTACTCCTGCCCTTGCCACAATAACTACAGATATATGTAAATCTTTAATAAGATCATACATATAATAATCATTTCTTATTAAAGGAACTACTGCTCCTCCGCTTCCTTCTGCTATTATAAAATCATATTTTTCTTCTAGTTTTTTATATCCCTCAAGTATTATTTTTTTATCAATTTTAATATTTTCTATTTCGGCTGCTATATGTGGAGATACTGCTGTTTTAAGACAATATGAATTCATAACTTCATAGGCTTCATTAATGCTTGTTATATTCTTTACAAATTGAGCATCTTCTGACACTAAATTTGTACCTTCATATACCCCTCCACTTTGTACTGCTTTATAGCTGCAGGCATTTAATCCATTTTTTCTTAAAATATAAGTTATTCCAGCTGTAACAAAAGTTTTCCCCACATCTGTATCTGTTCCTATTACAAATATTCCTTTACTCATATCCTCACTCCCTGAAAAACAATACCATATTTATTTAGTCAACTTATTATATTTCTAGTCCTAAGCAGCTTATCATTTTTTTATCATCTTCTATCTTACTTCCTACTGATGTTAAATAATTGCCAACTAATGCTGCATTTACTCCTGCTCTAAATCCTAATTCTTGTTTATCTTTAAGTGCCATTCTTCCTCCAGCATATCTTATATAAGCATCTGGAATTATATATCTAAACATTGACATTGTCTTTAAAATTTCTAAAGGAGATAAAATTTTTATACTTTCACAAGGCGTTCCTTTTATTGGAGTTAATACATTAATAGGAATTGACTTTACATCCAATTCTTTTATTTCAAAAGCCATTTTCACCCTATCCTCAAGACTTTCTCCCATGCCAATTATTCCTCCACAGCAAATATCCATACCAACCTTTTGTACATTTTTTACTGTATTTATTCTATCTTCATAAGTATGGGTTGTACATATATTAGAATAATTACTACTGCTTGTTTCTATGTTATGGTGATACGTACTAACTCCAGCTTCTTTTAATTTCTTTAATTGTTCATAAGAAACTATTCCATGAGAAGCACATAAATTCAAAGTAGTATCTTTTCTAAGTCTTGAGTAGATTTCTACTAATTTATCCAATTCATCTTCACTACTAATTCCTCTACCGCTGGTAACTATGGAAAATCTATGTGCTCCCTGATTTTGAACCTCTAAAGCTCTATCTAATATTTCCTCATATTCCAGAAGCTTATATTCCTGTATTCCTGTATTATAATGAGCTGATTGAGCACAGTACTTACAGTCTTCTGAACATTTTCCTGATTTACCATTCATTATTGTACACAAATCCACTTTATTTCCAGAAAATTTTTTTCTTATTTCATTAGCTCCTTCAAATAAATCTTCTAAAGTTTCAATATCATTTTCATCAATATTTATAATCTTTAAAGCCTCTTCAAAAGTTATATTTTCACCATTTAAAGTTTTTTCTTTTATCTTTACAATAAACTCCTTCATTATAAATTCCCTTCTTTAACTTTTTTTATTTTTCTGTCACTTTTATTAGTCCTGATTTTCTAAGGGCTGGTATTACATGTACTGCAGTAAGTGCAACTAATATGCTAAGGATAAAGTCTGAAGTTATATATGGAAGGAATCCAGCAGCAATTGCACCTTTTACTGTCATTGCTTTACCTAAATAAAGATTTACAATCATATATAAATAAGCTACTCCAAAGAAATATACGAAGAATAATCCACATAAAACAGCCCCTAATATTCTCCACAATTTAACTTCTTTCAAACCTTCTGTTAACTTTCCAACTACAAACGCACATGTTATAAAGCCTATTAAATATCCAAAGGTAGGCTGAAATATATAAGTTATTCCACCACCATTAGAAAAAATAGGAATACCAATTAGTCCAATTCCTACATATAGCAGTTGTGAATATAAACCATGTTTAGCCCCTAAAAAAATGCCTGCATAAGCACAAAATACAAATTGTAATGTAAATGGCACTATAGGTGTTGGTATTTTTATAAACGCACCTACAGCTGTTAATGCTGCAAACATGGAAATTAAAATCATATCTCTTGTTTTCATATTTTCTTTTGTTTTCAATTTCATCATAACACTTTCTCCTCTCAATAAATATTCATTATATTTCTATAATATACACATCCCTTTTTATTGTCAACTTAATTTTAATATTTGGTTTACAATATAAGAAAATCGTGAAACAATTTTCTTTAGTTTACAGATGACAGTTTACAGTTTACAGTGAAGGAAGTTTTTCTTACATAAAAACTAACAATAAAAAACAAAACCTAGTATAGCCTTTGGCTATACTAGGTTTTTATACTTCATTTTAAATTTTGCATTAACAAAATATCCTTAACTGTAAACTGTCCACTGTAAACTCTAAACTAGAATAATGTTGCATCGCAACATTATTCTATTGTGTAGCAGTTTTTCTTTGTTTAAATTTTAAAAACTCCCACTTAGTTTCAGATGTTATTACAGCTATAAATATAAATATAGAACCCAAAATCATTTTTGATGTAAATAATTCTCCTAATAAAATTACGGATAGTAGACAACCAAAAAGTGATTCCAAAGAAAGAATTATAGCCGCATGAGTTTCAGTTGTATATTTTTGTGCTACATTTTGAATAATTAATGCTAGCATAGTGCTAAACAACCCTAAGTATAAAATAGACATAATTCCTTGAATTCCCATTTCCCTTGGAACTGGCTCAAAAATAACTGCAACAGCTGTTGAAAAAAGTGCGCATACAGCCAATTGGATTATCGTAAGAACCACAGGATCTATATCTGATGTAAAAAAACTTATTGCTACTATTTGAGCTGCAAATAAAACAGCACATAATAAAGTAAGACTATCGCCTAATCCTATATTGAGACTGTTCTCTAAACTTAACATTCCTATACCTATTAAAGTTATAAAAGCTGCTATTATTGAGTACCCATCTGGTCGTTTTTTGTTAATCACCCAAGATAAAAAAGGTACTATAACTACATAAGTTGCAGTTAAAAACGCTTGTTTTCCTGGTGTTGTATATTGAAGACCTACAGTCTGTGTTGCAAAACCTCCAAATAGGAAAATTCCAACTATAAAACCTGCCTTAATATCTTTTTTAGTTATTATTTTTATTTTTTTCCAAAACACTATACATAATAATAAGGTTGCTATTATAAACCTTATTGCAACTATATAAAACGGTGCAATAGTATTTAACGCATCTTTTACTGCTACAAATCCTCCTCCCCATACAATAGCTACCAAAAGTAATGACATATCCGCTAAAATACTTTTTCTCTTGTCAACTTGTTTCATGTTTTAATCTCTCCTTAAATAATCTTTGCGTATTCGTATTTTATCTATAGTCACGGATGATTAAACCATACCTTAAATTTTAATCTCACATGAAATAGGCTGCCTAGTATTCTTTGACAGCCATTTATTATTATAACTGATATTCTTTTAATTCTTCTACTAATTGATAAATTCTTTTATTTAACACAGGATGCATTAAATAAGGTGCTATATCAGAAAGTGGCTTTAATACAAACATTCTTTCATGCATTCTTGGATGCGGTATAATAACTTCTTCAAAGTCTGTTACTAAATCATCATATAAAAGAATGTCTAAGTCTATAGTTCTAGGTCCCCACTTTATTACTCTTTCTCTCTTTAGCTCTTTCTCAATTTTAAGAAGAAGCTTTATGAGATCTCTAGGATCTAAAAGGGTTTT
This sequence comes from Clostridiaceae bacterium, assembly GCA_036677675.1. GTDB lineage: Bacteria > Bacillota > Clostridia > Clostridiales > Clostridiaceae > Clostridium_H. The sequence continues at coordinate 94,751 of JAVBWC010000029.1, read as the reverse complement.
AATTTCTAATACTGTATTAAGAAAGTCATCCTGTTCCAAATACCCAACAGGTTTTGTTTCATACATATTTGCCACTTTTATTACCTGAGCTAATCCTGATAGGTTTATTTTTTCAATAGCTTCTTTTATATTCTCTTCCTTATCTCCTAAATTAGCTCCTACTCCTATATATGCTTTATGCCAACTTCTATCAACTTCAACAGCTACATATTTTATAGGTTTTCCTATAGGTGCCCAAGGCTTTTTAAGCATAAGTTTAACTCTTTGTACCCTATCATAATTTAAAAGAATATACTTTACCAGTTTCTCTGCTGCTTTTTCAATTAAATCATATTTCTCCTTCTTAAATTCTTCTTCAAGCTGCCAGCAAAGCTCAGCATAGTTAACTGTCTTTGTTAAATCATCACTTTTTCCAGCATCACTTAAATCCAAAAATAATTCAGCAGAAACTAAAAATCTCTGCCCCATACTTTTTTCCTCTTCATTAGCTCCATGAAATCCATAAATTTCTAAATCTCTTATGTATATCTTATCCAAAAAAACACATCCTTCGTCTATTCTCTTCTTAAAATAGCATCTGTCATAACGCATGCTCTCTTGTTTTCTTTAACATCATGAACTCTGACAAAATCACAGCCCTTCATTATTCCTATTACTGTGGTTGCAATAGTCCCTTCTACTCTTTCTTCCGTAGGCAAATCTAATGTAAGTCCAATCATTGATTTTTTAGAGGTTGCTAAAAGTATAGGATATCCTAACACCTTTAATTTTTCAAGTTCCTTCATAACCTTTAAATTATCCTCATAAGTCTTTGCAAAACCTATACCTGGATCAAGTATTATATTTTCTCTTTTAACTCCAGCCTTCATGGCTATTTCTATACTTTCATTTAAATCTTCTATCATATCTTCAATTATGTTATTGTAATCTTTATTATCTCTATTATGCATAAGACAACATGGTATTCCAAACTCTCCAGCTACCTTGGCTATTTCCCTTTCTTTCTTAAAGCCCCAAACATCATTTATAAGGCTTGCTCCTGCTTTTACTGCCATTCTAGCTACCTTTGCTTTATATGTGTCTATAGATATAGGAATACTAGTTTCTTTAGATAACACTTCTATTATAGGAACTACTCTTCTTATCTCTTCTTCCTCTGAGACTTGCATATGCCCTGGTCTTGTTGACTCTCCTCCTATATCTATAATGTCAACTCCTTCTTCTATCATTTCCTTTGCACGAATTATTGCTGCTTCTATATTATTAAACTTTCCTCCATCTGAAAAAGAATCAGGAGTTACATTTAAAATTCCCATAACATAGGTTCTTTCCCCTATATTAAATTCCTTATTTCCTATCTTCATCAGCTTTTCCTCCTACCGTTAATACATATTTAATAATTATATAATCATATCTTTAGTAATGTATATCTAAATTTTTCTTTTCATCAGGCCAATTGCAATTCTTTTTACTTCTGCAGTTAAAACAACTTCTGGATAACTTATCTGCTCTGTAAAATATGCTGCTCAAAGAATCCTCTTCCTTTGTTATATTGACATCCCTATCCTTTTTTCTATGACCTAAAATAGCTTTTCTTATTTCTTTTCTCTCTTCCTCATTGAAACCACTATCTATTAAAATTTTTTCACTTAAATCCGAGCTTGCAATATTGTGCGGTGTCCCATCTTCGTACTGTCTCCATCTTCCTATGTCATGAAGCAGTCCTACAGCATAAATTATTTCTTTATCTATACCTAAATTCTTCTCTAAATTAAGGATATATGCAATTCTTGCCGTATCTAAGAAATGCTGTATATCATGCTTGCAAAATTCTCTCCTTCTCTCGTGTTTCACTATTTTCTTTAAATATTCTTTATACCTTTGGTGGCATAAAATTTTATTAACTCTTTCAAGTTCCATTAAAATACCCCTCTTTTTATTGTTTACCTATATATCTATGCAACTTTTAAAATACATATATCCCATTTTTAACAAGCTTAAAAATTGCTTCCCTTTTTTATATTTCTCTACCTATCAAAAATCAACTTTGCTATTTTTATCTGTATATGTAATCTCTATACCTTAACCCAATACTATCTATTATATCACTTTTTTCTAAAATATTTTCCTCTATTCTGTCTATTTTCATAATTCCCATTAAACTATTTGTCAAAAAAGCTCCATGTGAATTTAATAAATTGTTTAAAATAAATTCACCTTCTAAAACATCATAGTTATCAATGACCCAACTTCTCACCACACCTGGCAGCAATCCTGATTCTATTGAGGGGGTATATATTTTGTCTTCTTTAATCCAAAATATATTTGAAATACTCCCTTCACTTAAATATCCATAATTATTTAAAAATAAAACCTCATTATATCCTTCTTTTAAGGACTCTTCTCTTTCTAATGCATTATCTATGTAATTAAGTGATTTTAAATATGTTATATGTGAATGAGGATTTCTTTTAATTTTACTTACTTTTACTTTAAAACCCTTAATATAATCTTCCTCTTTATATGATATTTCTCTTTTAGTAAAAACTATATTTTTTTCACTAACCGCTAGCTTAATCCCACAGTTTTTGCAGTTTAGCTTTTCAATATTCTCTAGAAAATATTCTTGTGAAATTTGTATTTTTACCCCTATTTTTAAAAGCCCTTTATTTAATCGCTGCAAGTGCTCCTTTAGAAAAACCGGCTTATCATTAACTAGAATAGTTTCGAAAAGCCCTCTTCCAAAAAAGAAACCACTATCAAGTTCTATTTTATTATCTTCTCTAAGTTCCCCATTAACTATTATCACACCAACACCTCTTATAAAAATTAATATGTTTCACTTTTACATCAGTAAATTATACTTTATATTAACTTCCTACTTTGAATTTTTACCTGCACTCTCTAAGCTTCTAAATAATGCTCTAGCTTTATCTAATGTTTCTTCGTATTCTGCCTTTGGATCTGACTCCCATGTTATTCCCCCACCTACTCCTATATAAGCTTTATTATCCTTTATTAGCATAGTTCTAATTACAATGTTTAAGTCTACACTATCATCAAAACCTATGTAGCCTATACAGCCTGTATATATATTTCTTCTCACCTTCTCAAGTTCATCAATTATCTCCATGGATCGAATTTTGGGAGCACCAGTTATAGAGCCTCCTGGGAAGCATGCCTTTATACAATCTATTGAGGTACATTCATCTCTAATCTCACCTTTTACTGTTGCAACTAAATGATACACTGTACTATATTCCTCAAGCTGAAAAAGCTCCGTGACCTTAACAGAATTTGATTTGCATACCCTGCTTAAATCATTTCTCTCCAAATCTACAATCATTAAAAGTTCTGACTTATCCTTTTCACTATCTAAAAGCTCCTTCCTATTTTTTATATCTTCCTCTTTATCTCTTCCCCTTGGTCTTGTTCCCTTTATAGGTCTGGTTTCCACAATTCTATCCTTAATTTGTAAAAACCTTTCTGGAGATGATGACACTATGCTAAAACCCTCAAGCTTCATAAAAGCCGCAAAGGGAGCAGGATTTATACTTCTTAAAGTTTTATAAATCTCATAAGGCTCTTTTTCTGTGCTACATGTAAACCTTTGGGTTAAGTTTGTTATATAAATGTCGCCATTCTCTATATATTCTCTAACCTTCTCTATAGTTTTTATGTACTCTTTCTTTGTAAAGTTAGATTCAAACTCAACCTTATTTTCTATATGATTTACACCTTCTATTTTTTTACCTTTATATATTCTCTCCTTTATAGCATTTATACTTTTTTCATATTGCTGTAAAATTCCTAAAGCTGTAACATAAATTTTGTTATTAACATGATCTACCACAATAACATTGTCATAAAAATTAAAATAGCAATCAGGTATATCTACATCCTCTACCGCTGCCTGTGGTAATTTTTCTATACTTCTTCCCAAGTCATAGGAGAAATAGCCTATACCACCTCCTATAAAAGGAAGCCCAGTGTTGTTTTTAAGTTTATATTTCTTTATTAAATTTTTCAATTCCTCAAAGGTATCTCCTTCATATTCTTCTCCATTTATAATACATCTACTGTCTTTTGATTTAAAAGTTATAAAAGGATTTAATCCTATGAAGGAATATTTACCAAGCCTTTTCCTATCCATTCCGCTGTCTAAAAATACACTTTCTTTTTCTTCTTTAAATATAGAATATATACTAAAGGCATCAAGTTCCGTACTTACTTCTTCTATTAGAGCTTTAATCATCTTCTGCACCTCTCTATAAAATTTCTTAGAATTTCATGTCCACATTCCGTTAGCTCCGCTTCTGGATGGAATTGTACTCCTTCAATATCATATTCCTTATGTCTTAACCCCATAATAACTCCCCCTTTTGTCTGGCAAGTTACAGAAAGACAAGAAGGTAAACTTTCACGCTCCACAATCAAAGAGTGATATCTTGTAACCTTTAAAGGATTCTTTATGTTTTCAAATACTCCTTCTCCTCTATGGTATACCTGAGATATCTTGCCATGCATAGGTCTTTTTCCTTTTACTATTTCCCCTCCAAAAGCATATCCTATAGTCTGATGTCCTAGACATATTCCCAAAATAGGAATTTTGCCTTTAAAATTCTTTATTACATCTATTGAAATTCCAGCCTCTCTAGGATTTTTAGGTCCCGGAGAAATTATTATTCCCTGCAGATTCATTTTTTTTATATCTTCTATAGTAATTTCATCATTTCTATATACTATAATCTCTTCTTCTAGTTCACGAAAATATCTAACAAGGTTATACACAAAAGAATCATAATTATCTATCATCAAAAACATACAAGTCCTCCCTCCAGCTAGTATACACTTTAAAAATTATTTCTATTATATCAAAAGCTTTCAAATGGGTATATATCAAAACTTTCCATTAGACTTTTATTAATTTTGCATTTATGTGTATAATAAATATTATAGTAGCTGTACTAATTTTAGATTTGAGGTGAAAACAATGTTTAAAAAAGGAGATTTTCATAACCACACTACAGCATCAGATGGAAAACTATCTCCACGAGAACTAGTAGACTTAGCAAAAGAAGAAGCTTTAGATATAATAGCAATTACAGACCATGACAACACTGATGGTCTTGGTGAAGCTTTAAAAAGAGGGGAAGAAATAGGAATTAAAGTCATTTCAGGTATAGAACTTACTACAAGACATAATGGTGAAAGTGTTCATTTATTAGGATACTTTAAAGGAGATAATTATAATTCTCCCTCCTTTCAGAATTACTTAAAGGAACTTCAGAAACATAGAGAAAAAAGAGGTGAAAAAATAATACATAATTTGAAAAAGTTTTTTAATATATCTATTAATTATGAAGAAATATTAAAAAAGAGTAAGGGCGTTATAGCAAGACCTCATATTGCCAAGGCTATAATAGAAGCTGGATATCCTTATGATTGGAATTATATTTTTAATAATATAATAGGAAACGATAGTCCTGCTTATGTTCCAAACAAAGATATAAGTATAGAAGAAGGTATAAGCGTACTTAAATCTGCTGGTGCATTTGTATCACTGGGACATCCAACTCTCATTAACAAATCTAATGTAGAGGATCTTATGACCTATGGATTTGATGGTATTGAAGGAATTTATCCCCTTAACAAACCTTTTGAGGAAGAAAAATTTAGAGAAATCTGCCTAAAACACAATAAGCTTATAACTGCTGGTTCAGATTATCATGGTCTAGACAAAACCGACACAAAACATGGATATATAGGCAGTGCCCTACTAGAAGGTGAAGATTTAGAAAAATTTTTACAGGCATTAGATATTTCTATATGAATTTCATTACTAACTTATACTAGTCACTGGTTACTGGTGCCTCTGGTTACTAAATAAAAAGCACCTGAAACCCTAATGGTAACAGATGCTTTTTTTATACTTAATCTTTAGTTGTAACTTATTTTATTGTAATAAATCCTTGTTCTCCACGTTTAACTTGTTTTCCAAATTCAACTGCTAATTTCTTATCTTCAGTTAAGTTAGTAAATATAACTGGTGTGATAACTGAAGGAACCTTTCCTTTTACTTCATCTAAATTAACTTTAAGGATTGGTTGACCTGCTTTTACCTTATCATCTTGAGCTATCCAAGCTTCAAATCCCTCTCCGTTAAGATTTACTGTATCTATACCGAAGTGAATTAATAATTCAAGCCCATTATCAGCAGTTATTCCTATAGCATGTTTAGTCGGGAATAAAGTTGTTATTGTTCCATTAACAGGTGATACAACTTCACCATTTGCTGGTTCAATTGCAAATCCATCTCCCATCATTTTTTGAGAGAAAACTTGATCTGGAACTTCTGATAAATCTAATATTTTTCCATCTATTGGAGCAACAAAGGCATCATCTTTTACTAACTCAGAAGCAACTTGTTTTACTGGTTCTGCTTCTGCAATTTCAGTCGGAACCTTCCCAGCCATAACATCTTTAATTTGATTTTTTAATTGGTCTGATTTTGGTCCAAATATAGCTTGTATATTATTTCCAACTTCCATAACCCCTGCTGCACCTAGTTGTTTAAGTTCAGTTTTGTCAACTTTCTTAATATCATTTACACTTACACGAAGACGAGTTATGCATGCATCTAATTTTCCAATATTTTCTTTTCCACCTAATGCTTCTAATACAGCTGAAGCAAGTTTTCCACCTTTTACATCAACCTTTGCTGCTGCTTCATCATCTTCTTCACGACCTGGAGTCATAAGATTCCATTTTCTGATAGCAAAACGGAACCCGAAGTAGTAGATTACTGCCAATACTAATCCTACAACAATTACTAAATACCATGGTGTACGGTTTGGTATTATACCAAATAAGAAGTAGTCAATTACACCACCTGAGAATGTCATACCTATTTTAACATTTAACATGTGCATTACCATGAACGATAATCCTGCAAATAAACAATGAATTCCAAATAACACTGGTGCTACGAATAAGAATGAAAACTCAAGTGGTTCAGTAATACCTGTTAAGAAAGATGTTAGTGCTGCTGATGCTAATATACCCGCTGCAAGAGTTCTTTTTTCAGGTTTTGCTTCATGATACATTGCAAGTGCTGCTGCTGGTAAACCAAACATCATAAATGGGAATTTACCAGTCAAAAATGTACCTGCTGTAAATGGAACGCCATCTTTTAATTGAGCAAACCATATTAGGTTATCACCATTTACCACTTGTCCTGCTTGGTTTGTATATTCACCAAACTGGAACCAGAATGGATTGTAGAAAATATGATGTAATCCAAATGGTATCAATGAACGCTCTATTACACCAAATATGAATGCTGATAATGTTAAATTTGCGTTAACCATGTTATGAGAAAATGAATTTAGTCCATTTTGGATAGGCGGCCATACAAATACCATTACAATTCCTAATACAAGTGCGAATACTGATGTAGCAATTAGAACGAATCTCTTTCCTGCAAAAAATCCTAAATATGGTGGAAGCTCAATATTATAATATTTCTTATATATTTGAGCTGCTAAAATACCTACAATAATACCTCCAAATACACCTGTTTGAAGCGTTGGAACTCCTAAAACACTTGCAAAAGAAGGATTTCCTAACTTATCAGGAGTAACATGTGCAAAAATTCCCATAGTAATATTCATTATTAAGAATCCAACAATTGCTGCTATTCCTGCAACACCATCTCCATCTGCTAAACCTACTGCAACACCTACTGCAAATATTAAAGAAAGATTACCAAATATAATTCCACCAGCTTGTGCCATAACATTTGCAAATTGTTGGAACCATGCTACGTTTAATGCTGGAACTAAACCTAAAAATTGTTGTTGTTGAAACATTGTACCGAATGCAAGCAATAATCCTGCGGCTGGTAGTAATGCAACTGGAAGCATTAAAGCTTTACCCACTTGTTGTAAAATACCAAATGATTTTTTTAACATATACCCTTTCTCCTTTCAATTTATATTCATTTTATTTAGTTGCACTAATTGTGTTTCTAAAAAACACAAAAGGCATGAACAATGGTAACTAAGGTCAACTTATATTTATTTGTATTAATCATAAACTCGTACAGTTAAACCTCGTCTAACTGTCAGTACAAGTTTCTTTGATGCAAAATCTTATATCAGTATTTTGCACCATAATACAAATAAATATAAATATACCTTTTTAAAACCATTGATCATGCCTTGCCTGATCGAATCAGTAACACGCATAATGCTAAATTATTTAAATTATCATCTTCTTATAAAAATCATCCATGTAACCTGGCTACGTTTTCAGTATATCATAGTAGTTTATTAATGGCAATACTTTTCGACATTTTTTTAATTTTTTTTTTAAAATTTTTAAACTATATTTTCTTAACAACAAAACAAAGCATGCTAAACTTCTTTAGAAATCTCACATGCCTCTTGTTTATTTCCTTCTTTTAATTTCATCCATTACTCTTTTTATGGTATTGAATATCATTCCAATTCCTATTACAACAAATAAAACATACAATTTTTCTTTACTAGCTGGATTATTTAAAAACTGAAAAAACTTATCCATTACACTATCTCCAAAGCTTATTTATTATTAAGCTTCTAGTAAAAAGGCATGGTATCCTCTCATTGTTTCATATACATCTGCTTTACTTACAACTTCCCATGGCGCATGCATATTTTGAACTGCAACACCACAGTCTATAACTTCCATACCATATTCAGCAAGTATATAAGCTATAGTACCACCGCCCCCTTGGTCCACCTTACCAAGTTCAGCTGTTTGCCATGATACATTATGCTTTTCCATCATAGTTCTTATTTGTGCGATATATTCTGGATTTGCATCATTGCAACCTGATTTTCCTCTAGCTCCTGTATATTTATTAAATACTATACCTTTACCAAAGTAAGCGCAGTTTCTCTTTTCCATTACTGATGGATAATTTGGATCATAAGCAGCACTTACATCAGATGACAGCATTTTAGAATTTGAAAGAGCACGTCTTACCTTCAATTCACTATAATCTCCACATAAATTCATAACCTCAGCTACAGTATTTTCAAAGAATCTAGAGTGCATTCCTGTAGCACCAATGCTTCCTACTTCTTCTTTGTCAACTAAAAGAGTAACACACGTTTTTGATGGATTATCTATCTTTAGCATTGCTTCAAAGGATGTAAAAGAACATACTCTATCATCGTGACCATATGCCATAACCATACTCTTATCAAGTCCATAATGTCTTGCAGGACCAGCTGGAACTACTTCAAGCTCTGCTGATACAAAATCTTCTTCATCTATATCATATTTTTCATTCAATATCTTTAATATGTTCTGCTTAACTCTACTTTTAGCTTCTTTATTTTCAATTGGCATACTACCAACTAAAATATTTAAATCTTCTCCTTCGATACCTTTAGCTAATTTCTTTTGAAGTTGATCTGCTGACAGGTGAACTAATAAATCTGAAATTCCTACTACAGGATCATTTATATCTTCACCTATAACCACATTTACTACTGTTCCATCTTTTTTTACCATAACTCCATGAATTGCTAGAGGTAATGTAACCCATTGATATTTTTTAATTCCACCATAGTAATGAGTATCTAGTAATGCTAAATCCGTATCTTCATACAATGGATTTTGTTTTAAATCAAGTCTTGGAGAATCAACATGAGCTCCAAGAATACTCATTCCATTTTGAAGTTCTTCACTTCCTATTATAAACATAGCTAAAGTTTTACCCATGTTATTTGCATAAACCTTATCTCCAGCTTTAAGACTTCCATTTTCTTTTATTATATCCTCTAAGTTTCTATATCCTGATTTTTCTGCAAGAGTTATAAACTCATTTATACATTCTCTTTCTGTTTTGCATTTAGACATAAACTCTATATATCTATCATTTAATTCAAATACTTTTTCTAAATCTTCCTTAGAATACTTATTCCAAGCATATTCATATTTTTTTTCTAATTGTTTTTTCTTTTCCAAAGTCATTTCCCCCTATTCGTTCATTATGTAAATCTTGGTATAATTAACATTCATTATCCATTATATCATAATTTTAAAAATTCTAAAGTTTTGAATTTTTTTCTGTTCATATCCATTTCTTTTTTTTAAATAAATAAATAAGTATCAAACAAATTATTCCCATTATAATTACTGTATAATAATACCCATATCTAAAATTTGTTAAAGGCATATTTTCAAAATTCATGCCATACATACTAGTTAGAAGATTAAGTGGTAAGAATATACTGGTTATTATGGTGAAAATTTTCATAATGTCATTTGTTTTATTTGCTATTTCTGATTCAAAAGCTTCTCTAACTAAAGCTAAGTCCTGAACTAAACTTTCTAAAGATAGTATTAATTTATTAATTTTTTCATTTATGTTTTTAAAATACTTTATATCATCTTTTTCAATTATTGAATTATCATTACTAACCAAGCTATCACCTACATACCTGAGGGGATTCAAATATTTTCTTATTTTATAAACCTGCCTTCTTAAATAAATTAGTTGATCTACATGCTCATGCATAGGGTTTTTCAAAATACTTATTTCAATTTTGTCAGCTTTAGCTTCTAAATCGGCCATAATATTATAATTTTTTACTATTATCCTATCTAAAAGATAATATAAAATCATAGAAGGTTTGGGATTATTTTTTAGCATAAAACAATTTTTTAGATTGTTTATATCCTCAATAAGCTCTCTTATTATCCCTATTTCGTCATTAAATACTGTTATTATATAATCTTTACTTAAATATATATTTAACTCTCTATTTCTCACTACTTGATTTTTATATCCAAGTATATTGAAGCTTAAAAACATATATCCATCAAAAAAGATTATCTTAGAAGAGCTGCCACCTTCAACAATACAGGCTCTTATACTTTCTTCATCCAAAGAAATTTTTTCTTTTAAGCACTCTATTTCCTCGCCTTTAATTAATATCCAATAATTGCTGTGACCTGCTCTCCATTCCTCTTGTTCCACCTCTTTAAAGTCATTTAGAATATCAAAAACCTGCATTATATCACCAACCATATTTGTTTAACAAAGTTAGTTTTTACATTTTAGTTAGTAATTATTCTATCTACAAGCACATCATGACTTTCAGTAGGAACTTTATCAATAACTTGAAAATCATAAGCTAAAGCAAGCTTTACAGTATTAGAACTTAGCTTTTTTAAAAATCTATCATAAAATCCTCCACCATATCCTACTCTTCCCCCTGTCACATCGAAAGCAATTCCTGGAACCACTACTAAATCTATAACCTGTTCATCTACTTGAAATTCGAAGCTTACAGGTTCTAAAATTCCATACATACCTTTTTTCAATTCATTAACACTTTTTATCTCAACCGCCTTCATTCCCTCTTCTTTTGAAATAACCTTAGGAACATACACGCACTTGTTATCTTCCAAAGCATATTGCATAATTCTATAGGTATCAACCTCATTATTAAAATTTACATAAGTAAAAATATGCTTTGAATATATATATTCTTTGCTGTTTATTAATTTATTGAATATTATTCTATCCAAATTTTCTTTTTCTTCTTTTTTTAATAGGAATCGTTTTTTATTTATATATTCTCTTATCTTTTTTTTACTTTCCATGATTAAGCATTTCTTCCATTCTCTTATCTATAGTTTCAACTGGTGATACTTTTGACACTAGACTATACCTGTAGTTTGCAGCAGCAGCTTCAATTATAACTGCAATGTTTCTTCCGGGCCTTATAGGAATAGTCAGCTTTTTAATTGGAATATTTAATATTTCTAAATACTGTTGGTCTATACCAAGCCTATCATAATTTTGTTCAGTCTTCCACTGTTCTAGGTATATTACTAAGTCTACAGTCTTCTCTTCTAATACTGAACTTAATCCATAAAGAGCTGGCACGTCTATTATTCCCATACCTCTAACCTCCATCATTCCAGAAGTTATATATGGTGCTGTTCCATGTAGAATACCATCTATATCTTTTATATCAACAGCATCATCTGCTACCAGCCTATGCCCTCTTTTTATAAGCTCAAGAGCTGTCTCACTTTTACCTATTCCACTCTCTCCAGTTATCAAAATACCAATACCATATATATCTAATAGCACCCCATGCAATCTGGTTTCTGGTGCAAGCTGAGTATCAAGGTAATTCTTAAGTATTGTTACAACTTGAGTAGTAAGTAATTTACTTCTAACTACCCATCTCTTATTTTTTTTAGCCTGCTCTATAAACTCATCATGTGGCTCCAAATCTCTAGCTATAATAATACATGGAGTTTCAAATTGAAAAAACTTTTTCATCCTCTTTTTCATAACCTGAATCTGCATTGTTTCTAAAAAACTCCACTCAGCTCTTCCTACTATTTGAACTCTTTCATTAGCAAAATAACTATAGTATCCTGAAAATTGAAGTCCTGGTCTATTTATATCACTTGTTTTTATTTCAGTACCTTGCTTACCTTCCACTAGTACTTCCAAATTTAAATCTTTAACTAACTTTTCAACTGTTATTGCCATTATTCTTCCTCTCTTTTCTACTTTTGTAATCTAAAATTTATGTAATTGTTATTTATTAACTTACTTATACTTATAATACTCCTTCTAAATTAAGTTTCGCCTTATATATTTTACAATATTAGAACATTTTTATCTATAATTCTAGATATAAAATAACTTTTTCTATACTTATTAAACATATTATCCTTCATTTTCCATATAAAATACACAAAAAATAAAAATGACCACAAACAAAATGTAGTGGTCAAATAATTATCAAAGTTTTTTTATAGAAGAGAAGTTTTATTTATATTATGTATAGCCTCAACAAATCTTATTGTTCCAGTCTTTGATCTCATAACTACTGAATGAGTTGAAACTGTATGATTTTTAGAATATACTACTCCTTTTAACAAATCACAATCTGTTAAAGCTGTAGCTGCAAAATATACATCATCAGACTTTACTAAATCATCTGTTGTCAATACCTTATTCACATCTTCTATACCCATAGAAATACATCTTTGTCTTTCTTCTTCAGTATGAGGCTCAAGTTTAGCTTGCATTTCTCCCCCCATACATTTTATTGCTGCCGCAGCAATAACTCCTTCTGGTGCTCCACCTGTTCCCATCATAATATCAATACCAGTATTCTCAAATCCGCACGCTAAAATAACTGCCACATCACCTTCACCAAATAGCTTTACTCTAGCCCCTACTTCTCTTGCTTGTTCAACTATATAATTATGCCTTTCTCTTTCCTGCACAGTTATAGTTAACTCTGTAACATCTTTATTTAATGCCTTAGCAACATTTAATATATTTTCTTTTACTGATTTATTAATATCAATAGCACCTTTCGCTCCTGGCCCAACAGCAATTTTCTGCATATACATATCTGGTGCATGTAAAAGACTTCCTTTTGGTCCCATTGCTACAATCGCTATAGAATTAGGTAACCCTTTTGCAATAAGAACTGTACCATCAATAGGGTCTACTGCAATATCCATTTCAGGCATATTATCATCACCTATACCTACTTTTTGTCCAATATACAACATCGGCGCTTCATCAAGTTCTCCTTCTCCAATTACAACCGTTCCACGAATTGGCATCATATTAAATGCATCTTCCATTCCGTTAACAGCTTCTTGATCAGCAGCATTTTTGTCGCCTCTTCCCATAAATTTTACGCCTCTAAGAGCTGCTGCTTCGGTAACTCTAACTAATCCCATAGCTATATCAGTATTTGTCATTTGTTTACCCTCCGTTTTTACACTTTAATACTTTATTTTTACTATATATTTCCTCACATTTTTCAAAAACCTATATAAAAATACAATCACATATATATTTTTTTATTAAATATTGTATCACATATATTATTTATACAACATTATTGTGCATATTTCAATATATTTGCTGTCAAATTATATTTTCAAAATCTTCAAACACTGTTATTTCACTATAATTTTACATTTTCTCGTATTTATTTTACTAAAAAAGATAATATTTTACATAAACTATGTTTTATGTAATATTTTATAGATTATTATGGTGATTTTTATATATTTTTATACTTTAAATTTTCTTCACACTTTTTCAAAAATCTGTTAAAATAGATTTACTAAATTTAAGGAAGGAAGATACTCCATGAGTAACAACTTATCGCTCTTAGATTCACTTAACTTTACAATTGAATATTATAGAGAAATCCTTAATTTTCTTTTACTATATTTTGAACCTACCAATGAAGTAATTATTAGAATCAGTCAACAATTGGACGATTTCTTAAATGATTATAATAATATAGTTATTATGAATAATTGTTAATACGTGACTTGACAAAAAAAAGCACACGCCATTCTAAACAGCTTGTGCTTATCTTATATATTCCTTGCAATTTTATATAATTCTTCAATAATCTTATGATTGTTTGATATGGGATTATTATCCGTATTAGGTACATATACACTCTCTACTAATTCCCCATGCAAGGTTTTAATAAAATATTTAAATATATTTTCCATATGTTTAAACATTTCATTCCATTCACTACCAGCATTGAGAAACAATAATCCTTTTTTATTCTTATTAGGATCATCTATCTTTAATATATATTTTTTACTCCAATAAACCTGAGTTCTATCTATTATGTTTTTAAAAGTTCCAGGATAAGAAGCAAAATACATAGGTGAAAATACAACTATATTATCACTCTCATCAATTATTTTATAGATATCTGTCATATCGTCTTTTATAGAACATTCTCCTATATGTGTATAACAATATTTGCAATCAATACATGGTTTAATATTAACATTATAAGAGTTGATAATATGAACTTCTCCTTTTAACCCTTTTAAAAAAGCTTCCATCATAGCTTGTGTATTACCTTTTTTATTTGGTGAAGCCATAAATATTAATGTTTTCAAAATCTATCTCACTCCGCACTAAAGATCTAAATTGTCTAGAACTTCTTCAATATCAAAATCTTCTTTTGAAAATACAGCTATAAATTCATTTCGTTCTTGTTCCTCATCTACTCCATATGAAACATACTGTCCTATTAACTCAAACTCTTCAATAGCCTCTTCAATTATTTCACCAACATTGTCTGCTGCTATATCATTTAAGTATGGTATATAAAATTCTTCTCTCCATACTTCTCCATCTTCGGTATCCTCACTTTCATCACTTGCATAATTCTTAGCCGCTGCTAACTCATCTTTATCAAAATCATAAGAAAATCTTAGAACCAATATTCCCTCTTCATAATCCACTTCTTCAACATCACTTAGATCATTTTTTTCTAAAAATTGTATAATTTCTCTTTTCTTCACTTCAATCACTCCTTTATTTGTTTTATATCATTATATTTTATCATAATTGGTAAAAAATAATACACTTCTTTTCTTACAGGGTGTTAATGAATTTTTCAATAAACTCATCTGCCATTTGAAAATCTTTTTCTGATGGTACAAATTTGAACCTAAATCCTTCATCTAAAGTTTTAAATTTCATAGATTTCAATCTCTCAGTCATCATAGGAACCCCTTCTCCACTCCAGCCATAAGAACCAAATGCCGCAGCCGCTTTTCCCCTGTTAGGTATTACACATATTGATGCGAGCAATTTCCAAACAGGTTCTACAGCATCCTGATTGATTGTTGGAGAACCTACAAGAATTCCTGTTGATTTATTAACAAGTTCTACAGCCTCATTTATATTCATAGAAGTTATCTCATGAGCTTCTGCCTTAATTCCATTTTCATTAAGCTTGTTTGTCAAATAATTAGCCATTCTTTCTGTATTATAATAAGCTGAAATATAGAATACTTGAACATTTTGCTTTAAAGCTTCTTCAGTTGACATTTCTTTATACCTCTGAAGAGATTTCTCAACATATCCCTCAACATGAATAGGTCCATGGCTTGGTGCAATAATCTCTATATCTAACTCTTTAATTTTTTCTAATGCTGCTAAAACAAATTTTTTAAATGGTCCCATTATTACATCAAAATAATATTTAAATTCTTTTAGATATTCATCATTATGAGGATCATCTATCATATCTTCTGGACAGTAATGCGCTCCAGTTACATCACATGTAAATAGAACATTTTTTTCTTTAACATAAGTAAATATTGTATCAGGCCAATGCAGATTTGGTGCTGATATAAATTTCAATGTGTGTTTACCTAAATTAAGTTCTCCTATTTTTGCTGCATTTTCAGATTTAAAATCTCTATTTAAAATGTCACTTAGGTAATTTAAAGCTGCTGGTGAAGCAACAACCACTGCTTCTGGATAAATCTCCAACATCCTTTTTAATGCACCACTATGATCAAGTTCTGTATGCTGAACTACGATATAGTCAACTTTCCTATCTCCTATTATTTCTTGTATACTCTCTATAGACTGATCTAAAAATCCATCTTTCACACTGTCTATAACTGCAATCTTTTCATCATCAATCAAGTAAGAATTGTATGTAGTCCCTTTTTCCGTTTTCATTATTATATCAAAAATTTCAAGCTCTGCATCCTTAACTCCAACCCAATATACATGATCTTTTAATTCAACTGCACTCATTTCAATTCCCTCCTTAACCTTATAACTTTCCACTACCCTTATTTAGGGAATATACAGCTTCTCAAACAATAATCTTTATTATTTAATATTTATTACAGTAACTGTATAGATTTATTATTTCCTTATAACATAATTATTACTCAAAGAAATTATAGAATCTATCAAACTGCATAATCGATAAAAAGGTACCTTAAAGTACCTTTTTAATAAAGCATTGTATCAGAAGGATACATTTGCAAATAAGTTTCAAATAATTGTTTTGCAGCTTCCTCTGATATTTTTCCATCTACTAAGCTTCTATACAACATGTATAGTTTAGAATGTAATTCTGGATTGTTGTTCATAGATTCCCTCATTTTTTCATAAATCATATCTTCCAGTAGTTTATCCATATTACAATTAGAAGCTTTGTTCAAGGTTTTTATTACATTGTTTAATCTAATCTTTAATGTATCCTCAGCGCAGCAATCCTTCATTTCCTTTAATTCAAATAAAACCTTCTCTATTATATCGCTTTCTATATAAACCTTCTTTTTTTCCATTAATATTCCCCTTTACCAATTTATGATTTACGTAGTGAATTATACAAAACCCCACTAATTCCTTATATTTATTAATACTCTAAAATTCTTTCCTATTAATCCCATTATAGCATATCTGAATAATATTAAGCTACTATAGTATATAGTTTTCAGATATGAAAAATTTATATAAATGCATTAATTTGCCTTAACCTATCATAAAATTAAATAGAAAACTTTTTAGGAGGTTTATATGAATGTATTAATAACCGGTGGGAGTACCCCCATAGGTATGGCTTTTGCCAAGTATTTGAGTAATAAACACAAAATCTTTTTATTAGATAAAAGCACATTAGATATAACTAATAGAATGGAAACTATAAAAACAATATCCAATATTAATCCTGAAGTAGTTATTCATTGTGATGAAATAAACGATATAGAAACCTGCGAAAAAAATGATAATCTTGCTTATACCATAAACACCCTTGGATGCTTAAATGTAGCTTACAGCTGCTGTTCTTTAGATATTCCAATAATTTATCTTTCTACTAATCACGTATACGACGGCAAAAAAGAAAGCCCTTATTACGAAACTGATAACTGCACCCCGATTAATGTATATGGAAAAACAAAACTTGCAGGTGAAAATTTAATAAGAACTTTGTACAATAAGTTCTTTATTATACGCTGCGGATGGATTTTTGGTGAAGATAACGACTTTATTCAAAAGGTTCTTAATAATAAAAACGTTCCTATTTTTATGTGCTCAAATGAAATTGGTAGTCCAACATATATTGAAGACTTATGTATTACAGTAGATAAATTTATGTCTACAAATTATTATGGAATATATAACTGTGCTAATCCCGATCCAGTAAATAAATCTTTCTGGGTAAAATATATATTAGAATGTGCTAATGAGAAAAAAGAAATTATTGAAATACCTCAAAACTATATATCAAATTGCGCTCCTAGACCTAGCTACTCTGCAATAAAAACAACATTACTAAAAAATTCTTTTAATCTTGAACTTCCTAATTGGCGTGAGAGAACAAAGGCTGTAGTAGAAAATATAGCTAACACTTAACTTATATTTTTCAAACTGAAAATAAAAAAGTTACCTCAAAATGAGATAACTTTTTTTATTTGGTTACTGCCTTTTTAATAAAATTAGCTTGACCACTTTTATTTAATGCTTGTACAAGTACTCCTGATATAGCTCCATCAACTAGGTGATGAATAAGCGTACCGATTCCTACAGTCAATATAACATAACTAATTGTAAATCCTTTTACTCCCATAAAAGGTATCGTTGATAATCCTTCTAATATTCCATGTATTGGTGCAGTGATAATTACTACTTTTGAAAAACTAACTTTCTTTTTAAGTAAATACGCCCCTATGATACCTACAAACACATGCATAAAAGCTCTAGCAGCAATATATGGTCCCAGTGCAATTAAAAATCCAAAAGCAGATCCTGCCCCCACTACTACAGCTGCTCCTGGTCCTAAAAACATAGCTAAAAATACTGGCACATGGGATGCAATAGTTGCAGAAAATACAGGAGGTATAACTACCCTTAAAAATCCAAAATAAAGTGGTATTATCATAGCAAAAGCAGTTAACAATGCTGTAAATGTCATTTTCCTTATATTATCTCTCATCTTTACACCTCCACACACTAATGTATATACAGTAGTATACGCTTATATTTTTCTTTTGTAAATAATAAACTTTATTTTTTAGTTAAAACAATAAAGGAAGTAAAGAAATTGTCTACATTTAGATATTTCTTTACTTCCCTTTTTATGTTATTTTACTTATTTAGACTTGCTCTTCAATCCTATACATTTTTTCCGCTTTATCCATATAAAGTATTCCGTCCAAATGGTCAGTTTCATGACATATAGCTCTTGCCATAAAACCCTCTGCTTCATATTGAACAAGCTTTCCTTTTTCATTCATACCACTAACAACTACTCTTCTTGGTCTTACTACTGTTCCCTGATATCCTGGATAACTTAAGCATCCTTCTATATCTTCATGTTTACCAATTTTTTTTATTATTTTAGGATTTAACAAAATCAATGGATCACTTCCATCTCTTAAATCAATGATAAATACTCTTTTTAGCACGCCTATTTGAGGTGCAGCAAGACCTACTCCATCCCCTGCATATAATGTATCTTTTAAATCTTGAATTACTTCTAATGTTTCTTGATCAATTTCTGTAATTCTTCTGCTTTTACGTCTTAAAACATCATTGCCAACCTTAACTATTTCTCTAACTGCCATTATTCAACTTCCTTCCTATAATAAACACATATATTGAACTATGTCTATTAATATTATATACGTTTACTAAAAGTTTTTCCACAAAAATAAACCTACATTCAAATATCAATGCAGGTTTATTTTTATTCTAAGCCTTCTCTGCTGCTCTTGCAGCTGCCTCTTCCATCATACTCTTAACCTTCATAAGTCTTGTTAATGCGCTTCTTTCATTTTCATCCAGCTTCATTTGAATATATCTAATTGTTTCCTGAAGCTGAGGAATTGTCATATACTCAAGGGCATTAACTCTTCTTCTTGTCTTTTCAATTTCATCAGCCATAAGTTGACAGGATTTTTCAACCTCTGCAAGTTCTAAAAGCTTTGGCAGTATTCCATAAAGTTTTTCAATAGCTCCATCTAATTCTGCAGAAGTGTTAGCAAAACCATAAGGATAAATAATTCCCTCATCATCATCAAGAGCTCTTTTAAACTCCATTTCTGGAACATTAACACTCATTATATTCTTAGTTGAAATATCAACTGTAATATGTTCCTTTGGATAAACAATAGCTTCCTCTAATAGTTCAGAAGACATCAATGCCCTAGCCATAACAAAATCTTTAAAAGAACCTCCAAGTTCTTCTTCTACACTTTTTCTCAACTGATTGTTATATTTTACAAGGTCTATAAATCTTCTCATGAGCTCATCCTGTTTATCCTTAAGAAGTTTATGTCCTCTTGTAGCAGTAACTAATCTCTTTTTTAGCTTTGTGAGTTCCATTCTTGTAGGATTAACATTAAGCCTAGCCATTGTTACTCACCTTCTTTTTCATCTAAATATTTCTCTAAATATTCATCTCTAATTCTCTTAAGCTCTGTTCTTGGAAGTATCTTTAGAAGCTTCCAGCCTAAATTCAATGTTTCTTCAATACTTCTATTTGTTTCAAAGCCTTGGGCTACATATTCTTTTTCAAAGGCATCAGCAAATTTTGCATAAGCTTTATCTGTATCAGATAGTGCAGATTCCCCAAGGATAACAGCAAGCTCTTTTGCCTGCTTACCTTGTGCATAGCCTGAAAACAATTGGTTCATTGTATCTGCATGATCTTCTCTAGTTTTATCTTTACCTATACCTTTATCTTTAAGTCTTGAAAGAGATGGCAGTACATCAATTGGAGGCATTATTCCCTTCTTATAAAGCTCTCTTGATAATATAATCTGTCCCTCAGTTATGTACCCTGTAAGGTCAGGAATTGGATGAGTTTTATCATCCTCAGGCATTGTAAGAATCGGTATTTGTGTTATTGAACCTTCTTTTCCTTTTATTCTTCCTGCTCTTTCATATAAAGTAGAAAGATCTGTATATAGATATCCAGGGTATCCACGTCTACCTGGAACTTCTTTTCTTGCTGCTGAAACCTCACGAAGAGCTTCACAATAGTTTGTAATATCAGTGATTATAACAAGTACGTGCATACCTCTTTCATATGCTAAATATTCAGCTGTAGTAAGAGCCATTCTAGGAGTTGCTATACGTTCAACAGCGGGGTCTGATGCAAGATTCATAAATAAAACTGTTCTGTCTATAGCTCCTGTTTTTGTAAAGTCTTCTACGAAAAATTGAGCTTCCTCAAAGGTAATACCAACAGCTGCAAATACAACAGCAAACTTAGAATCCGATTTTAAAACTCTTGCCTGTCTTGCTATTTGTGCAGCAAGCGCTGCATGGGGAAGACCTGAACCTGAGAACACTGGAAGCTTTTGTCCTCTAACTAAAGTATTAAGTCCATCTATTGCTGAAACTCCAGTTTGAATAAATTGTGATGGATAATCTCTAGCAAATGGATTTAAAGGTTCACCATTGATATCAAGTTTTTTATCGGGGATTATTTTTGGCCCACCATCCTTTGGTCTACCAAGTCCATCAAAGACTCTTCCAAGCATATCCTCTGAAACTCCTATTTGAAGAGGTCTTCCAAGAAATCTAGCCTTTGTTTCTTTTAAGTTAATTCCTGTGGAACCTTCAAATATCTGAACTACAGCCTTATCTTGGTTTATTTCAAGTACATTACCATGTCTTATTTCACCAGTTTGAAGTTCAATTTCAACAAGTTCGCCATAATTTACTCCCTTAACTCCATCAACTACCATTAAAGGACCAACAACTTCTGTAACTGTTTTATATTCCTTAAGCATTTTTAACACCTTCTTCCGCTATCAGCTTATCCATTACCTTATTTAATTCTACTGCTATTTCATCAATCTTATCTATTTCAGTTTCTGCAATATATTTTGATCTTGCAATTTTATCTCTTATTTCTTCCATACCTATAATTTTCTTTAAATAAACTCCTGATTTTAATGCACGTTCTGCTTCATCACCAAAAGCAAGAACAAGCTTCAACATTTTATATTGTTTATTAAGAGATGCATAGGTATCAATATCATGGAAGGCATTTTGCATTAGATAGTCTTCTCTTATAGATTTTGCAACTTCTAATTTCAATCTATCCTTCTCTGAAAGAGCATCTATACCAACAAGTCTAACTATTTCTTGAAGATTTGCTTCTTCTTGAAGTAAAGTCATAGCCCTTGTTCTAAGCTCAACCCATTCTTCAGAAACATTTTCATTCATCCATGCACCTATTTTTTCAAGATATAGTGAATAAGAATTTAACCAATTTATTGCTGGAAAGTGCCTTCTATATGCAAGCTGTGCATCAAGCCCCCAGAACACCTTAACTATTCTTAAAGTTGCCTGTGTTACTGGTTCAGATAAGTCTCCTCCTGGAGGTGATACCGCACCTATAGCTGTAAGTGCTCCTTCTCTTCCATCTTCTCCAAGACATATAACCTTACCTGCTCTTTCATAGAAGTCTGCAAGTCTTGATCCTAAGTATGCTGGGTAACCTTCGTCACCAGGCATTTCTTCAAGTCTTCCTGACATCTCTCTAAGTGCTTCTGCCCAACGTGATGTTGAGTCAGCCATAAGAGCTACTGAATATCCCATATCTCTAAAATACTCTGCAATTGTTATGCCAGTATATATTGAAGCTTCACGAGCAGCAACAGGCATATTTGAAGTATTTGCTATAAGTACTGTTCTTTTCATAAGAGTTTCACCAGTTTTAGGATCTTTTAACTCTGGAAACTCATTAAGAACGTCAGTCATCTCATTTCCACGTTCTCCACATCCTATATAAACAACTATCTCAGCATCTCCCCATTTAGCAAGTTGATGCTGCACAACAGTCTTACCACTTCCAAAAGGTCCTGGTACGCAGGCAGCTCCACCTTTTGCAACTGGGAAAAATGTATCTACTATTCTCTGTCCTGTAACTAATGGAGTTACTGGATTTAATTTTTCAGCAAAGGGTCTTCCACGTCTAACAGGCCATTTTTGCATTAAAGTAAGCTTTTTAATTCCTACTGCTGTTTCAATTTCTACAACAGTTTCATCTACTGTATATTCTCCTTGGGCAATGGATTTTATCTTTCCTTCTATTCCATAAGGAACCATTATTTTATGATTTACAACAGTAGTTTCTTGAACTGTTCCTATTATATATCCAGCTTTAACTTCAGTTCCCACATTAACTGTAGGTATAAAGTGCCATTTTTTTTCTCTATTTAATGGTAATACTTCAACACCTTTCGTCAAGAAGCTTCCTGCCTTTTCCATAATAGCATCAAGAGGTCTTTGAATTCCATCAAACATTGATTCTATAAGTCCAGGTCCAAGTTCAACGCTTAAAGGTTCTCCTGTTGTCTCAACAGGGTCACCAGGTCCAAGACCTGAAGTTTCTTCATATACCTGAATAGAAGCCTTATCGCCTCTCATTTCAATTATTTCACCAATAAGACGTTTATTACCAACTTTAACAACGTCGTAGATATTAGCTTCATCCATGCCTTCAGCTACAACCAAAGGTCCTGATACTTTAATAATTCTTCCGATCTTCAAGTTACCTACCTACCTTCCTTATAAAATATTAACTCCTACGGCCTTTTCTACATTATTTCTTATTCTCTGCATACCAATATTAAGTGAACCTTGATTACTTGGTATTAATATAACAGCTGGAAGTATTTCTCTATTATATCTTTCAATCGTCTCTTCAATACCTTTGGCAACTTGCTCAGTTACAAATATAACTGCATATTTATCCATAGCCATTCTATCAACAGTCTTTTGGGCTTCCTCTGATTCTACAACTGGGTATACATCAATGCCAATTGCTTTAAACGCAAGAACCGAATCTTTATCTCCAACAACCCCTATCTTATACATAAATATCACGCAGCCTTTCTCTTATAACATCTCCAGAAATATTGTTCAGCTTTCCAACCATTATAATTCTCACAATCTTGATTTCATTTTCTTTAGCGAAGATATAGGCAAGTAAAGGTTCTATTCCAAAACTAACATATTTTGAATCTTTTATAAAATTCATAATGAAATTATCAGAAAGTTTTTCTAACACTTTTAAACTTCCATATTGCACATACTCATCCATTCCTAACTTTACAATTTCATTATAATCAGTATATTGTAATTTACTTACAATATTTTCATTGGATCCATTTAACATCTCACCAAAAGCTTCTTTTTCCAATTTACCGCCTTTTATTATTACATTCTCTAAAAACTTTCTAGATTTCTTCTGCTTTTTAACTCTAAGTAAAGTTTTTAAATTTATTAAATCAATATTCATTTTTAGAAATTCTAATAAGTAAGGCTCATCTAAAACCTCAGCTCTTGAAAGCATATCTTTATACATATATCTATCTAAAATTACATCTATCTGTTGAGGATCTTTAGCTTCCTCAAAGGCTGCTTCAGCTTTTTCTATTGCTTCTATGATTATAGGAGATAACTCCTTATAATCCACCATTGAAATATACATCTTCATCTCATCAACAGGTACTGTTCCTACAGGAATTAGAAGATAACTTAAGTCTTTATTTAAAGCCCGTCCTTTTAAAAGTACTTTAATATTATGATAATCATATCTTACACTCATAGTATCAATTAAACTCTTGTCAGGCGATACTTCGTACATAAATGAATATAATCTTTTAAGTTCTTCGCTTAAAACTGTTTCATAATCTTCTGGCCTTTTAATATTTGTCATTAATGTACCATACTCAGTTTCTTGAAGTATTTTAAAGGTTTCTTCTGCCGAATTACCTTGTATCATTCTTTCAATTTTAGCTTTGTCAAGGAGCTTATTTTCTACTGATCTAATTCTAGGTACAGCCTGAACATATTTTATGTCACTCATTAAGCTATCCTCCTTTAGTTAAACAAAGCACTTATAACTTCGCCCTCAAGCTCATCTCTTAAAGACTTGATCAAAGCTTCAAAAGTACTGTTTATTTCAATACCATTTCTAGCTAAAATATAACCACCTTGTATATCTCTTTTTTCAGAACTTAATTTTAATTCTCCTTTTTTACCTTGCTCTATTAATACATTATTTAGTTCATTTATAAATTTAGGAGTTACTATATTATTGTTCTGTCCAAGTATTATTTCTTCATCTCCATCTATATTTAGAGACAAAATACTATTTTTCATAAATTTCAAAAACTCATTCTTTGAAAGTTGATTCAATTTTTCTAATGCAGTACTAAAGGAATTATCCAAAATTTCTCCTTTTGCACCTAATTTCATATTTCTAACTTGAAGCTGAGCATTAGATATAATTCTCTCAGCTCTTGTTTTTGCCTCAGCTTCTGCTTTTGAAATCATTAGTTTTTTTTCTTCTTCAGCTTTTGCTATTTTTTCATTAATCAACTTTTTTTCTATATTTTTAGCTTCTTCAATAAGTCCTTTTGCAGTATTATTTGCATCTTCAATTATTTTTGATGTCAAATTATTAATACTAGACATGCCTATCCACATCCTAACCTTTTTTAATTTATATGTTAAATATCATCAATAACGATGCAACGAATCCTAATAATGCATATGTTTCAACCATTACTGCAAATAATACACCTTTCATTACGTGCTCTGGCTTTTTAGCTAGTATAGTCATACCTGCTGCTGCAGTTTTTGCTTGAGATATTGCTGATTTCCAACCTGCAAATGCTATAGGAAGTGATGCTAAACAGTAGAAGATTCCTTTACCAAGTCCTGGTGTAGTTCCACCTATCATTCCTATTCTAGTAAGTATAAGTATTCCTGTAACGAACCCATATAATCCTTGAGTACCTGGTAATAATTGAAGAATAAGTGCTTTACCAAATTTATCCGGATCTTCTGTAACTACTCCTGAAGCAGCTTCACCAACGATTCCTATACCTTTTGCTGACCCTATTCCTGGTAAGAATGTAGCAAGTGCAGCACCAAATAGTGCAAATAATAATCCTCCATTTTGTACCATAAAATCCATAAAAGTCTTCATTTACTATTCCTCCTAAAATTAAGTTATTATTAAAAACATTAAAAATATTGAAAATATTTTGAGTGTAAAAATATTCTTAAAATTTCAAGTAATACTTGTTAATACAGTATATATTTTATTGATTATTAATTAATATTTGCTTTTTTATTTGTAATATTTATAAACTTGTTAACAGACTTAAATGGAGTAAATTTTTTTCCTCCACCTTCGTAGAACTTATTGAAAAATTCCAAGTACTGCAATCTACTTGTGTGAACATAAGCACCTAAAGCATTAATTCCCAAATTAAATATATGACCACCTATGAATATAATAGGTCCTGCAATAATTCTGCCTGACCCTGGTATTAGATTAATCATAAGGTTAAATGCATTAGCTATAAAGCCACCAGCAAGTCCTAAAGCAAGTAATCTTGAATAAGAAACTATGTCACCTATATACCCTGTAATTCCATATAGTCCATATATTCCTCCTCCAATTTTACCACCAATGCTTTTAGCATCTCTTCCTTGTGTTAAAACTAAACCTACAAAACCAATTATCATTAATACTTTACCAGTACCTTTAAAATTAGGACTAAACATCATGAAAATTCCTGCAAGAGATACATACCATAAACCTACATCAAAAACTGCGTCAATATACTTTTTGTCTCTGATTAACACATAAGCTTTCATCCCAAGACCAACTAAAATATGAATAACCCCAAATACTATTGAAAGGGCAAATACTTTCATTATATCATCTGCTGGACTTAGCACATAAGCTGCTGGTTTTCCTAAAAAAGCTTTAGGAGCATCACCAAACCATCCTCCATATATGGCTCCCCAAAACGCTGTTGATATACCTAAATATAAGAATAACCTCATAAAGTTTTTTGTATCCTTTTCTAAATTAAAGAGCTTTAATGCTAATGCTGTTCCAACCACCATAATTATTCCATATCCTGCATCTGCTAACATCATTCCAAAGAATATAAAATAAAATATAGATAGTACAGGAGTTGGGTCTACTTCTTTGTAGTTAGGTAAAGAATACATTTCTGTTATACTTTCAAAAGGTGCTACTAATCCATTGTTTTTTAATAATATTGGAACCTTATCTTCTTCTTGTGCTTTTTCAAACTCTAAATAATAGTTTTCTTTAACTACTTCTTTAACAATTCCTTCAAGCTCTTTATTTGAGGATACAGTATTCCATCCCTCAATTGCTACAATATTATTTGTCTTTATAAAATTCAAACCAGCCTTTGCTCTATTCAAACTATTAGAGTAATACTCATAAACTAATTGAAGTTTTTCTTCATAATCTTTCAAATTTTTAAGACCTTTTACAATTTCTTCTTTTTCTTGTTCTATTTGCTTTATTCTGTTCTCATAACCTTTTATTATATTTCTAGGACTTTCATCATAGTTAAAACTAGATTTACTAAACCCATATTTTTTTAGTATTTCACTACATTTCTCTTCTAACTCCTTAATTACTATAGCTAAAAGATATGCATCATCTTTACCTTGATTTATAAATTCTAAATAAGAATATTCTGTCTCTTTTTGAAATTCTTCAGTAAAAGAATCTTTTAGATTAGTTGGTATTGTGCCTAAAAAATATGATGTATACCTTAAATTTTTCAACTGTTCAAAAGAACAATCAAAATTACTCCAAGGCAGTAGGGTTTCTATCTCTGATTCAATTTTAGTTTTTTCATTCATAAGAGAATTCTGTTTTCCTTCTTTTTCTCTTAACTCTTCGTAAATTGATATCCACTCTATACTTTTTATTTGTTCCTCTAATTCATCAAAGGTAATAACTTTTTTGCCTTTTCTAAATGCTTGGATTCCGCTTTCTTTATCTATATAGGGTTTTAAAAATTCTAAAGAGAATTTAATCTTAGACAAATCACTTTCTCTGCTTAAAATCTCTTTATCCTCTGCGGCACTTTTCAGAAAGCTCAACTCTTCATTTTCTAATTTAGATTGAAGATCAATGAATTGTACTGATTCAAATCTCTGAAGTCTCTCGAGTAAGGCTTCCTTTTCATTTTCAAAGGCAAATAATGTGAATTTATTCATTTTAACTATTGCCATTTACATTCACTATCCTCTCAATTACTAAATTCACTGCCTTATCAAGTCTTTCCTTAGAAATGTTTCTAATACTTTCAATTTCTTTTTTACCTTCTTCCATTATAGGTACTGCTTCCTTTTTTGCTTCTTCTAAAGCAACATCAATAATTTTTTTTGATTCTAATTTAGCCTCAGATAAAACTCTTTTGTATTCATTAAAAGCCTTTACCTCTGCCTCTTTAGTAATTTGATTGCTCTCATCTTGGGCATTTTTAATAATTTCATATGCCTTTTCTTCAGCAGACTTAATTTCCTTAATCGCTTCTATGGCCAAGCTATCACCACCTTTTATATCTATTTTGTAATTTTCACCAACTGAATAAATTCGAATACTTAATATAGTATTAGTAATACTTAATATAGTATTACTAACACTATATATGGTATTAATAACAGCTTGTTTATATTATAATACTGTTATATAACAAATTTCAATATTTAAAATTGTTATATTTTCACGAATTAAATAATATTTCGATAATTATTGTGCTTTTTCTAATAAATACACTATTTATTACTTTTTTATAATTTTTACCTTTAATTTTAAACCATATAAAATTCTAACTTTTTAACAAGTTAAATTATTCTAACATTATATGGGTAACTTCTTGTATATTATTATAATTTAAATCATCATACGCTAAATATACATCTCTTTTCAAAACTTTGAGTGTTTTAATAAAGTTTAATACGTCAATATTATATTTTTCAATATGAAACTTATTTTTTTCAAAGCCAAGCTCTCCATTTAACACTTTTTCTCTAAACTTTTTACTTTCTTTTTTATCAGTTTCTTCCCTTATAAATTCAGGTATTCCTTTTTTCTTATTAAACATAAGATAATCATATTTGACAATTTCTTTTATTATCTCATTATCTTCTTTTAGTTTTTCACAATTAAACTCTAGAAATACCTTATAATAATCAACTGCTGAAATATTTCTTTCAAAATATCCTTTTTCCTCAAAAAACTTACCCAAAGAATGATAAAAATCAAAAGGACTACTAAACTTTGATATAAAATACATTAAAATTGTGTTGAATTTTTGTGAGTTATAATATTTATCTACTACAGCCTCAATTTTTTTCAGTGTTAATAATTCTTCATAGCTTATGTGCTTAGTATTCAGTATTTCATATGGTGGATATGGAGAGTATTTCATTCCCCATTCTTCAGCTTCATACATCATTGGAGAACCCTTTAAAATTTTTAGAAAGCCTAATTGTATTTCTTCTGGTTCCATACTATACACATCATTAAATGACTTTTTAAATGACTCAAAATCTTCTCCCGGAAGACCCGCTATAAGATCTAAATGCTGTTGTATATTTTTTAGCTTTTTTACTTCTTCTACCTTTTCTTTAATATTCTTAAAGTTTACATGTCTATTTATATTTTTTAAGGTTTGATCATTTGTAGTCTGAACTCCTATTTCAAATTGAATTCTTCCTTTTGGAGCCTTTGATAAAAGTTTTATTTCATTTTCTGTTAAAATGTCAGCTGAAATTTCAAAATGAAATTTTGTATCTGTATCTTGCTCAATTATAAATTTCCATATACTCATAGCAAAACTCTCACTACAATTAAAAGTTCTGTCTACAAATTTAATCAATCTTACATTTTTATCTATTAAAAACTTTAATTCAGATTTTATTTTTTCAATATCCCTAAATCTAACCTTTCTATCTACAGAAGAAAGACAGTATTTACACCCAAAAGGACATCCTCTAGATGCTTCATAGTACACTATTTTATTATTTAAATCATCCTCCTCAGTGTATGGGAAAACCACATCATTTAGATCCATATTAGTCTTATTTCCACCATAATATACTTTTTCATCAATCTTATAATATAATCCTTTTATAGTGTTTAACTCTAATTTTTCTTTGATTTTTTGTCTTTTAACTGTAAACTGTAAACTGTTATCTATAAACTGTTTATTATTCTCTGTCACCTGTCGTTCTTGTAGTTTATATAAAATTAATTCTCTAAAAGTTTTTTCTCCTTCACCTTCTATTAAATATTCACCTAGATTATTCTCTAAAAATTTATTTCCATCAAAACTAACTTCTGGACCACCATAAAATATTTCAATATTACTATCTATGATTTTTATTAGCTTAGTTAAAGCTTTCACAATCTCAATATTCCATATATAACAAGAAAACCCTATCATATCAGGTTTTTCTTTTATAAGCTCTTCAACTATTCTTTCCATTCTATCATTTATAGAAAACTCTCTTATGCTACATTGGTAGTTTAAATCTTTGGTATAGGCCTTCAAATATCTTACTGCTAAATTTGAATGTACAAATTTTGAATTAACCGCTGCTAATATTACCTTCATTTTCAATTCTCCTTTTCTTATGTGCTTTTATGTAATATATATTATTTAAGTTTTTTGAATATATTATATCAAAATATTGACTTAATAGCTCTAAAGTACTTTTATGTGAACTTTCCTTAAAAATATTGTAATCTTTAATTTCTAATTCTTTGACTTTCCCATCTGGCATCAAAACCTTAATTTTACCATTAAAAATTTTTCCATATTTTTTTTCTATATCCCATATATATATATATCCATCTTCTTTTAAGTATTTAAAAACCTCTTCCACTAAAATTTTCTTCCTTATTTTAAACATTATACTACTAAAAGCTAAAAACATCACGCAGCTGTCATAGTAATTTTCTTCAACATTGGTATTGTTATTATTTCCATTTATATATTCTACATTAAATTCCTTATTACTTAATTTATATATATTATAAGCTATACCATAATTGCTTAACCCAACATCCAATACATTACCTTTAAATCTTTCATTTTCTAAATTAATTAAAATTTCACCTTCTATCGTCTCTATACTTTCCATTCTTTCTATCATCCTTTTCACGCTCCTTTCCTATTTAACTTAAACCTACTTTATTTAATATACTTTATATACAATTCTACATAAAAAAAATATTCCCTCCATTATATGTAATATATGGAAGAAATATTTCGCTTTACTTCTTTATGGTGTACATTCAATTTTCTCTTTTAACTTTTCATAAAAATCCAACATAAATCCTGCTGTAGTTATTTGTGCTTCCTGTATAATTGCTGAAGCAACTTTCATATATCTTTCATCAATATTTCTAGTATTTACATATTTTAAATAGGTTTTATTAGCCATTAAAGCATTATTTTTAATATATTCATCAATACTTTTATAAGTTTTTATTCCTTTTACAACTTCAAAGTGATGCCCCATTGCAATCTTACTTATTATCCATAATTCAAATTTTCTATGATGCTTTAAAAGTTTATTATTAGCATGTTGAGGTACCGTTGAATCTTGCATTAAATGACAAGCTGCCCCGAAAAAAAACATCGTTTTTTTTATATCACCAAGCTCAAGATAAATGTTAGCTTTATTATAATATTTTTTACATTCATCCAGTGCATTAGAAAATCCATATAAACCCTTTCCAGTACCAAAATGATAAAAATGATTAGAGCTTTTAAAATCTTGATCTGCCCAAGTAACCCCTTCATTTAATTCCTTAATATACCTATTATAGCATTTATATTGCTGTAAAAACCCTTCCTTTTTCAATAAGTCAATAGCCTTATTATTTATATACTTATGTGCCATGCAATGAGTATTTATAATTACTTTTTTTACTGGATTTACAGCAAACATAATGCCTCTTAAAGTTTTTCCATATGTTGCTTCTATCTTTCTTTTCATAACCTTTCCTCATTCCATTCTAGTTATTTTTATCTGTATTTTTACTATCCATTATATTCTTTAATATACTAACTATCCCCATCAAACTAGCTATTATAATAAAATACAAAATGGGCCTACTATTTGCATATAGTTCATTATCATCTTTCAATCCATAACTATATAGCTTTCCTTTATTCGAATCTAGTAATATAATTTTATTTTCTATATATTTAATACTTGAAATTTTACTTTCACTATTAAACTTTAGCTTTTCATTTATTACTCCTTTATTACTAAGATACCACATATTTTTATCTTTATCATCATAAAAATATATGCTGTCAGCTTCACCTAAGTTTCCTTCTTTATCAACAACAATACTTTTTAGTGTTCCTAAATTTTTATTAACATATAGTGGCCCTTCTGGATTAGTTGTTGAATGATTATCCAAGATAAATGGTATCTTTTTATTATCTTTTCCTTTGAATTTAGGTGAATTTACTGGATCTCCACCACTATAATCTGGCCATCCATACCAACACTTAGATTTTATTATAAAGATATAATCTGTATCTCCTTTTACTGGCCTTAGTCCTCTGTCCTCCATTCCACCAACTGAAGCTATCATTCTAGCTCTACTGTCAAAATCCAATCCCTTTACATTTCTTATTCCCCAAGCATAAGTTGCAGAAGAACCTGTATCTAAATCGTACATTATTATAGAAGCATTTCCTGGGAAATGTCCTGGTATAATCTGTCCTTCAATATTTTTAGTACCATAATTTGCAAAAGCACCACTTTTTCCATTTGAAAAATTTATACCTCGTAAAACTATCTTATACGGGGAAATATCATGGTTATACGGGTTATTTTTAAGCCATTTATTATCCGCTCCAACCACTCCAGAGTTTGTAGCTGCCCCTATAGTTATATATAAATACTGTCCATTAACTTTTATAATACTATCTCCATAATCTCCAAAGTTAGGCAAATCACTTACTATCTCTTTGCATTTCTTATTATGTAAATCATAGTCATATATACAATTATTACTAGAAAAATAAAGCTTTTGTTTATAATACTCTATACTGTGTATATTCATATTTTTATCTACAAATATATCAAGGCTTTTTCCATACTTATCTATATACTGTATCCTAGTCTTGTATGCAATATAATAATTACCATTATTATCCATGGTAAAATCAACAGCCTTATTTAATCCTTTGTATTTTAACTTACATTCCATATTATTATCTTTTACAATTATATTATTATCCTTGAAGTAATATTTTTTTAAAAATATTATAGCAGAACAAAAGATAACAATTATTAATATTGTCTTCAGAAACCTCTTCATATTCCCTCCAAAAAAATTCCTCTTGTCTAAAATATATTTTTTTAGACAAGAGGATATGAATATTTTTCTATTGACAATCAGTTAAAATTATATGTTCCTTCTCTACTTCTGATAAAGCATTTAATGTTTTTTTTATGATTTCATTAGATATTGATTTAGAATATTTATCATAAAAAGCTACTGCATGCTCTTCTCTCTTTTGGGCAATTTGTAGAAATTCCTTATCCTTATTATATTTTGTGTAGTCAGGCTTATTAAGTTTGGGAAGTTCTTTAAAGCCCCCTAACCTTTTATGTACATTGGCATGCATATATTCAATTCTACTTAAATCTAAGAACTCTTTTTTTAACTTATTATCTTTAACCAACTTCGACGCTTCAACATAAAAATCTCCATTGAATACTTCCAGTTTCATGGCGTGATCTAATATTTTTAACGTATTAGAATCTATTGTTTTTATATCTACATTATATACTTCTCCCTCTTCTTGAAGGTAAACTTCATTAACCCCACAAAATGGACAATATTTAATGAAATTTTTTTTATTTCCATCTATAAATGCATAATTGTTTAAATTAAAATTTTTTTCATTTATATTCATTCCACAAATAACGCACTTTATTATACTCATAACCTCACCCCTTCTTTATTATATACTAAATTCATATTTTAAGTAAAAATAATTTACTTAAAATATGGATATTTTGCTAACGCAAAATTTAAAATGAAGTATAAAAAGCTATACTAGCTTTTATTTCTTATTGTTAGTTTTTCTATAAGAAAAACTTCCTTCACTGTAAACTCTAAACTGTCATCTGTAAACTAAAGAAAATCACTTCACAATTTTCTTATATATTAAATATAATATAATTTTTGGTTATTATCCCTCTAATCTACTAATAACAAATATACAATTATCATCGATAATATATATATAATTTTATTTTCACAAAGGAGGATATTTGAATATGAAATCGAATAGACTGGCAACAATTTTTACAGCATTATTTTTACTTAGCACAGCTTCAACTGCTAAAGCTGCTACAATAAATTACACTGTTAAAAGTGGAGACTCATTATGGACAATCTCTCAATACTATAAGACAACTGTTTCTAGTATTACAACAGTTAATAATTTAACTTCTTCAAGTTATATATATCCTGGACAAGTATTAAAGGTTGAAGACAACAGAATATCCACTTCTACTTATACAGTAGTTTCTGGCGATAGTTTATGGAAAATCTCCCTTAAATTCAATACAACTGTAGATAAAATTGTAAAGGCAAATAATTTAATAAATACAACTATTTATATTGGACAAACATTAACTATTCCATCATCTACTCCTCCAACAGCTTCTCCAGTTCAAACAGTTGAAACTACTAATTATAAAGTAGCATCTGGTGATAATCTATGGTCAATAGCTCAAAAATTCAATACATCTATGGATGCCATACAAAAAAGTAATATGTTAGCTACAAATATACTAATGCCTGGTCAAATTTTAACTATTCCTGTTAACTCAACACAAATTGTTAAACCTGTAGGAATTACAATGTATAAAGCAAGAGTTAATAACAATTATGGTGATATTTACACTTGGGAAAACGGAAGAAGATTGTTTACCGTTGGTGAAACAGGTACTTTAAGAGATTTAAAAACAGGAATAAACTTTAATGTAAAATATTATGGTGGCTCTAATCATGCCGATATAGTTCCTCTAACTAAAGATGATACTGCTAAGCTGAAGCAATTGTACCCTACATGGTCATGGAGCGCTATGCGTCCTATGGTACTTACCTTTAACCAAGGAGGTACAAACTACCAAATAGCAGTAAGTGTAACTGGTATGCCTCATTCTACAACAGATATGTATGCTTCTAACGGAATTGATGGACACTTTGATATGTACTTCTATAATAGTACAAGCCATGTATCTAACGAAATGTCACCTACTCACCAGAATAATATTCTAATAGCAAACGGACAATAGAATAATGTTGCGACGCAGCAGTATTTTAGTTTACAGTTTACAGTGGACAGTTTACAGTTAAGGATATTTTGCTAACGCAAAATTTAAAATGAAGTACAAAAGCTAGTATATCAGGCTATACTAGCTTTTGTTTTTTTATTGTTAGTTTTTCTGTAAGAAAAACTTCCTTCACTGTAAACTGTAAACTGTAAACTGTTATCTGTAAACTAAAGAAAAGTGCGTCGCACTTTTCTTAAATATAGAATATAATCCCTTTCCCTCACATAATTATTAATGTTATCAATTCTGTGAGGGAAGCTAATTATGAAAAAAGATAAATTCTTAAAAAATTCTATATTACTTACAATTTCTAATTCAACTACAGGAGTATTGAAATTTGTCTTTTCTATAATCCTGTCAAGGGAATTAGGAGCTGAAGGTATGGGGCTTTATGCTTTGATTATGCCAATATACGATTTGTTTTCCTGTCTAGTATGTGGTGGTATGATGACGGCACTTTCTAAAGAATCATCTTCCTATGAAAGTAAAGGAGAT
This sequence comes from Clostridiaceae bacterium, assembly GCA_036677675.1. Lineage (GTDB taxonomy): Bacteria > Bacillota > Clostridia > Clostridiales > Clostridiaceae > Clostridium_H. The sequence continues at coordinate 59,155 of JAVBWC010000029.1, read as the reverse complement.
TACACTAATTTGCATAAATCCATACATGTTACTCTAATCTTTGACTTGATTTGGACTTTACTTATTGTAATCTTTGTCTTTTTTAATTCAAAATACATAAGTACCAATATAATAAAGGACAGCAGAAGCTTATACAGTCTTATATTCATATGCCCCGCTTTAATTTTTGTTGCTTTATCTTCCATAATAAAAGGATATTTTTATGGAACTTCAAATGTAAACATACCAGCAATAATCGATATACTTGAAAAAGGGGTAAGAATAATTGTAACTATTTACGCAATAAGGCTTCTTGCTTTTAAAGAAGTTGAAAACACCGTATCAGTGGTATATGCAGCTTTGGCATCAGGAGAATTTATAAGTTTTATACTTTTATATGTTTTCTATAAGCTAAATAAACACAAGGATTTTTCTTTTAGAAATATACCTTTTTCTTCAGATGGCAGTGCGCAATTACTATTTAATGTTTTAGTTATGGCTGTACCTCTATGTGTAAATGGTTTTTTATCAACATCCCTTTCTACTGTTTCAACCTTAATATTACCTCGCAGACTATTACTTGCTGGTTTTACCCACAGTACAGCTCTCGAAATGATAGGTAAGTTTTCTGGAATGGCTTTGACTATAATATTTTTTCCACTTGTTGTTGTAATGTCCATGTCAATAGTATTGATTCCTGATATTGCAGAAAGTATTGAGAAAAAAGACTATTATAATCTTGAAGAAAGAATATACCAAGTTTTAAGAATCTCTTTTTTACTTGGAATTTCTACTTTAATTATTTGTTTTAGCATTCCAAATTCCCTTGGAAAGCTGTTTTTTGCAAGAAATGACCTAACAATTTATATTAAATTTGCAGCTCTTGCTGCACCATTTTCTTATATTTCTGCTACAACCTTTAGTATATTAAATGGTCTTGGCAAACAGGGTGTTCTTCTGAGAAACTCAATAATAGTATCAGTAGAAGAAGTAATACTCTTATTTATGCTAACATCTATACCTAGCATAAATATTTTAGGATATGGACTAAGCTTAATGATAACCTCTTTAACCAGCTTGATTATGAATTTATACGAAATAAAAAAGAAATGTTATATAAATCTTTCTTTAGAAGACTTATTTCTAGATATGCTGGTAAGCTTATTTGTTTATTTTTCATTAAACATTATGAACAGTATAATTCCAAACATATATTTCAAAAGTAAAACTATATTTATAATCTTGTTTGGATTTTTGTTATTCTTCTTTTTATCCTCTTTCATAAATAAAACAATAAAAAAAGAAAGTGTTTACTAATTTCACTTTCTTTTTTTATTGTTATTGTATTTTTTTTGCAATTACACTAGGTATAAACCTTTTTATTCTAGTCGGCAGAACCTCCATATCCTTTTCAGTAATTCCACCAGCTAATACCAATCCATACATATATGCAAATACACCTATACCTACCGCTATTACACAAGAAACAGCATTATTTAAATATCCACTAACGAAATTATTTAGTAAAATACTAAGTCCTGTATATGATCCATAAGCCATTATACCCATTAAAGTTGAAGCTATTAAAGGCTTTACAGTATGATAAACCATATTTAATCTAATCTTTAATGTTTTTTTGATAAAAATGTAGTTCAATAGTAGCGGAATAGCAAAACATATCATATTTCCAAATACAGCCCCTGTAATATTTAGCTGTGGTATACCAACTAAAAAATAATTTGCTAAAATCTTTCCTATGACTCCTAATACCATAAAAAATGTAGATAAATATAATTTATTTATACTTTGTAATATTGTCATTTGAATTTGAACCACAGCAGTTAATACTAATACTATTGAACCTAAAAGCATTAGCTTCCACCCTTCTTCATAAGCTGGGAAAATCAATTTAAAAATTGGATGACTTAAAACTGACATTCCAACAGCAGATGGTACAGCTACTAATAAGCATAATCTAAAAGTATAATTAATTTTATCCTCTAAACTTTTTTTATCCTTCAATACAAAAGCTCCTGATAAAGATGGAAGAACAGAAGCTGATAATGCAGAAATCAACGCTATAGGTACACCTAAAAGAGACCTATACTTTGTAAATACTCCAAACTTTATGTCTGTAATTTTTTGGCTATATCCTACAGCATTTATAAGTCTACTTTTAACTATAGCTAAGTCCACAATATCTCCTGCATTTTGAAGACCAACACAAATTACTATAGGAAGACCATAATGTATTATCATTTTTAATATTTGTTTGTTAGAATGTCTACTATGCTTTTCATGTTTATACCCCTTAGGTACAACAATTGTTTTATTTTTTTCATAAGATACTATTAAATAAATAACAGCTCCTAGAGAACCTATGGCAGTACCAACCGTTCCTCCAGCACAGGCAGCTTCTACTCCATATTTTAAAAGCAATGCTGCAAAAACTAAAGTGAAAATAGTATTTAGAACCTGTTCTATAACCTGTGATACTGCAGTTGGAGTCATATTCCCTCTTCCTTGAAAATATCCCCTATATGTAGAAACAATAGATGTTAGAAAAATTGTTGGTGCTAAAGCCATAATTGCAAGAGATGAACTTGCACTACTAGTTGCTGATGCAAGAGGCTTTGCAAGTGTAAACATTAATATAGCCATAACTGAGCCTACCGCCAGCATCAGCATTCTAGCAATTTTAAAACTTTTTATTGCATCTTCATACCTCTCCAAGGCTATAAATTCGGACACAGATTTAGATATTGCAATAGGTATTCCTGCATTAGTAAGTACATATACAAAAGCATAAATTCTATATGCTGAGGAATATATCCCCCATCCATCATCACCAATGATTTGTAACAAAAATGGTATGTAGAGTAAAGATAATACTTTTACAATCATTCCTGCTGCAGACAAAATAGCAAAACCTTTAGTGGTTGACTGTTTTTTCATAATTCTAAAACTCCCCCGTAAACCCTTATAGAATCTCTAATTAAAAATTTATTTTATACTAGAACTTTTTGATTACTAATCAAATGTAATTCTGATTATTATAGGTACTAGGTACTAGGATGGAGACCTTTCTGCTTTGCAGAAAGCTATTAAATTTCATTTTTACAGCTTCAGCTATAAAAACGCCTTTCCTAGCACCTGAGTTTTCTAGTCCCTTCAAAATTTCATAAAATAAATTAATGTTAAAATGTGTAAAATTAAATTTCAGTTAAAGAGACTATAACTAAAATTTAAGTACGTCTCTCTTAATTTTCTTAAATATAGGCGGTAATGTTTCTGTAATTGTTTTATTTTCCATGTAAGCCAATTCTTTTGAACAATTTTTAAAAACTAACTTATACGCATATAAAAACTGATAATTCAGTCCATATTTATTATTAAAAAAGCTATTTAACTTCTTGTTTCCATACTTATCATCACCAATAATATAATTTCCTAAATGAGCAAGATGTGTTCTCAATTGATGACTTCTCCCTGTAATTAAGTCAAGCTCTATAAATGAATAACTACCTACAGTGTCTATAACCTTAACTTCCATAGCAATTTTTTTTGTATTAGGCTTTTCAACATCAAAAACTTTAGACAAATTGTTATCTTGGTCTTTAGAAATATATGCCTCATAGTGTCCTTCTTTGATTTTTCCTTTAACCAAAGCATTATAATATTTCTTTATCCTTCTCTCTCTTATCATCTCATTTAAAAGCTTTAAACTTTGATAATTCTTTCCAAATATAACCAACCCAGAAGTATTTCGATCCAACCTGTTACATGGAGCTGGTGTAAAAGTAATTTCATTTTCTGGTATATATTCTTCTTTTTGATGTAGATAAGAAAGCACATAATCAGTTAAGGTAGGTTCTCCATTTTCTCTATCTGAATGTACTAATACTCCTGGCCATTTTTCTACAATAAGCATATTCTCATCTTCATAGGTAATCTTCATACTACTGTAATCTACATCTTGAAACTTTTCTTCCTTTGCTTTAGGCTTTGCATCTGAAGTCATATATTTAGCTTCTACAATATCTCCTTCTTGCAAAAAATAATTTTGTTTTACCTTTTTTCCATTAACCCTTAAATCTCCTTTTCTAATACCTTTAAATATAGCTCCTAAAGGTACATCACTTAACCATTTTCTAGAAAATTTATCTATTCTTTGTCCTGCTTCATTTACTCCAATTTCTATTTTCATTTTCTACCTCCATAATATTGCATCAGATTACGTAAAATCCCAACATTTTTCGACGCAACATTAAAAATTATATACCAACAGAGTTTAATTGACAATGGACAATTAAACTCTGTTGATTATATTTTTTCACAAAACCTTCCTATCCCATTTTGAAATCAAACTTAATTGTTAACATTATTTAAAAAGTTTATTACTGTTTCACAATCTACTGCTACTCCAACGGCAATACATTCCTCATCTACATCAAAGAAACTGCTGTGCAGTGGATATGTTGTATCTTTTTCTTTATTACCAGTTCCTAAATAATAAAAAACAGAAGGTCTTTCCAATGAAAAATATGCAAAGCTTTCAACACCCATAGTTGGTTTTTGAAGCATAACTATATCTTCGTTTTTCATAATATTTTTTGCAGAATTACTTAAAACATCCACCATATTATCATCATTGTAAAGACATGGATAGCTTTCTTGAATATTCACTTCACAGCTTCCTCTCATAGACTCTACTATACCTTTAGTTACTTCTACAAGTCTTTTTTTTACATATTCTCTATCTTCTAAAGTCATAGTTCTAATTATGCCTGAAATCTCAACTTCATCTGGTATTATATTTTGAGTTGTACCACCATGTATTGAGCCTATAGTTATAACTGCTGGATTTGTTGGTTGAATCTCCCTGCTAACTATAGATTGAACTGCAGTAATAACATTTGCACTTATTGTTATAGGATCAACAGTACTGTGAGGATAAGCACCATGCCCACCTTTTCCTTTTATCTTTATGTTAAATGGATTTGAAGCTGCATTAACTACATCTCTTTTTATACCTATCTTTCCTACTTCTAAGTTTGGTTCTACATGTAACCCTATTACCGCATCCACTTTAGGATTATCAAGGACACCTTCTTCTATCATGTGTGCTGCACCACCAGTAGTTTCTTCTGCTGGTTCAAAAATTAATTTAACATTTCCATTTAATTGTTCTTTTATATTATTTAAAACTTTAGCAGCTCCTAAAAGAATAGTTGTATGCACATCATGTCCACAAGCATGCATTCTACCCTCAATTTTAGAAGAGTAGTCACATTTTCTTTTCTCCTCCATAGGGAGAGCATCCATATCAGCTCTTATACCTATTGTTTTTTCTCCTTTTCCCCTTATGATACCGCAAATACCATTCTTTGAAGTCTGGAAATATTCTATACCCTCTCTGTCTAAAAATTCCTTTATTTTTTCTATAGTTCTTTCTAAGTCAAAATCTACTTCTGGATACATATGAAAATCTCTTCTTATTGTTATTAATTCATCCTGTATATCTTTAGCCATTTTTAAAAAATTCATTTGCCTGCCCCCATTTTATTATTATTATTTATCCCAAAATATCTTAATAATATCTCCATTTTTTAGTTTGTCATAATACCCTGCTTTTTTATCATTTAATGTAAGAACTAAATTTCCTTTTGGCACTGACAAATCAAAATCAACCTTTGTAAATATATCTACAAATACATATTCTGCTTTTCCCTGCAAAACCACTGGTTTATCATTTACAACAACTTTAATCTGATTAATCTCTTCCTTATTCAGTTCATTTTCTCTTATAATATTATCTCCATCTTCCTTTGAAGTATCTATACTTACTTCTTCTTTATCTTTATTTATAATATTATCCGCTTCCTTATCTAGATATTCAACTTTTTCTTTATATATTCTATCTCCTTCTTTAATCACATAATCCTTAAATATTTCTCTATCTCTTAAATAGTATTTATATTCACTATTCTCTTCATTAAAATACTTTATATATTCACCTAAAGTAGAAGGAAAAATAATTTCAACCTCATCTCCTTGTTTTATAAACTCTTCCATCTCTGCCCTTTTGTTATTTATAATCCCTATTGGATCTAAATTCTGAATTATATCATTCAAATAAAAGCTGATGGAATTTATTTTCTTTACATATTCAATTAATTTAGGAGCAGCATCTTTACCATCCTTAGCAAAAATAATTTCAATCTTATCTCCCTCTTTTATTTCTGTATCAATATTTGCTTCTTTATCATTTAACTTTATAATTGCACTTTCAGCTAAAGAGCCAAATGCTACTCTGTTTATTCCATTTAATACAAATCTAATATTCTTACCATTCTTACCTATGAGAACCTTATGATTGATTCCCGCCTGTATCATAACATCCATAATTGTATGCTTATGAGAGTTAAATAAACTAACTACTTCATTATTTAAAATAACATCAATAAAATCATTTCCTGCCTGCTTTATTCTCACAAGAGCAATACCTAAAACTGTTACTCCTATGCTTCCTAACTCATTATCAAGACTTACACAATCCACTACAGAATCTCTGCTTTTTATACCTATTCTTTGAGGAGATAAATTCAATTTTTCTGCTAAGTATTCTTTTAAATTAGGAGTATGGGCTCCTCCACCTACTAAAAACACTGCATTAGGGGACTTTCCTCCATTTAATTCTATAATTCTATTAGCCACTTCTTCACATATTTTTTGAATAACAGGATTTATTGTTTTAATAATTTCTTCTGAAGAAGCTTCATTTTCAAGCCCTAAAATATCCATATACTTTATAGTTTGTTCAATTGTGCACTGTTTTTTCATTACTTCTGCAGTATTAAAATCAACTAAGTAGTTTTGAACTATACACTCTGTAACCTCGTCTCCAGCCATAGGTACCATACCATATGCACTGATAGTCTCCTTACTGCTTATAGCTATATCTGAAGTACCTGCACCTATATCTACTAATGCCAAATTTAAAAGTCTTAACTTTTTAGGCACTGCAGCTTCTATAGCAGCAATTGGTTCCAAGGTTAAGCTATTTACAGTTAAATTAACTTTATTCATTACAGAATAAAGGCTGTCTACAACTGATCTTGGAAGAAAAGTTACAATGACATCTGCTGAAATATTATCGCCTTTTTGAGAAAGTAAGTTAGATATTATATATCCATTTAAATAATAGTTTTTAACACTATAACCCACACAATACAATTTTCCTTGAGTTTGTTTATTAATTTCCTCTTCTGCTTTTTTTACTGCTGTAAGCTCTAAACTTCTGATAATCTCTTTGTCTATCTCTTTATCTTCCTCTACATCTATTTCCACATTTACCTCTGTAGTTCTTAAAAATCTACCTGCAGCTGCAATAGCAACTTCTTCTAAAGTTAAGTTTAACTCTTTTTCCAGTTCCTTTTTAACTTTATTTACTGTATTAGCCACAAGATTAATATCATGAATTTGTCCATCTACCATGGCTCGTTCATCATGTTCAAGATATTTTTCACTAATAACATTAAACTTTTTATCCTTTATAATCCCAACAGTTCCAATAATAGAACGTGTGCCTATATCCAAAGCGAAAATAATATCTTTAGGGTTTATGTTTAATAAGTTCATATATTTTCCCCCTCTTCAGCGCATAATATAAAGGCTCATATTCTAAGAATATGAGCCTATTAAAATTATATAATATTGTTTTACTTTATTCAACAAACTATGGAACAACTTACATTATTGCTCAACTAATTTTAGTACACCTGAGTTTTCACTTATATAAGGAAGGTTTTTAATAACTTTATATACATACTTAAGCCCATCCTGTTTATTTGCTTCTTCCCTTGAAAACTCTTTATAGCAAAGCATTCTACACCAAAAATCCACAAAATCATCTTTTGTAACAAATTTAGTATTTCCCTCTTCTATAATAACAAACCCTGTTCTATATTTTTCTACTATATCTATATCTTTAACTTCATCCTTAGAAATCATATTAACTGCATCTTCCCACATCTTTTTAAACGGAATCACTTTACCCACTCCTTATTTTAAATTCTTACACTACTTTTTCTTCAAATCAACATTTTGTTAACATTATCACAATAATAATTTAACATATATAAAGCAATTATGTCAACATTTATATGCTGCTTTTTAGAAAAATAGTATATCACATAACCAATTGTGCTTTACAATATACCTTTGTTAACATTTTTTTATTAATCCATTATTATAAATTACCATAACATCAAAAGTCCTAATAAATTCATCATCAAACTCTATTTGAATTTTTTTCTCATCAATATGTTTAATCTCACCCTTTCCAAAAGTTTTATGTATTATTATTTCTCCTGAGTTATAGGTATTTTCAAATAATGAATTTAATTTGCATTCTTCAATGAACCTAGATGCCTTTTTATTTTTGCCTCTTATTTCATTAGATATACATAACCACAAATTTTCTATAGTTCTTGTAATACCTACATAAAATAATCTTCTCTCTTCTTCTATGTTTTTATCTATGCTATTTAAATGAGGAATATTTTCTTCATTACAATTGATAATAAATATATTTTTAAATTCCATTCCCTTAACTCCATGTATTGTACTTAATATAACACTATTTTTATTATCATCTTTTTTATTATTTGTTATCTCCTTTTCAACCTGGTCTACATGTACTAAAAAAGTGATTATTGTTTTATACTCTTCTGCTGCTGCTTTAAATTCTTCAACAATTTCTTCAATTTCTCCTATATCTATTTTGAATTTAGAACAATACTCTTTCAAGTGATCATAGTATCCTAAATCAGTTAGAATAGTATTTATTGCTCCACTTAGAGACATTTTATTTAAGTTTTGTATATCTCTTTTTAATTCATCAATACTCTTAAGTTGAAATATAGGAATATCATCTATATTCTTTAATTTTTCAAAACAGTCCTCATTAGTATTAATTTTTCGCACCTTTTCAATGTTTATCTTACTTATATACCTAAAAGGTTTATTTATTATTCTGATGAAACTCTCTATATCTGTATTATCTATACTTAATTTAAGATACGCTAAAATGTCCTTGCATATAAAGTGCTGAAAAAAATTGTATTCCTTGTCTAATAATTTAAATGGAATCTTTTTTCTGATAAAAGCATCAATAATACTTCTACTCTCAACATTGGTTCTATATAGTATAGCATTTTCATTATATTCACACTGATTTAGTCCTTTTAATTTTAGTATATTCAAAGATATGTCTTCAGCCTGCATATTTTCATTGTTATAATTCATTATATTTACTTTAGGAGAATATTGGTTCTGTGCATACATATTTTTATTGTTTCTCATTTTATTATTTTTTATAAGATTATTAGAGATTTCTACTATACTTTGCGGACATCTATAATTCTTTTCAAGGAAAAGCTTTTTCCCTTCTTTAAAATGCTTATGAAAATTAACCATGCACTCAGGTTTTGCTCCTCTAAAGCTATAAATACATTGATCCTCATCACCTACTACAAAAAGGGAAGTATCTTCATTTAAAAGCTTTAGTATATCAATTTGTATCTCATCACAATCTTGAAACTCATCTACCAGCACATATTTAAATAAACTTCTATACCCCTGTAATAGTCTATTATCTTGCATAAATAATTGCTTACATCTTATCTGTAAATCATCAAAATCCAAAAGATTATTTTCACTTTTATAATTTTCGTAGGTTCTATAACATTCTATAAAAATCTCTTTATCAATATTAGGATTGAATTCTTCCATATTTATATTATTAGTTTTATAAAAGGAAATAGAATTAATAGTCTCTTTTACTTTTTCATCACTAATTTGCTCCAAATAAGTAGCTAGTACACCTTTTATTAATCTATAAGTTTTATTGCTATCAATTATTTCTATATTTCCATAAGCTCTATTTAAAATCTTATAAAATAGGCCATGAAAAGTTCCAAAAAAAGGACTATCTTCTCGCTTACTCATTTTCTTATATCTTTTTTTCATGCTCAATGCAGCTGCTCTTGTAAAAGTTATTACGATTATATTCTTAGGGTTTACAGCTTTATGCCCTAAAAGGTAGTTTATTCTTGAAATATTGTTGACTTCCTTATATGTATATTTTCTCATGTTTTCCATATCGTGTAAAGTTAAATCTTTTGGAATATCATTAGTTTTATATACATTTCCAAAACTAACTAAATAGTCTATTTTTCTGATAAGTGTACTTGTTTTACCTGCTCCAGGACACGCTATTAAAGCTAAATTTCTATCATTATTTAAAACTGCTTCCCTCTGTTCTTTATTTAATTCCTTATATCTTTCTTCAATTATCCTATCTCTAATTTCACAAAATTCCTTTGCAATATCTGAATTTATCATACATCCACCTACTCAATCACATTTATAATTTTATGCTAGCTAATTTAAATTATATACCATTTTTTGATTATAATCACCTTAGAATAAAATTGCGAGGCAATTTTATTCTAGTTTACAGTTTACAGTGGACAGTTTACAGTTAAGGATATTTTGCTAACGCAAAATTTAAAATGAAGTACAAAAATCTAGTATAGCCAAGGCTATACTAGATTTTGTTTTTTATTGTTAGTTTTTCTGTAAGAAAAACTTCCTTTACTGTTAACTGTAAACTGTCATCTGTAAACTGTCATCTGTAAACTAAAGAAAAGTGCGTCGCACTTTTCTTAAAAGGTGTTGTAATAATTTTAATAAGGTATTAAAATAGATTTATTAAATTGTACACACACTTTAGAAATTAGAGGGGAAAAACATGGCTAATAGTAATTTTTTGAATATTAAAAATGGTAGAAATCTTACGATGTTAGTTGATTTTTATGAGCTAACTATGGGAAATGGTTATTTAGATAATAATGTAGGAGATAAAATAGCGTATTTTGATATGTTCTTTAGAAGAGTTCCTGACGGTGGTGGGTACTGTATAATGGCTGGTGTTCAACAATTGATGGAATATCTATCAAACTTAAAATTTACAGAAGAAGATATACAATACTTAAGAAATAAACATTGCTTTTCAGAAAAATTTCTAGATTATTTAAAGAACTTTAAATTTGAATGTGATGTTTGGGCAATACCAGAAGGAAATCCAATTTTTCCTGGAGAACCTTTGGTAACTGTTAGAGGACCTATTCTTCAAGCCCAATTTGTAGAGACAATGATTCTTTTAACAGTCAATCATCAAACTTTAATTGCAACAAAAGCTAATAGAATTTGTAGAGCTGCTGAAGGAAGACCTGTAATGGAATTTGGTTCACGACGTGCACAAGGATATGATGGTGCTATATATGGTGCTCGCTCAGCAATAATAGGAGGCTGTGTTGCAACCGCTTGTACGATAGCGGAGCAGATGTTTGAAGCCCCTGCTTCTGGAACAATGGCCCATAGCTGGGTTCAACTTTTTTCAACTGAATATGAAGCTTTTAAAGCATGGGCTAACTCTTATCCTGATAATTGTTATTTACTAATAGATACATATAACGTATTAAAATCAGGATTACCTAATGCTATCAAAGTTTTTGATGAAGTTTTAAAGCCTATGGGCTATAGGCCTAAGGGAATAAGAATAGATAGCGGTGACATAACCTATTTAACTAAAAAGTGTAGAAAAGTATTAGATGAGGCTGGATATTCTGATGCTAAAATTATTATATCTAACTCTTTAGATGAACATATAATAACTGACGTACTTAGTCAGGGTGCTGAAATTGACAGCTTTGGAGTAGGTGAAAGATTAATAACAGCAAGATCTGAACCTGTTTTTGGAGGAGTTTACAAGCTTGTTGCTGTAGAAGAAAATGGAGAAATTATTCCTAAAATTAAAATAAGTGAAAACGAAGAAAAAATTACAAACCCTGGCTTCAAGAAGATATATAGATTATTTGATAAATCTACAGATAAAGCTATTGCCGACTTAATAAGTCTTCATAATGAAAAAATAGATGATACTAAGCCCCTTGAAATATTTGCTCCTATACACACTTGGAAAAAGAAAAAATTAACTAATTATTATGCTAAAGATTTAATGGTAAAAATATTTGATAAGGGTAATCCTTGTTATAAAAATCCTCCAGTAAAAGATATTCAAAAATTTGCCCAAGAAGAAACTGAAAAACTTTGGGAAGAAGTTTTAAGATTTGAAAATCCTCATACTTATTATGTTGATCTTTCAAATAACCTTTGGAATCTAAAACACAGTTTACTTAATAAATATTCTGATTTATACGAATAAATTTCAACTAAAATTCAGCTAGAAAAAAACTCTAGCCGAATTTTAATTAAACAAATCCATAAACTTTGTAATTCTAATACTATAAGTATTAAAATTGTTAGTAATGGGATAAACTTAATAATATATAAAAGCGGGGTGATTTTAATCACTCCGCTTTTATATATTATTTTTAGAATCATAGTTAAAAAAACTTAGTATAATTATTTTTATGATATATATCCTCTAATATACCAGCATTACTATCTTCTAAACTATCATATTTGTAGAAGAAATTTTTACTTAACATTTTATATGTTGAAAGAGCTTTAAAAGGACAACCTTCATCTGTACGTTGACACTCATGAAATGGACATTCTTGAAAGCAGCTTACTTTTTTATCAACAGTTGATAAAAATGGACATCTAGACATTATAATATACCCCCCACATGTGATTATGTAAGTATATTATAAACCAAAATTTGTAAAAAATGAATAGCTTTTCATAAATTGCCTCTTTTTTTAATGTAAAATTTTTAACTTATTAAATTTGCCTAGATACTTATTCATATATTAGGGCATACTAATAATATAGTTATATTATTTTTCAGGTAAACTTGCCTAGAGTTTTAAAGCCTATAGGAGATGTGCGTCTTGGATTTGTAACACATAAACCAAAATCTTAATAAGAGGTGTTGTTATGGAGATAACTAGTTTTTCATTATCCTATCTTTTCTTAGGTATTTTTTTCATATCCTTAATTTTCTTTATATATTTTAAAGTTTTAGTAATTAAAACAGAACCTAATAATAAATCAAAAGAAAAAATTATTGGAACTATGAAAAATCCTGATATATGGAGAGATAAAAATACTAAAATGTCTTATGTATCAGCTTTTTGGACTGTATTATCTCTTATATTATTTATTTATTTTAAATTCTTTTATAAAACTGGATTAGTTAATATAATTTACTTTTTTGCGTATATAGCAGTAATAATTCTTTCTATAGTATTTTTGGGAGTTAAAAATAACAATAAAATAAAAGCATAAAGACTATGTCTTATGAAACATAGTCTTTATACTTTTATTCTGCTTTCTTCATACTTATAAATCTCTCTCCCTAAATTGGCTAAAAAAGGCATCCCTACTTTATAATATTCATATTTTCCATCATTAAAGACTTCGTTGTCATTTGAATAAATTACACTAGTAAGGAAAAATTCAATTCCCTTATTTTTATCCACAATATATGCGTTGTCAATAAGATATCCATAAGCGCATCCTATTTTATTATATATTTTTATATTTTTAGGAATAGCTTTATTTGTATCCCCAAACATAAAATATTTTACATAGCTATCTTTAAAATTGTACTTAGGATTGTTACATTCTCTAGGCAGCATACACATATAATTTCTTAGAAATTCATAGTCTTCCTGCTTTAAATTAAAACGTTTTTCTTCAGGTACTGCTTCTGGAAGCATAATCGCCTTTAATATTTCCTGAAGACATTCAATAGAAAAATAATTTGATTTTGAAAAATCCTTTGGTTCATTTATATATCTTCCTCCATTTATATATGCTTTTCCTTTTTTAATATCTTTTATCTTATTCGTATAAATTTTCTTATTATATACCATCGGTTGATTGTATAATACCTTATCTCCATTATAAAATGTAATAGGATTAGTGTATCGATTTTCTTCATAACTAATTGGATTTCCAAGCCTTTGTAGTATTAGTGTATCTATATATCCTTTTTTCCAAAGGGTTTCATTATAATATTCCTGTCCTAAAAATTCATATAATCTATCAAAGCCATCATTATCACTTACCACTAGAACCTTTTTTATGTAATTACCTATAGTTGGCATCTTGCTTTCTGAACTATAATCCTTATATACTGATTTTTGTGACGGACGTCCCTTTTCTATTTTTAGAGGAGTATCTTTATTTATTCCTAAATTGTTAAGCTTCTCTAAGGCTAAAGCACATGCGGAAAGCTTTACAGAGCTTGCTGGGTAAAAATATTTATCTTTATCCACCCTATACTTAAAAGATTTTAAGATAGGCATGTTGCTTTCTCCTCTATCTATCTGTGTATATAAAATTTGCACCTGATATTTATCTAAATTCTGCAGCACTTTCCCAAATACTTGTTGGTTACTTTTTAAAATTTCTTCAATTAAGTTGTCACTTTGTTTCTGAATATCAACAGCTTTAGCCTTTATTTTAGCTCTTTGTAAACTTAGAATTTCTACAAAAATGCATATAATCAAGCCTTTTATAATTAACTTTAAGAATTTTTTCTTCATTTGCATTACTCTCCTTACTTTAACTAGCATCTTCAAAAATAATGTACCCTTAATAGAATTATTTATTACAAATCTGTGAAAAATAAGATTCATTTCCAATAATCTTAGATAATTCTTAACTATGTTAAAAATTATAAAAAGATATAGTTAAACTTTTGTGTATTATAGAATTCTGTTATATTAAAAGCTTATGTTACAGATAATATATTTGAAATTATTAAAAATATCATCATAATTTTAAAATGAGGGATTGATTATATGAAAGTTAGACTTGGTTACGTTGCAATTGCATTAAAGCTTCCTAAAGTAACATCATCTAGCAGTGTAACCTTTAAAACATATTCAAAATTAGCTCTAAAAGAAGAAAAACTAGATAAATTAAAAAAAGTAGCACTATCAAACTTAAATGATTTATATAAAATACTACAATATAACATAGAAAACAAAATACACTTTTATAGAATAACCTCTGCATTGATTCCATTGGCAAATCATCCTGAAGTGGTAAATTGGGATTACAGGAAAATATTCCATAAAGATTTTGAAGCCATAGGTAAGTTAATTAAGGAGAATAATCTTAGAGTGGACACTCATCCTGATCAATTTAATGTTATAAATAGTATTAATGAAAATGTTGTAGAAAATACAAAACAAAATCTATGGTTTCACGTACACCTATTTCAAGATATGAATTATGAATTAGGTAAAATGGTAATTCATATAGGTAGTGGTCAGGGTGGAAAAGAATACGCTCTCAATAGATTCATAATCAATTTCAACAAATTTCCAAGGGAAATAATTGAAAAATTAATATTAGAAAATGATGATAAAACTTTTACCGCAAATGACACATTAAAAACTTGTAGGATACTTAATATACCTATGGTTTTAGACGTCCATCATCATATATGTAACAATGATGGTGAACCTCTTTCTTCTATACTAGGAGATATTTTAGATACATGGAACAAAGATATACTACCACCCAAAGTTCATTTTTCTAGTCCTAGGAATGGAGACAAGGATAGAAAACATGCAGATTATATTAATCCTGAAGATTTTATAAACTTTATTAATGAATGCAAAGTGTTTAATAGAGACTTAGATGTAATGATTGAAGCAAAACAGAAGGACTTAGCTCTTTATAAGCTAGTTGAGGATATTAAAGAATTAAAAAAAGATTGGAAATGGATTGACAAAACCACCTTTGAAACATAATATAAGAAAAGTGCGACGGACTTTTCTTTAGTTTACAGATGACAGTTTACAGTTTACAGTGAAGGAAGTTTTTCTTACAGAAAAACTAACAATTTAAAAAAACAAACCCTAGTGTAGCCTTTGGCTATACTAGGGTTTTATACTTCATTTTAAATTTTGCGTTAGCAAAATATCCTTAACTGTAAACTCTAAACTAGAATAATGTTGTGTCGCAACATTATTCTATGATGTTTCCTTCTGTATCAATTATAACTTCACTATATGGAACAATTATATTAGATTCAAGCATTGCTCTTTTAACTGAATTTACAATACCTGTACAGCATGGAACTGACATTCTTACAACCTTTATACTTCTTATATTATTATTTCTTAATATTTCCGCTATCTTTTCTTTGTAGTATTCATTATCATCAAGTTTTGGACATCCTATCATTGTTATGTGGTTCTTTATAAAATTCTTGTGAAAATCAGCATAAGCATAGGCAGTACAATCTGCTGCAATTAATAAATCTGCATTTTCTAAAAAAGCTGATTTAGGATTTATTAGTTTTATTTGAACAGGCCATTGTCTTAATTCAGATATATTTTTAATTTCTGTTCCTCTAACATTCTCTTTCACTGAATTTTTCTCATCATCACTTCTAGTTTCAATATTTTCTCTTTTAATCATCTTCGCCATAGTTCCTGGACAACCACATGGCATTGGCTTTGTATCTTCCTTCTTTTTCTTCATTTCCGTCATTCTCTCTTGAACAGCTTCTTCATTATATTCAGATGCTTCTCTTTCTATAATTTTTATAGCATCTGTAGGACATGCTGGTAAACAATCTCCTAGTCCATCGCAGTATTGATCTGATACAAGTCTTGCCTTTCCATCTACAAGTTCTATTGCTCCCTCATGGCAAGCTGTAACACAAAGTCCGCATCCATTACATTTCTTTTCATCTATTGAAATTATATTTCTTTTCATTTTAAATTCCTCCATTCACATTTTTATTTATCAATTAGTATCTGAAATTCTCTTTTAAAATACTATTTACTTATTTGTTGATTTAATTATAATAAATCTTATATAATTAATATGTAACTTATGTTACCAAACTAGCATTTTATTTTAAAATTTAAGGAGAAATATATGAATTCTATAGTTAAAAACTTAAAGCTTTGTATGTTATTCAATGACTTTTCTGAAGATGACATATATAAAATGTTAACAGATATCAATTACAAAATAGCTTCCTTCACTAAAGACCAAACAATAGCTTTGGAAGGGGACCCTCTATCTAGCGTAGCAATTGTTATTGAAGGAAATGTAGAAGTACAAAAAAATTATCCTTCTGGAAAAACTGTTACTATAAATAAAATCAAACAAGGTGGTATTTTTGGAGAGGTTATAATATTTTCAAATATGAAAAATTATCCTTCAACAATAATTTCTACAGATAAATCTAAAATACTCTTTATAGAGAAAACTGACATAATAAATCTTTGTAGCTCAAATAGAATTTTTCTAAATAAGTTTATGGGACTATTATCTAATAAAATACTTATGTTAAATAAAAAACTTAAAAATCTGTCCTATGGAACTATAAGAGAAAAAATAGCTAGCTTTCTTCTTGATGAATACAACAATCAAAAAAATCTAACTGTAAATATAAAATTCTCTAGACAGGAGCTTGCCGACCAATTTGGTACAACTCGCCCATCTTTGTCTAGAGAATTAATCAACATGAGAGATGAGAATTTAATTGAATTTGCTCGTAACACTATAACTATCCTAGATTTAGATGCCTTAGAAAACTGTTTATTGTAGCTTGCATTTATTGTAAAATCTTTTGTTTAAAAAATAGCTATATTTTCTTTTTCAAGTCTCTCGGCAATACTTATTACTTTATTGAATTTATCTATAACAGCCTTAGATATTTCTTTTGCTTCTCTGTAATGTTGAAGTGCTGCTTCTTTATTATTCTGTTGAATATCATTTATAACTAAATGTCCCATACTATGTAATTTGTCATGAACATTCTCTATGGCATTCCACACACTTAAAACTTCTTCATTTACTGGCTCAACAGAATAATAAAAATGCCCCAAATTACACTGGTGTGAATTTAACTGGAGAGGCTTAACTACCATATTTTCAGTCATCTCTTCTAAAGTTTTCACCCAATTTTTGTGAGCTATAATAACTTTATCCATAACACTTATAAAATCCCTATTAGATATTCTAAAATACTCCTCTTTATTTAATTTACCAGTTAATTTAGTTAAGTTTGATATATCATTTTCAATCTTACCAAATTCCAATCCTATTTCCCCAATTTCACCTGCATTTTTATAAATATCTTCAGATACATAAGTAAGTCTTTCTGCATCCTTACTGATTTCAACAGTTGAAGCACTTATTTCTTCACTAACTGCATTAAGCTCTTCCATATTTGAGGATATAGCTTCTATCCCTTCAAATACTCCTTTTACCGATGCTTTACTTTCTTTAAAATACGCTTCCATCTCCTTAGTATATTTATTCATGTTTTCAATAGAATTAAGTGTATTTTTAATACTGTCATTACTTTTTGTAGAAGCTTCTTCTATCTTAGCCATAAAATTTTGTATAAAATCTAATTGTTGTTTTGTATTTTCAGAAAGCTTTTTTATTTCATTTGCAACAACTGCAAATCCTTTTCCATTTTCACCTGCTCTAGCGGCCTCAATACTTGCATTTAATGCAAGTAAATTAGTATCTGAAGCGGTTTTACCTATTCCACTAACAATCTCCTGTATACTTTCTATAATAACTGAAAGACTTTGCATATTTTCTTCCATAATCTTTGAATTGGTTGAAATATCAGCATTTGCAAAATTAATTTTAGATAAAATTTCATCATTAATTTCAAAATTCTTAGAAACTTTATCAGTGTTAGCAGCAATCATATCTACAGAAGCAGTATTTTCAGCTATAGCCTTTGAAACTTGTTCTATACTGGCACTAGTTTCTTCCATAGCAGCTGACAAATTTTCGCTAGATTGTTTTAATACTTCTGACGTTTGCTTTAATTCATTAGAATAATAAGCTAATCTAATGTTAAAACTACTGATTCTTGTTATAACACTAAAAGTATCCTTTATAATTTTATTTACTACTGGTGAAATTCTTATTATGGTTTTTGCTATAAAAATTATATTGCTAATTAATACACTTGGATCTGAATTCTGCATTTCATTTAACCCATCAATATTTTTATTATTAAAATACTCCATAACTTTATTTAACTCTTCTTTTATCTTATATTTTTTAAACATATTATCACTCCCATATAGTTTTAAAATTATATCTTTTTTAATATTTTATATTATTTAATATCTATTATCAATAATTTTCTAAAATAAATTTCTAAATTGTCTAAGATTTGTATTTCTTATATTTAAAAACATAATGCTTATATATATAAATATAATAATATATACTACTTTTTTTAAAACCAAAATCTATTTTACTAAACTAATAAATTTTAATTTTTACAACTTGAAATCTAGAATAAATTACATTTATATATTTGTATATATTAATATTATAAAATATTCATTAGAAATATTTGTTGATTTTTTGAAAACATTTTCTGAATTAAATAGGTTAATATATTTTTCATATCTTATTTATAATATGATACAATGTAATTTAATCGGTTTTATTTTTATAAAAATAAAACTTACTAAAACAAAGAAAAAGGTGGATGGTATGAAATACTTTAATGAAAAAAGTTCTGAAGTATTGGAAGCATTAAATGTAAATTCCAGTACAGGATTATCAGCTTTAGAAGCAAAAACCAGACTAGAAAAGTATGGAGCTAATGAGTTCACAAAACAAGAAAAAGGCTCTCTATGGGATGATATCAAAGAATCTTTAACAGAACCTATGATGGTAATTCTATTAGCAGCAGCATTGATTAGTGCCTTAATTGGAGAAGTACACGATGCCATTGGAATTGTGTGCGCTGTAGCTATAGGTATAACCATAGGTATTGTAACAGAAGGTAAATCACAAAAAGCTGCGGAAGCCCTTTCAAAAATGACAGAAAACATTGAAGTTAAAGTCCTTAGAAATGGAAATGTTATGCAAATAAGCAAAAATGACTTAGTTCCTGGAGATATTGTCTTTGTTGAAATGGGAGATATGATTCCTGCCGATGGAAGACTAATTGAAAGTATTGATTTAAAGGTTAGAGAAGATATGCTAACAGGAGAATCTGAAGATGTAAAAAAGGATTCAAATTCTATAATTGAAATGGAAAAAATTCAATCTAAGGGTAACACCATTGTGCAAGACCCTATTCCAGCTAAGCAAATAAATATGGTATTTGGTGGTACTCTTGTTGCCTATGGTAGAGGAAAATTTGTAGTTACAGCTACTGGTGATAACTCTGAAATGGGTAAAATTGCAAGTAATCTTGAAGAGGGCGATGTTGAAACTCCACTTCAAATTAAACTTGGAGATTTAGGTGGAAAAATTTCAAAGATATCTAGTGCTATTGCAGCTATTCTTTTCATAATCATGATTGTTAAAATGATTTTAGCACACACACTATCTGTTAATACTTCTGGTATTATGCCATTTTTAAACTCTATTGAACCAGTTAAGACTGCCTTTGTAGTATGTGTTGCCTTAATAGTTGCTGCAGTACCTGAAGGACTGCCTACCATGATAAATATGACTCTTGCAATAACCATGCAAAAAATGGCTAAAATCAATGCACTTGTAACTAAAAAAGAAGCTTGTGAAACTATAGGTTCTGTGAGTGTAATTTGTTCCGATAAAACAGGTACCCTTACCCAAAACAGAATGTCTGTTGAAAAAGTTTATTTAAATGGTAAGTTTAGAGAAAGAGAAGAATTAAGTGATAGAAGTAATTATTTCATAGATAACTGCTTGCTTAATTCTACAGCTGATTTAGAAAAATCTGATGGAGAAGTTAAGTATTTAGGTAGTGCTACAGAAGGTGCTCTTCTTTTATATAATAATTCATATGATTATATAAAAGAAAGGGAAAAAGCAAATATTCTACATCAAATTCCTTTTACTTCAAAACGTAAAAGAATGAGTACAATTATCACTGAAAATGATGGCTGCACAGTTTTAACTAAAGGTGCACCAGAAGTTATATTAGATTTATGTAGATATGAACATGCAAATAATTCTACAATAGAATTAACAGAAGAAAGAAGACTAGAAATACTTAAAGAAATTGAAGGACTTCAAAAACAGTCTATGCGTGTTCTTGGTTTCTCATATAGAAGCATTAATGAAGAGGTTGCAATGTCAGCAGAAGCTGGTGTTATAGAAAATGATTTAGTGTTCACTGGATTTGTTGGAATAAAAGATCCATTAAGACCAGAAGTTAAAGAAGCAGTGCACACTGCTAGAACTGCAGGGGTAGCTACTAAGATGCTTACTGGTGATAACATCAATACTGCTATTGCAATCGGAAAAGAACTTGGTCTACTTCAAGATGGTCTTAGCGCTGTTGAAGCTACTTATATAGATACTTTATCCGATGAAGAATTACAAGTAGAAATTAAAACCATAGCTATAGTAGCACGTTCAAAACCTGATACAAAAATGAGAATTGTACAAGCATTGCAGACAAATGGAGAAGTTGTTGCAGTTACTGGTGATGGAATAAATGATGCTCCAGCTTTGACTAAAGCAGATGTAGGTATTGCAATGGGTATTGCAGGAACAGAAGTTAGTAAAAATGCAGCAGATATAATATTAACTGACGATAGTTTTGGTACTATAGTTAAAGGTATAAAATGGGGACGTGGAATTTATGAAAACTTCCAGAGATTCATTCAGTTTCAAATCACTGTTAACATTGTGGCTTTCTTAACAGCTATTTTATCAGTAATATTTGACTTTGAAATGCCCTTTACTACCATACAACTATTGTGGGTAAATATTATAATGGATGGGCCTCCAGCATTATCTCTTGGGCTTGAACCTGTTCGTAATGCGGTTTTAAACAGACAACCTACAAATAGAAATGCTAGTATAATAACTAAAACAATGATTAAATCTATGATTTTAAATGCAATATATATAACAGCAGTAATTATGGTACAAATGGTATTTAACCCACTTGGAGCAGAAGTTCCACCTGAAGGCTTTAAAGGTCCAAATGAAATGGCTACAGTATTATTTGCATTATTTGCATTTAACGCATTATTTAATGCATTTAACTGTAGAGAATTTGGCACAGACAGTATCTTCCCTTACTTTAAAGACAATAATATAGCTTTAAAAATAATAGGAGTTACTGCTGCTGTTCAAATATTTATAACAGAAGCATTTTCTGGATTTTTCAATGCAGTATCTTTAAGTCCTGTAATGTGGCTTAAGGTAATTGCTGCTTCATCCTTAGTAATAGTAATAAATGAACTTGTAAAGTCTATACTTAGAATCTTTAAAAAAGAAGAAAGTGTATCTTCATCTTCAAATGAAAATATTGCAGCATAAAACAAAGATAAATTAAAAGAAGAGGATGTCCTCTTCTTTTAATTTATCTTTTATTTCTTAATTTTCTTAGTAATCAATTCTGTGCCGTACCCCATAGGGCATACTTGACACCATGTTCTTGGTTTGAATATAATTCCCATTATAACACCTAAAGCTAAGGAAGATGTCATAAGTCTAAATATTGCTAATGCAATTCTGTTTATATTAGGACCTGCATTTATTAATGAAATGGTAAACATTACCATCATCCATGTCAATAATACCTTTTTCGCAGTTTTTATTTTAATCCACTTAGGTAAGTTATTTTGCAAGCTTACATTTTTCAGAAAATTTCCAAGTAAAGAACCCCTTGGACAATAATGCGAACAATGAATTTTTCCTCTTCCTCTCAATGCATGGTATATAGGCACTCCCATACAAATAAATCCTAGTAATCCAAATCTAATATCTATTATTGATAATCCTATAAACAAAATCATAAATATCCATGACCATTTTTGATATGATTTTTTTCTCATATTTATTCCTCCTAAATCTCTATAAGTCTTATATATTAAATCATCTTTTCTGTATACCCCTTAGGGGTATATTAAGATATTAATATATTTTTTTACTTTTGTCAAATGGATTTTTATATTTTTTATTCTATAACTAATACTTCTAATACTCTTTCTAATGAAAAACTTCATCTGAATTAAGCTTCTATTTATTTATAATCTTTAAAATAGCACTACAATAAAAAACACCCCATGTTTTTATATTTCATGAGGTATTAATATTAATAATATTATCTTTTTACATTATGGCTTTTTTATTTCTTAATCTCCTATATTGGCAAAATAATTCTAATTCTGTTGCCTAATCTATTTGTACTACATCATATCCCGCATCTTCAACTGCTTCCTTTAATGTACTGTCTTCTACTGCACTACTTAATTCTACTAAAGCTGATTTATCCTCTAAATTAACTTCTACATTAGCTACTCCATCTAATTCCATTAAAGCATTTTTCACATGCATAACACAATGACCACAACTCATTCCTTCAATTAATAATTTCTTTTTCATTTTAATCTCTCCCTTTCTTTATTCTCAACCAGTTACTAGTAACCAGTTAATGAAATAATTATTAGTAAATACTTATATATAATTTAAGTTTTACATTAGTAAAATATCTTTTACTGATTACCTTAGTGAAATTTACCTTATAGGTTTAAATCCTTTTAATCTTAAAGCGTTAAGAAGCACTGAAACAGAGCTGAAACTCATTGCAGCAGCTGCAATCATAGGATTTAAAAGAGGTCCTCCAAAAATATGCAGTATTCCCATAGCTACTGGTATTCCTACAGTGTTATATGCAAAAGCCCAAAATAGGTTTTCCTTAATATTTTTTATAGTTTTTTTACTTAATTGAATTGCTGTAGCTACATCCATAAGGTCACTTCTAACAAGAACTATATCTGCTGATTCAATGGCAACATCTGTTCCTGAACCGATTGCCATTCCAACATCTGCTTGCACTAAGGCTGGTGCATCATTAATCCCATCACCTACCATAGCAACTTTTCTACCTTTTTCTTGAAGCTTTTTAACTTCAGATGCTTTATCTTCAGGCAGTACCTCAGCTATTACAGTATCAATCCCTACTTGTTTTGCAATGGCCTCTGCTGTTTTTTGATTATCCCCAGTTATCATTGCTACTTCGATTCCCATACCATGCAATTTTTCTATTGCCTTTTGGCTGCTTTCCTTTACTGTATCCGCTACCCCTATTATACCCATTATCTTTCCATCTGACGCTATATACATTGGAGTTTTTCCTTCATTAGCTAGCTTAATTGATTTTTCCTCTAAATCTTCTAATGCAATATTATTTTCCATAATTAATTTTTTGTTTCCCAATAAAATTTTCTTACTATCTATTTCTACTTCTATACCATGACCAGGTATAGCCTTGAAGAAATCCACCTTTTTCAAGTCTAATTTTTCCTCTTCTGCTTTCTTTACTATAGCTTCACCAAGAGGATGTTCAGATGTTTTTTCAGCACTTGCAGCAATTAATAATAACTCTTCTTGGCTAGCTCCTTGTACAGTAATAATATCTGTAACTTTTGGTTTTCCTTCTGTTATAGTACCTGTTTTATCGAATACTACTGTTTGAATTTTATGAGCTGTTTCCAGTGCAGCCCCGCTTTTTATTAATACTCCATATTCTGCCCCTTTACCTGTACCAACCATTATGGCTGTTGGAGTTGCAAGACCTAATGCACATGGACACGCTATTACTAGTACAGAAATAAATATTGTAAGTGAAAATACCCAACTTTCTCCTGATATACGCCAAGCTAAAGATGAAATTATTGATAGTGTTATTACTATTGGTACAAAATAACCTGAAATTATATCTGCCATTTTAGCAATTGGTGCTTTAGAACCTTGAGCTTCTTCTACTAATTTAATTATTTGTGCTAAAGCTGTATCTTTTCCAACTTTAGTGGCTCTATATTTTATAGAACCATTTTTATTTATGCTTGCACCAATAACATTATCCCCTTTAACCTTCTCAACTGGTATACTCTCTCCTGTAAGCATGGATTCGTCAACAGAAGTAATTCCTTCTACAACTTCACCATCCACTGGAATTTTTTCACCTGGTTTAACTAAGACAACATCCCCAACTTCAACTTCATCTATGGAAATTACTTCTTCTTTTCCATTTCTAATTATAGTTGCAGTTTTAGGTGCTAAACCCATAAGCTTTTTGATTGCTTCAGAAGTTTTACCTTTAGTTACTGTTTCTAAATATTTACCTAGAGTTATTAATGTTAAAATAGTTGCAGCAGATTCAAAATATAAATCATGTGTGTAATGAACCTTTCCTATAGAAATCTGATATATTGCAAAAAGTCCATACAAAAATGATGCTGAAGAACCTATCGCAATCAATGAATCCATATTAGGATTTCTTTTAATTAGGGTTTTAAATCCTACTGTAAAAAACTTATAACCTACTATCATAACAGGTGTAACAAGGATTAATTGGATCAATGCAAAATTTAGTGGGTTTACCTTAGGATGAATTATATTTGGTAGTTTTAATCCTGCCATGCGTCCCATTGTAATTATTAGTAGTGGAATAGTAAATACAGCTGAAATAATAAATCTTCTCCACATTTCCTTTGTGTGCTGTTGCTTTTTTTCTTTATCCTTATCTACAGTAATCTCATCATCTAATGCTTTATACCCTGCTTTTTCTATAGCTTTCTTTATATCTGAAACTTTTACCTTAGAAGGCTCATAGGTTATATTTAGTTTTTCTGAAGCTAAGTTTACATTTACTTCTAAGACTCCATCCAGTTTTTTAGAAGCCCTCTCTACCGCTCTTGAGCAAGCTGCACAGGTCATTCCTTCTATTTTTAATGTTTTACTTGCTTCTTCTGTTTTTGCAGTGTATCCAGCTTTTTCAATAGCTTTTTGTATATCTTCAACAGTAGTCTTTGATTCATCAAAGGTTATGTTTAGATTTTCTGTAGCTAAATTCACATTTGCTTCTGATACTCCTTCTACCTTCTTAGAAGCTCTCTCTACTGCTCTTGAACAAGCCGCACAAGTCATTCCTTCTATTTTTAATGTTTTATTCATACTTTATATCACCTTACTTTCCTGTAATTTTTGAAAGTACTTGAACTATTTCTTCTATCTTGTCTTCAGCATCTTTTTCATTATTTT
Organism: Clostridiaceae bacterium; assembly: GCA_036677675.1. Classification (GTDB taxonomy): domain Bacteria; phylum Bacillota; class Clostridia; order Clostridiales; family Clostridiaceae; genus Clostridium_H. The sequence continues at coordinate 33,127 of JAVBWC010000029.1, read as the reverse complement.
TCTTTGAAAAAGCATCTTTTACACAATGATTCAAATGCTGTTTTAAAATTAACATATTAGCTTTTTTCAAAAGTGATTGTGCTGCAATAATTTGATTTGATATATCAATACAGTATCGTCCATCTTCTATCATTTTTATTATTCCTTCTATTTGTCCTTTTGATGTTTTTAAAGACTGTACTGCTTTTTTCTTTTCATCATTCATTCCATGAGTCATATTAAGCTTCCCCTTTACCCCCCACCCCCAGAGGGGGTGTGTTTTAATTATATTGTATATTTATTTATATTTATTTTCAATATATTTTTAAAAAAAATTCTCATATAATAAAAAAAATTCTACAGAATATATATCCTGTAGAATTTTTCTTTCTATAAATTATCCCCATAATTTCATATTTTAACACTTTTAATAAACCTTATTTTACACCACTTATTTAACAAATCCTATTTTGAATAATCATAGAATCCTTTTTTAGTCTTTCTTCCAAGCCATCCAGCTCGTACATATTTTCTTAACAATGGATGAGCTCTATATTTTGAATCTTTAGTTTCATTATATAATACATCCATTATAGCAAGACATACATCCAACCCTATAAGATCTCCTAAAGCTAAAGGTCCCATTGGATGATTAGCTCCTAACATCATAGCCTTGTCTATATCTTCTGCTGAAGCAATATCCTCTGCCACTATACCTACGGCTTCATTGATCATAGGAATTAAAATTTTATTTACAACAAATCCAGGTGCTTCTTTAACTTCTACCGGTTGTTTTCCAATTGCTTCTGATAATTCTTTAACAGCATCAAAGGTTTCCTGAGAAGTTGCCATTCCTTTTATAACCTCAACAAGCTTCATAACAGGTGCTGGATTAAAGAAATGCATTCCTATAACCTTATCTGGCCTGTTTGTTGCTGCTGCAATCTCTGTAATTGAAAGGGATGATGTGTTTGAAGCAAGTATTGTTTCAGGTTTACATATTTTATCTAAGTCACCAAAAATCTGTTTCTTTATTTCCATATTTTCTATTGCTGCTTCAATGACTAAATCGCAATCAGCTGCCATATTAAGGTCAACTGTTCCTGTTAGTCTTATTAATATTTCTTCCTTTTGGCTTTCTTCCATCTTACCTTTTGACACTAATTTAGAAAGATTTTTATTTATACCTGCAAGTCCTTTTTCTACAAACTCATTTTTAATATCTCTTATTATTACTTCATGACCCTTTACGGCGAAAGCTTGAGCTATCCCTGCCCCCATTGTACCTGCTCCAAGTACATACACTTTCATAATAATTCCTCCTTTGCCTCATAGGATTGTTATTTTTTTAACTATAGTTTTTAAAAATTTGATCTTGTGCACAAGTGTTTAATTTTTTATATAAGTAATCTAATTATGTTTTTACCTATATAACCCGTTTAAAATCACTTTAAACAGGATTTGTTTACATTTTTTAACTTCTTTTCTATAATTATACCATCGACTTATACTTTTTTCAAATGATTTTACCACTATTTAACTTAATTGATAAAATATTTTTACTTATTTTATGCTATTCATGATAAAATTCAGACAATCTTTAGCTAATGTATTTCAATACATTATTTTAATATAATTTAGGGAATTTCATAATTATAAATTTAAAATGTAGAATGTAAATTTTATTGTGATCAGCACCTTAAAATTTCTCTTTCACTATATTTTAAGCATATTCTGAATATATTTCTCTTTTCTGTCAATACTCCTAATATGGAGGTGTTGTCATGTCTGCAATAGAAGGAAATTTAGATCATATCCTTGACAAAAATAAAGAATTTAAAAGATATTCTTCTAGTAAGATATTTGAAAATAGTCTTGATATATCTTCATCACTAGTAAACGATATAGAAAATGACATATTTAAACTAAACATATTCACTGATATTATGAATGAGCTTGATGATTCTTTAACTAGATTAATTGAAAATAAATCTATAACAATTGGCAATGTATATTTTGACTCCAAACATAATGAACTAAAAGTTGATTTAAAAATTGAAAACATAACTGATACAAAACTTCTAAATACATTTGAAAAACTCATAACTAAGGCATTTTTAAAAACTTTATCAGAATATCAATACTACAATTAACCTCTAACAAAAAAGGTTCTCCATTAAAATGGAAAACCTAATTAATTATTAAATTACATTCTTAAATACCTCAATTAATTTAGGATCAAATTGAGTTCCTGCACATTTTGTTATTTCTAAAATTGCTTCTTCTTTGCTCATAGCTTTTCTATACTCTCTATCTGTAGTCATAGAATCATAAGCCTCTACAATGGCTACCATTCTAGAAATTAAAGGTATTTCCTCCCCTTTTAACTTATGAGGATATCCCTTTCCATCCCATCTTTCATGATGATATAGAATATATTCTGCTATAGGCATAAATTTCTTAATGGATACAGCTATTCTATACCCAATTTCAGGATGTTTTTTTACTATATCCCACTCTTTTGTATTTAATTTAGATTCTTTATGGAGTATTTTATATGGTATAGTCACCATCCCTATATCACTAGCTTCATTATACAAAGCTACTTCTTCTAATTGCTTTTGTGAAAAATTCATTTTCTTGCCCATTTCCATTAACATTCTTCCTATTTCAGTTAGGTTTTCTTCTCGGTTATGGGGGTCTTGTCTTAATTTATTTTTTAAGTATTCCAATATTTCTTCTCGTACCCTTTTGCTCTGAACAAACTTCTTAGAATACATATCATCATCTGCTTCACTCATGGTAATACCTATATCTTGTTCTAAGGTTTCTTTTGTAGCTATTCCTATAGCCATACTAACTTTTCCTAATACACTTTCTTGTTCACTGCAAAGATTATGTATTCTTTCTTCTATTTTTTCCGCAGAATCTCTATCCGTATTTGGAAGAAGTATTATAAATTCATCTCCACCTAATCTAGCTATTAAATCACCTTCTCTACAGCTTTCTGTTATTGCCTTCGCTGCACTTTTTATTAAATTATCTCCTGCTTTATGTCCAAACACATCATTAGTTAATTTTAATCCATTTAAGTCCGTAATCATTATACTAACTGGAATACATTCTTGAACATCAAATTTACTAAATTGCTGTTCAAAATATGTTCTATTATAAACTCCTGTTAATTGGTCATGAAAAGTTAAATAATTTATATCATTTCTTAGTTTTATCTCCTCTGATACATCTGAAAAAGTAAGAACATACCCCATTTTTTCTTTATTTTTTTTAGGTATATCGGTTAATTGACAAATAGTAATATACTCTTTATTATTAGCTCCTAATAATATCTTTTCTTCTTTTCCTTTTAAACTCATAACATCTACTTTTTCTCTAGTTTCACAATCTAACAAATTAACAACATCTTTAAGTTTAACATTTGTGCCTCTACCATTATATCCAGTAAGAATCATCGCACTTTCATTCATAAATTTAATGTTACCATCTTTATTAGTTGCAATAACACCATCTTCTATACTTTGCAAAATTGTATTTAACCATTTTCTCTTATTTTCTAATCTATTCTTCATTTTATGCTTATATAGAGTCATTTCAATATTAAAATAAAGCTCGGCTTCCTCAAAGGGCTTTACTAAAAAAGAATACCCTTCACTTAATTTTGCCTGTTCTAACATCTCCTTATCTGATAAGGCTGTAAGGTATATTACAGGTATATTCATTATATTGGTTATCTTTGTAGCTGTCTCAAGTCCATTCATTTCTCCATCTAATTGTATATCCATAAGAATTATATCTGGATTATAGATAAGAGCAGACCTAATAGCGTATTCTCCTGAAGCACATATATCTACAACTTCATATTTAAGATTAATTAAACTCTTTTTAATTGTTTTTGCTGTTGCTGTAGAATCTTCTACAATTAAAACTTTTGTTACTTTCATTTACTCCATCCCCCAAATTAGTCTATATAATATACCTGAAGTAAAATTTCTTCATCTTCTATAGAATAGCTTTTAATAATCTTTAAAATTTTATTTTTATGTAGAATAAAATGCTTATCTCCTACTATTGTAAAAGGTGGAGTAATATTAAAATGATATTTTGTTCCACTTAATAGTGCCTTAGTTCTACCAGCTATCATATTTATAAGTTCTGCCGCTCCATCATATACTTCTTCATCACTTAGATCCGTAGGTAAAATTCCTGTCATATAGGCTATAATTAAACTAGCTGCTTTTTTTGACATGGTTAAGGACATAAGAGCATTTTTTTCTCCTACCATAACCATAACCCCTGATATTTCACCTTTATCCAAGCTACTTTCTTTATATGCATTTTCTTCAATATATAGTCCGGTCATAGTTTCAATAACATCTTTAATTGCAGTATTAAGACTTTTTTCTAACTGAATTTTTTCTTTATCCAAAGTTACTCTCCCCTTCCCAATGCTTCCAAAATCTTTTTTGTAACTTCTTCCATGGTAAAGGGTTTAATCACATAATGTGATGCTCCAGCCTGTATAGCTTTTATTATATTTAATTTTTCACTTTCTGTAGTTACCATCATAACAGGAATATGTTTAAATTTATCTTCCGATTTAAGTTTCTTTAATAACTCAAACCCATCTATACCAGGCATATTCCAATCCAATAAAATTAGAGCAATATCCTTATATTCCTGCTCTATAACTTTTAAGGCTTCTTCTCCATCAGCAGCCTCCATAAATTCGTATTCTATTACTTCCACAGCCATTTTCATTATTTTTCTTATTATAGCTGAATCATCTACAGATAAAATTTTCATATACTCACCTCTTCACCTCATAGTATACACTACCCATATAATCCTTTTTATCATAATAAACATTAAAATTAAAATATATTTCTGAACTGCCTAAAAAAAGTTTCCCATTTTGTTGCAGCACTAACCCGATTCTTTTTAGAATATCATCCTTTAGAATATCTGAAAAATATATTGTAACGTATCTACAATATATCAAATCAAAATTTCCTAAGAAAATAAAGCTTTTTTGCAAATTAAATTTATAAAATTTAATCATTTTCTTTATATTATCTTTTAATATATAAATCCTACCTTGCTTTTCAAAATATTTATTTTTATAGAACTCAGGTAATCCTCTCATAATAGATATAGCATCATATCTAGCAGCTTTTGCAAGCTCTATTATTGAGCCAGAAATATCTGTTGCCACTATTTCAAACTGTGATATACTTACATCTGAAATATTGTTCTTACTTAAATAATTATCTATTATCATAGCTACTGTATAAGGCTCCTGACCTGTAGAGCATCCTGCACTCCATATTCTAACTTTATCTTTTTTGTTTTTTCTCAACTGGTCTACATATTCAGGCATTAAAACATTCTCTAATATATCCCAAGGCTTTCGGTCTCTAAACCATAGTGTTTCATTTGTAGTTATGGCATCAATTATTCTTTCAGTAATACCTTCATCCTTATTTTCGTAAATTAGTTTATAAAATTCTTCAAAGGTATTACATTTAAAATCTATAAGCAATTTGGAAAGCCTACTTTCAATCAAATAAGCTTTATCTTCTGAAATTAAAATTCCGCACTTGTCTTCAATATATCTATTCATAAGAGAAAACTCTTTTGATGATAAATTCACAATCATTTTTATCACATCCTAAACTTGCATTAATTTATTTATTTTATTTCCTATGTGAATAATATTAAGAGATTCATCTGAAAGCCCCTTCTCATCTACGCACCTAGGCATACCATAAACTACACAGCTATCTTCACTTTGTGTTATACAATAACAATCACAACGCTCTTTTAATGCTTCAACTCCTTCTGTACCATCACAGCCCATTCCCGTCAATATAATAGCCAAAACTTTTTTTCCAATATATTCTCTGGCAATAGATTTGAAAAGCACATCTGCGGAAGGTCTAACCCCTTTAACATATGGAGACTCTTCAGTTTTAATTATTTTCTCTCCATCTCTATCTTTCACTACCATATGCAATCCGCCTTCAGCAATTAATACTGTTCCAGACTTTATTGTCTCTCCACTTCTTGCTTCATTAACCTGTAAACTACAAACCTTATCTAAGGCTTTTGCCAAGGATTTAGTAAAATTAGAAGGCATATGCTGAATTATCAAAATAGGCTTATTTATATTAGAATTTAACTTTTTCAATACTTCTTCCAATGCAATCGGTCCTCCAGTAGAGGCTGCTATAAGTATTACATCAGGGTTATTAAATTTTTTAGGCTCATACTTTACTTCTTGTTGCAAAGAGGTATTTTTATATTTGTCTTTCTTATCTAACTCAGATATTGTATTCTTTTCAATAAAAATTTCATTTAAAAGCATTTTAAAATTGTTAGTAACTGTATTAATATTATCCTCTTGTATAGTTGGCTTTTTTATAAAATCTATAGCCCCATTATTTAATGCTTCAATTGTTAATTTTGTATCCTCACTGCTTTTTTCGCTTATCATAATAACCTTTATGTGTGGATACTTCTTTCTTATTATTTTAAGAGTTTCTAGTCCATCCAACTCTGGCATTATTGTGTCCAAAAGAATTACATCAAATTTAGAATATTTTATTCTTTCTAAAGCTGTAATTCCATTGGATGCAGTATATTCAACCTTTGCTATTCCTGTTTCGTTAACAATATTTTTTATTAATTCTCTATGTAAAATCGAGTCATCTACAACTAACACATTAAGTTTGTCCAAATAACCACTTCCATCTATTTTATTTTATATACACTTACTAAATCCTCTAATTCTTTTCCCATTTCATCAAGCTCTTTGGATAATTCACTAGAACTAGTGGCAATTTCTAAGTTTTGGTGTGTATCTTCACTAATTTTTTGTATATTCATAGAAATTTCATTAGCTCCTAATGTTATTTCTCTAGCACTTCTTGCTACTTCTGTAGTTTTTAAAGATACTTCCTCAGTATTTTTTACAATTTCATTTGAACTTATTGAAATTTCAGAAACAGATCGTGCTACTTCTGAAACACCTTTACTAGCTTCTGATATACTCATTAATATTTTTTCTGCTTTTTCATTTACACTCTTAATTTCATTATTAATCAACCTTATTTTTTCTGAAGCTTCAAAAGCAGAATTAGATATTAATTGAGTATTAGAAGACTGTTCTGTTACAGCAGAGGATACTATATTAGTTGATGTAACTATTTCATCCATAACATCATTTATAATTTTCATTGATTTTACAGCATTATTTGTATCTACTTGTATTTCTTTTATTTGATCACTTATTTCTTCAGTAGCTTTAGTAGTTTGTTTTGCTAGTTCTTTAACTTCATTGGCTACTACTGCAAAACCTTTTCCTGCCTCTCCTGCTCCAGCTGCCTCAATAGCAGCATTTAATGCTAACATATTTGTTTGGTCTGCTATATCATTAATAATATCAATAATCTTTCCTATGCTTTTAGATAAATTATTGAGTTTAATTATGCTTTCAGTTGTTTCTTCAATTTTTCTTTGAGCATCTTCTGTTATATTGAACGCTCTTTCTCCATTTTTACTTATCTCGTTAATTGATATATTAATTTCTTTAGTAGAGGTTGCTATGCTTCCTGCAAATTTATAGATATCCTCAGAAAAATGAAGAACTCCCTTAGTACTCTCAGACATACCTTCAACTAACTCTTCTACCTTATGTATTTCTGAAGAAGCTTGTGCTGAAGAAGATGCTATACTTCTAACATTAGCAGAAAATTCTTCTGTAGCTGAAGCAATCATATCAATATTACTACTCGTTTCATTAGAAGCCTTTGCACTACCATCTATGCTTGCAGCTATTTCTTCTACTGAAGCCATAACATTCACCGTCTTGTCATTAGTTTCTCTACTCTTTTCTGATAAATCATCGGCAGTATTTAAAAGTATTTTTGAAATTTGATTTAATTTATGAGATTTTTCTTGTACATTTTGAGTAAAACTTTTCAACTGGTTTACGAAGCTATTAAAAGCCATAGATAAACTTCCCATTTCATCCTGTGAAAATATTTCTGCTTCAATAGTTAAATCTCCTTCTTCTGCTTTTTTCATTAAGGCTTCCATTTGCATTACTGATTTAGTAATTGAACTAGTAGTAAACTTTCCTACTACAGCCATCACTACAATTCCAACACCTAATAGTAAAATAATAATTTTTATTGCTTCATTTTGTTTGTTTAAAATTAATGTATTACTGTTTCTAGAATCATTTGTTTTTATTTCTATCGCTTTATATATAAAATTTTGCATATCTCTATATGATTGATCATATTGAGTATTATTCATTAATAAATTAAAAGCTTCTTCATCTTTCCCCTCATAGACTAATTGTATTAGCTTCTGTGTATAGGATTTGTAAGTTTTAATTGCTTTTTTTTCTTCTTCAATTTCTTTGGCACTTCCTCCTGAAAACTTTATCTGCTCTAGGTTATCTTCAATAACTTCAAATCCTTTTTCTATCTCATTTACATATGTACTTCTGATATTTTTATCCTTTTCTAAAATAATATCTCTTGCATAAACTCTTATTCCTTGAAATTGTTCTGCTATTTCTCCTGTTTTCTTTAATGCTATGGTATTATCATTATAATTTTCACTATTTACTTTAGATAAATCAGATAAATTTTTTATTCCTATAAATCCTATTGTAAATGTAATTAGAATAGTAATAGTAAAAGCTATTCCTAATTTTTGTCCTATCTTTAAATCTTTGAATTTTTTCATTTAGCTATCCCCTCCACCTTTTCAATATCATATATTTTTTTTAAATCTAATATTCTTAAAAGTTCTTTTTCCAGGTTTATTACACTAGATATATATTTACTTTTAAACACTCCCATATTTTCTGGAAGTTCGAAAAAATCTTCATTCTTTACATCTATAACCTCTCCAGTTTTATCTACTAAAAATCCTATTTCATCAGAATCTTGAAATCTGGCTTTTAACACCACACATTTAGTTCTTGTGTTTTCCTCAATGCAGTCTTCTCCTACTATTGTACTTAAATCAAAAATTGTAATAATATTTCCTCTTAAATTCATCAATCCTTTAATGTATTTTTTAGCACCAAGTACAGGGGTATACTCTATATTTCTTGTAATCTCTTTCACTAAATCAAGTTCTATAGCAAAAAGAGTTTGTCCTAAATAAAAAGTTAATACTTTTTTCATTTTATCCCTCTTTATATTTTATATTTTATATTTTTCTGGTACAGCCAATTCTAACAATTCATGTATGTTTAATATTAAAACAATTTTATTTTCTATAATAGTACTTCCTAATATGCCTTTACAATTAAAATCATCCTTATTTAGTTCAATGTAAGTTTCTAAGGTATCATGTATTTTATCTATAAGTATCCCTACTGGATACTTTAGAAGCTTTAGTATTATAACATAATATTTTTTATTATTTTCTTGCTGCTTGCTTACAGGTATATATTGTGATGGTCTTATAATTCTAAGAGAATTGCCTCTAATTTTTACATATTCCTTATTCCCAACTAATTCAATATCCTCTAATTGAATTTCTTCTACCCTTTGAATAAAGGATAAATCTAATCCAAAGGTTTCATATTGTGAGCATTTAAATAGCATTAAATTGCTTTTTTCTTTTTTATCTTTGTCCTTTTCTTCATTTCTTTTTAACTTTACTAACTCACTTTCATCTTTTAATTTCAACTTAGCTTTTTCTACAATACCATTTACATCTAAAATCATTGCTACTTTTCCATCACCTAAAATAGTAACACCAGCATAGCACTTTAGGTCTTTTAAATATTCAGGTAATGATTTTACTAATATCTCTTCACTATCATATATTTCATCTACAATTAAGCCAAACTCTTTAAAACCAAACTTTAAAACCAATACTCTTATTGTTTTATTACTATAAGCTTCACAATGATTTTCCTGATTATTTTCTAACACTTCTGATAAACTTATAATTGGTAAAAGCTTATCTCTTAGCCTCAATATCTTAGAATCACTTACACACTCTATTCTTTTGTCTCTGTCTCTAGGGGTAATTCTTACTATTTCTTTAATATTGATTTGAGGAAGGACAAATTTTTGATTTTTACTTTCTACTGTAAGAGCAGAAATTATAGCAAGAGTTAATGGAATTATAAGTCTCACTGTAGTTTCTATTCCTGATTTTGTGTATATTTCAATATTTCCACCCAATTTTTTTATATTAGTTTTTACTACATCCAGCCCTACTCCACGCCCTGAAATATTAGTTATATTATCTGTAGTAGAAAATCCTGGTATTAGAATAAGTTCTATGATTTCCTTTTCTGTCATTAATGAAAGCTCGTTTAAAGAAACTAATTCTTTTTCCAAAACCTTCTTTTTTACTTTTTCTATATCTATTCCTTTTCCATCATCTATTACATCTATTATTACATATCCAGCCCTATAGTAAGCCTTTAATTTTATTGTGCCTACATTTTGCTTCCCTTTTTTCTTTCTTTCTTCACTACTTTCTAATCCATGATCTGCAGCATTTCTTACTAAATGCACTAATGGATCGGATAAGGACTCTATAATAGACTTGTCCAATTCAACCCCTTCATCTTGCAATTCTAATTTAATATCCTTATTTAAATCCTTGGATAAATCTCTAATTATTCGTGGAAATTTATCAAAAACATTAGCTATGGGCTGCATTCTTGTTTGCATTACTTTTCCCTGTAACTTAGATGTTACATGGTCTATATTTTGAAGAAGACTATCAATACCTGGAATGTATTTTTTATGATTTTCCATGGTTCTTATAAGCTGATTTCTTCCTAATACCAATTCCCCAGTTAAGTTTAAAAGCTCATTTAAAAGACTTAATTTAACTCTAATATTTTCTTCTTTGTAAAAGCCATTTTCATGTTTTATTGACTTTTTCTCATTTATTTCAATATTTGTACATTGTTTAGTTAGTACTATTTCATTTTCAACCTGATCTAATTCTTCTTTCCTATTTATATTTTCTTCTATATCTGTAGAGTTCTTATTACTATATTGTTTCTCCTCTATATCCTTTGCATGTATATTTTCTTGTTTTGCTTCTATTATATACTCCTGTATTTTAGATTCATCTAAATCTAATGCTAAGGAAACTAATTTTTTTTCTAATACAGATGATATTAGTAAATGTAACGTAGCTTCTGACTTATTATAATGCTCCATCCCAATAGTTTTACCAGTATCAGTATAAGAATCAATTATCTCAGCTATAGATTTAACAGCTTCAATTAGTTTAATAGTTTCTGTGTTGTCCTCTTGTAAACCACCTGCTAATTCTACAGTTATTTCATAAAGTATATGCCCTGTCTTTTTAGCTTTCTTTACAATCTCATTATCTATCTTTTTAAAGAAAGCATTTTTTATATAACTATTTGAATTCTCATCAATATTATATGATTTCAATTCTTCTTTCTTTTGTATTTTTTGTGAACCATCAGCTTCCCATTGTGAAATATAATTTATTTTTTTAATATGTTCATCTATACAAATATTTTTATTGTCATATATATTTTCACTCAATTCTTTTAAGCAGTCATTTGCACAAAGGAGTATATCTAAATCTGCATCTTTTAATTTGTATTTTTGACTCCTTATTTTACCAAATAAATTTTCCATAGAATGAGCTAAATCTACAATTTTACCTAATTTGAAAAAACCAGCTGTACCTTTTATACTATGAACTGCTCTAAATATTTTATTGATACAATCAATATTTTCTCTTTCACTATTCAATTGCAACAAACATTTTTCAATATTTAAGGTATGTACTTGGGCCTCTTCTATAAAATCATTTATAAATTCTTCATTCATCATTTGGGTTTCCCCCCTTTTTACTCTGTGTGTCATTGGTAAATAATACAATAATATTTCCTATATTTTTCTATTAATATATCATTACTATACCATACTATTTCTACATAAAACTATATATTTTACTATATTATTCGATCAAACTATTTGTTTTTAAAGTTTCTTTTATATCTAAATATGAAAAAAAAATCTACAGAATTCACACTCTGTAGACTAATAACTACTAGTATAGTTACTCATCATTAATCAATCCTTAAAAGATAAACTCTTAACAAGTCTATCCTTACCTATTATAGTTTGTTCAAAAATACTTATTGCATTTTGTTTAAATAATTCTGGTTCACACATAACTGGACTAAAATGAGTGAGTAAAAGCTCATGAACATTACCTTTACAAGCAAGCTGCGCTGCTTCACCAAAGGTCATGTGTTTGTTCTTTATTGCCTTATCTAAATCCTTATCATCACCGTAAGTACCTTCACATATAAACAAATCGCTTTCTTTTATAAAATCTGGTATTGTATCTAATGGTCTTGTATCCGTTATTAAACTAATTTTTATACCTATTCTTTCACTACCCAGCACCATGCTAGGATCATATGTAATCCCTTCATTGATTACAGCTTTACCCTTTTGAAGAGTATTCCAAAAAATTTTAGGTACATTATTCGCCTTTGCCATATCTACATCAAATTTTGGTTTTCTTTTAAAGTAAAAGCTGTAACCCATACAAGATGATGAATGCTCCAATTCTAATGTAGAAACTACTATGTCATCCATTATATTTAAAGGCTTATTAGGATTTTCTATTATATTTATATCATAAGGCAAATAGGGTGCTATAACCCTAAGCCCCTTTACTATATCTTCAATACCTCTAGGTCCTATTATGGTAATAGGATCAATCCTTCCACTATTGCCAATGGTAGCAAGAAGTCCTGGTAAACCAACAATATGATCCCCATGTCCATGAGTTATACATATCAAATCAATAGATTTAAATCCTGAACCAAGAATTCTCATAGATACCTGAGTACCCTCTCCACAATCTATAAGAATCTTCCTTCCTTTATAATTAACAAGAATCGAAGATAAAAATCTATTAGGCATTGGCATACCTCCACCACAACCTAATAATGCTATATCTACCATTCAAACTCACTCCTTGCTACTTTTTTATTTTTTATTAAATGACTAAAAGTATCTACATTTATAAAAATATAAAAAAGAAATCTTAGAATTAATCTAAGATTCTTTTTTATAATAAATAATAGTTATTATTTAGTTGTACCACTCATTCCTCTTTCATAAGCTTCAACCATTTTTTTCACCATTGTTCCACCTACATATCCATTTTGTCTTGAAGATAAGTTTCCTTTATCTACTTGGTCATAATTTGCTATTCCTTGTTCTGATGCTACTTCTAATTTGAATTGATTTAAACCAGTTTTAGCTTCTGGAACTAAATTTCTATTTCTACCTGTATTATTATTTGTCATAATCATTTCCTCCTAATATAAATTTTATAGTTTGTACTATACTCTTAGTTTGTATGTTATTTAAGTTATTATGTTATGAAGTTACATGTAACTAATCTAAATAAATACTTATAAACTAAAATCTGTATGATTTCATCCTTAATAACAGAAATAGCCTGGGAATTATCCCAGATTATTTTTTATTTGAAATTGTACTGTTAATTTATGATTTATTCAAATCCAATCTTTTTAAATATACCTATTGAACTTTTTCCCAAAGGCCATTATAATTACTTGGTATAACAATTATTTTTATAACAATTATTGTTACAACATTTTATTTATTGGAGGTAATATACTATGTTTGAATCTTATGACCAAGATATTGGAATGCTAACAAATAAAACTGCAAAAAAAATAATATACTATCTTAATAAGGAATTAGAAAAGTTTAATCTTACAACTGAACAATGGATAGTATTATTAAATCTCTCTAAACAAAACAAAATAAGTCAAAAACTTTTAGCAGAAGTTTCAGGAAAAGATCAATCTACTTTAGCTAGAATACTAGACATACTCCAAAGAAAAAATTTTATTGAAAGACATCCAAGTGAAACAGATAGGCGCTCTTTTGTGATACATATAACAGAAGCTGGTTTAAGCATTACAAAAGAAGTTATTCCATTTTTAGATGGGTTATTCATTAATTTACTTAAAGATATATCTTATGAAAAGTTAAAAATATACAATGAAGTTCTTTTAAAAATTAATGAAAATATAGACAATTTACAATAGAATAGGAGAAATTCATATGGAAATAAAAACTCACCAAAATTTAATAAATCTTTGGACTAAAAATTATATATTCATGCTATTTTCAAATCTATTTATATATTTAGCTTTTTATATGCTAATCCCTACTTTACCTGCATACGCCAAAGCATGTGGTGGAAGTAATTTTCAAGCAAGCCTAGTTGTAAGTACATTTTCAATAACTTCTTTGCTTGTTAGATTATTTGTTGGTAATATTATGGACAAAGTTGAAGTTAAACCCTTGATTTTTTTAGGTGATATAATTCTTGCCGGAAGTACGTTATCATATATGTGGCTTCCCTTAGATGGAATAATATTTGTTCGTATTATCCAAGGAATAGGTTGGGGGCTTTGTTCTACAGGGGCTGCTGCAATTTTTTCTAATATTGTACCACAAGAAAAACGTGGTGAAGGTATGGGATATTATTCTCTTTCAATGATAGTTTCTATGGCTTTATCTCCAATGGTTGCAATAGTAATAATGAATTTATACAGTTTTAAAAATATTGCTCTTATTTCAATGACTTTAGCAATTGTTGGTATACTATTTCTATATCAAGTTAAAATACCTAAAAAAACTTTAGTTAAATCTAATTCAAACAAAAAACCTTCATTAGCAGACTCCTTTGAGAAAAAAGCAGCACTACCATCTTTACTATGTTTCCTTCTGGTAATTACGCTATGTGGAATCATGAGTTATATAATATTATACGGAAAAGAGCTAGAAATATCTTCAATTTGGATTTATTTTGTTGGATTTGTTGCAATGATTTTAATAACAAGGCCTCTTGTTGGAAAGATTTTCGATAAAAAAGGACATACTGCAATAATACTACCTGGTTCAATTTCTTTAATCATAGGTCTCATAATACTCTCTTACGCAGATTCTGTTTTAATGCTTGTATTGTCCTCTTTATTTTATGGCCTTGGATACGGTGCTGTACAACCTTCTTTACAAGCTTGGGCTGTAAGCCGTTCCCCATCCAATAGACAAGGGGCCGCTAATGGAACATTCTTATCTTCCATGGATTTATCTTATACACTTGGATCAATTCTTTTAAGTTCTATTGCTGAACATAAAAGTTATGCAATTATGTATAGATTTTCTGTTATTTTTATACTTTTACTTTTAGTAATATATTCTTATAGTCTTTTCTCAGTTAATATAAAGAGAACCCAAGCATTAGAAGAAGACTCTTAAAATATATTTGTTCAAAGTGATTATGTGATACTTTTTAAAAACATATTGTTAGTAATAATCAAAGAATTTAGATTATGAAATAAATTTGACTCAATGAGTAATACTAGCTATTCTTTATAATTAAATCTTTTACCCATTGTACTAATAAGGCAATACTTGGTATAAAAACTGCTAATGGTAGATGAACATATGTTAGCGTTAGTTCCTGCCCTATATATATGTGCTGCGGATAGTTTTCTGCTATAACCAGTGAAGTAACAAAAATTAATATGCTAAAGGGTATTGATAAGTATTTCGTGTCTTTTAACTTTGTAAGCTGAGCGGTACCAAGCATTGCCCCATATGTAAACAAACTTATTTTGATAAATCCACCTACTATCATAATAATTATTAAAAATATATCTAATCTATCAAAGTCTCCTACACGAATTACACGCATAGTTTGCAGCAGTGGAAAGAGGGAAGTGGATGCAAAATCTATTCCAAGTACACATATAAACATTATAGAGTTTAAAGTGAGAAGTATTCCTAGCAAAATAATAGCCAGTACTGCAGTTTTCCTCACCTTTGATCTTTCAACGGTGAATGGATATAGCATTGTTAATAGTAAAGTCTCACCGTAGGGAAAAGTTATAAGTTTCCAGCCTTCTTTTATAACAAACATTATTCCCTTCTCTAGTACAGGTTTCAAGTTATAAAATTTTAAAATATTTGGTGTAGTAAATAAGAATATCCATTCTAAGATAAAAAATAATACTAACATAAACAATATACATTGTCCTGCTCTGCAGAGGCTTTCCATTCCTAAATAGACACTATATCCAACTATTACCACAAGTAACAATGTGATTAAATTAAAAGACATTTTTAGCATTGTAGTTATTGTTATAAGAGATGTAATATCTCTTATAACCCTTGCAGCTTCATATGCAAAAAAAATTATATATATTATGCTTAAGGTTGTTCCTATAACTTTTCCAAAAATCTTAGGCATGTATGTAACAATAGTATCATCAGGATATTTGCTCCAAAGAGCTGTGTACACAATTTGCAGCATAATTGCAGGCAATGTATAGATAAGCATTGCTATCCATGCATCCTGTTTTGCACTTGGAGTTATAAGAAAAAGTAATGCACTACCATAAGGTACTAATACAATACTAAAAAATAGTTGATAAGATGATATTTTCATTTTCATAACATTACCTCTTACGGAAATTAATTTTATCATTATTTTATTGGCTTAGAAATTACTCCTGGGCGTTCTAAGGAAGAAATCACATGTACATCTACTTTTATATCGGGAAATATATGATCCCAATTTTTCTCAATATTTTTCCAGTAATCAGGATGCTCTCTATGAAGCAAACCTCCAAAATCAAATATATCTGCATCTAATCTCTCTTGTGCTGCGTTTAAAGCAAGCTTAACTTCTTTTTCTATAGCTTTACTCTGTAGTTCAGCTAAATCATCCATTACTTTTGGATTTTTCATAGGATCCAATTTGCTGGGCATCTCTAATATCTTTGATTCTGATTTTATAGTTATTTTTATTATCACATTATCATTTTCTACTATAGACTTTATTTGGCTATTTGCCGTTAGTATAAAGAATGTTATTTTACTATTGTCACTAGTATCTACTGTTATATTTCCATCCTTAACTCTTCCTCTTATCCATTGCATACCGCGAGTTTCATTAATACTCAAGTAGCCAATAAGCTTATCATTTTTGAATACCCCAGTACCAGCTAATTTAAAAGTTTTGCCTATATTATTTTCTCTGTTTAGATCAATAACTCCCATAATAGATGCAGCTGTTTTACTTGATAAAGTATTGATAAAATCTAATCTAGAGATTACAGGAGAATATCCTCTAATGGATTGTAGTTCTATTAATTTTCTCACTGAATTTGAAGGAATTTGTTCGTCAATAGGTTTAAATTCTAGTATTTTCCAAGCTTCATCTTTTGCTAAAAGCAAAATGTTACCTAATCTACTTTCATGGCCTCTTAACATAGAATCAATAAACAGGGATAAACCTGATTCCGCCAATTTCTTACCTATAACCACATAGTCGTTGTGACCAAAGTATAGATTTCTACCATAGTCTGTAGCCAACTGGTTTACAGCATCAATAGGAGTATCTCCATCAGAACTAAATATCATAACCTGATCACCTTTTTTACAATCGGTGCTTTGAGATGAATCCTTTTGTGGATTTAATATTTGCACTGTTAGTAAATACTTATTTTCTGGTGTAAGATCAAATCCCATTGCAAGTACTAACGCTAATTTTTGGACTTCCTGTTTTGCACCCTTGCAACCTGCAGCAGAAAATAGAATTATAATTGATATAAAAATGCAACATAATCTTTTCATAGGCTAATCCTTATTTTTCTTGTCCTCCATACCTTTTATTTGATCTTCTTTTATTGATTTAATATGAGACTCTGGTTTTCTTTTAGTTGAGTATTTTCCTGTCATAAGCCAAGATCTTCTGAATTTAGTCCAAATAGGACGTCTCATAAGTACATCTGGAAATTCCTCTGAGATAAAAGGTGCCAGGGGTGCCATATAAGGTACTCCAAAGGACCGTTTAGATATAAGTTTCATAAATAATACTATTATGCCACAAGTTACACCTAATAATCCAAAAGTTCCTCCCATTATAATAAATATATATCTAGGAATTCTAACTGCTGCATACATATCTGTGGCTGGAATGGCAAAGGAGCATATAGCTGTAACAGATACTACAATTACCATTGGTGTACTTACTATACCTGCCTCCACTGCAGCCTCACCTAATACTACTGCACCTACTACACTCATTGCCTGCCCCACATTTCTAGGCATTCTAATACCAGCTTCTTGTAATACTTCATACATTAATAACATTAAAAAACATTCAACTAATTCTGAGTATGGTACTTCAGAACGAGCTCTCATAAAAGTAATCAATAAAGGTCTTGGAATAACTTCTTGATGAAATGTGGTTATCGCTAAATAATTTCCTGGTAAAGTAATGGTAAGAATAAAAGCTAAATATCTTATCCATCGGTTAATGGTAGCTGGAATAAATTTTAGATAATAATCCTCATTACTCATTAAAAATTCTACAAAAAGAGAAGGAACAGTTATAACTAAAGGAGTTCCATCAACAATAATAGCAACTCGCCCTTCTAATATTTTAGCTGCTGCCACACCTGGCCTTTCTGTAGAGAAAATAGTTGGAAAAACACTTAGAGGTTCGTCCTCTATATACTCCTTTATATAGTTGGCACCAATAATTGAATCTATGTCTATTTTACTTAATCGTTCTCTTACTTCATTTATTATTTTAGGATTTGCTATAGTAGAAAGATAGGCAACGGTAATATCTGTTCTTGTTTCCCTTCCTATTTTAAAAGATTCCGTCTTGAGATTTATACTTTTAATTTTTTTTCGTATAAGGTTTATATTAATAATCATACTTTCAGTAAAGCCTTCTCGTGGTCCACGAATTGCAGTTTCTACTTGAGGTTCTTCAATACTTCTAGCGGGAGGCTTGCTAACATTAATTACCATAGCCTTATCTACTCCATCTATAAATAAAATAAGTTTCCCACCCAATATTGAATCAATAACCTTATTCATATCCATATGTATATCTTCATCTCTTACTCCAAACAAATACTTAGAATATTCTATAGTATCTGGATGATAGGTGTATTCTTCACGCTTACTTGTCAATTTTTCAATAATAGATTCTTCAATAAGGTCTATTTCTATCATATTATTTAAATATACAAGCATTGCACCAAATTTAGGGTTATTTGTTATTTTAACTTCCCTAATGATTAAATCTGAAAAGTTATCAAGTATATTTTTTATAGTTACTTTGTTATTTTCTAATGTATGTGAAACTTTAGTATTTTCATTTTTAGGTATAGGAATATTTTTACTTGAATTAAGTTTATCACTATTTTCATCCTTTAGTGAAAAGGTACTTTTTAGGAAACTTAACATTTAATTCACCTTCCTAAATGTTATTATGTTTCCTAGCAATTTAATTATTCATGAACACTATACACTTCAATGCTTATAAATGTGACAGGAGGTGATTGGAAATCACCCCCTTAACTTTGTATTACCTAAAAAAATTTCTAAATTTATTTTTTAATATAAGTATCAATATGAAAGCTAAAGCAAATCCACTAAAAAAAGATATAAATATTGCTTTTAAAAAATCATAAACAGAAATTATAAGTCTAGCACTCACTTATAACACCTTTAAATTATTGATTTATCATATTATATGATTAATTAATAAAAATAGTGTAATTGATAAGTTTTTCTCAACACAAAAATTTCTATCTGAAGAATAAGAAATCTTACATAATCATATAATTTACTGGTGTAATAACTATGAGTTATGTTTATTAAATTTGTGGGGAGGCTAGAAACATGTATAAAAAATTTTTTACTTTAACAGTAACCTTATTAATATTAATCAATATTACATATATTGCTTCAGCACAGGAGCATACACTATTTAAACAATCAACTAATGTAGACCCATCTAAAGAGTGGAAGATAAACTTTAATAAGGAGATTAGTAGTACAACCTTACATGATGGTCTATACATAATTGATAAGGATACTGATTCATATTTTCCAATAAATCCTACACTTTCTAGAGATGAAAAAAGCATAATTTTAAAGCATAATGAAAATTTTCAAGAAGGTCATAACTATGAGCTTTTTATAGAAGAAATTAAAACCAAAGACGGCTTAAAAACTCTTTCAAAAGGAATTGTTTTTCCCTTTGAAATTAAGAAAAATATCTATACAGAAGAAAAGGTTAATATGGGAAACAGCGTTAGCAATATTTTAAATGGTGGTTTAGTAGTTCAATATGGACAATTGATTTATTATAGTAATGTTTATGATAATAATTCTTTGTATAAAATGAATTCAGATGGCAGTGAAAAAATTAAACTGAACAATGAAGAAACTATGTATATAAACATATTAGGTGATTGGATTTATTACATTTCTAAGGATGGTATTCATAAAATAAAAACAGATGGTAGTGAAAATAAGATTATTAAAAAGGTTAATAATGGAGAAGATTTCTCTTACTTGTACGCTGTAGAAGATAAACTTTATTATAGAAAATATTTAATTCCTGAGTATTATGATGAATGGGCAATATGTAGTATAAATTTAGACGGTAGCAATGAAAAGCACTATGTGACTAAAGGTTTTGTTCATAATGTTACAGTTTATGGAGATTGGATATACTATAACGGTAATCCTACAATAGACGGGGCATATAAAATTAAATTGGATGGTAGTTGTGATGAAAGCATACCAAATGAAACTTACAGAAATAATATAGAAGATTTTTGGACCTTAGATGGTAGTTCTTCTGAAACTTTTTTTATTGATAATATAATAGGAGATAATAACAATCTATATGTTTCTATATACAGTGATTATTTTGGCAGTAGAAAAATATATTCTACTGACGAATCATTTAATAATATTAATCCATTATCTACAGGTGATGTAACGGCTTTCAATATAAAAAATGATTGGGTTTATTATGCTCCTTCAAGTGAAACCAATGCTTTATACAAAGTAAAAGTCAATGAAAATACTCCTATTAAGTTATGTACTTTTGAAGGCGAAATATGTTCTATGAATGTAACCAAGGATTGGATCTATTTTGAAGTTTATAAAGAAGCAGCAGATACTTTTGAACTATATAGAGTAAAACTTGATGGTACAAATTTAGAAAAGGTAAATTAGAGAGTGTAAGTAGATTTGTATAAAAACAAATCTACTTACACTCTCAGTCCTTCTTATTAAAGTTATCCTTAAACTTTTGTATGTCATGGATACAATCAGTGCGGGTGAATCTCCTCTAATTCCTATGTATTAAAACATAAAAAAACTCAATAATAGCTCTAAAAAGCATAATTATCTTCAAATAAATCATTAAGTTCACTATCATTAAGTACATCTAATTCTTCGTTCTTTTCTTTACTATCTGTATTTAAATCAATAATAATACTTCTTTTTTTATTTCTTGATAATTTTCTTTTATTCTTATCCTCTAAAGCCATCTTTATTAATTTTATTGATTCTGTAGGAGTTTCACATCCCCCAAGAACTACTATATTATTCTTATTATTATATGTTATATATGTACTTCTATAAACTTCAAATAATTTAGCCACTTCATATGGATCATATCCATCAACTTTTAAATTAATCCCCAAATAATCACAATCATATATATCCGGTTGAACAAACACACTATTTTTTATAGCTAAATCAATAGCAGTTTTAGCATCCTTTAAGCCATCATATAACTTTAAAATAAGACCTGACCCATCTGCCGTATTTATTCTGAATGAATCTTTATTATCAATGCTACCATCAGCATGGATACCTATTATGTTATATGCTAAATCTAAACTTTCAATTACTTCATTATTAATTTCTTTGTACGTATTTCTCTTATTATTATCTACAAATTTAACGTCATTTATTAAATCCATTATACTATTTATATCATTCCAACATTCTATAGTATTTTTAAATGCTAACTCATCTTCCTTTAAACTAGGTAAAATAGCTACTACATTTACTTTAGCATTTGGCAATGCTTTCTTTAATATTTGTATAAAAGTTTTTATTGCTCCAGAACCTGTTCCCCCAGCCATAGTTGTAAATACTACAACTGCTTCTGTTAGAGGATATTTTCTTAATAATGTTCCTATAGCATTAGCATTATCCTTTATCATTTCTTTAGATTTATTTCTATCTCTTCCTGAACCGTCTGTTCCTGGATATATATATACATTTTTTTCCATATCAGCATTTTTTAATGGCTTAATATCAAATAAACTACTATTTAAAAATAGCCCATTATATCTTGGATTTCTACCTAATAACCCATCTACTATATTTCCAGCACCTTGTCCTAATGAAATTAATAACATTTTACCTTTTTCCATAACTAATCTCCCTTACTATATTCTCTACTACTATTATCGAAGAAAATTATGACTACCTTACATTTTTTATTTTTTTCTGTAAATAATTATAATTTTTACTCAAGCTTACTTCTTATTTATTCGAAAAAAGAAAGGGGAGGATTAATTATTATGGATAATAAAGATAAATATATAGAAACACAAAAAGTTAATCATAAAATTCAAAATAAAAAGAGAGGCGAAATATTGTACTATTCTATTGATCAGGTTGCTAATTTATTAAATGAAAATATTAGTAACATAAAATACTACACAAATATATTTGACGACCTTCTAAAAATTGAAATAGTAGATAAAGATTTACGTTATACTAATAATGATGTTGACAAATTAGAAGTTTTAATAAAATTAAAAAATAGAGGTATGTCTCTTAAAGAAATTCAAGATTATTGTAATAAATTACCTTTAAATGATACTGAAGTTCAGCATTCAGAAAGTAATTTACTATCTGTTGAAGAGCTTATTGATTCAATTAAAGAAGAACAACAAATTCAATTTGACAATTTTAAAGTTCAATTAATTAATGATATACAAAATGCTAATTCATTATATCTTCAAAATATTACCTCAACAATTATTGAGGCTCAAAATAAAAGTCTTAATGAATTTAAACAAGATTTATCTAAAGAAATTAAAGAATATTTAAATTCTAAATTTGATAATGTTAATGAAATTAACATTAACTTACATGATAAACTCATTGCAAATACTACTGAATTTATGTCTGAAAAAATTCGCAGCAAAAATGACGAATTAAGAATTAATTTACAAAATGATTTTCATACATTTGCTCAATCATCTATAACTAATAATGAAGATTTAATAAAAGAAGTTAAAGACTTTAAAAGAGTTATGCAAAATGCTTATTATACTCAATACGAAATAGAAATGGAAAATGCTAACGTGGGATTTTGGGGTAAATTACTTCAACTAATTAAACTTAAATAATATTTGATGTACAATGAATTTACACTATCTTGAAATATATTTAAAAAGGCATAGTTTTGTAATATATTTTAAGCAAAAGTTAAATTAACAATTAATACATTATCCCATATTAATAGGGAGACCAAAATTCTTGGTCTCCCTATTCTTATTTCATTTAGTGCTTTTTATTTT
Source organism: Clostridiaceae bacterium (assembly GCA_036677675.1). Taxonomy (GTDB): domain Bacteria; phylum Bacillota; class Clostridia; order Clostridiales; family Clostridiaceae; genus Clostridium_H. Next base: position 9,603 of record JAVBWC010000029.1, on the reverse strand, counting down.
TTGTTTTCCTCTTCAAATTTCTTCATAAAATCTACTAAAGCCTTAACACCTTCTATTGGCATAGCATTGTATATACTTGCTCTCATACCACCAACTGTTCTATGACCCTTTAAGTTCTCGAACCCAGCTGCTTTGGCTTCTTCTACAAATTTAGCATTTAATTCATCTGAATCTGTTACAAAAGGTACATTCATTAAAGAACGATCCTTCTTTGCAACTGTTCCCTTGAACATACTGCTTGAATCAAGGTAATCGTATAGTATAGCAGCCTTTTCTTCATTAATCTTCTTCATTGCTTCTAGGCCGCCTTTATTTTGAATCCATTTAAATACCTTTCCACATATGTATATTCCATAAGCTGGTGGTGTATTATACAGTGAGTCATTATCTGCATGAATCTTATATTTTAACATAGTTGGAGTACCAGGTAGCACATCATCTGTAATCAAATCTTCTCGAATTATTACCACAACAACTCCTGCAGGACCTATATTCTTTTGAACTCCAGCAAAAATAAGTCCATACTTAGTTACATCTACAGGCTCAGATAACATATCTGAAGACATATCAGCTACTAATATCTTATCTCCTGTCTCTGGTAAATCATTAAACTTAGTTCCGTAGATTGTATTATTATGACATATATACACGTAGTCTGCATCATCAGAAATTTTTAGGTTTTTTACATCTGGTATATATGCGAAAATTTTATCTTCTGAAGAAGCTATAACATTAACTTTTCCATAAATTTTTGCTTCTGCTATCGCTCTTTTAGTCCATTGTCCTGTGTTGATATAATCTGCAACTTTATTTTTCATCAAGTTCATTGGAATCATTGCAAATTGTTGAGATCCACCACCTTGAAGAAATAAAACCTTGTAGTTATCTGGAATATTCATTAATTCTCTTAATGTTTTTTCAGCATCCCCAATTATTTTCTCAAAAGCTTTAGAGCGATGACTCATTTCCATTACTGACATACCAGTACCGTTATAATCTAGCATTTCTTCAGCAGCCTCTTTAAGAACCTCTTCTGGTAACACAGCTGGTCCTGCTGAAAAATTATATACTTTTGACATTAAAATCCTCTCCTTACTTTTATATTTGTTTATCAACAAGTTTCTATGTGTCTAAGAAAACATATTCATCTTATGGTATCACTGTCAATTGTTCATAAATTTAATATACTATGAGCAACAAAAATTGTCTACTATATTACCAATTTTTGAAAGATAACAGTTACTTTATATAAAGAAAACTCCAACCAAGTAAACTTACATTGATTGGAGTTATGTTTTTTATTCTAGATTTTATTGGTGTTTTGCAACAGCAAAACTCTTTGAATACTATTTTTTCAATCCAATTTTTTCTTCTCTAAAAAATTTTTTATCCATAATCTTAACGTCTTTATCAATCTTAGGAACGAATTCCATTAAGTCAATAATTTGTGTTTGAATATCTATTCCAGGTGCAACTTCTATTAAGTGAAGTCCATCTTCCTTTAATTCAAATACACATCTTTCTGTTATATATAACACAGGTTGTCCATTTTTATTTGCATATCTTCCGCTAAATGTAACCTGTTCAACTTGCTTTATAAACTTAATTTTTTTACCTTCTTGTTCTATTATTAATTTACCATCTTCAATTTTAGTTTTTAATCCACCTGCTGTAAAAGTACCACAGAAGAATACTTTTTTAGCATTTTGTGTAATATTAATGAATCCACCACATCCTGCTATTCTAGGACCAAATCTACTAACGTTTATATTTCCACTTTCATCACATTGTGCTAAGCCTAAGAATGCCATATCAAGACCACCACCATCATAGAAATCAAACTGATATGGTTGGTCTATAATAGCATCAGGATTTAAACTTGATCCAAATCTAGGTCCTCCTTGTGGAATACCTCCTATTGCACCTGATTCAACAGTTAAAGTCATATAATCTCCAATTCCCTCTTCATTTGCAACTTGAGCAATATATTCTGGGGCTCCTACTCCTAAGTTAACAACTGTATCTTCTCTTAATTCCATAGCAGCTCTTCTAGCAATAACTTTTTTAGCCGTTAATGGAGTAATTTCTACATTATCACTTACAGCTTCTTTTACTTCTCCTGAAATTGCTGGATTATATTCTCTTCCAATAGCTTGTTCATGATCTTCTTTATTAGCTACCACAACAGCATCAACATAAATTCCTGGTACTTTTACTAGTCTAGGATCTAATGTTCCTCCTTTGACAACCTTTTCAATTTGAACAATTACTATACCACCATTATTTTTAACCGCCTGTGCTATAGATGTAACCTCAGTAGTAGCTACTTCTTTTTCGAGAGTTACATTACCATATTCATCTGCATAAGTACCTCTAATAAATGCAATATCTACAGGGAATGATTTATATAAAAGTTTTTCTTCACCATCTATCTCTATAACTTGTACTAACTCTTCTGTTGTTTTCTCATTTATTTTACCTCCACCATTTCGTGGATCAACAAAAGTATCTAATCCAACATGAGTAATTGTACCAACCCTATGACCAGCAATGTCTCTAAGTAAATACACTAAAGCTCCTTGTGGTAAATTGTATGCTTCTAATTTATTATTGATACACATTTCTCCTAGTTTTGGAGCAGTAGCATAATGCGCTGCTATTACTCTTTTAAGTAAACCTTCATGAGCATAATGATCTCCGCCAGTTTTACCACTTCTATCACCTTGAGAAGCCGCATAAAAAAGAGTTAAATCTTTAGGATAACCTGTTTCTAAAAACCTCTTTTCTATTGCCTTATTTAATGCCTCTGGATTACAATTACCAACAAATCCACTTGTAACAAGTGTATCCCCATCTTTAACTAAATCAACTGCTTGTTCTGCTGTTAGTATTTTTACCTTCTTCATTATTATTCCCCCTATACTATTAATCGTTTTCAACTGGTATGACCATCCGTAAAACATATAAAATGATTTACATATAATATATCATTTTATATACTAATTTATCAATAAAAGTTTATTTTTTAACATGAAAAAAGTAATGATGTATACCCAGAAAAAATGTATTTTTCTGGGTATACTAAAGAAACGAGAACATCTTTCTTTTTTTTCGAAAAATGTTCTCGTTTCTAAACTAACTACTAATTTTTTAATGATTTTGTTTTTTATTTATCAATTTATCAATTTATCAATTTATCAATTTATCAAAATATTTAAATGTCCTCTCAAAGCTCTAATAGCTCTATCTGTAGCAACAAAAATTTTCAACTATATTACAAATAGTCGCAAGGTAACAGTTACCTTGCGACTATTTGTTTCCTCTTATAATTTATAAATATCAAGTATACTACCGTTTTTAAAGTCTTCACCAAATAAAATATCTGTAACCTTTTCAGCAACATAAGCTGGTTGTAGAAGGCGTCCTTTTTCTTTCAATCCTACAAATGTATTTATTAATGGGAAATCCTCTTTCTTAGAAGATCTAATTTGTACTTGCATTTCTGTATCGATAACTCCTGGTGCAAAAGATAATATTTTAGTTGGGAACTCTAATTCATTTTGCTCAGCTCCTAGACATTGCGTAAACATATCTAATGCCGCTTTAGATGTGCAGTAACATCCCCATCCTGGATATGGGCTTTTAGCAGCCGCTGAAGAAATATTTATTATTCTTTTTTCTATTTTAAGGTCATTTGTTTTTCTTAAGAATGCTATAGTTAATACCATAGGTGAAATCAGATTAACATTAACACTTTTTTGTATTTCATTTGTTTCAACTTTTTCTATTAATTTAATCGGATCAACAACTCCTGCGTTATTAATCATATAGATAGCTTTAGCACTAGTTGTATCGATATTAGAGAATATTTTTTCAGCTAAGTCCTCTGCTCCATTTGTATCATTTAAATCATACTCAATATAGTCTAATTTTACACCATTGTTTGCTGCTTCCTCAATTAAACTATTGTTTTTAGTTCTAGAGATACAGATTAGATGATTATCCTTGTCCATTAATCTTTGAGTTAAAGCTTCTCCTAATCCTTTTGATGCACCTGTGATTATAATGTAATTCATTTTAATTTCCCTCTTTCTAATTTTATTTTTTTATTAAAAATTTTTATTTAAAAAATTAATAATTCGTTTACAATACTCTTTATCCTCATACGGAGTTAAAAACTTATCCCTTTGGATTATAAAGTAGTCATCACCTTCTCTGACTTTACGCCAAAGTCCTTTGCCTCATATAAATCCATGTGGTTAACACGCATATTAATAAATTTATCCATAGCTATAAATAGACTGGAATAATAAGAACTGCTACTATGTAATATTCTCCGTCTAATACCAATTCTCCTTCTATATTTCGATTTTCCTGTGACTATACCGTAATTTATATACGATTTATTCACTAGTACATCCTTCCCTTCTGAGTAGATTATTATACTCGAAGAATTATAGCAACAGAAAACAGAATTCACTAACATTTATTCCATTTTATGTAAGGTACCTGTCACCTTTCAAAAATTATGTAAATTCAAATCTATCTACGTTCTCTAATTACCAAAACAATATATATTACTTTATTAGACTCCTACTTTTAATTTTATTCTCTTTATTCACTCTGAAAATCTTATAGTAGGATAAATAGTAACTAGCCATTCCAACTATTCCTCCAGCAAAATCTATTATAATATCTAACACATTAGAGCTTCTCCCTGTGATAAATTTTTGATAAAATTCATCCATTACTGGAATTAGCAGAGATATAAACAATATATAAATTACTGCTTTTCTACCTTTAAAATTACATGTAAAAAATATAGCTGTAGTAAAAATTGATAGAACTAAGTATTCAAAGAAATGAGCATTTTTTCTTATTATGTAATTTAAATCTCTTTCCCCTGCAATCTTCAGCTTTGAAATATTCAGCTTTATTCCACTCTCTTTAATTATTTTTACTATACTATAGCTTCTTTTATTTGATTCACTTGCTGTATTACTGGAATTATAGAATATAAGTCCTACCCAAAGAATACATATTACTATTAATAGCTTTTTCATAAAATCCTTCCTTTACCTATAAAATACCAGAAAATATACAAACAAACCAATAGACTAAAAGATTACAGCCTATTGGTTCTTATGCTCAGTAATTCACCTATATATGTATTTGTACTTAAATAATGTATTACATTCCCTGATTTTTCTTAATTGCTCTAGCTCTACTTAAATCCACACTATTAATTACTCTTTCCTTAACCCATGCCTTTTCCTCTGCTGGAAGGGAATCATATATTGCCTTAGCCCTATTAATATCTTTCCAATAATTATAATTAGAATTACTTTCAACCATAGACATTGTATGATTAGCGAGAGCTATTATTTCACTTGCCTTACCTTCTGCATTACTGTGACTCTCTGAAGCTTTTTTCTCAGAAGTTTCATTTTGATTACCTGATGATGCTATATTCTTACTATTATTACTTCCAACAACATTACTTTTTTGAGTTTTACTTTCTACTCCGTTTATTATATTTTCACCCTTCTTGATAAGGTTTTTTGTTTTATTATCTCCTTTTATAACTAAAGCTTCTTTATCTAATTTTACTATTTCTACATCTTTAAATACCTTATCTTTTACTAATACTAAGCTAGAATCCTTAATTTGAAATTTCCCACTAAAGTACTTCTTTATATTGTTAAAAACTATATTATTTGAAACCTTAAACATTCCTACCTTAAAATAATCAGGTGTATATATTACCTCATTATCCGTAATCTTCACTTTGCCACTAGTAGACAAGAGTAATGGGAATATTTTATATTTAACTGGTATCTTCATAGAAATTTGTTCTTTATCAACATCTATATTAATACCTTCTACTTTAAAATCTCCGGAAACCTCTTGTGATTTTAAATAAGAAGTACCTATAATATTTATGTCAGCTTGAGAAATTTTAGCTTCTTCTTGGCTATCAGATATATTCTTAAGTACACCAATTAGATTATTATAAGACTCATTATTATCATAATTCTTGTATCCGCTATGTGAAAATAAACAGTACATAAAACCAATAACTATAAAAGCAACTACACTTCCAATAACTTTCACCTTATTTTTTTTCATCATATCCCCCTCACATGAGTAAAATTTTAAAACCATTTTATCATTTTTTAAGTTTATAGTAAATAATAATATAAAGTACTTCCTTTATAACTTTATTATATCATATATGTAATTTCAACTTACTATATATTCACTAAATATTAATTTAACGTAAAAAATCCAATAGAACTTTAAACCATTCTACTGGATCTATATTTATATTTACCTTATTTGACATATAGATTCCTCTCTTTTAAAAGTATACTTCCCCATCTTTTATTTGAATTACTCTATCGGATTTTTTAGCTATTCTTTCATCATGAGTTATTATCACAAAGGTAGTTTTAAACTTTCTATTTATATCCCTAAATATACTATATATGTTTTCTGTTGAGTTAGAATCTAAATTTCCTGTGGGTTCGTCTGCTAATATAATCTTTGGATTGTTCATAAGTGATCTTGCAATAGCTACCCTCTGTTGTTGTCCACCTGACAAATCATAAACCTTATTTCTTTTAATTGAATGAAGTCCAACTAAATTCAAAAGTTCTTCTGCCTTTTCATAAACTTTTTTTCCATGAAAAAATTTACTTATAGTATGAGGCATAATAACATTTTCTAAAACATTAAACTCTGGCAATAGATAATGAAATTGAAATACAAAGCCTATTTCTTTATTTCTAATATTTGAAAGGGCTCTTCTACTCATCTTATCAACTCTCTTATTTTGGATATAAACTTGTCCATTTGTAGGTTTATCTAATGTACCAATAATATTTAAAAGAGTAGTTTTCCCACTACCTGAATCTCCAATAATAGAATTAAAACTCCCTTCTTCAATATCTATATTCACATTATGTAATACCTTTGTTACAACTTTTCTACCATAGATTTTATTTATATCTCTAAGCTCTATAATATTAGCCATTTTTTATTACCTCCACCGGATTTAGTTTAAAGGATTTTAAAGCTGAAAAAATTGCTGAGAAAGTTGAGGCTGCAATAGCAATCAATAGAGATTTTATTATAAATTTATTACTTATTATTATATTAACAACAGGTTTTCCATCAGAAGTAACTATAAACCTATTAAATCCATTTATATATAGAACTGTAAGGATTATTCCTACTCCTGAACCTATCATACCTAAAATAAATGCTTGAATCAAAAATACTAAACCAGCCGAGCTATCTTTTATACCCATAGCCTTTAAAATACCAATTTGTTTATATTTTTGAACTACACTTATATTTAATATACTTATTATGCTTAAAGTAGCTGCTAAAAGAACAAAAAACTGAATTATACTAGAACATATCTTCTGCCCAATCATGGCACTAGATAAAAGCTGGTTTTCTTCCTTCCAATTTTCCACCTTTAAGCTTTTGTCATTTAAAGATTTCTGTATCTTATCTCCAATATAATCTGCATTATATGCATCCTTAACAGAAACCTCTATAGATGTTACTTGATCTTCTTCAATCCCTGATAAATCCTTAGCAGTTTTTAAATCTGTTATAAGCCACATGCTGTTTATCTTAACTGCCCCTAAATCATAACATCCAACTACAGTAAGCTGAATCTTTTTACCTTCTAAAGTTACTATATCTATATTTTCTCCCAAGTTTAATTTTAATTTATCTTTCAAATCCTTACCAATAAGAGCTTGGCTATTTTCATTGATCATTTTTCCTTCATATATTTTGTTTGTCATATCATATAATGTGTCAATATTCTCAGGTAAAAAACCTCTTACAAGCACATTTTCTTTTTTATTATTTCTATTTATAAAAACATGCTTTTCTACTACTGGTGCTATGGTATTTATATTTGTATCTATTCCTTTAATCTTCTCTTTTACACTCTGCCAAGATTTTATATTATTTTCATTTGATTTTATACTAATATGAACAAGATTACCCACAACCTTGTTTAAAATATCTTTTTCAAGACTCTTACTAAGCAATCCTATAAAAATCTGAACCGAAACTCCTATAGCAATACTCAGGATTATGATCATAGTTTGTATTTGACTTCTTCTTAAGAATCTAATAGCAATTTTAAAAGATGTTAGCATAATTAGGCCTCCTAATTTTATTACTGCAATTATATCATATATACATTTATTTTCCATAACAAACATCTTTCAGAGTTTTTAACTAACTCCTTATTTTAACGCAACAAATCCAATAGAACTTTAAACCGTTCTAATGAATCTATCATTATATTTCCCTCAAGAGTCTTAGGGTGCTTTACGACTGAGCTTGCTAATAACCCATTGTAAATCGACGGGTTATCGCCCAAAAATATTTTTAAGTGCTAAATCTCTGACTAATTGCTCATTTTGAATATGAAAAATAGCTAACCACAATTCATAAATTGGGCTAGCTACTAAGTTTCATCTGCTATTTTTAATATAGTTCCATATAATTTATCATTAATATAAATATTATTCTTAATAAGTTCATCTATTAGTGGTTTAACTTTTTCAATTATTCCTTTTTCTTTAGCCTTTATCAATATTCCCAAAGTTCCTGTAATGTTAAATCCTAAATATTTAGCATATTTTCTTGCAAGTAAATCATCTATTATGCACAGATCAGCTTTTATTTCATTTCCTAAAATCATTACTTCTGCTTCACCTTTATGAAGACTAGTTTGAAAAAATTTCCGTGCATCTTCGTTTTTAATTTTTTCAATAATTAAAAAATCACTATTCTTTAATATGTCTGATCCTACTCTAGAACTGCCTTCAATACAAACTTCCTCATAAGCACCATAAGGTACATATACCTTTCCGTAAAGTTGTTTTAATATATCTAGTTTATTTATTATAGAAAAATAAATTAGCGGTGTAGAATTAACTACAATTTTAAGCATTTTTTATGTCCTCCAATATTTCGTCATCATCTTCAAAACTAAAAATAGAAATACCTTGTTCAGATAAATATTTTATAAAATTCTCTTCGCTCATTTCTGCAAGCAAAGCACATTGACCTATTGATAATTTTTTTTCTTTGAAATATCTAACTGCTGCTGTTCTTTTTAATTCTAATATAAATTCATCTTCATTTTCTCGTAAAGTAAGTAGTATTTCTTGTGGAACTGTAACACTTGCATTTATATTCATAAATTACATTACACCCCTTTCATTTTAACTTAATATTTTTACTTATTTTATTAGCATTATCATTATATCATACAGCTAACTTAAAATATACTCATTAAATATAGCTAAATCCCCATTTAACGCAACAGATCCAGCAGAACTTTTAACCATTCTACTGGATCTATTATTATATTTCCCTCAAGGGTCTAGCCCCTTTGCCAGGGTGGAACAATCGAGCTTGCTCTTTCGTCTAAAGTCGAGTGGGAAGGTTTAAACTGTACCCCTTGTCAAGGACATTTTTTTATTTTAAGTAATAGGGAACTTACGTTCATCCGGTATCTATTTTAGTTTTTTATAATATCTTCTAATGGATATATACAAGTAG
>JAVBWC010000028.1:0-9556 GCA_036677675.1 Clostridiaceae bacterium | reverse complement strand
AGCTTGAAAAAATATGCGGTTGGCAGACCATTCAACGTGTCTTTAGACACAGCCAGTAACATGCCCTTATAGGGCTAGAGCATGCCACCCGTTTTACGGGTGGTCATGACTTTTTTGTGATTCCTATTAGGAAGCAGATTAGGTCATTTAAATCCCTAATAATGGTATATATTTCATCAGTAGATTCTATAAATTCTGTATACAGGAGACGTGAATGGATTTATACCAAATGTTATCTCATTATCCTTTTTTAATTTAACTGAATAACGTTGTATTTGATCTACCATATCGGATAATTTTGAGTAAAAGTTTAATACTTCTTTATTTTTATTCTCTTGAATATCTATCATTTTAATAGATTCTTCTGTTACATTATGAGTTTCATCTACAGCAGCATTAGTTTCTTCAGAGAGTTTTCTTATTTCATTAGTTACCAAATCCAATATAGAGTTAGAAATATTAGATAATATCTTTCTGTTCTTGTCTAATATTTCAATTGATTTTATAGAGTTCTTTTCTATTTGTATAATTTAATTTCATTATGTAATTTACTCGATATTTCCGAAAGTTCATTAATATCAGAATTAATTCCTTGGATATTTAAAGTATTTTGTAGGCTATAAGTACCTATTTGCTTGGAGATTGAAATCAATTTTTGAAAAGTATTCATACTGTCTTGAGACATCCATAATAGTTGTTGAATATCAAAGTTCAAGCTTTCAAATATGCTAAATATTTCTTTATAATGGTTATAATTATCTATAATAGTTTTTTATTTTCAATAATTTTTGTTTTCTTTTTAAAAAGTTAAACATAAAATCACCTTCTTAGTTAGTTTGAATTTATTAATACAGCAGTAATATTATAACATTATTAGAACTAATAAGTATATATTTCACAACAAATAGAAACAATAACCTAGTATATCAATATGTTTATAAATAAGGAGGCATAATTATGAATTTGGTTTCCGGGGAGTTATACTGGACTAATATAGATGCAATTCCTAACAAGTACACATATTTAAGTGAAGATATAAATTGTGATGTAGTAATAGTAGGAGGAGGCATAACTGGAGCTTTATGTGCTTATTATTTTGCTGAAGCTGGTATTAAGGTAGTACTTGTTGAAAAGAATATAATAGCATATGGAAGTACAAGTACTTCTACATCAATACTTCAGTATGAGATAGATACAAACCTAATTGGGCTTAAAGATTTAGTAGGACTAGACAATGGAGTAAATTCATTTAGGCTATGTCATAAAGCTGTCTATGATATTGAAGCTATAACAAATAATTTAGAAGATAAGTGTGATTTTCTTTTAGGAGACTGCTTATATTATACAAATAAATTTGCAGATATACCTATGTTAAAAGAGGAATTTGAATTAAGGAAGCAATATGGGTTTGATGTAGAGTTTTTAGATGAAAATACAGCTAAAGATAAATTTTCATTCCCAGTTAAAGCCGCAATTTATTCAAAAAGTGGGGCTGGGGGAATTAACCCGTATAGATTTACTCATGCTCTTATAGATTATGCTGTAAAAAAGGGTGCCCTTGTATATGAGAATACAGAAATTACAAATACTTATTCAGAGAATAATGAAGAAGTTTTAAGAACAAGAAATGGATTTAAGATAAGAGCTAAAAAGGCATTGATTGCAGAAGGCTTTGAAGCAAGAAAATATGTAGAGAAAAATATTGCAAAATTCACTAGAAGCTTTACACTTGTTACAAAGCCAGTAAAGGTCTTTGAGGGATGGCATAATAAGTGCATAATACGAGATACAAATAAGAATTATACTTATTTAAGGATAACTGCAGACAATAGAATAATGATTGGGGGAGAAGATTTAGAGGTAGGAGGAGACCGAAGCAAAGTATCTAATCTATGTAACGAGGATACTGCAGCTAAAGAAAAATATAAAATTTTAGAAGATAAGTTAAGAAACATGTTTCCTAATATTAAAGATATTCAAATTGAATATAAGTTCAGTGGACTATTTGGAGAAACTAAGGACAGCTTGCCATATATAGGAGTATACGATAACTTACCAAACTATTATTTTTGTATGGGATATGGTTCTAATGGCATTTTATATAATGTGATAGGGGCGCAATTATTAAGAGATCTACATAGTGGCAAAAATCCACCAGAACTAAGTATATTTAGCTTTAATAGATAAAACCATAAGTTTTAATAAGCATATAGCTGTAGATAATAATAAATTATCAATAGCTATATTTTTTTATGGTTGTTTAATTTTTCATCAAAAATATAGCAAATATATGAGTATCAAAATGAGATTAATCAATATGAAATTCTCAAAATAATACTAAGTTATTATCATTATGAGAATTTGTAGCTTTTTATATAAATCTTTTTTGCTTTTTTCATAAATTAAATACTAATATATGTTCTGTATTACCAATGTTTTATATATTTCAAGTAATAATTTATCAATTAAATGGCATAGTATTTGCTAATAAATATTGATATATATTCATTCTATTAAATATTCATTGACAAATGAAAGGGGGAAGAATAAGCATAATCTATCTGAATATATATAAATAGAATATAGGTATTATTTATGGATGGATTATGTGAAAAAATATATGAATAATGAATTATGGAGTAAGTGTGTAAATTTTCATGGACATGAATGTCCAGGTTTGGCTATTGGATATAAGGTGTGTGAAGCAGCAGTGCAAAAGATGAATCTTAAATTCTCAAAGGATGAAGAGGTTGTGTGTGTTGTAGAAAATGGTGCCTGTTGTGTGGATGCTGTTCAAGTAATAACAGGATGTACTTTTGGAAAAGGGAACTTAATATATAAAGGGGAAGGCAAAATGGCTTTTACATTCTTCAAAAGAAATACAGATGAAAGTTTAAGAATAGTACTTAAGCCTCTAGGTAAGTCAGAAGACAGAGTAGAAAGAATGAAATACATATTAAATTCATCAATAGACGAGTTGTTTGAATTTAAAAAACCAAATTTTAAAGCTCCTGAAAGAGCTAGATTGTTCAATAATGTAATTTGTGAAGTATGCGGAGAGAGCACTGCAGAACATAAAATTAGACTTATGAATGGTAAAAAAGTTTGTAGTGATTGTTTTCAAGATTATACGAGAGGGTTTTAAATATGTTGAAGATTTTTAAAGATATGTTAAACAATAGTCATAATATTAACTTAGATAAAAGTGAAAAGTTTTGGGATGATAGAGCAGAAGAATTTAATAATAAAGCTATTTCAGGTGATAAAGCAAAGGATTTTAATGATATTATAAGCTTTATATCACAGGATAATAAGAACTTAAAATTTGGAGAAGTGCTAGATATAGGATGTGGTCCAGGAAAATATGCCGTAGAATTTTCAAAAATTGCTGATAAAGTAACTGCTATAGATATTTCGCAAAACATGATTAATTTTGGAGTAGAAAATGCTAAGAAATTAGAAATCAATAATATTGAATTTTTAAAGAATATATGGAGTGAAATCGATTTAGCGCAATTGGATTGGAAAAACAAGTTTGATTTAGTTTTTGCTTCTATGTCTCCAGCAATAAGTGATTATGAAACAATTATAAAAATGAATGAGGCAAGTAAGAATTTGTGCTTCATGAGTGGATTTGTTAAAAGAAAGGATTTTTTAAGAGATAAGCTAGGTAGTGTTCTTTTAGAAGAATATGATAAAAATTTCCAAGGAAATAAAATATATAGTGCATTTAATATCCTATGGCAGATGGGCTATTGTCCTAAAATCATTTATAAAGACAAAGTTTGGTTAAAGCAGGATACTGTTGATAAAATGTTACAGTATTATAAAAATTACTTTAGTATGACAAAAAACCTAAAACTAGAAGATGAAGAAATTATAAAAGAATTTATAGAGAGTAATTCAGTAGATGGAATTGTTACAGAAAAAATTCAATCAAAAATTGCATGGATGTGTTGGGAAGTATAAAGTAAGAGGGAGAGTTTTAAATGAGTAAAAAGATTAAAAAAGTTACAACGGTAATGTTTGTAATTGTTTGTTTTGTTTTAAGTTTGATTGGATGTGGCAAAGAAGCTAGCTTAAATAAAGAAAGCAGCAATAAAGACACTAATAATCCTTTGGTTTTAAAATTAGAAGGGGGAGATTGGGGGGAACCTACTCCGTTTAAACATTACCCAAGAGGGCCAGGAATATATAAAATGAGATTGATTTTTGATAGTCTTTTAGAAAAAGATGAAAAGGAAATCATTCCATGGCTTGCTGAAAGCTGGAATATAGAAGATAATGGAAAGACATATGTTTTTAAATTAAGAGACGGAGTTAAATGGCAGGATGGTAATAAAATGACTGCTGAGGATGTAAAATTTAGCTTTGAGTATTTTGAAAAAAACCCTCCAGTAAGTAATGATCTTTTGATAAATAATGAAGGATTTATTGAGAATATAGAAATATTGGATGGTAATAAAATTAAATTTAAGGTTAAAGAGCCAAACGCCACATTATTAGAGAGAATAGGTGATGTTAGAATTATTCCAAAACATATATGGGAGAAAGTTGAAGACCCTAAAAAGTTTACTGGAAAAGATGCGGTTATAGGATGTGGACCTTATAAATTAAAGGAATATAATAAAGAGCTAGGTTCTTATAAGTTTGAAGCCTTTGAAGATTATTGGGGATCAAAACCAAGAGCTAAAGAACTAGATTTCATTCCTGTAAGTGATACAACTTTGGCATTTGAACAAGGAGATATAGATTTAACTTCTGCAGCTTCAGATATTCTTTCAAGATATGAAAATAAGGAAGAATTTAAAATTGTAAAAGCTCCTGCATTCTGGGGATACAGAATGATATTTAATATGGAGAAGAAGCCTGAGTTTGCAGATAAAAATATAAGGCAAGCTATAGGATATGGAATAAATATAAATGAATTAATTGAAAAAGTTGCTAGAGGAGCTGCTGTACCAGCAAGTGCAGGATATTTACCAATTGACCATATATGGTACAATAAGGACGTAAAGAAATATGATTTTAATATTGATAAAGCAAAGGAACTATTAGGAGATAAAAAGATATCCTTTAATTTATTAGTGGGAAATTCAAAAGATGAAGTGAGAATTGGTGAACTTATAAAATTAAGTCTTGAAAAAGCTGGTGTTAATGTAAATGTTAAATCTGTAGATATGAAAACACGCGATGCTGCGGTTAAGAAAAAAAATTATGAGGTTGCTATTATTGGTCATGGAGGATGGGGACAAAATCCGGATTCTTTAAGAACAATTTATTCCTCAATGAAAGCATCAGATTTAGTGCCTACTTCAGATTCTATTCCAGGCTACAGTAATGACAAAATTAATGAATTATGTAAAAAACAAATGTTAGAAATGGATGCTGAAAAGAGAAAACAGATAATATTTGAGCTTCAAGAAATTATCTCTGAGGAATTACCTATGCTTCCTTTATATAATACAACAGAGTATACTGTATACAGACCAAAAGTTTATGATGGATGGATGAATATGTTTGATCATCACTGTTTAACACATAGTAAATTATCTTACTTAGAGAGAAATTAGTTATCTGTAAATTATTTTCACAATAATAAGCATTCAACATAATATAAGGAGCAATGGATAATGAAGAAAAGTTTTATTTTCAAGCTCACAGAATATATTATTACATTTATATGTGTAATAACTCTGAATTTTTTCATCCCCAGACTTATGCCTGGGGATCCTTTTACTTTTATATCTTCTGATGAAAATGATGTTACTGTTACTTATACTGATGACCAGATAAACAAGTATAAAGAATATTATGCTCTCGACGATCCTATACATATTCAATATATAAATTATATAAAAAGTACTTTTGAAGGGAATTTAGGATACAGTATATACTATAACGATGATGTAACTAATATAATTAAAGAAAGAATAAGGTGGACAATATCTTTGGTAATTATTTCATTAGTTATTAGTTCAGCTTTTGGCACATTATTAGGCAGTATATCTGCATGGAATAGAAATAAGAGAACTGACCAAGTTCTTTATTTTATATCAATATTTTTTTCAGAAATTCCATCATTTTTGATAGGACTGTTATTTTTATTTATTTTTGCAGCAAAACTTAAATGGTTTCCCTTATCTGGCGGAATAAGCAATTTTGCAAATTATAATTCTGAATTTAGTAAGCTTTTAGATATAGTACATCATGCGGTTCTTCCAGTTTTAACACTATCTTTTGTAGGTACGGGAGGTTTTTATGTACTATCTAGAAATAGTATGATTTCGGTTTTATCCAAGGATTATATGAAAACTGCCAAAGCAAAGGGATTAAGTAAAAAAAGACGAATATTCCGTCATGCTTTAAGAAATTCAATACTTCCTATTGTAACTCGTTTTTTCTTTAGTTTAGGAACTATGATTGGTGGAGCAATTCTTGTTGAAAATGTGTTTAATTATCCAGGAGTTGGACGACTTATGAGGGAGGCAGTGTTTTTAAGAGATTATCCTTTAATTCAAGGAATATTTGTTTTAGTAACTTTATTAGTATTAACAATGAATCTTTTTGCAGATATTTTATATAAAAAATTAGACCCAAGGGTGAAGTAAGATGAAAAGAATGTTAAAAAAAATAAGAAAATTTTCATGGAGTGGCAAGCTTTCTTTGCTTATTATATTTTCAATTTTGTTTATTGTTATTTTTACACCTTATCTTACTAAGTATTCTTACAGAATACCTTCTGGAGAAGCACTTGAAGCACCATCTAATTTACATATTTTAGGTACAGATGATTTAGGAATTGATCTTTGGTCTCAAATTTGTCATGGTGCAAGAATAAGTATATTAGTAGGTTTAGGTACTGCACTTTTGGCAGGTGTAGGTGGAAGTATTATTGGAATGTTATCAGGATATTTTGGAGGTATTGCAGATAAAATTCTTATGAGATTCACAGATATGATGATAGCACTGCCAGATTTACCTGTTATTATAGTTATGGGTGCATTTTTTGGTTCTTCTCTTAAGAATATAATTATTGTACTTACCTTATTTTCATGGACAATGCCTGCAAGATTAGTTCGTTCTAAGGTTATTTATTTAAAAGAAGAAAGCTACATAAAAGTTGCCAGGAGTTATGGTGCGGGTTTTTGGTATATAACATATAAACATTTTATTCCTCATAGTTTCTCACTTATAATGGTTAGTATTATAAAACTCATAAGTAAAGCTATTGTATTTGAAGCCAGTTTATCTTTTTTAGGGTTAGGTGATCCAACATCTAAAAGTTGGGGATTAATACTTCATCATGCACTTAATTTTAAAGGGATTTATTTTACGGATTATTGGAAATGGTGGATTATAAGTCCCTTAGTTGCAATTACTAGTATGGTTATTGCTATTGCGTTTATAAGTAGAGAATTTGAGAAAATAATTGATACAAAGATTTAAGGATGTAAAGGAATGATTAATATGAAGCAGTTACTCAAAGTAGAAAATTTATCTGTTGCTTATAATGATGGAGATAGAGCAATAAAGGCAGTAAGAAATGTTTCTTTTACATTAAATAAAGGGGATGCTTTAGGAATCGTAGGGGAATCTGGAAGTGGAAAAACTTCAATAGCCATGTCTTTAATGGGACTTTTAGATTCATCAGCAGAGATATCAGGCAAAATAATTTATGAAGGTGTTGATTTACAGCAATTAAAAGATAAAGAAAAAAACAAATATAGATGGAAAAGAATTGCCCTTGTATTTCAAAATACTATAGAAGTTTTAAATCCCGTTTTATCTATAAATGAGCAAATAATTGAAATCATAAATAAGCATACAGAATTGGAAGGAATAGATGCTGAGAATAAAGTAATTGAACTTTTAGATATGGTTGGATTAGATCCAACATGGAATCACCATTTTCCCCATCAATTATCTGGAGGTATGCGTCAGAGAGTTCTTATTGCTATGGCTTTGGCTTGTGATCCGGAAATATTGATTGTAGATGAACCTACTACTGCACTAGATGCTTTATCAAGAAATTCAATTATTAAATTATTAAAAAAGCTGCAGCAGGAGAAGAAGTTTGTCATGATTGTTATATCTCATGAGCTTTCTGTGATTTCAAAGTTAACCTCAAAGATTCAGGTTATGTATTATGGAGATATTGTTGAAGCAGGAAGTACTGAAGAAATCTTGAGAAGACCTGCCCATACTTATACAAGAGGTCTTATTAATTCTTCTATTGAGATAAATTCATATCAAGATTTATGGGGTATTCCAGCAAAAAGTAGTAAAATAATTGAAAAAGGGTGTCCATTTTATTTCAGATGTAATCAGCATATAGATATTTGTAAGCATAAAAGACCTGAATTAGAGCAAATTTCTACAAATAGAAAAGTAGCTTGTAATAGAGGCGGCATAGTAACCTTATTAGAAGGCAAAAATATTAGTAAAAAATATATAATGCATGGCAAAGGCATGGAAGCGTGTAAAAATTGCAGTATCAGTATACGATCAGGAGAAGTAGTTGCATTAATTGGACAATCAGGATCTGGAAAGACCACTTTGGCTAGTATTGTTTCAGGTATATTAGATGGTGATGAAGGAAAAGTATTTTTTGAAGGTGAAGAAGTAAGAGAAAATAGTGCTACAGCAAAAATGAATGGAGTACAAATGGTTTTTCAAGATCCTTTTTCAGCTACAGATAGTTTTATGACTGTAGAGCAGGTGATAAGAGAACCTCTTGATATTTTAAAATTGGGAACAAAGGAAGAAAGAAAAGAACAAGTTAAAGAAGCTTTAAGGCAAGTTCAGTTAGATACTTTAGATGAATTTTTAAAGAGAAAATGTCATGCTTTAAGTGGAGGACAGAGACAAAGAGTGGCAATAGCCAGAAGTCTTATTATGAAACCTAAGCTTCTTATTGCTGATGAAGTAAGCTCTATGTTGGACCCTTCCACAAAAGCTAATATTTTAAGGCTACTTAAAGGACTTCAGAATTCTAATGGTTTTGCAATGTTATATATTACACATGATTTAAGCCTTGCAAGGAAAATAGCTGATGAGGTTTATGTTATGTATAATGGAGAAATAATTGAAAAAGGTTCTGTGGTTAATGTTTTTAATAATCCTGAAAAAGATTATACAAAAGAATTAATTAGAGAAGGATTAAATTATTAATTGAGGGAATTGTATTATGAAATTAAAATAGAGAAATAAATGATATATTGTTTATAGAAATATAAGAAAATATTTGGATATTATAAAGGACATCTGACTAATAATGGTTAGGTGTTTTTTGTTATGGCTCAATCTATTGAAGATTCTACCATATACATCCCCAGGCGTATCAGTATGAGAATAATGTAGAAAAATGAAGAAAAACATAAAAAATATAATATAATTTAATGTAGTAAGATATATTGCATTATACTAGTCTAAGATTCATGATAAGATATTCCTTGTCGTCGCGAGAGCGGCGGTGAGGAAACAACAAAGTATGAATTTAAATAATTTGAGAAAATTAAAAAAATTCAAAAAAGTTGTTGACAAGAAGAAATAC
>JAVBWC010000027.1:0-16403 GCA_036677675.1 Clostridiaceae bacterium | reverse complement strand
CAAAACCTAGTGTAGCCTTTGGCTATACTAGGTTTTTATACTTGATTTTAAATTTTGCGTTAGCAAAATATCCTTAACTGTAAACTGTCCACTGTAAACTCTAAACTAGAATAATGTTGCATCGCAACATTATTCTTATGAGTATATGTCAGAGAATTCAATCTGTATTTTTTCTACGTTAGTTTGTGATGTAAAATCATTTGAAATTTTAGCGTTGTCTTCTTCAGAAATAAGTTTAACGGGTAATTCTATGATAAACTCAGTTCCCTTTCCACATTCGCTTTTTACAGAAATTTTACCAGCATGCATTTCTACTAAAGATTTTACAAGAGATAGACCTATACCGCTTCCTTCATGAGTTCGGTTTAGTAAAGGAGAAACCTGCCTAAATCTTTCAAAAATTATTTTTTGTTTTTCTTTAGGTATACCTATCCCTGTATCCTTTACAGAAATTATAATAGTTTCTTTCTTATCATAAATATTAACTTCTATTTTGTCTTGTGGTTTTGTGAATTTAACTGCATTTGAAATAAGATTTAAAAGTATTCTTTCTATTTTTTCTGGATCAAAAGCCATAATTTTCTCTTCTACATCAGTATCAAATATAATTGTTCTTGATTTACTTTCAACATATTCAACAGTAGATAAGGCTACATTTTCAATGACTTCTACAATATTTTTATTTTGCAAATTTAAGTTTATAAATCCAGAATCAATTTTTGTAATGTCAATTAAGTTATTAATTAATCTTAGCAGTCTATAACAATTTTGTTTCATTATGCTAATATAGTTATTTACCTTTTGGCTAGACTTATGGTCATCATTAAAATTTGAGGTGTGTAAACTAAGTAATTGAGTTGTGGAAAAAATTATGTTTAAGGGTGTTTTAAATTCATGCGATACATTAGAAAAAAATTCAGTTTTTAGTCTATCATATTCAATTATTTCTTCTAGTAAACGTTTGTTCTCTTTTATTAGAGTATTAAAGCTTTGAGATAAAACTCCTATTTCATCTTTGTTATTTATGTCACATTGAATTGATAAATCCCCATTTCCTGCAATCTCCATGCAATTTTTTAATTTATTGATAGGGTTAACTATTGTATCTGCAAATAATATAGCTAAAATTGCACTTATTAACAAAATTACAAATCCAACTAATGTAGTTATATGTAGAAGTGATTTTGAGGAAGCTTCTAAATCATCGTAATTAGCTGTTGTAACAATATACCAATCATATGGTTCGTAGTATTTATAAGCTGCTAATTTATGAATTCCATTAGAAGAGGTATAATCAACTACTCCGATTTTATTTTTTATTATTTTTTTAGAAGAATCAACTTCTATTATATTTTTTCCTTTGAGATTTGGATGAAGGAGAACGTCACCTTTAGAATTCATTATATATACATAACCTGTTTTACCAATTTTTATATCATGCAAAGTTTTTTCTAAAAAACCATTTAATGTAGTATATCCTAATCCTATAGCACCTATAATTCTACCATTTTTATCTAACAGAGGTTTATATCTTGCTATATACCAATCTCCTTCTACAATAGCTCTTCCGCAATAGGGTTTGTTATCGATTACATTTTTATATATAGGAGAACTGCTAGTTATATAGGTGCCTGTAATTCTTTTACCATTTTTCATAACATTAGTAGTAATTCTTATAAGTTTTTCATCCTTTAATAAGAATATTGAAGCTATTGCATCCGTTGATGATTTTATATCATCAACAAGAGTAGTATCCAATGATAAATTAGTATTTCCTGCGTATAAACAGGGTAACATAAGATTTCCTATTTGAATTTTATTAGAATAATTTATTTTTAATTCACCAGAATTACTCAATAATTTTTCAGCAAAATGTAAATCACTCCATACTTTTTTTTCAAGCAAATCATTTCTAACACTAATGGTGGTATTAATTAAGTCTGTTACTCGTTGACTTTTTTCAGTTACTTCATTAAAAACTGCTTGTCTTGATTTTTGGCTTATTATAAATGCTAAGATGCCTACTGAAAATACAATTAATAATAAATAACTAATTATCATTTTCTGCTTAATTCCCATATATTTAAACCTCTTCTTTCGATTTTATTTTAGGAAAAATTTACTTTATATATCATAAAGACTATAATTCTACATTTTCCGTTATATTCCTTTGATAAAATAAATTTTTGCGAAAATATTGTGGAATATGATAGAATTTTCTAATTTTGGTTGAATGACGTTTAGTTTTACTTTGAATATATAGAGAGAAAAATGGATTCAGTTCTAAGATTTATATTAAAAAATATATGTCCACATTGTGGATACACTATAAAAATAGTGCTTTAGGTTTCTAAAGCACTATTTTTAATATAGTATACTAATAATGAGAAAATACTGAAATATTTATAAGATTAAATTTTTTATATATTATTCTTCTCCTAAAATTTCTTTCTTTAATTTAAGACCTGTTGGAGTAATAGAACATCCTCCTAAGGCTGTTTCACGAAGCTCACAAGGAAGTTGTTTTCCAACTTTATACATAGCCCAAACCATTTCATCGAAAGGAATTTTACTTGTTACACCGCTCATAACCATATCTGCTGTAGTAAGTGCGCTTACAGTTCCAGAGATATTTCTTTTAGCGCATGGAACTTCAACTAACCCAGCTACTGGATCACAAACTAATCCTAAAACATTTTTTATCACTATTGCTGCAGCATTAAGAGCTTGCTCTACGGTTCCACCCATCATTTCAACTATTGCAGCTGAAGCCATAGCAGCGGCTGAACCGCATTCTGCTTGACAGCCTCCTTCTGCACCAGATACTGTAGCATTTTTGGCTATTATCATTCCTATTCCAGAAGCGGTAAATAAAGCCTTTACTAATTCGTTTTCTGATTTATTTAATTTTTCACCAGCAGATATAATTGCTGCTGGCATAATACCGCAAGAACCGGCAGTTGGGCAAGCTACAATTTTTCCCATTGCTGCATTAACTTCTGAACAAGAAATAGCCCTTGCCATAGCTTTAACCATAAATTTTCCTGTTAATGTATTATCATTTTCAGCATAGTTACTTAATTTAAGTGCATCTCCACCTATTAATCCACTTACGGATTTAACTTCATGTTCAAGAGCATAATTTGCAGAATTCTGCATAACGTTAAGGCTTTTTCTCATTTTTTCAAATACTTGTTCTTGGGTTAATCCGGAATTTTCTATTTCTGCTTTTAATGTATATTCCCATAGTGTACAATTTTGTTCTCTACAAGCTGCCAAAAGCTCTAATCCAGTATTAGCAAACATTTATTAGGCATCTCCTTCCATAATTGGATTAATAACCTTCATGTCATATATATCGGGTATTGACTTTATTATTTCAATAATATCTTCAGATATTACGTTGTCGGTTTCAAGAGCCATAGTTGCGTTTGAACCTTTGCTTGTTCTATAAACTTTCATTGAACCGATATTGATACCTTCAGTATAAAGTAATGTAGTTATTTTTGATATAACACCAGGGGTGTCTTTATGATCTGTTATTAGAGTAGTATAACCTCCTCTAAATTCAACAGAATGTCCATCCAAATCAAATATAACTATATTTCCACCACCAATAGAAGATCCGGTTATATTGGTGATTTTGCCATCTTTTTTTGTTATAGCAAATTTAACTGTATTAGGGTGAACATCACCTAAATCTGTTTCTGTAAATGTAAACTCTACACCTTTTTCTTTGGCAATAGAGAAGGAGTTTCTTAAATTTTCATCCCATGGATTCATTCCTAATATTCCTGCAACTAGAGCCTTATCAGTTCCATGACCTTTGTAGGTTTGGGCGAAGGATCCGTGCAATAAAAATTCCACTTTTTTAATGTCGTTACCAGCAATAATGGCAGCCACTTTAGCAAGTCTTGCAGCACCAGCAGTGTGAGAACTAGAGGGACCTATCATTATAGGACCAACTATATCAAAGACACTGAAATTACGCATAAATTTTCCTCCCTTGATTTTCAGTTTATTATATAAACAATTAATACAGCTATTATTTGCAAATATATAAGGATAATTTGTGAATTTTAAGAAATAAATATTATAGTTAAATTTCGTACTACACTTTTATTATAATTTATATTTAAAAATTGTCACTAGCATTTGAAAGAAAACTGTAAAGTATATTTGAAAATGCAAGAAAATTTTCACTATGCATACATTGTCATAAGAAAATTTTAATATTAATAATAAATCTCTTAACTATTTTATAGAGAAATGATAATATAGGAAACGTAGAATATATTATTGATCTAAGAAAAAAGGAGAAGGTGTATGAGTAATTTACTTAAAGTTTTTTTGCTTTCGGCGGTTCCATTAATAGAGCAAAGAGGGGCAATCCCTATGGGGATTATTGCATATGATATAAATCCATCGTTAGTATTTTTAATTAGTTTTTTAGGAAGTATGGTTCCAGTACCTTTTATACTCTTATTATTTAATAAAATTTTTATGTGGATGAAAAAATACGAATTCTTTAGCAAAATAAATGAGTTTATAGAAAAGAAAATAAATAAGAATTCAAAACATATGGAAAAATATAAGGAGATAGGTTTAATTACCTTTATTGCGATACCTCTTCCTACAACAGGAGTATGGACAGGAAGTGCAGTTGCTGCATTTTTAAATTTAGATTTTAAAAAATCAGTTTTATGTGCTACTGTAGGTGCAATAATTTCAGCTGCATTAATTACTATAGCATCTATGTTTTTCCCAGCACTTATTTCATAATAGCAGTAAGTAAGAAGGTACTAGGGAAAAAGAAGTAATTTATGATACTCGACAAAAAATTTTATGTAATTTAAAATCGTCCTAGCACCTAGCACCTAGCACCTAGCACCTAGCACCTAGCACCTAGCACCTAGCACCTAGCACCTAGCACCTAGCACCTAAAGAAAGGAGATGGGGTTAGACAATTGATGGAATTATTAAAGAATCTTATTAATAATGTAGGGTATATTTTATTTATTGCATTTATTATTACCCAATCAACAAGCTTTAAAAAAATCATTCATAAAGATAGATTTGGAAGAATGGAACTGATTGTCTTATCAATTATTTTTGGTTGTTTTGGAATATTAGGTACCTATATTGGTACAGAGATTAATGGAGCTATAGCAAATACTAGGATGATTGGTGTTATGGCAGGAGGAATACTTTGTGGTCCTTTTGTAGGGTCTGTTGCAGGAGTTATAGCAGGTGTTCATAGATTTATCGTAGGATTTAGAGGAATAACTACTGTTCCATGTACTATAGTAACTATCATCTCCGGAATCATATCTGGTATATTATATAAAAAGTCTAATAATAAGAATAAATGGATGTATGGACTTGTAGGTGGAGTGTTAATGCAAAGCTTAGAAATGCTATTAATACTCATTATGTCCAAACCTTTTCCAACAGCATTTAAAATAGTTAAAGACATATATATACCTATGGGATTTACAAATGCAATAGGTATATCAATATTAGTAGTATTAATTCAAAATATTTTTGAAGAAAAGGAACAAATAGCGGCAAAACAAGCACAAATAGCTCTTGAAATAGCAAATAAGACTTTACCTTATTTTAGAGAGATAGATAATAATTCCTTTGAAAAAATATGTGAAATTATAAAAGATTCTATAAATGCGGATGCTGTATCTATAACAGATAGAAAGTATGTACTTGCTCATGTAGGTATGGGTTCAGATCACCATGTTAAAGGAGAAAAAATACTTACAGGTTCAACAGAGAAGGTTATAAAAAATGGTGATATTTTAGAATTGACAAATGCAGATGAAATTAATTGTTCATATGAAAATTGTCCACTAAAATCAGCCATTATTGCTCCTTTAAAGGATGGAGAAGAGATAATTGGTTCATTAAAAATATATTATGGAAAGGAAGATGCTATTTCTTTTAGAAATAGCAATTTAGCAGTAGGGCTTTCACAGATAATATCAACTCAATTAGAAATAAGTAAATTAGGTAAATTAAAAGAAATGGCTAGTAAAGCTGAAATTAAAGCACTTCAAGCTCAAATTAACCCTCACTTTTTATTCAATGCATTAAATACAATAACTTCTTTTGTAAGAATAGATCCCAATAAGGCTAGAGAATTAATTATAAACTTATCCACATATTTAAGATATAATTTAGAAATAGGAGATAAACCTGTGGATATTTATAAAGAAATAGAACAAGTGAAAGCTTATATAGAAGTGGAAAAAGCACGATTTGGAGATAAATTGAATATCATTTATGATATTGATGACAATTTAGATATAAAAATACCAAGTTTAATTATTCAACCAATAGTAGAAAACTCTGTGAAGCATGGAATATTAAAAGGTGACAAAAAAGGAACAATAAAAATTATAATAAAGGAGATTGAAGAGAAAAGAGTTAAAGTAGTTATAGAAGATAATGGAACAGGAATTCCACAAGAAATTATAGATAAAGTATACGAAGATAATATGGAAGAAAATAAAATAGGGGTTTCTAATGTTAACAATAGATTAAAGCATATTTATGGAAGAGGTCTTAACATAGAAAGATTAAATAAAGGGACTAAAACCACTTTTATTATTGAATAGTTGAAAGGAGGATTTTATGAATTGTATTATTGTTGATGATGAATATCCTGCTAGAGAAGAATTGAAATATTTTATTAATGAATTCAGCAATATGAAGATGGAGGCGGAATTTGAGGATTCCATAAAAGCACTAGAATATATAGAAGAAAACAAACCGGATATTGTTTTCTTAGATATAAATATGCCTAAGTTAGATGGAATGGTATTAGGAAAAATAATAAACAATTTTGAAAAAAAGATAATAATAGTATTTATAACAGCATATAAAGAACATGCAGTAAATGCCTTTGAAATAGAAGCTTTTGACTATATTTTAAAACCTTATTCTGAGGAGAGAATTGTAAATACTCTAAGGAGATTAGAGAAAATTCAATTTGTAGATAAATGTATTAATAATAAAATTACTTTGAAAAAGAATAATAAGCTAAGGGTAATAAGTATTTGTGATATTTGTTATTGTGAGGCTAGAGAAAGAGAGACTATTATTTATACAAGCAAGGAAAAATTTATAGAGAATTGCAGTATATCAGAATTTTACAAAAGGTTGCCTAAGAATAATTTTTTTAGAAGTCATAGATCATACATAGTGAATTTGGAAAAAATAGTTGAAATAATTCCTTGGTTTAACAATACTTACATGGTAAAAATTCAAGGTATAGATGAAGAAATACCGGTTAGCAGAAATAATATAAACGATTTCAAGCACTTAATGGGCATATAGATGCACTTTATGTGCTTTTTTTGTTCTTTGATGTATTATATAAAGCAATAATTAAGGGAGTTAAGTATAATGTAGATAAACAGTTGAGTATTAGAAATATTTAAGGAGGGGGAAGGTTTTTATGGTATCATTTTTATTATCTATTGTTGCTTTAATTATTGGATATTTTATTTATGGTAAGATTGTAGAAAAGTTTTTTGGTGCTAATGATGGAATAGAAACTCCAGCAATTAGGCTTGAAGATGGTGTTGACTTTGTTCCAATGCCGGAATGGAAGATTTTCTTGGTTCAGTTTTTAAATATAGCAGGACTTGGACCTATTTTCGGTGCTATAGCAGGTGCTATGTGGGGACCAGCAGCATTTTTATGGATTGTATTTGGATGTATTTTTGCAGGAGCTGTTCATGATTATTTTTCAGGAATGTTATCTGTAAGACATGATGGAGCTAGTGTTCCAGAAGTTGTTGGGATTTATCTTGGTAATGGATTTAAGCAATTTATGAGAGTTTTTTCAGTTGTGTTACTTGTACTTGTAGGTGTTGTATTTGTTACTGGTCCAGCTGGAATATTAAATGGATTAGTTCCTTCTATAAGTAAGGAAGTATTTTTATATATAATATTTGCATATTACTTAATAGCTACTGTGGTTCCAGTGGACAAGTTAATAGGAAAAATTTATCCTATATTTGGTATATGCCTATTAATAATGGCTATAGGTGTTGCAGGGGCACTAATTATTGGTGGATATGAGATACCCGAAATAGCTGGCAATATTTATAATATGCATGTTAAACCTGAAAGTTATCCTGTTTTCCCAATGTTATTTATAACAATTGCATGTGGTGCTATTTCAGGATTCCATGCAACACAATCACCACTTATGGCTAGATGTATAACAAAAGAAAGTCAAGGAAGAAGAGTATTTTATGGATCAATGGTAGCTGAAGGTATAGTTGCTTTAATATGGGCAGCAGCAGCTATGACGTTCTTTGGCGGAGTTGATGGATTAGCTAAGACTATGGCTGAACACGGAAATAATGCTGGATGGGTTGTAAATCAAGTTTGTAATAGTTTACTTGGAAAAGTAGGTGGAGCATTAGCAATACTAGGAGTTGTAGCATGTCCTATAACTTCAGGAGATACAGCCTTCAGAAGTGCAAGACTTACAATAGCTGATTCAATAAACTTTAAACAAGACTCAATAAAAAATAGATTTTTAATATGTATACCTTTATTTGTAATCGGGTATATTCTAACAACAATAGATTTTGGAATTATATGGAGATATTTTGGATGGTCAAATCAAACTTTAGCAGCAATTGTGCTTTGGACATCAGCAATGTATTTAGTGCATAAAGGAAAGAATTACTGGATGGCAGCAATTCCAGCAATCTTTATGACAGCAGTATGTACTACTTATATAATAGTTGCTCCAGAAGGATTTAAATTGTCAATGAGTATAGGAGTTCCAGCAGGAGTTATAGGAGCAGTAGTTGCTCTAGTGGGATTCTTAGCTGCGGCGAAAAAGGTTAAAGCTAAAACTAAAATTGCAGCATAATAATAAAAGAAGTTTAGGGAGTGTAGAGAGTAGTCGCTACCGCTAAGTTTAGAAAATATAAAAATAAATCAAAAAAACAAGTGCAAAGATGGATTAAATCATCTTTGCACTTGTTTTTTTATATTAATATATTTCATATTATTTTATCATTAGTTTTAGATCCCTAAACTCAGTGAAATGACTACACTATTAAACTTCTTTTTAAGGGTCTCAGCGAAGTGCCTAAACTAAACGAAGTGGCTAGGCTAAGCGACAGCGACTACTCTCTCTAAACTTCTTTGTAGTAAGTATATTTTTTGTTAAATTTCACAAAATAACAAAGTATACTGTAAAGGCGGTGGTATTGTGAAAAATGAGGATTATTTAAGGAAAACTTACAGACGTTTTACGGACTTTTTATCTGTAGCTTGTTCAAGAGAGTTAGAATATTTTATTCTTGATTCTAACTTTACAAGTGCTTTTAATTATAGAGTAAAGGAAATTGTAAAAGAAATTGAAAAAGAAGGTAAGGAAGACATAGAATTCAGTGTATTATTTAATACAGAAGGAGAAGTTGTTTTAATAGATGCAAATATATTAGGTAGATTCATAAGTGACAATTATAATGTATCGATGGAAAAATACTATAAAGGAATATCTTTAGATAAGATAGTAAAAGAAGTTAAATATGGAAATAAAAAGGCTAAGATAGACTTTATTAAGGTTTCATATTCCATATTATATAAAACTATTAATGAGTTATATAAAGAAATAAAATGTAAAAAAGAACTTAAAAATAAATATATACAAAGATATAGTTTAAAAGAATATAAAGGAATGGATATAGCAGTAATAGTATGCGTTTTACTTATATTGGAAGATGTGTGTAGGTATATTGCAATTGAAAAAGAATTATTTATCTCAAGTATAAGTAAAATAATTTTTTCTAAAAATATATGAATTTCGACAGATAACAATATATATTCCAAATGTTGGTTTGTAGAAATGGAATATATAGTAAGCGATAAGGGGATTAAGGTATATTGTTGTCATAAAGAAAAGATAAGTTTTAATATATATGTTTTATAAATTGACATGTTTCTCAAAGAAAAGGTGTTATTATAATTACCATAAGGAAGGTTACAGGGGGGATAACACAATGTTAGTGGTAGAAAATTTGTGTAGAAGTGAAAGATATGAAGGAGCAGAGCACAATTACTCATATAGAGTAATTAAGGATAAGGTTATCTTTTCAGAATGTAATAAGTTAGAGATACAAGCTTATGGAATCGAAGTGGAAAGACAAGATGTAGTTGATGGTAAAGTTGTAAATATTGAAAGAGATTTTGTTAAATGCATAAGTCCACATAGACATAAAGTTCATAATTTAGTAAAGTTAATTTATGATAACATCGTTTCACCAGTTCATCTTTTAGAGGTTTTAGGAGAATACATAGACGATTATATAACTGATTTTGATGAAGTATTAAAAGATATATATATTTGCTAAAGGAGGAGGGTTACCTCCTTTTTTGTTTATAAAAATATATTTTAGGTGTAAAATTAAAGTAGCTATATTTAAATATATTTGATTTTAGATCAGGGGTGATTTTACAGTGATAAACGGTATAGGTGTAGATATAATTGAGATAAGTAGAATCAAAAGAGCCATAGAGAGAAATGCTAATTTTATAAATAAAATGTTTAGCAAAAACGAAATTGAGTATTTACAAAGTAGAAATATGAGGGCAGAGTCTGTTGCTGGGAGATTTGCAGCAAAGGAAGCAGTTGCTAAAGCATTAGGAACGGGTTTCAGAGGTTTTGATTTTAAGGATATAGAAATTGATATAACTACATTGGGAAAACCTATTGTTTTATTAAAAGGTAAAGCTAAAAAGATGGATAAAAGATGGGGAAAATATAAAATACACTTAAGTATATCTCATAGCAGAGAAAATGCTATAGCTTATGCAATTTTGGAGGTTTATGATGATGAGGATAGTAACATCACAGAAGATGAGGGAAATTGATAAGTTTTGTATAGAGAATTTAAGAATACCAAGTATAGTTTTGATGGAGAATGCGGCTTTAAAGGTGTTAAAAAATTTAGATATGCATAGAAATAATTATTTTGTTATTATATGTGGCAGTGGAAATAATGGAGGAGATGGATTAGCTCTTGCAAGACATTTGTGGGTACTTAAAAAGAATGTAGATATATTTTTAATTGGAGAAGAAGAGTCACTAAGTGAAGACTGTAGAGTTAACTATAATATTTTATTAAATATGGGGATCAATATAAAGTTTATAAGAAATATTGGAGATGTAGATGAGCTTAGAAATACAATAAACAGAAGTGAAGTGATTGTTGATGCCATATTTGGTACTGGGCTTTCAAGAGAAATAAAGGATATATATGAATTGGTGATTTCACTTATAAATATAAGCAATAAATATGTAGTGGCTATAGATATACCATCAGGGCTTAATGCCAACACTGGAGAAATTTTAGGAGTTGCAGTTAAAGCAGATAAAACTGTATCTTTTCAATTTTACAAAAAAGGATTTTTAAAGTATGAAGCTCTTAATTTAACTGGAGAAATTATTATTGAAGAAATAGGAATTCCTGAATTTGTTGCTGATAAATTTGAAATTAGGGATTATATAATAGAAAATGAAGATATAAAAAAAATTATGTTTCGTAGAGATAAATATTCTCATAAAGGTAAATTTGGAAGAATAGCAGTCATTGCTGGTTCAAAGGGCTTTATAGGAGCAGCTTATATAGCTACTCAAGCTGCAGTACGAAGTGGAGCTGGTCTTGTTACTTTATGCTGTTCAGAAGTTATTCAACAGAGTATTAGTAGTAAATTTATTGAAGCTATGACGGTTTCTTATAAGGATAAGGAAAAGTTGAACGAGGTTTTAAAAAAAAGTAATGTTATAGCTATAGGCCCTGGTATGGGAAATGGTGAAGGGACTTTTAAAATTGTTACTGATACGTTAAAGCTTACACAATGTCCTTTAGTTATAGATGCAGATGGCATAAATGTACTAAAGGATAATCTACATTTACTGAAGGATAAGAAAGAAAAAGTAATCTTGACTCCTCATTTAGGTGAAATGTCAAGAATTACAAATATTCCAATAGAAAAAATTGAAAAGAATAGAATAGAAATTGCTAAGCAATTTGCCAAGGAATATGGTGTAATTTTGCTTCTAAAAGGATACAATACTATAATTACTAATGGTGAAACCACAATAATAAACACCACTGGCAATAGTTCTATGGCATCAGGGGGAATGGGAGATTGTTTGACAGGAATAATTGCATCTTTCATTGGACAAGGGCTTGACCCTTTTAAAGCAACATATATGGCAGCATATGTTCATGGAGCATGTGGAGATAAACTATCAGAGAAGATGTTTTGTGTGAATGCTCAACATGTTTTGGAGGAATTACCTTTTCTTATTAAAGAGCTTCAATCTTAGAAATAAGATGTTGAAAAAAGAAGTTTAGGGAGTTTAGAGAGTAGTCGCTGACGCTGAGTTTAGGGGAATGAAGATAAAGAAGTTAAAAAAATAAAACATAAGAAAAAGAAGTTAAGTAGGAACTAAGAATTTTAAAGAGTTTGAGAATATTGAGATAAAGTAGAGAATAGTATTAGTAATATAAAGTTTGGTTTGGAGGAGCTTATGAGGAGAAATTTAGTAGTACTATTCACTATAGGAATTTTAATACTGGTTGGAATGTGTGGATGTGGTAAAAAGAAAGATAATCCTGATAAAATTGTGCAGTTTTTAAAGGAGCTAAATAGCTATGCTTGTGATCTAGATATACACCTTAAAAATGAAAAACAAGAGATAAAAGTTGAATGCAAGCAGTTCTATGATAAAAAATATGGTCATAGATTAGACATTGGCAATGAGAGAATATTAATATACAAAGAAAATGATATATTAATAAGTGACTTAAATAACCATATGGAATATATAACTGATAAAAATTTTGATAGTGTATACAAGTTAAGTTTTTTACAGGAGTACATAGGACTATTATATACAGATGAAGAAATAAGATATTCTGTACAAACTATACATGATAAACAATATCAGTTAATATACTTAACAATTCCAGGTAATAACAGAAATTTGAATAAAGCAATTATGTATGTAAATCTTGAAAATGGTCTTCCGGAAAAAGTGGTAATTTGTGATATAAAGGGAAATGAAGTTATAAGCTTCATTTATAGAAATTTCAATCCAAATTTGAAAATAGAAAAAGAAATTTTTGAAAATAAAAATACAAATGAATAGTGTGGTCAAGTTTTTTATAAAGCTTGATTTTATAGTAGTGGAGGGGAAAGTGTGTTTAAACATTTAAGACCTGTATGGGCAGAAATTAATTTAGATAATTTGGCATATAATATGCAGCAAATAAGAAGGGTTTCAAAAAGTAAAGAAATTATAGGGGTGGTTAAGGCCGATGCTTATGGACATGGAGCATTAGATATAGCTCCTGTATTATTGGAAAATGGAGCAGATAAACTTGCTGTTGCAGTAGTAAGCGAAGGAATTGAATTAAGAAGAGGAGGGATAAACTGTCCTATAATAATTTTGGGATTTACAGCTCCTAGTCTTATGTCTGATTTATTGAAATATGATATTGAGCAAACGGTATTTTCTTATGATTACGCTAAAGAACTATCAAGGATTGCTGAGAAAAAGCGTAAAGTTGCTAAAATTCATATAGCATTAGACACAGGAATGGGGAGAATTGGATTTTTCCCAAATAAAGAAAGTGTAGAAGAAGTTTATAAAATAAGTAAACTTCCTAATATATCAATAATGGGAATATTTTCTCATTTTTCCACAGCGGATGAAAAGGACAAAGAATATACTAAGTATCAACTAGACAAATTCAATTATTTTTACCATTATTTAAAAGAAAAGGGGATAAACATAAAAACAAGGCATATAGCAAATAGTGCTGCTATAATTGATTTGCCAGAAACACATTTTGAGGCTGTAAGACCAGGAATAATTTTATATGGGTATTATCCTTCACAGGAAGTTGACAAAGGAAAAATAGAGTTAAGGACTGTTATGGAACTAAAGACTAATATAGCTCACATAAAAAGGGTGCCTTCAGGGCATTATATAAGTTATGGAAGAAAATTTAAAAGCTGTAAGGAAAGCATAATTGCTACCCTGCCAGTAGGTTATGCAGATGGCTATACAAGATCTTTGTTTAACAAAGGAAAAGTAATGTTGAAGGATCAATTTGCACCTGTTGTTGGAAGCATTTGTATGGATCAGTGCATGATAGATATTACTGATATATCTTCAGAAGTTAAAGTAGGTGATGAAGTTGTACTTATGGGTAAGATGAATAAAATAAAATTTGATGCTGATGATATAGCTAAAGTAATAGATACAATTAATTATGAAGTGATTTGTGCCATAAGTAAAAGAGTTCCAAGGGTATACATAAAAGATGGAGAAGTTGTTAAAATAAGGAATTATGTGTAAAATATAAAAAAAATAAATATAATTACATATGAAAAACTTTAAAATAAACTAGGTTTTTCTTTGACAATTTGACAAATATTAAACTATAATTATGATATGTACATATTATGTATGCTTTATGCTAATTTAGGAGGTATTAATAACTCTATGTCAAGCTCAAAGAAATTAATGACTAACCTGGCTAAAGAACTTAATGAAGAGTTTAGAAAAAACTTTAAAAAAAAATATAAAAAAAAGAGTGAATTTATTAAGGATACCTTAATACTATATATTGAGGATAAAAAAAAATTAAGTAAAATAGAGGAAATAAAAAAAGGATATATAGAAATGGCGCAAATTAATTTAGACATGAGTGAAATGGGCTTTGTTGAGGATATGTCACAATTAAAAGAATATGAAGCCAAGCTTGCGGAGAGTGATTTGCCTGATGACAATGCTAGTGAAAAGAGGAGATATATTTTATGCTGATTTAAGCCCAGTTGTTGGTTCAGAACAGGGTGGAGTAAGACCAGTACTTATTATTCAGAATAATGTAGGTAACAAATATAGTCCTACAGTAATTGTTTCTGCAATTACGTCTCAGATAAATAAGGCAAAACTACCAACCCATGTAGAAATATCTTCTGAAGAATATGGTTTGAATAAAGATTCAGTTGTTTTGCTGGAACAGATTAGAACTTTAGATAAAAAGAGATTAAAAGAAAAAATTGGTCATATGTCGGAAAAGGATATGAGAAAAGTTGATGAAGCACTTTTAATAAGTGTCGGTTTATAAAGAAAAGGGTATTATTACCCTTTTTTTAGTGTATTTTTGTAGAAAAATTGATATAATGTATAAGGAGAAAAAAATGGGAGGCGTTAAAAATGGAAAAAGATATACAGAATCTCAGTACCATGGCAAAACAAGTTAGAAAAGATATTGTAACTATGTTAACAGAATCTGGTTCAGGGCATCCAGGTGGATCACTATCAGCAGTTGAAATTCTAACTACGCTATATTTTAATGAAATGAATGTAAATATTGAGAACCCTCAAGATCCAAATAGAGATAGATTTGTCCTTTCAAAAGGTCATGCTGCACCAGTTTTATATAGCGTACTAGCTGAAAAAGGTTTTTTTGATAAGGATGAATTAATGAAATTAAGAAAAATGGGTTCTATACTTCAAGGTCATCCTAATATGAATTATGTTCCAGGGATTGACATGTCAACAGGTTCGTTAGGTCAAGGTATTTCTGCAGCTGTAGGTATGGCTATGGCAGGTAAATTAGATAAAAAAGACTATAGAGTATATGCATTACTTGGAGATGGAGAATTACAAGAAGGACAAGTATGGGAAGCATCTATGGCAGCAGCACATTATAAATTAGATAATTTAACAGCTTTCTTAGATAGTAATGGATTACAGATAGATGGAAATGTAGAAGATGTATTAAATCCAGGTCCAGTAGATGAAAAATTTAAGGCTTTTGGATGGCATGTAATAAATGTAGATGGACACGATTTTGAAGCTTTAATAAATGCAATTGCTGAAGCTAAAGCTACAAAAGGAAAACCAACAATGATAGTTTGTAAAACTGTAAAGGGTAAAGGAGTATCTTTTATGGAAAATGAAGCAGGTTGGCATGGTTCTGCACCTAGTAAAGAACAGTGTGAACAAGCTTTAAAAGAAATTGGAGGTGAAGAATAATGGCTAATAAAATTGCTACTAGAGAAGCTTACGGAAAAGCTTTAGCACAATTAGGACAGGAAAATGAAAATATTGTTGTATTAGATGCAGACTTATCAAAATCAACTAAAACAGCAGATTTTAAGAAAGTTTGTCCAGAAAGATTTATAAATATGGGAATAGCAGAAGCAAATATGATGGCTGTTGCTGGAGGATTAGCAACTTGTGGTAAGATACCATTTGCTAGTACTTTTGCAATGTTTGCAGCAGGAAGAGCTTTTGAACAAATAAGAAATACAATTTGTTATCCAAAATT
>JAVBWC010000026.1:0-34781 GCA_036677675.1 Clostridiaceae bacterium | reverse complement strand
AACCTAGTGTAGCCTTTGACTATACTAGATTTTTATACTTGATTTTAAATTTTGCGTTAGCAAAATATCCTTAACTGTAAACTGTCCACTGTAAACTCTAAACTAGAATAATGTTATGTCGCAACATTATTCATAGGTTCAGTTTGGAGGGTTTGTGAATATACTATAGATTAGGTAGTAGCTTATAGTTTTATATGCTTTATTATTTAGAAATAGTAAAGGGGTATTATAAAATGATGGGATATAGTGAGGTGTTTTATAACAAACTAGAGATGTTAGCAAAAATTCTTATTTTATTAGAACTTTTTGATGAATATTATAGAAAGCAGAGATATATAGCTGGTAAAAAGAAAAAAAGTGTTAGTGAAAAGAGCATTGCAAAAAATATCAATAAAAAAAGTCGTGAAAATAATAAAAAACAAAATAATAAACCTTTAAAAAAATGTGAAGTTTTGAAGGATTACATCCCTCAAAAATGTAAAGGAAATATAGGGGAAAATAGTAAGACCAAAGAAGTAAGAGTAGAGAAGATATTTACATCAAAAATTCCAGTTGTAATAGCAGAGAAAAGAGTAAATATTCCTGTTGAAATGGTAATTGAATTAGAAGAAGAGGCTTTAGAAATTAAACGTTCAAGTCATAACATATATTTAAATGAAGCAACATTGATACCTATAGATGATAATAAACAGAAAAAAGGAAAGTTATTTTTAAAAGGATTTGTAAGAAATAGTTTGGAGTATTCTACTGCAAAACATATAAACAATACAATTATAAGTGGAAAAATAAAACATAGTATAATATATATTCCTTTTGAATGCACTACAGTTATAGACTATAGCTCCCTTCCTAATTTTAGATATAAAAATAATATTAGAGAAATTGTACTTAATGTTTCAAATTATTCGGATAATAATGAACATATTAATATTAGTGAACAAGATATGAAATTTAGTGAACAAATATGCTGCAATATAAACAAAGCCAAAATATATGGTACAAGAACATATAGTAAAAAGCCTTTAAATGATAAGTTTAAATTGGAAAGTATTTTTAGTAGCTTGAGGGAAAAGATGATAGTAGAACTGTCTTTAATACTAACTCAAAGGCAGTGTGTTAATATGATTAATTAACTTTATACTATGACCAATATTTCTAATACTTCATATGAGTTAAGTTTTACTTTATTGATTTTTGTTATTTTAAGCTAAAAATCTCTACTCATTAAATTCTATTATGAGTAGAGATTTTTAAAGTTTGTTATTATATTAAGATGTAGCTCATATAGGCAATATAAAAGAAAGATAAAGTAATTCCTTCATACCTAGATATATTTTTTTTACTTAGGCATAATATATAGGTTATTATTGTTGCAAAAACTAAGAAAAGTATATCAAAATAACTACTAGAATCTATAGGGAGTGGTCTAATCCATGAAGAAATACCTAAAATGAATAACATATTAAATATATTAGATCCAACAATATTTCCTATAGCAATATCTGCTTCATTTTTATATGCTGCAACTACTGATGTAACTAACTCTGGAAGAGAGGTACCAATTGCCACTATAGTAAGACCAATTATTCTTTCACTGATTCCAAAATTCTTGGCGATTATTACACTTTGTTCTACTACTAGATTACCACCTATTATGATTGCAGCTAAGCCGCAAACTGTAATACCAATACTTTTATATATATAGTGTTTTGTTATGTTCTCAGCTTCTTCTGTATTCGAAGTATTTTCAATAGTTATTTTAGACTTAACAGTTGAGTTTATCAAATAATAGAAAAATGCTATAAATAGAATTAATAAAACAAATCCATCAATTTTAGATAATTGTTTAATTCCATTTTTAGAGTATATATCTAAGCTTAATACAAATAATACTAGTGTAGAAAGTATTAAAAATGGAAATTCTTTTGTTAGAGTATTTTTATTTATATGCATTGGCTTAATTATGGATGTAATTCCTAATATCAAAAGTATATTTAAAATATTTGAACCTACAATGTTTCCTAGAGCTATGTTGTTTGAGTTCTTTAAAATGGCATTAATATTTACTGCAAGTTCAGGAGAACTTGTGCCAAAAGCTACTATGGTAAGACCTATAATTATAGTTGGTACCTTGAAGAATTTTGCAATAGATGATGCTCCATCTACAAAGTAGTTTGCACCTTTAATTAACATTATAAAACCCGTAATTAATAATAAAAATTCCATAAAAACTCCCCCTTAAATTATTACAAAATAAAAAAGAGCAAGATTTTTAGTTTAATACATCTAAATAAAATAGATACATTAAACTAAAAGTCTTGCTCTCTATTTGATTTAAATAGAGTAATAAAAACAGGCTTTCGCCGTGTAATGTTGTCTTTATTACAGTAGATAAAACTACTGTTGCTACTCCCTTTTAGTTCATATTAAATTATATTACTTATAATATTATAAATATGATTAAATTTTTTTTCAAGAGTATAATTTGTATATATTAATGATTTTTATAATAATTATCTTTATTAGGTTATTTTATGATTAAATATCAAACAATTCCTATAATTTTCTATCTTTTATATGATGTAACCTTATATAGCATTTTTTAATATAATTTTTTATAATCTATGTTTTTATAATAGGTATTTAAGATAGTTTTAAAATCCATACCTTCTTTTCCAAGGTACATAGCTCCATATTGGCTCATTCCAACACCATGACCATAGCCCCCACCGTAAACAATATAGTAATCATTAATATTTTCTATAGAGAAAAAGGAAGAAGGTAGTGTGCTCCAGTCTTCTAAAGGTTTTCCTGTATAGCGTATAATTTCGGGAATATTATCATTACACCTAAAGGATTTTCTAACAAAAGAATCCTTTTTTATGTTTACAATAGCATTTTCAAATATAAAGGCTATTTCTAAAATATTACCTCCTTCACTTCTATTAATCACTTGTATGTTTTGAAGATTTTTTAGCTTATTAGGAAGTTTTCTTAATGTTTTGTGCTTTTCATCATTTTTTAATATAGTCATGTATTCAGGAGAAGTTTTATAAATATTTCTTAGATTTATATTTAAGCTTTCTTCTAGCGTATTTTTATCAAATGATACATGCCACCTATAATAAGGCGATTTATTATCAAAAGATTTTATGTTTTCATTTTTATAAAATTCAAGCCATTCTTTTTCATCTAAGGGAAGAGATTCATTGTCTTTCAGAAAGTTATTTGTTTTTAAGTATGGTTTGTTATCACTAGAGCCGTCAGCTTTAAACCAGATATCTTGAAAGTTTACCCCTATACCGCAGGAAGTAGAATAGTATTTTGCATCTATAGGTTTATTATTATAAGTCATTATAATACCAGAAGTGCTTTTTACTGCTCTATTTGAAATTTCTTCAGGGTGTATATTATTATATACTTGACTTTTTATGCTATCATCTACGTAAAAGCCTAAATTTCCATAGCGGTTAGAAAGCATATCTGAAATAGCATAGGTTCTAGCTGCAATAGCCTGACATTTTAATGCTTCAAGTCCACCCCAAACAGGCATTTCAGAAGGCACTACTTTGCAAAGATAGTCTTCAATGTTTATTTCATTTATTAATAGTATCCCATCCTGTGTAGGATAAAGTTCTAGTATTCCATTATAACTTGGATTAAAGGATGGATATCCTCTAGTTATATTAGAGATTAGTACATCTTTACTTTCAATGTAAAGTCTATTTTCAGTTTCTATTTTGGTTTCGTCAAGGTAAAGTATTATCTTATTATTTTTTAATTCCGCTGTTATATCAGCCTTGGCAGGGAGTTCTATTGATATATTATCAATTATACTGTAGATTTTACAAGAAGAATTAAGATTAAGATTTATTTTTTTGTGGTATATAGAAGAAAAATTTGATGTTGAAATTGCAACACGAGTATTACTGTAATCCTTCATAGGATAAATTATAAAGGTTTTAAGTTTATTATTATCTAAAAAGGAGATAACATTATTTTTACCAACAACTAAATCTTTACTACTACCTATACTTATATTATTATTTGCATCTATTTTATAAAAGATGGGGTTTGTTGATAGGCTCTTTGAGCCTAACGCTTCTAATTCGAAGTTTTTTATTCCTTTTACCATAATTCTATTAGATATAGGTTTATCTATTTTATAATCATAAATTTTAAAAGCGTTAAATTTAAAACTAATAACAGTATATTTAGGAAGGGCTAAATTTGGAAGCTTTATTTCTTTTAGGACACCGTTTATGTACATTCTTGAGTAGTTTGGATTAGACTCAATAAATATTGCATGAGTAACTTTTCTAGGATAAAAGAGTATGCATAGTATTACTATAATAGAACTAATTAAAATTGAAAAAATTTTTTTCATATAAATTACCCCGTTTATATATTATATAAAAATACTTATAATAAAATCATATCCATATTTTAAATGTTTATTACATCTAAATTCCTCTTAAATCGAAGTTTGGTATAAAACTTTCAGAAGCTGTTCCTTGCTCTTGAATATATGCATTGCTTATACCTAATTTTACACAGTAATCTACTAAAGCCTCATAATGCTTAGGGTTTATTTTTTTATTTATTTCTGGATAGCATGAAGTGTTAAAAATAGGAGTATATTGATTCATTAAGCTAGTGAATACAGAATCTTTAAAGGTATTATATATATAATCAACAATTTTTTTTGAGTCAAAAAGAAGCCCAGGCAGCATAAGGTGTCTTATTATCATTCCTTTTTTCATCATTCCATTTATATCAAAAACAGGTTCTCCAACTTGAGAAAACATTTCTTCAATTGCTTTTGAGGCAGTAGTAAAATAATTAGGGGCATTAGAATATTTAATTGCATATTTATCATTGAAATATTTAAGATCAGGTAAATATATATCTATGTATCCTTTCAATGCTTTAATAGTTTCTAAGTTTTCGTAGCTATTTGTATTATATACAATAGGAAGCTTAAGACCAGAATTCTTTGCAAGTTTTAAGGCTTCTATTATTTGTGGAACAAAGTGAGTTGGAGTAACTAAATTTATGTTGTGGGCACCTTTTTCTTGTTGTTCTAGAAAAATTTCACTAAGTCGTTTTATGGAGATTTCTTTTCCAATTCCATTACTGCTTATGATATAGTTCTGACAATATACGCATTTTAAATTACAATTAGAAAAAAATATTGTTCCAGATCCTTTATCACCAGAAAGACAAGGTTCCTCCCAATGATGAAGAGAAACTCTAGCAAGTTTTATTTTTTTTCCTGAATTACAAAAACCTATATTTCCATTTAGTCTGTTAACTCCACAATTATGTCTGCATAAAGTACAATTTTCAATCAATTGATTAACCTCTTTTCTTTAGTATATTTTAAATGTAAACTGTAAATTACAAACTGTCAACTTGGGAAAAACCAAGTATAAAGCTAAAATTACAATATTTATATTTAATAATATTTATTTGTTTTTATAATAGAAAATAATACATTGTACTATAAAAACAAGACTAATAGCACCAAAGGCAGGATAAACATAGCTTATTAAGTTGACAAATCCGAATTTAGATATTGGTATTGTAAGTAATAAAATAATTATGACTGCTTTTTTATAAGAAATACTAAACACATCTTCAACAGCTTTTCCTAAACTATAAATATGAGAAACTTCAGTAGAAAACATTTCTAACCACATAATTGATAAGAGTATTATCTGTATTAAATGACCAAATCTATTAGATATATACAAAAGAGGTATATCATATTTAAAGATATTTGGTATATTTAGAATTAACATAAAGTTTATCATAAAAGATAATATTGTAAGTACAATTGAGCCCAATACAACTCCAATTTTTAGAGGTGTTTTAACTTTTAACTCTGAGCTTAATGGAACAAGAACACCGCTGCAGGATATTATATTGAAGCCTGCGTATAATAAAGCTGAAATAATCCAATTTTTACTAAGATGTGGAACACTTTTTATATATGAAATACTGACAATATCTTTAGATAATCCTATAAACAGAAAGAATATAGTAGTGATTATTATTATTAAACAAGGAACTATAAATGAGTTTATTTCTAGTAATCCCTCAGTATCTTTTAACAAAACATATAAAGAAATGAATGCCATTAATAATATTCCTATCCATTTAGACATATGGAAATACTGGCTTACAAGGGCACCGCTTCCAGCTAGGATTATTGCAGATCCGCTTAGAAGAAAAATTCCCATAAGAATATCTATTACTTGACCTAAAAATCCAGGGCTGACTATTTTTATAAATTCATTATAGGATTTTAAGTTATATTTAATACTTATATGTATGATTATAAATCCTATAACTATATAAATAATTAAACATATCAATATTCCAATAAAACTTTTATATCCATATCTTGAAAAAAACAAAGATATTTCTTCTCCAGAAGCAAGTCCAGCACCTACTATAGTTCCAATAAATACTGCTGCTAATTGAAAGGTTAGAGTTAAATATTTTTTCAAGTTAATACCTCCAAAAAATTGATAATAAGTTTCTTTTTATAAATATATAAAAATTAATAAAAATAATGATTATATAAATTAAATTTTTATTTTAGTGGAAAAATAAATATAAGCTAAGAAAAAAGATAGGAGATAAATAGTATGAAAAAATATATAAGTTATATTTTAGTTGTATTTGTGATTTTTTCTTTCATGGGTTGCAGTGAAAAAAAAGCAGAAAATGTAAAAGAAAAAGATAATTTTGACATAAAAGAATCTAGCACAACAGTAGATAAATATGTAAAATTTATAAAGAATGAAGACTTTACTTCCGGAAATAAGCTTTTAAGTGACAATATGAAAACTAAGGAAGGAAGCTTAACTAAAAATGACTTAAAAATAATGGGACATAAAATACTTGAAATGAGTGAATCAAATGGTGAAGGGAATTTTAAGGTGCAAATTGTTAAGAGTAATTTAAATGCCCCTGAAACCATAATAACGGAATCTATGATGACCATAATAAAAAAGGGAATGGATTATAAAATAGATAAAATAGATAATTCCATTAAAAAAGAAATATTTTATAGAGATAAAATGTTAAGGTTAAGAAAAGAAAAAGAGGTAGATACTAATCTGGTCATAGATACGCAGGGTTTACCTAAATATGCCTACTCAAAAGATGATAAAGCAAAAATGAAGATAGAGACAGTACCTAAAAGTAACTTTGGAGTTATAGAATTTGGATATGAAGGTAATAAAATTGCAATGACTACTTTTGATTCTAATACTTTTGTTGGTATCTTAATGTTAGATGATACAATGATTACACAAGGAAATGATGAGCAAAAGGGTCAGGGTGAGCAACAAGAGGAGGCAGGAGGAAAGGTTCTTAAAGAAGTGCCTGTAGGAAAACAACTTCTAGCTTGTGATATTTTAAATAATTCAGAAGTGGAATTTATGATGTTTTCAATGGATGAAAAATTTTTAGCTGTACAGTATAAGATAAGGGATAATAGTAAAAGATGTATGAGGGTTTATGGAGTAACAAGTGGAGAACTTATACCTGTTATGTTTGAAGAAGAATATCCTTTAAGCAAAGTTCAAGTTGTTTTTGATGAGTTTCAAAAGGAGAAAGCATTGTATAAGGTAATTCCTAAAACAGAAGCAGATAAGGATAATGAATATATAGGAAAATGGGAGATGGATTTAAAGGAATTTAAACTAAAAAAAGCAGAGAAGTAGTTTGGGAATGAGGGTGTCTGTAGTGTATAATATCTATGGACACTTTTAGTTGTATAAAGGAGAATAATATGATAAAAAATTGGGAAGGTAAGAAATATTATACGTTAAACCATTTTTTAAGAAATAAATTTGGGGAAAAAGTATTTAAAATATCTTTGGATGCAGGATTTTCATGTCCGAATAGAGATGGAACTATAAGCAAGG
Organism: Clostridiaceae bacterium; assembly: GCA_036677675.1. Lineage (GTDB taxonomy): Bacteria > Bacillota > Clostridia > Clostridiales > Clostridiaceae > Clostridium_H. Next base: position 26,838 of record JAVBWC010000026.1, on the reverse strand, counting down.
GTGGATGCTTATACTGCAGTGAACGAGGTTCTGGAGATTTCGCTGGAGATAGAAATTTTTCTATAAGCAGTCAATTTCAAGACATAAAGGCTATGATGAAAAACAAGTGGAAGAGTGGAAAGTATATAGCTTATTTTCAAGCTTATACTAATACTTATGGAGAAATTGAAGAATTAAGAAGAAAATATGAGGAGGCTATAAAACAAGAAGGCGTAGTTGCTCTTGCTATTGCAACTAGACCAGATTGTTTAAGCCAAGAGGTTATAGAACTGGTAAGTGAATATAATAGTAAGCTATATACTTGGATAGAGCTTGGACTTCAAACTTCTAATGAAAAAACAGCCAAGATTATAAATAGAGGGTATACTCTAGATATATTTGAGGATGCATTAGGAAGACTAAGGAGGAAAAATATTGATGTTGTAGTCCATACTATATTTGGTCTTCCAGGAGAGAGTAGAGAAGATATGCTGAATACAATAAAATATTTAGCTAATAAAGATATACAGGGTATAAAAATACATTTACTTCATCTACTGAAAGGAACCCCCTTAGTTAAATTATATGAGCAAGGAAAACTAAGGTTTTTAGAGAAAGATGAGTATATAGATTTAGTTTGTGAAGCTATAACTTTGTTACCTGAGAGTATTGTAATTCATAGACTAACAGGTGATGCTCCTAGAAATCTCATAATCGGCCCTATGTGGAGCTTAAAAAAATGGGAAGTCTTAAATGATATTGACAAAAAGCTTAATGATGAAGAATTATACCAAGGAAAGGCTTTTAATACAGAAGTTTAAGTAAGAGAGTCTGCTGTTAACCATCCTTTGCTATTAACCCTTTCTGAAACAGGAATATTTACTTCATACCAAGTAGTATTTGAAATAAAGGCAGTATCTTGAACTTCTAAAGGAGTATTCATAGATATTTCAGAAACTATCGGAGAATTTTCAAATGGAGCTGCATAAAGAATGCAGTTTCTGCAGGTAGTTGCTGAGTTAAAGCTTGGAGATTTGAACTTAATTTCAATTACTTCAGAAGAAATATTAGTATAAGAGTTTTGGTGAGATATACTTTGCTTTAATAATTTATCTTTCAATTCATCATTATTCCTTATCAGAAAGGTGAGTTGTTTTTTTAGATTCCAGATTTTTTGGTTTAAATTACGGTAAATGAAGAAGAAGGTAGAAATTAATATAAGCAATAATATAATTAGAAATGACAATAAAATCGCTCCTTAAAAAGTATTATAATAAAGTATATTCATTATAGCTAGTAATGATAACAAAAAAACTCTTGTATGTACAAGAGTTAAATTAGATAGCTTTTTCTATAAGTTCGGAGTATTTATATACATATTTGTCAGCAATATTTATAATCTCTTCTTTTTGGTAATTTGAATAATCATCATGGATTCCTATAACTTTCATTCCTGCTGATTTAGCACCTATTACAGCAGGTAAAATATCTTCAAAAACAATACATTCTTTAGGATTAACACCTAATCTTTGGGCAGTTAATAAATAAACATCTGGAAATTGCTTTCCACGAGGAACTTCATCAGTTCTTGTTATTACATCAAAATATTGATAAATCTCGTTTGCTTTTAGTGCTGTTTCAAGAAGTAGTGAAGAGTTGCTTGTAGCAAGACCTATTTTTATGCCCATTGATTTTAAGACTTCTAGGTATTTTTTGGCACCAAATTTTAGTTTTACATTTGTTTTATATTCTTTTAAAGCCATCTGGTTCCATTCGTGTATAATATCTTCTATACTTTCTTTTAACTTGAAAGCGTTTTTGAAATATATAGCTACTTCTTCAAAACTTAAATGTTCTATTTTAGATTTTAAATCTTTGGGACATTCTATATTTCTATTTTTTAAAAAGTTTATATCTATTTTTGACCATACCCACATAGAGTCTACTAAGGTTCCATCCATATCAAATATGGCAGCCTTTATATTTGTTAGCATGTAGTTCACCTCTTCTAGTATAATAATTATTAGTCAACTGACAAATGGTAAGTTTTATATCATCAATAAAAAAAATAAACCAAGATTGAAGAAAGAGTTCCTAAAAAAGAACCAGCCAAAACATCAGTAGGATAATGTACTCCTAGATACATTCTTGAAATACCAACAGAAGAAGCTAGTACTATACTCATTATAGCTGTACTAGGAAAAAGTAGAGCTGCTGTAATTGCTATTGAAAAAGCAGCGGCTGTGTGGCCTGATGGAAAAGAATATTCATCTATCCCAATCTTTTTTATGTTTAAAGTATTAATTTTTAAGAAGGGCCTAATCCTATTAACTGAAGTTTTAATTACTCTAGCCACAATTGAGCTACACATTAGGGCTATACAGGATTTTATTCCTAAATTGTGAATGAGTTTATTAGAATGAAATATAGTTATTAAACAAAATAATATTGAAAATAGCATGGAGCCTAAATATGTTATAGGAGGCATTAGGAAATCTAAAACTTTACAGCGCAGCGAATTATTTATTAGCTTTAGAATAGCGATATCTCTACTTTCGATTCTTTTAAATATAGTGTTCAAAGGGGCACCTCCCACAATATTAATAACATTATTTTATCATAATATTTTATATCGTAGTACACAAAATATTATATTACCTTAAGTTTATATAATATTGTTTAAAACTAGTTTATATTGATATGATTTTAAAATTATATTAAATACTTTTAATTTTACTTTGAAAGTTAATATGTGTATTTAAAAGTTTATATATTAAGTATTTTTTATAAAAATAAAAAAAGAAGTTATTCAATGAATAACTTCTTGGTCGGGGTGGCAGGGCTCGAACCCGCGGCCTCATGGTCCCAAACCACGCGCGCTACCATCTGCGCTACACCCCGCTGACAAAATATATTATATAACTTTCAGTCATAAAAGTCAATAAAATTTTATAATATTATTTTTAAATTTTTTTATAGTTTCTATGCCTTTTGTAAGAGTTGAAATAATAGATAGATATTACATACTATATTTAAAGTCCAACTTATGCAGAAGATTATGCAGAGGATAGGTAATATTTTAATTAATTTATTTATTTTAAATATTCTAAATATTATAAATAAAAATATTACTATTATTGTACCTAAAATACTCATTCCTAAGAATAGATTTGCTACTATATTTATCAAATCTGTATTAAGCATACCGTATTCTCCTTGTCGAAATTTTTTATAGAAGAGATGAAAACTTCTTATTATTAATAAGATATTAAATTTAATTATAATTATAATCGAAATAAAAAAATACATATAAATAAATTATATAACATATTATTATATTATGATATATAATTTTTAAGTTTCTAGTAGTTATTTATAAAAAAATAAAAGAACCTATGAACTTTAGGTTCTTTTAAAATTTATAAATTATTTGTTTTTATCACCAACTCCTCGCGTTGGAACTGTAGAAATTATAAAACCTATGAATATCGAAACAAGAGCAGGAGCTATTATGTTTAATTGAGCAATGAAACGAGTTTTATAAAAAATAAAAGCAGTAATGCCAGTTATTATAACTGATCCAATAAAAATATATATGACAAATTTTGCAAAAGAGCTTAGGAATCTCTCATATATTTTATGTCTAGTAGGTCCACTTAGTACAGATTTAAATAAATAATATGAAACGAGTATTAAAATGATATCTACTACGCTAGAAATCAAGAAAATTTTCATTTTTAAAACCTCCTACAAATATTCAATGATAGTTTTACCTTATTTAAAAAGTTTTATGTGTGTGTTTATCCCATAGAAGGTGTCAATAAGCTTTTCAAAGTAGCTTCAATAATTTCACGTAGAGTATAAGTATTCTATAGCTCTAGGTTTTAATTTATTATAATCATATAATTTATTAGTAATCTTGATTAATTAGTGAATTTATTGACAATAATTAGAATGAATATATAAAAGAGAGTTAAATCTTCATTTGAACTTAAAAATCCTTATTTTAAGGAGGGTCTTATGCAAAGCCTAATTCAAATAAATAAAGCTAGTGTTTATTATGACGATGTTTGTGCATTAAACAATATAAATTTACAAGTTAAAGAAAAAGAATTTTTAGCTATTTTAGGACCTAATGGTGGAGGAAAGAGCACTTTATTAAAGCTGATTTTAGGATTTAAGGAACCAAAATGTGGGGAAGTTAAGGTTTTACAAGATACACCAAAAAAAACTAGAAATTTAATTGGATATGTTCCTCAATTTTCTAAATTCGATAAAAATTTCCCCATAAATGTTGAAGAGGTTATTTTGATGGGTAAATTGGAAAAAAAAATTGTGCCTTTTTATAAATTTTCTAGAAAGGATAGAGAAAAAGCTTATGAAATAATGAAAAAGCTTCATATATATCATTTAAAAAATAGGCAAATAGGTCAGTTATCAGGAGGACAGCTTCAAAGAGTGCTAATTGCAAGAGCCCTTATATTAGAACCTAAAATTTTGCTTTTAGATGAGCCAACGGCAAGCCTTGATGCTCAAACTAAGGCTGAGATATATGAGTTATTAAGAAAACTAAACAAGGAAGTTACTATTATATTAGTAACTCATGATATAGGTGTGGTTTCTACTTATGTTACAAGTATAGCCTGCATAAATAAAGAATTATATTATCATGGAAAAGCTGAAATAAGTAATGAGGTTATTACGAAGGCTTATGGTTGTCCGGTTGATTTGATAGCACATGGAGTTCCTCATCGTGTTTTAGCAACTCATGTGGAGGGATTAAATGATTAGAGCATTTATTCAGTACGCTTTTATGCGTAATGCAGTGCTTGCGATTATTTTTGCAAGCTTTGTATGTGGAATAATAGGAACAATTATTGTGGAGAAGAAATTAGTAATGATGAGTGGAGGAATTGCCCATACTGCTTTTGGAGGCATAGGAATGGGATATTTTTTAGGGATAGAACCTATTATTGGAGCTTTAGCTTTTGCAGTATTATCCTCACTTGCAGTGGCGAAAATTAACAGAAGTACAAATACTAATTCTGATACTTTGATAGCAATGTTTTGGTCATTGGGCATGGCTCTAGGAATTTTATTTATAGCTTTTACTCCAGGATATCCACCAGATATGACATCTTATTTATTTGGAGATATTTTAAAGGTATCAAATACAGATATAAGAGTAATTATAGGCTTAGATATTATTGTAGTATCTATAATGGCTTTATTATTTAATTATTTTAAAGCCTATTTATTTGATGATGAATTTATAAGTATTTTAGGAGTTAATACAGGATTTTTAGAATATTTACTTTATATACTTATAGCTTTTACTGTTGTTGTGTTAATTAGAGTTGTAGGAATAATTCTAATTATAGCCTTACTTACTGTGCCACCAGCTATTGCAAAACAATTTACGTATGATTTTAAAAAAATTATGATAATATCATTTTTTTTAGGAGTAATATTTGGTTTTGCAGGGCTTATTCTGTCTTATTATTTTAACATAGCTTCGGGAGCTTCTATTATTATGGTAGGGGTAGGGAGCTATATGGTTATTTCATATATAAAAAGAATACTTAAGAAATTAAGTGAAAATAAAGGAAACTATAGAGTTCATTCTTAAGTGTGCAGAAAAGGCATATACTGCTTAAAAATTTAGTAGCAACATATGCCTTTTATCTTTTTTATTTTTAACTTGTTTATTTTTATTTGAACAACCTATATTATTTTTTTAAGTACATTTCTCCAACCTTATAAACATCTCCAGCTCCAACTGTAAGAAGTAAATCTCCTTCTTTAAGCTCTTTTTTTAAGAATTCTATTATAGCATCAAAGCTGTGGAAGTTCTTGCAGTCTACTCCATTTTCTCTTATTTTATTTCCAAGTGTAATAGAACTTACAATGCCAGTATCTTTTTCACGAGCGGCATATATGTCAGCAAGAATAAGAGTATCTGTATTAAAGAAAGAATTGGAAAAATCATCAAATAAACTTATGGTTCTAGAATAAGTGTGAGGCTGGAATACGCAGAAAATTTTATTATGAGGGAAGTTTCTAGCAGCATCCAGTGTAGCTTTTATTTCTGTTGGATGATGAGCGTAGTCATCAATTACAGTTACTCCATTTACTTTTCCTTTAATTTCAAAGCGCCTATGAGTACCAAAAAAGTTTGAAAGACCATTTACAATAGAGTTTTTATCAATGTTTAATCCTAAGGCAGCACCTATGCTGGCAAGAGAGTTAAGTATGTTATGTTCTCCAGGTACATTTAATGTTAGTGTAAATAATTTTTCATTTTTATTATATACGTCAAAAGTCGGACAACCTTCAGTATTGAATACTATATTTTTCGCAATTATATCTCCATTTTTAATTCCAAAGGTAATTATATTACAGTTAGCTTCTTTAGAAACAGCTAAAGCTCTGGAATCATCGGCATTAACAATCAGATATCCATCATTAGGAATAAGTTTCGCAAATTTTATAAAGGTACTTTCAATATCATTAATATCTTTATAAAAATCTAAATGATCAGCTTCAATATTAAGTATGATTCCTACAAATGGGTAAAATTTCAAGAAAGAAGCTTTATATTCACAAGCTTCAGTAATAAAGTAGTCACTACTTCCTACTCTAACGTTACCATTTATTATATCTAAATTACCCCCAACTAATATAGTAGGGTCTAAATCAGCACTTAAAGTTATGTGTGAAAACATAGAAGTAGTAGTGGTTTTTCCGTGAGTACCTGAAATGGCTACATTATATCTATGACCATTCATAACGTGACCTAAAAATTCTGCTCTATCTAAAGTAGGTATGTTTAAATCCCTGGCTTTTATAAGTTCTGGGTTGTCTTCAGCTATGGCAGCAGTATATACAACTAAGTCTACATTATTTATATTACTAGGGCTGTGTCCTATATATATTTCAGCACCTTTTTTTTGAAGGTTAATTGTTAATTCGGATTCACTTCTATCGGAACCAGAAACCTTATATCCATTATATAGTAGAATTTCAGCAAGACCACTCATGCTTATTCCGCCTATACCAATGAAATGTATTTTTTTATGTGTATCTTTCAAAAAATTAAACGACATTTAATCAACTCCTTTATATGAATAAAACAATACCTATTAAATCATTATATACAAATTTTAAGAAAAACAATACATATATGATAATAAATTTTAAATTTATATAAATGAAAACAAAATTTATTTGTATATAATCAATTTAAAGTTCGTTATAGTTAGTAATTGATAATGGATAGGTAACAGAAGGATACTTTATTACTGTAAATCTAAAATATATTAATAAATTAATAAGAAAGTGTTGAAAAATATTATTGATAATATAATGTTTTTAGAATAAAATATGAATAATAAGATAATTTTTTTAAAGAAAATTCGTGAAATTTATAGATAGGAGAGAATCATGCAGAAGTTTAATAGAAATCAAAGAATTACAGTTATAACTAAAATATTAATGGAAAATCCTAATAAGGTTATAAATTTGAATACATTCACAGAAATGTTTAATGCCGCTAAATCTACAATAAGTGAAGATATTGTAGTTGTTAGAGAGACATTAAATAGACTTTCTCTTGGTATAATAGAGACCATTTCGGGTGCGGCTGGCGGAATTAAATATACTTGTGGGATTTCGGAAGAAAAAACTTTAGGATTTGCAGAAGAATTATGTATAATTTTACAAGATAAGCAAAGAATAGTACCGGGAGAATTCATGTATATAAGTGATATAATGTGCAATCCTCAGATAATACAAAAGGCGGCAGTTATTTTAGCATCACAATTTAAAGGATTAGATGCTGATTATGTTGTAACGGTAGAAACAAAAGGAATACCATTAGCTTATGAAGTTGCTAAAATGTTAGGAGTAAATCTTATTATCGTAAGAAGGGATAATAAGGTTACAGAAGGACCTACTGTTTCTATAAATTATGTTTCAGGTTCAAGCAAGAGAATACAGACAATGTCATTATCTAAGAAATCTATAAAAAAAGGAAGTAAGTGTATTTTTATTGATGATTTTATGAAGGCTGGAGGCACTGCTCTTGGAATTATCAATCTATTAGATGAATTTGAAAGCAAACTTATAGGCAGTGGAGTATTGATTGACAATATTAATACAGAAAAAAAATTAGTACAGGATTATGTATCGATTATAAAATTTAATGGATTAGATGAAAATGACAATCTTATATTATATCCTAACAAAAGTTGCAAAAAATAAAATTTTCTAAAAATTTATTCAAATAAAGAAGGAAAAAGATAAATTATGGAGAATATTATATGTAAAGCATCTTTGGAGGTGGAGTTCAATGCAAATTACAGATGTAAGAATTAGGAAAATTTCTGCGGAAGGAAAAATGAAAGCCATTGTATCAGTAACTTTCGATAATGAATTTGTTGTTCATGACATAAAGGTTATTGAAGGACAAAATGGTCTTTTCATAGCTATGCCTAGTAGAAAAACTCCTACAGGAGAGTTTAAAGATATAGCTCATCCAATTAATACTGACACAAGACAAAGAATACAAAAAGCAATTTTGGATGAATATGAAGTGGTTAAAAATGAAACAGATACCGAAAATGGTGAAGAAATAGCAATTGAAGGTGAAGAATAAAAAGGAGGATATTACTCCTTTTTATTTTTTGTGCATATATTTAAAACTACCTGTATTATAAGGTTGAAAAAATATATTATATAAAATATAATATAATAGGCGTAAAGCTTAAGTGGTATACTATATATTTTTTAAGAAGAAGTGAAATACCATATAAAGAGGTGTTTGTATTGTATAAATGTGCTGTTATACTTGCCGCTGGCAAAGGAAAAAGAATGAAAACTAACTTACCAAAGGTCTTACATAAAGTTTGTGGTAAAGAAATGGTGAATCATGTTATAGACACTTTGAGAAAATGTGATATAGATGATATAGATGTTGTGATTGGAAATGGAGCAGAAGAAGTAAAAAAAGCTACAAAAACCAGAAACATTAATTATTCTATTCAAGAGAAACAATTAGGAACAGGTCATGCACTTATGTGCTCTAAAAATTTTTTACAGGATAAAAATGGTGTTGTAGCTGTATTTACAGGAGATGCACCCCTAATTAGTGAAGAAACAGTTCAAAAACTTATCGAATTCCACAAAAGTGGAGAATATAAAGCTACTATACTAACTGCTATCGTCGATGATCCAACTGGATATGGTAGAATAATTAGAAATAAAGATGGCGAAGTTGAAAAAATAGTAGAGCATAAGGATTGTACAGAGGAAGAGTTAAAGGTTAGAGAAATTAATTCGGCAATGTATTGTTTCGATATAAAAGAACTTATAAATAACCTTGATAAACTAAGCAATAGTAATTCACAAGGAGAATATTACCTAACAGATGTTATAGAAATACTAAAAAGTGATAACTGCAAAGTAGGAGCAGTTGATGTGGATGTTGATGAAATTAGAGGAGTTAATTCTAGAGTTCAGCTTGCTGAAGCTGAAGAAATATTGAGAAAAAGAATAAATCAAAAACATATGGAAAATGGTGTTACAATCATAGACCCTAAAACTACGTACATAGGTGCAGACGCAGAAATAGGAATAGATACTATAATATACCCTGGCAATGTAATAGAAGGTAAAACTATTATAAAAGATGAATGTGTACTTTACCCCAATTCAAGAATACAAGACAGTATAATAGGAAATGGAGTTACAATACAAAGTTCAGTTATACTAGAAAGTTATGTTGGAGAAAATACTACAGTTGGTCCATTTGCATACATAAGACCAGAAAGTCAAATAGGTAATAATGCTAGAATCGGTGATTTTGTTGAAATAAAGAAGTCTAAGATTGGTAATAATACAAAGGTATCTCACTTAACTTATATAGGAGATGCTGAAGTAGGTAATGAATGTAATTTCGGATGTGGAACAGTGGTAGTTAACTATGACGGAAAAAATAAGTATAAAACTATTGTAGGAGATAATGCTTTTATAGGCTGTAATGTTAACTTAGTAGCCCCAGTAAAGGTTGAAGATAATGCTTATGTAGCCGCTGGTTCAACTATTACAAAAAATGTACCAAATGGAGCTTTAGCCGTTGCAAGAGCAAAACAAGTCAATAAAGACGGCTGGGCGGACAGAAAGAATTTAAGAAAAGATAAAAAATGATAAAATTTAAGGAGGTTTACATATGATAACTCATGGTAAAACTATTAAAATATTTACAGGTAATTCTCACCCAACTTTAGCTAAGGATATTGCTGATATTTTAGGAGCTTATGTTGGAGATTCTCAAGTAGGAAAGTTTAGTGACGGAGAAATTTCTGTAACTACTAATGAAACAGTAAGAGGAACTGACGTATTTGTTATCCAACCAACAAATGCTCCAGTAAATGATAATTTAATGGAATTATTAATAATGATTGATTCTTTTAAAAGAGCATCAGCGGGAAGAATAACAGCAGTAATACCTTACTATGGATATGCAAGACAAGACAGAAAGGCAAAGTCTAGAGATCCAATAACAGCTAAGCTTGTTGCTGATTTAATAACTACAGCAGGAGCAGATAGAGTACTTACTATGGATTTACATGCTGCACAAATTCAAGGATATTTCAATATACCAGTTGATAATTTAATTGGAGCTCCAATCCTTGCTAAATACTTTGTAGAAGAAGGATTTAAAGACCAAGAAGACGTAGTTGTTGTATCACCTGACTTAGGAAGTGTAACAAGAGCAAGAGATTTTGCAGATAGATTAAACTGTCCAATAGCTATAATAGACAAGAGAAGACCAAAAGCCAATGTTTGCGAAGTAATGAACATAATTGGTGATATAAAAGATAAGAGAGTTATCTTAATAGATGATATGATAGATACTGCAGGTACTATAACTAATGGTGCTAATGCATTAGTTGAACGAGGTGCAAAGGAAGTTTATGCTTGCTGTTCTCATGGTGTTTTATCAGGTCCGGCATTTGAAAGAATCGAAAATAGTGTTATTAAGAAACTAGTTGTTCTTAACACTATAGATTTACCAGAAGGAAAGAAAAGTGATAAGTTCGAAGTATTATCAGTAGCACCTATATTTGCAGAAGCAATTAAGAGAATATATGAAGATGTTTCTATAAGCAAATTATTTGTATAGATAATAGTGGAGCTTTTCAGGTAGAGCTTTGGTAGATTATCGTTTATATAAAACTGATAATTAAAGATATGTAGTAAAGGACATAAATATAGACAAATTTATATAGTCTATATTTATGTCCTTTTGTTTTAATCAGGTTACAATTATTAACTTGCATAAACGAAATTTTTATTGACTGTTAAAAATCAGCTATAGGTATGAAATATAGAATTGAAAGTTTAAAGTGAAGAGTTTGGTGTAATTTGAAAATTAATAGATATTATAAAGTTAATAATAAATTGTAACATTTATTTTAATTTATTGTTTTAAATATTTAAAATATATTTAAATATGATAGAGTATTAGTATAGATATAGAATTTTAAAATCTAAAAATCTATACAGTTGAAAATTTAAGGTGGAGAGTTGAGTGTGAAAAAAGGTGAAACTAAAAATAAAAAGGCAAAATAAATTAAAGGATTGTAAAAGATAATGAATTAAGATAACGGGTATAATAATGGGTAGCAGGGCATTGTCTTGGTAGATGTTAAAAATTAGTAATTATTTAAAGTATAAAATTAGGGGGAAGAACCATGGATGGAATGTTAGGAAAAATATTAATTGTGGATGATGACGAGAATATATGTGAAGTAATAAAAATGTATTTAGAGAACTCAGGATATTCTACGAAGGTTTGTTATGATGGAAAAGCAGCATTAGAGGCTTTTGTGCAGTATATGCCAGATTTAGTTTTACTTGATATTATGCTGCCGCACATGGATGGGGTAGATGTATTAAAACGAATAAGAAAAGAGTACGAGACTCCTGTTATTATGTTAACTGCCAAAGGTGAAACTTTTGATAAGGTTTTAGCTTTGGAATTGGGGGCAGATGATTATATTGTGAAACCTTTTGAACCTAAAGAAATGATAGCTAGAGTTAAGGCTGTACTTAGAAGATATAATGTAGAAAATGAAAATAAAGAAATTCTTAAATTTGCAGGACTCATAATTGATATAAATTCATATACTGTTGTTTATGAAAGTGATGAGATTAAAATGCCGCCTAAAGAATTTGAATTATTATATTATCTTGCTAGTAATAAAAATAGAGTTTTTACAAGAGAACAGCTTTTATGTGAAGTTTGGGGATATGATTATCCTGGAGATTCCAGAACTGTAGACGTTCACATAAAAAGACTTAGAGAAAAACTTCAAGGGGGGTCTAATTGGCAAATAGAGACAGTTTGGGGTGTTGGATATAAGTTTGAGGTGAAATAAATGCAGAGGAAAAGCTTATTTTCTAAAATGGTGGCAACATATACGCTTATAATTACTATAAGCTTTGTTATACTTGCTGCATTTTTATCGTTTTGGTTTCAAGGGTATTATTTTGAAGAAAGACAAAAACAGCTTTCAGGTGAGGCGCAAATAATAGCAAATGCAGCAGTGCAGTATTTATATGGAGAAGCTTCATTAGAACAAATAAATGAAGTTTTAACGCATACCTCAAAGTATACTTCTTCGGATATATTATTATCTGATAATTATGGTTATGTATATGCAGTATCGAATCAAGATCATAAAAAGTTTGTTGGAATACAAATTTTGACACAAGATTTGGAAAATTTAAGGATAGGAAAATCTGTTGAGAAGCAGGATTTTCTAGATAATATTTTTAAAGTTCCTGTACATACCTATGAGGTTCCTATATTTTATAGAGGAATATTTCAAGGTGCGGTATTGATTAATACTACCATGAATGAGATAAAAGAACCTTTAAATAGGGTGTATGAAATTATTTGGATTTCAGCAATTTTGGCTATAATATTTTCTAGTATTGTAATTTATTATTTTTCTCAAAAAATAATTGTAAAGCCTTTAGCTAAGATAAACAGTGTAGCAGATAAAATTTCCAAGGGTGAAGTTAATAAAAGAGTAGAAATTATTTCAAATGATGAAATAGGTGAGCTAGCAAGGTCATTTAATTCTATGGCAAATTCTCTAGAAGAGGTTGAAAATAATAGAAGAGTATTTATATCTAATGTATCTCATGAACTTAGGTCGCCTATAACATCTATTAAGGGATTTATTGGAGGAATTTTAGATGGAATTATACCAAAAGAAAAAGAAAATTATTACTTATCAGTAGCCTATGAAGAGATCCAAAGGCTTACAAGACTTATTAACGATCTCCTTGATTTGTCAGCTATAGAAGCTGGGAAATTTACATTAAATGTTCAAGAGTTTGATATTAATGAAATTATAAGACTTGCTATTATTAAATTTGAAACAGTAATAAAATCAAAAAAAATAAATGTAGATATTTGGCTGGATGATAAAGATGTACGTGTTTTAGTAGATAGAGACAAAATTATTCAGGTAGTAACCAACCTTATAGACAATGCGGTGAAATATGTTGATGATGGTGGAAATATTCAAATTAAAACGAAGGTAAAAGGTCAAAAGGTTTTTGTATCAATATATAATGATGGACCTTGTATATCCAATGAAGATGAAAAACACATTTGGGATAGGTTTTATAAAAGTGATAAATCTAGAACATCTAAGGTAAGTACGGGACTTGGCCTTTCTATTGTTAGAAGGATTATAACTCAACATGGAGATGATATTTGGTTTGAAAATACGGATAATAAAGGAGTTAAGTTTATATTTACTCTAAAGCGAGCATCTAAGAAATAAAATATGTTCTTAAAAAATTATAATTTACTCATATTTATGTAAAAAGTTCTATTACAATTAAGTGAATAGGAGGTGAAATACTTGTACGATAATAACGATAAAATTAAAGATGTTGCATGGGAAAGCGTAGAAGATAGACAATGTGGTGAAATAAAATTTAGAAAACAAAAAAGCAGAGTAAGGGGAATTTTTAAATTAATAGCTTTGGTAGTGATTGCAGCTATATCAGGATCAGTATCCTCAATATATATAGTAAATAAGAGATACTCTGAAATTACCAATATTAATGAAAATAATTTAAATAATAAAAATACTATATCTAATACAGAAATTCAAAGTAATGCAATAGGTAGAGTTGCAGAAATGGTAGGACCAGCAGTAGTTGGGATAACAAAGAGTACAAAGGGTACTTTAAATGGCGTAAACAAAAGTACCGGCTCAGGTATAATACTTGACCCTAATGGATATATAGTCACCAATTACCATGTAATTGAAGGTGCTGATCAGATTAATGTAAAACTAGCGAACTCAGTAAAATCATTAAAAGCTAAGTTTATTGGTTCTGATTCTACTTCAGATTTGGCGGTAATAAAAATAGAAGCAAAAAACTTACCTACAGCAAAATTTGGAGATTCCTCTAAGGTTAGAGTAGGAGATATTGCTATAGCTATTGGAAATCCAATAGGAGAAGAGTTTGCAGGTTCTGTTACGGCAGGTATAATTAGTGCTTTGAATAGAAAAATTCAGTATGGAGGTTCAGTATATAAGGTTCTTCAAACAGATGCAGCCATAAATCCAGGAAATAGTGGTGGAGCACTTTGTAATGCAATAGGAGAAGTTATAGGTATAAATAGTTTAAAATTAGGAGGGTCTATTCAGCAAAACATAGAGGGGATAGGTTTTGCCATAGCCAGTAATGAAGCTAGTGATATAGTAGAACAAATAATGAAATATGGAAGAGTTGCAAGACCTCGGATTGGTATATATGGAAGAGATGCAATATCGGAGAAAAATGACAATATTAAAGGAGTATATGTTCAAGAAGTTATTAAGGACAGTGGAGCAGCTGTTGCAGGAATTAGACCAACGGATATAATAATAGAGTTAGACGGTAAAAAAATAACTAGTTTTCAAGAATTATTAGCTATTACAGAAAAGCATAAAATAGGGGATGTAGTAAAGTGTAAGATTTGGAGAAATGGAAATACTATAGATGTAACTATAACTCTTTCAGATATTGTTGAAGATAAATAAAATGCTTGTTATAACATTAAACCCATGAGGTTTTTCTCATGGGTTTAGTGTTATTGATTACTTTATTAAATTTTATTTTTAATGTATTATAGTTAAGTGAACTAATGTTAATATGTTTGGAGGTAAACAAAATGTTCTTAATAGTAGGACTGGGAAACCCAGGAAAAGAATATGAGCATACAAGGCATAATGTAGGTTTTGATATTATAGAATTAATTGGTAATAAGTATAATATTGATGTAAATAGGAAAAAATTCAAGGGCATGTATGGAGATGGAAAAATAGCTGGAGAGAGAGTTTTATTATTAAAACCAACTACATATATGAATTTAAGTGGAGAGAGTATAAAAGAAGTTCTTAACTTTTATAAAATTCCTAATGATAATATAATAGTTTTATATGATGATATAAGTATAGAGGTTGGTAGACTTAGAATTAGAGAAAAAGGTAGTGCTGGAGGTCATAATGGAATTAAAAGCATTATTGCTCATTTAGGTAGTGATGTTTTTCCAAGAGTTAAAATTGGAGTAGGACAGCCTTCAAAGGAAAATCTAGTTTCTCATGTTTTAGGTAAATTTTCAAAGGATGAAAGAGAAAAGTTAGAAGAGGTTTTTGAAGCAGCAGCAAAATCCGTTGAAGCTATTATAGAAGGTGGGGTTGCTGAAGCTATGAATAAATTTAATGGTTTTAAAGCAGAGTAATATGAGAGGTGTATACATATGAGATTAAAGGGGCTTATGAATCCTTTATTGGATAATAGTGCATTTAAAAGAGTGATAAATTGTATAAACAAAAGTAAGTTTCCTATAGAAATTTTAGGGATTGCTGATTCGGCTAGAAGTTATTTTACAAATAGTATATATCAAGCAATGGACGAATCAATCTTTATTTTTACTAATAATGATGTGGAGGCTAAAAACTTATATGAAGATTTATCCTTTTACATACCTAATGTATATTATTTTCCTACAAAAGAAGTAGTTTTTTATAACGTATATGCTATTTCTGGAGATTTGAGGTGGGAAAGACTTAAGATTATTAGAGAAATGTTAAGAAAAGATAGGAAAGTAATAGTTACGTCTATAGAAGCCTTGGGAACTAATTATATTTCACCACAACTTTATAGAGATTATACCTTGAATTTTACAGCGAGAGATATAGTAGACTTAGAAAAACTAGGTGAGAGATTAATCCAAAGTGGATATGAAAGGGTAAATATTGTAGAGGGAAAAGGAGAATTTTCTATAAGGGGTGGAATAATAGATATTTATTCTCCTATAGCTCCAATTGCCTATAGAATTGAGCTTTTTGGAGATGAAATAGATTCTATAAGAAGCTTTAATACGGAATCTCAGAGAAGCATAGAAAAGCTTAAAAGTATAGAGATTTTTCCAGCAAAAGAAATGATTCTTACTAAAGAAAGTATAGATAAAGGATATGACGGTATACGAAAAGATTTAGAGGTGGCAAAAGCAACTTTAAAACATGATAAAGAAGCAATAGAGCGTTTAGAAACTACTATTTCATCAAATTTAGAATTATTAATGGAAAACTGGAATTTTGAAACTATAGATAGTTTTTTACCATACTTTTACGAAAAACCTTCGTCCTTGTTTGATTACATACAGAATGCATTGGTAATTGTTACTGATGTTCAAAGATGTGCAGGAAAATTAGATAGTGTTTATTTTGAATTTGAAGAGAACTATAAAGATTTTCTTGAAAGAGGAAATATACTTACGAGGCAATCAGAGTTACTCATAAGTAAGAACAAGGTATATGAAAAGTTACAAGAACAAAGAATCATTACTATGGATATTATTAATAAACGAAATGAAATTTTTACTCCAAAGCTTCAAGAAAGTTTTTCTCAAATAAACCTAAGTAGCTATGGAGGAAAACTAGAATTACTTATCGACGACATTAGAGATAAGAAAGCTAAAGGATATAAGACAATAATTCTTTCAGGAACCAGACCGAGAGGCGAAAGATTGGTAGAAACACTTAGAGATAGAGATATTGAGAGTGTTTATAAAGATGTTATAGAGGACATTCAATTCGGTGAAGTAGTTATAACTTTTGGAAATCAGCTTAAGGGATTTGAGTACCCAGAATTGAAACTTTGCGTAATATCAGATAAAGAGGTATTTGGAAAAGCTAAACGTAAAAGTGCTAGAGTTAATAAAAAAGGTGTAGGTAAAATAAAGAGTTTTACTGAGTTAAAACCTGGAGACTATGTTGTTCACACAAACCATGGTATTGGTGTGTATAAAGGAATAAATCAATTAGAGGTTCAAGGACATAAAAAGGACTATTTGGAGCTTAGCTACACTTCAGGAGATAAGTTGTTTGTACCTGTTGATCAATTAGATTTAGTGCAAAAATATATTGGTAGTGAGGGTAAGGAACCAAAGGTAAATAAACTTGGTGGAAATGAATGGACTAAGGCCAAAAACAAGGTTAAAAAAGCAATAAATGAAATAGCTGAAGATTTAGTTAAACTCTATGCTGTTAGGTCTACCTTGAAGGGATATAAATTTTCCAAGGATACTGTATGGCAGAAACAATTTGAAGATGAGTTCCCATATGATGAAACACCAGATCAACTTTCTGCAATTGAAGAAATTAAAGCCGATATGGAATCTAACAAAGCTATGGACAGGTTACTTTGTGGAGATGTTGGATATGGAAAAACAGAAGTTGCAACTAGAGCTGCATTTAAGTCTGTAATGGATGGAAAACAGGTAGCTATTTTAGTGCCAACTACTATACTTGCAGAACAGCATTATAATAATCTTGTACAAAGATTTTCAGATTTCCCTGTAAAAATTGATATGGTGAGCAGGTTTAGAACTCCTGCACAGCAAAAATCAACTTTAAAAGAGGTCAAGGCAGGAAATATAGATATACTTATAGGCACACATAGAATTCTTCAAAAGGATGTACAATTTAAAGAGTTAGGACTACTCATTGTAGATGAAGAGCAACGTTTTGGAGTTACTCATAAAGAAAAAATTAAAAATTTCAAAAAAAATGTTGATGTGTTGACTTTGACAGCTACTCCTATTCCAAGAACTCTTCATATGTCTCTTACAGGTATAAGAGATATAAGTGTTATTGAAACTCCTCCTGAGGAAAGGTATCCTGTTCAGACCTATGTTGTAGAATATAATGATCAACTTATTTCTGATGCTATAATGA
The DNA here is from genome assembly GCA_036677675.1 of Clostridiaceae bacterium. Taxonomy (GTDB): domain Bacteria; phylum Bacillota; class Clostridia; order Clostridiales; family Clostridiaceae; genus Clostridium_H. The sequence goes on along the minus strand of JAVBWC010000026.1, from coordinate 8,539 downwards.
GAGAGATAAACAGAGGAGGACAGGTTTATTTTGTATATAACAGAGTAGGAACAATAAAGGAGATGGCTGCTTATATTGCAAAATTAATACCAGATGCTAGGGTAGCTATTGCTCATGGTCAGATGCCTGAAAGAGAATTAGAAAAAGTAATGATTGATTTTATGAAAAAAGACTTTGATATATTAGTTTGCACCACAATCATAGAAACTGGTCTTGACATTCAAAATGCCAACACTATGATAATATATGATGCAGATAAATTTGGTCTTTCTCAGTTATATCAACTCCGTGGAAGAGTGGGAAGAACTAACAGGATGGCATATGCTTATTTAACATATAGGAAAGATAAAGTGTTAACAGAAGTAGCTGAAAAGAGATTGAAAGCTATTAAAGATTTTACGGAATTAGGTTCTGGGTTTAAGATTGCTATGAGAGACTTAGAAATAAGAGGTGCAGGAAATATTATTGGCTCAGCACAACATGGACACATGGCTTCTGTAGGATATGATTTATACTGTAGAATGTTAGAAGATACTATAAAAGTGGTTAAGGGTGAAATTGATAAAGAACCTTTTGAAACGGTTGTTGAACTAAAGATAGATGCATATATTCCAAGTAGTTATATAAAGGATGAAGTCCAAAAAATTGAAGTATACAAGAAAGTAGCAAGTATCGATTCAAAGGATAGCATGATGGAGATTCAAGAAGAATTAGAAGATAGATTTTCTGATATACCGCCATCAGTGCAAAATCTCATAGATATTGCTTATATAAAGAGTGCAGCAAATAAAGTTGGTATTGAAGAGATAAAGGAAAAAGGCAATGAGGTTATAATCAAGTTTGAAAGCAAAAAATGGATGACGGATTCATTAGTTAAAGGAATAATGAAAAAATATAATCGAAAGATTATATTTAAGCTTGGTGATGAACCAGTTTTAGGATATGGTCTAAAAGATGTAAAAAAAGAAGAGTTGATTTATATTTTAAGAGAATTAGTAGAATATATTCAAAGCGTAGTTGAAACAAAGTAATTTTGTGATAAAATGGATTTATGTCAAAATAAATACAAGAAAAGTGAGGGAGTAATAGTGAAAAATATAAAAAAATTAGTTGCAGCAATGGCGATAAGCGTGATTGCTGTTTCAGCGGCTGGATGCAACATGATAGAAAAAACCCCAGAAGCTATAGCTAAAACAACAGTAGCTAAGATTGGAGATAAAAAGATAACAAGAGGGGAATTAGATAATAATTTTCAAACGGTTTTATTAGGCAAACAGCTTGAACAACAATATGGAGAAAAGTATATTGAAAATCCAGAAGCCAAAGAGATGTTAAAAGAACAAAAAAAGCAAATACTAGATCAAATGACAACGGAAGAAGCACTTATACAAGAAGCAGAAAAATTAAAGCTAATCCCTAAAGAAGAAGAACTTAATAAAGAAATAGATAAAAAAATTGCGGACTATAGAAAAGAGCAAAAACTAGAAGATGATAAAAACTATGAAGAGATGTTAAAAGGAAACGGGTTAACAAAAGAAAGCTTCAAAGAAGTGTTTAGAAAAAATATTATTATAGAGAAGCTTCATGATGAACTTATGAAGTCTGTAAAGGTTGAAGATAAAGAAGTTCAAGATTATTACAATAAATTTAAAGACAGATACCCTGTTAAAGCAGAAGACCCTACAAAGCTACATATAGCGCATATTTTAGTACCTACAGAGGAAGAGGCTAAAGAAATTAAAGCTAAGATTGATAAAGGAGAAGATTTTGCAAAGTTAGCAAAAGAACACGGAACTGATGCTACTAAAGACAAGGGCGGAGATTTGGGAACAGTTCCTGTTGTTAATTCAGGCTTTGATGAGGACTTTATGGATGGTGCTATGCAGCTTAAAGATGGGGAAATATCATCACCAGTTAAAACTCAATTTGGATATCACATAATTAAAATGATAAAGAGAGAAGAAAAACCTGCAAAACCTTTAACAGAAGTGAAAGAGCAAATAAAGAATGATTTATTGGATAAGAAGAAAAATGATTTATGGACTGCTAAGTTAGAAGAAATAAAAAATAAGGCAAATATTAATATATATGAAGATAAACTAGTTTAATTTTCAAAAAAAAGATGATACCTAATGTATCATCTTTTTTTAGTATTAAAATTAAAGCTATACATTTGTGTATAAAATTGCATATTTGGATGGATAATAATATTGAAAAAGATTTTCGCTAACCAAGGAGGTAAATTTTGATGAAAGCAACAGGTATTGTTAGACGTATAGACGACTTAGGAAGAGTAGTAATACCAAAAGAAATTAGAAGAACTTTAAGAATCAGAGAAGGAGATCCTTTAGAAATATTTACTGATAGAGAAGGTGGAGTAATACTTAAAAAATATTCACCTATAGAAGAATTAAGTAATTTTTCTAAGGAATATGCTGAATCATTACAAACAACAATTGGACACATAGTACTTATTTGTGATAAAGATAATATAATATCTGTTAGTGGGGCTGCAAAAAAAGAGTATATGGATAAAAAAATAAGTGCAGAAGTAGAACAAATAATGGAAGAAAGAAAAGGAGCTAATTTGGGAGAAGGAGCTGATAAAATTATTCCTTTAATAGATGACGAAGATGTAGATGGAAAATATTCTGCACAAGTTATTTATCCAATAATAGCTGAAGGAGATGCTATAGGTGCTGTAGTTATGGCTTCTAAAGATGAGGGAACTAAGTTTGGAGAAATTGAAAGCAAATTAGCAGAAACAGCAGCTTCCTTCTTAGGAAAACAAATGGAATAGTAAATGGCAGCTTGTCTGCCATTTATTTTTGAGTAATAATATCTCTAGTTTTTAAATATTTATATTTAAAAGCAATTTTGGAGGTATTATTTTGAAAAAACATTCATTAATAAAAGGAACTTTTATTTTAGCATTTGCAGGAATGCTTTCTAAAGCTTTAGGAATGCTTTTTAGAATTCCATTGACTATTTTAATAGGAGATGAGGGATTAGGGTATTATCAAATGGCATATCCTTTATATATGCTGTTTATTGCAGCAGCATCAGGAGTGCCACTTGCTATGTCTAAGATAATATCTGAAAAAAATGCGCAGGGCGATGAAATGGGTGTGTTGCAAGTTCTAAAGGAAGCGCTTCTTTTGATGAGTATATTTGGATCAGCTATAACTTTAGTTATGTTTTTGTTCTCTAATCAATTTATAAAGTTCTTTAGATGGGACAAAAATTCCTATTACTCTTTAATAGCACTTGCTACAGCACCTATTTTTATCGCCATAATGAACGTTTTTAGAGGCTTTTTTCAGGGACTTCAAAATATGACGCCTACAGCCATTTCTCAAGTTTTAGAACAGATTGCTAGAGTGGTGGTTGGAATTGGACTTGCTGTTATGCTACTTCCTAAAGGAATTGAATATGCTGCAGGAGGAGCCACATTAGGTGCAGCAGCAGGAGGTATTTTGGGTGTAATGTACTTGGTGAGTAAATATAGAAAAATAAGAAAGAAAATTGGTGTTGGTAAAGTTGAGTATAATCATGACATTATGGATGCTTTACTTAAATTGTCAGTGCCTATTTCTTTAGGAGCGTGTGTTGGTACTATAATGAATGTTATAGATTCAATAATGGTACCCCAAATGCTTTTAAAAGCTGGTTACACATCAAAAGTAGCAGCTATATTATATGGACAACTTACTGGTAAAGCAGCAGTACTTGTTAATGTACCATTAACTCTATCTGCAGCTTTATGTGCTACTATTGTTCCTATAATTTCTGAGGCGTATTTATTAAAGGATAAATTTAAACTTCATAAAAATATTGTGTCATCTATAAAAATATCTTTAATTGTAGCACTACCATCTCTTTGTGGATTATATTTTATGTCATACCCAATATTGAATTTGATTTTTAGAGGTAGAGTGTCAGGGTATGAAATATTAAAGTATGCATCTATATCTATACCTTTTATAATATTAGCTCAAACTACTACGATTATTTTACAGGCTACTACTTCAAAAAAAGGTCCCATTATAAATTTGATTATAGGATGTATTGTTAAAATAATTATAACTAGTATTTTGGTACCTATTCCTAAGATAAATATTTATGGTGCTGTTATTGGAACATTTGCAGCCTATGGGACAGCATTTATATTAAATATTAGATTAATGAAGAAGAGTTTGGGAGTTAGAATTAATTTATATGAGAGCCTAATAAGACCAGCCTATGCTTCAATTATAATGATTTTAGTTGTAGTATTTATATATGTTAAAGTTTATAATTATACAATTAATAATTCAATTTCTTGTTTAATAGCTGTGTTTATAGGTATAATAGTGTATATAATTCTTATTTTAGCATTTAAGGTAATGAATATCAAAGAATTGATAGAAAAAAGGAGTAGTAGTCAATGATTAGGATTGTTGGATTAGGACCTGGTAGTAAAGAAGCTCTAACTATTGGTGCTTTAGAAGCGTTAAAAAGTAGTAGTAATATTTATTTTAGAACTGAAAAGCACCCTAATATTGAATATTTAAAGAGCTTAGGAATAAAATTTAAGGCTTATGATTATGTTTATGAAAATGCAAAAAATTTCGATGAGGTATACGAATTTATTGCTAAAAATCTATTGGATAACTATAAAGAAAGTAATGAACTTGTTTATGCTGTACCCGGAAATCCTTTTAAAGGAGAGAAGTCTGTAGAAATTCTAGTTAGTCTTTGTGAAAGGGAGAACATAGAAGTAGAGATATTTCCTGCTGTTAGTTTTGTGGATGCTATGGTTGAAAGTTTGAAAATAGATCCTTTTGATGGACTAAAAATAATAGATTCTTTTGACATTAAAAACCAAATTTTAGATAAAAGAGTTGGAATAATAGTAGCGCAGGTTTATAATAGATTTATAGCTTCAGAGGTTAAATTAGCATTATTTGAATATTATAAAGACGAAACGGAAATATATTTTGTAAGAGCAGCTGGTGTTAAAGGACTTGAAAGTATAAGAAAAATAAAATTATATGAACTAGATAGACAAGAAGACATAGATCACCTAACATCTATATATATACCTAAGGGCTCAGAATCAACAAAAGATTTGCGTGATTTACTAGATATAATGGACACCTTGAGAGGGGAAGAAGGATGTCCCTGGGATAGAGAGCAAACACATGAGTCTTTAAAAAGGTATTTAATAGAGGAATGCTATGAAGTTTTGGAAGCTATTGATGAGCAAGATGAAGATAAACTTATAGAAGAATTAGGGGATGTTTTGCTTCAAGTAGTCTTTCATTCACAAATAGGAAAAGAAGAGGGATATTTTAATATAAATGATGTAATTACAGCTGTATCAACTAAACTTATTGATAGACATCCTCATGTATTTGGAACGGTTAAAGTTAATAGTTCTGATGAAGTTCTAGTTAATTGGGATGAAATAAAGAAGAAAGAAAAAGGATTCAATAAATATACTGATGAATTGAAGCATGTTCCTAAAAATCTACCGGCTTTAATAAGAGCAGAAAAGGTTCAAGGCAAAGCCGCAAAAGTAGGTTTTGATTGGGACGATGTTAGACCAGCTATGAATAAGGTAATTGAAGAATTAAATGAGATAAAACAGGTATATAAATCCCAAAACAAGGAAAAAATAATAGGAGAAATAGGAGATTTGATATTTAGTGCAGTAAATATATCAAGAATGCTTGACATTGACCCTGAGCTTGCATTAAATTATACTATAGATAAATTTATTAAAAGGTTTGAGTACATAGAAGAATCTAGTTTAAAGGTGGGCAAGAAACTTAATGAAATGTCTTTAGAAGAAATGGATGAACTATGGGAAGAATCAAAAACAAAATAATTCTTTAGCTTTTAATTAAAAGTTTATATAAAAAAAGGATTTTTAATTTAAATGAAGAATAAACTTTATATCATTTTATGATTATATTATTGAAGGAGGTAACAAAAGTGAATAAAGCAGAATTAATAACAAGTATGTCAGAAAAAAGTCAATTAACTAAGAAAGATGCAGAGGTAGCTTTAAAAGCATTCATAGAAAGTGTTGAAGAAGCTTTAGGTAAAGGAGAAAAAGTTCAATTAGTTGGATTTGGTACTTTTGAAACTCGTGAAAGAGCAGAAAGAAAAGGAAGAAATCCAAGAACTAAAGAAGAAATAACAATACCAGCTTCAACAGTTCCAGTATTTAAAGCTGGTAAAGAGTTTAAAGATATAGTTAATAAATAATTAAATATAAAAAACCTGGGTGTGAATCTAGGTTTTTTATTTTTATAATAAAATTACAAAGTAATTTTATTATAAAAATGGTTACTAAAATAAAAATATTGGGGGAATATTATGAGGTTAGATAAATATCTTAAAGTTTCAAGAATAATAAAAAGAAGAACTGTAGCAAAGGAAGCATGTGAAAGTGGTAGAGTATATATAAATGATAAGATTGCTAAACCTAGCACAGAAGTAAATGAAAATGACATAATAGAAGTTAAATTTGCAAACAGTTCATTGAAAGCGAAGGTTATTAATATAGCACAGCATGTATCTAAAGCTGATGCAAAGCTTATGTATGAAATAATATCTGGTGAGGAAGAAGAAAGTTTATAAGTTAGTTTTCAATAACAAATAACTAAGGAACAGGTTTTTACTGGTAAATTACATTATTCAAAATACTCTTCTCTTTATATAGTGAATATTAGTTGATGGTTTGGCATATATATTTACAGATAAGGAGGGGAGTTTATGGAAGTTAAGAAAGAAAGTATAGAGAATAAAAGGAGTAATTTAACTCTTGAAAATAGAAAAAAATTGGTTTTATCGGGAGTAGTTGAGGTCATATCTTTTGATGATAGGTCAATAATTTTAGATACAACTCTTGGAACTTTAACTGTTAGAGGACAAGATTTAAAAATGAATAAATTAGATGTACAAAATGGTGATATTGTAATATTAGGTCAGGTAAACTCCTGTATATATACTACAACTGAAAGCAAAAAAGATAAAGAAAGTATTATAGCTAGACTATTTAGGTAGATGTTATGATTATATCTATAAATACTCAAGTTAATTTAATATTTTATAGTATACTTGCGGGAATATTAACGGGATTTTTATTTGATATATATAGGATTATTAGAGGTTTTGAAAATCCAGATGTAATTATAACTTTCATAGAAGATATATTATTTTGGTTATTTGCAGGTATATTGGTTTTTATTTTTTTGCTTTATACCAGTTATTTATATATGGGGGGATACCTATATCTATATATTGCAATGGGGTTGTATATATATTTAAAGTTTGCCAGTAAATATTTCTTAAAAATCCAATATAAACTCATAAAAATAGTATCTAAAACCTTTCGAATCATAAAAAATTTGATTATTTATCCATTTGAATTAATAGTTTATAAGATTATTAATAAAAATAAATAAAAATGCTTGAATAAAATACAAAACAAAACTAAAATATATGTATGAGTTAAATACTAAACTTTTAGAGGGAAAAACCATGAAGAAAAAGTTTAAACTTAAAAGTGTAATAACTATTTCAATAGTATGCTATGTTTGCTACATATTGGTGAATCAACAAATAACTATAAAAAATAAAAGAGTTCAATTACAGCAGTGTAAATTAGAGCTAGAAGAAGTAACAAAAGAACGACAAAGATTGTTAGATGAAACAAAGATGTCTAAGAGTTATAGGTATGTGGAAAAATTGGCAAGAGAAAGGCTAGGGTTTATTAAACAAGGTGAAAGTGCGGTAATTCAGAAGTAGAAATAGAACTTAATATTCTATAGATAATTTTATTTAATTATATAAACATATCAAGGAGGAATTTTAGTAACATGGCCTTAAAATTAGGAAGCATTTTAGAAGGTACTGTAGTTAATATTACGAAATTTGGAGCATTTGTAGAAGTGGAGGGGAAGACAGGGTTAGTACACATATCTGAAGTTGCAGACACATATGTAAAAGACATAAGTATTCACTTGAAGGAACAAGATAAGGTTAAGGTTAAAGTAATTTCTGTAGATGATAGTGGAAGATTAAGTTTATCAATAAAGCAAGCTATGATAAAGAAAAAATCATCAAAACCTATAGAAATTGATTGGAATAAAGAAAAATCTAAGCCAACTAGTAATAACTTTGAAGATGCAATGACAAAATTTTTAAAAGATAGTGAAGAAAGATTCCAAGATTTAAAGAAGCATCAAAATGTAAAAGGAAATAAGTATGCTAAAAAAGGCTAATCAAGTATGTAAAAGGACTAGAAATAGTCCTTTTACTATTTTAAAAAAATTTTTTAAAAATATGTTGACAAGTAATTAGTATTGAGATATAATCATTTATGTCGCTAAGGTGAGCAGCTGAAGCGAAAGAGTACAATAAGTACAATAAGCCGGAGTGGCGAAATCGGCAGACGCACAGGACTTAAAATCCTGCGGAGCTAACACTCCGTACCGGTTCAAGTCCGGTCTCCGGCACCAATTATCGCGGAGTGGAGCAGTTGGTA
>JAVBWC010000025.1:0-75995 GCA_036677675.1 Clostridiaceae bacterium | reverse complement strand
TATGGTTGTGGTCGGCAAACCTACTTCCATTTTACATCGGAGGTTTTATTTTTTTCTACTCATAGCTATAAGCTTTTTAGAACCACAGGCATAGCCCGTGGTATTCGTTATACAAAAATTGTAGTTCCCAGAGTTGACTGAGAACTACCTCTTTTAAAATATATAATAGTTTAAATAGAATTTTTAATATTATTTTTCACATCTTTAACTACATTAACTATATTCATATAAGCCTGTTGTGTTCCTTTTGTTACAATAGGTCTTCCAAAGCTTACCCAATGTAGTTTTCTTGAAGTAAATCCACCAATATTCATAAGTAGATTAACAACTGGCTTAGTATCCACAAGAAAAAGCCCTTTATTGTTTCCATGTAAAATATAATGCATATCTGTAATTAAAGATGCTGCTAATTCAGGTTTATATTTCCTTGCTAAAGTGTAGATTTCTGTATTAAACTCATCTTTTCCAATATATATTAATCGTCCAATTTGTTCTTTTTCAATTTTATCAAAAGTGGGTATATTAAGGATTTCTTCTTTACTTGGTATTCTATCCATCGGCAATTTGTTTATATGTATATTAGCTGCTATTGCTGTAGAATGTGTTCCTCCAACATCATGATATATAACTATCATATTTCTTCACCTACTTTTACCATATTATAAACCTAGAGTATTACAAAATTATAAATATACTTATAAAACAAGTTAAAAGTTACTTTAAAATAATAAAAAAACATCTTAAGCAATCCTTTAAAATTTGCTAAACATATTCAAGTCTAAATTATATAAGATATAAAATTATAATTTCATTGCTTTCATGGAAATATTAAACCTAATATTGATACTTTTAAATAAGAAATCATAAATTATTTTAAATAATATAAATAGTATACCTATATTATTAAAAAATATAATGCTTTTAATAACATAACTTATTAATAAGATACCATTTAAGTTCATATTAATATAGATCCAGTCTAAAATTTTATCCGCTAAAATTATTTTTAAAATGCTGAATGATACACATAAGAAAAAGCCCTTATTGGATATATAAATTGTAATTAAAATTCTACATTTAAAGTTAATACTTATTTTAATTACTATTAGAAGCATAATATTAAATTAATATGAAATATAATTATTACAACTTAATTTTCAAATAGATTAAATAATTTTACTCAAAAGCTTCAAACAAGTATGTCTATGGTTAAAGATGATGAACTCAAATCATTTATGGAAAGATGTCTTGATACAAAAATGAAGAAAATAAACACTATTCAGAACTTTATTAAAAATAACACTAATTTAGAATAGGAGATATTGCCCCATGTCAACATTTGGAGACTTATTTGATACTAATAATACTCTGTGAGACAAATATATAGCAATGGATATGAGTAAAGATTCCAAATTTGCTGTTACTTCTCTAGCATCAGCTGACGCAGAGGCTGTGGATCCAAATTTAAGAACAATTTTAAAGATTCAACTTGATGCGACTGTAAAAGAACATTTTGAATTATCAGATATGCTTATAGAAAGAGGTTAATATCCTACCTTTGATAATTCTAGTAACCAGCTAAAAACAAGCTATGAAAACTCACAAAATCTAGAATAAATCAAATATTAGATAATTTTGTTAACAAGCCTATTAAAACCTAGTATATAAAAAAGAAGTCTTAGAATTAATCTAAGGTTTCTTTTTTATATACTATAATTATTATTTAGTTGTACCACTTAATCCTCTTTCATAAGATTCAACCATTCTTTTTACCATTGCCACCTACATATCCATTTTGTCTTGAAGACAAGTTTCCTTACCTGAGTGTTTTAATATTAAATTATATGATGGGAAAGATTTATTAAAAGAATATAATAATTATAGAAAGTTATCAACTTGCTCCTATAAATACTTAAAAATAAGTGAAAGCCCCTGGCGCAATGCTGGGGGCTAACTATTCATTTAGTTCTTTTTTAAAGAAAATAAGATAGACTATTTCAAGAATTCCAACTGTATTTACTACTAAAAGCATAATATACCATATTAATTGTTTGTTACGAGCAGAATGCCAAAGGGCTATGCCTTTCCAAATAATTGACCAAGCGATTAACAAATAAAGTATTGGACTATTGGGATTTAAAACTTGCATTAAATTATTCATTTTATCACTCCCAGTAGATATATTTTTATTTAATATATAATATTATACGATTATGTTTAATACCTTTATGCTTATTAACACACAATATCTTTATTGTTGTGCATTAACTATTTCTTTTAATATTTCTTTTAAATAACAAGCCTTTAATAAGGGTTTTTTAAAAAATATAAACCTATAGCTGCAATGGAAATCAATATAATTACTGATGCTATTAACAAAACTCTGTTTTTCCTTACTATTCCATAGATTATACCTATAAGTGCAGCTATTATTAAAATAATACCCAATGCCATACTTTATCACTCCTTTATTCTAAATAAATTTTTTCTATACATACTTATTTCATTTATATTCTATTTAATACACAATTCTTTAGTTGTAATATAGAAAGGTGTTTGTGGAAGTGAGTTAAAAAAAGCTGGATCTATGTCAATATCTTAGACACAAAAAGTTGAACTTTTTATGCAATTTCTCTAGCTAAATCTTCACATTTTTGTGGGGAAATATAACCAATGCTGCTATGTATTCTTTTTCTATTGTACCAGGCTTCTATATATTCAAATATTGCTAATCTTGCTATATCAAAATCAAAGTATTTGACAAGGTGGACCTCCTCTTTTTTCAAAGAGGCATGGAAAGATTCTATGCAAGCATTATCATAGGGACATCCTTTTGCACTAAAGGAATGAGTAATAATTTTAGTACTATCTATGTATTCTTTAAAAGTGGAGTTTGTATATTGGCTGCCTAAATCACTATGAATTATTAATGGATCAGTTGGTTTTTGGAGCTGCACAGCATTTTTTACAGCCCGTAAGGCCAATGAGGTATCTATAGTTTTAGACATAGCATATTATTTTCTTACTATATAAGTCCATAACTGAAGCTAAGTAGCACCAACCATCTTTAATTGTATGAATATAGGTAATATCAGTTACCCACTTTTTATTGATAGTAGTTGCTTGAAAATCTCTTTTTAAAACGTTTTCCTGCTCTACTATCTTACGTTTTGATGGTGAGGGTCTAAATTTTTTTATTATTACAGATTTTATATCTAACTTCTTCATTAAACGCTGAGTTCTCTTTAAACTAATAGTTATCCCCAATGCTTTTAGTGATTCATTTATTTTAGGTGCTCCATTGTATTTTTAAATTCATCTGTATATCGTTTTTGACCTCTTGCTATTATAAACACTTCCTTTTCTTATTTATATTTTAAAGTGTTCGGCTTTCTGCGTCTACAATATTATACTAACACCAATACATAATATTCCTAAAGCACGATACAAAAGGTTACAAATCAAGAAAGTAGTTAAGACGGAATGGCAAAAATTATGAATTTAAAATAGGAGCACTAGCTCCTATTTTATTGGTTTAGATAAATTAGAAATAAAAGCTGAATAGCCTTCTTCATATTTAATGATGGTATTTTAAGGGATGTATTTTTATAACTGCAACTTATATATACTAAATTTCTTTTAAAGAGATCCAGTATATATCGGCTATTTTCTGGTATAATTATTATGTTTTTATAAAAAACTATTTGTAACTTATAGGAGAGATTAAAATGACTAAAAAAATTTTTAAGGGAAGTGCAATGTTAAATCCAGTTCCCTCTGTTCTAATTACATCTAAAAATAAAGAAGGTAAAATTAATGTATTTACTGTTGGCTGGATAGGTACTGCTTGTACTACCCCACCTATGATAACAGTAGCGATAAGACCTGAGAGACTTTCTTATGAATACATAAAACAATCCAAAGAATTTGTTGTAAATCTTCCCTCTATAAATTTAGTAAAAGCTGTTGATTTTTGTGGAGTACGTTCTGGAAAAACTATTGATAAAATTAAAGAGTGTAAATTCACTTTAGCTCCATCAGAAAATATTGAGACACCATACATCGAAAATTGTCCTATAGCCTTAGAATGTAAGCTTAAAGATATTATTCCTCTTGGTTCTCATGATCTATTTTTAGCTAAAATTATAGCTGTTCATGTGGAAGAGGACTTAATCGATTCGAAAGGTAAAATCCATTTTGAAAAAGCAAATCTAATCTGTTATTCTCATGGAGAATATTTTGGACTTTCTAAAAAGGCCCTTGGTAACTTTGGATATTCTGTAAGAAAAAGTAACAAATCAAAAAAAAGCATTTCAAAAAAAGCTAATAAAACATATAAAAATAAATAAAAAATGAAGCTATTATGAAGTGTACCTCCAATGTTATATACTAATCTAACATTGGAGGTACACTTCATCAAGTTACTCTTCTTAGTATTCTATTGATCTAATTTAAAATTTCTCCTATACTTTTATTTTTTACTTATATATATTAATTTATTCCTTTTTTGCCATTCATTAACCAACATATTTTTACTAAAACTGTACAAGATAAGAATATAACCTAATAAAGGAGGTAACATATATGAGTTATCAAAAATTAGTACCTAACGCAAAACCAGGTTTAAATAAATTTAAAGCTGAAGTTGCTAGAGAATTAAATGTACCTCTAAGCGACTATAATGGAGATCTTACGTCTAAACAAAATGGTTCCGTTGGTGGCGAAATGGTTAAAAGAATGGTTGAAGCATACGAGAAAAATCTATAATTTAGTTATTGTTTGTTGTACTAGAGGATATGTTATTGCATATCCTCTATTCTATTTTAGAATTATATATTTCTGTTATCTATTGGATTTACCTCTGAGCCATTCCATTGACAATCATTTTCATTATACTGTCCATAAGTTGGTATTTCTAAATGTATAATCCAGACTTTTCAAAACAGTCTACTAAATTGAAGGATTATGCACCAGAACCCTTTGTATTTAATATTGAGGAGGCTACTAATCAAAACAATACTTTTCGTACCGCTTTATGGACAGGATACAATTTGCGACTAACCTTGATAAGCATTAATGTTGGGGAAGATATAGGTTTAGAAGTTCATCTAAACCTATATCAATTTATATATATTGAAGAAGGCCAAGGACTTGTTAAAATGAGTGATAGAAAAGATAAGTTGGATTATCAATAAAACAAGTTTTGAAATTAGAAAACTCCTAATTTTGTACTATCATTATTTATTTTTGATAAAAACATACAAATAGAAGAAAAAGGGCTGTTAATTATGCCCTTTTCTACATAGCAGTTATTTTTACTTCTTACTTAGTACCATTTAGATGGTATAATACTTATACATCAGGTGCCACAAAAAGTTCGGTAAGGACAGGCTGATGGCGAAGGCAGTGTGGAATATTCAGCCTGTTCGGCGGAGTGCGCATAGGGATTTGAAAGAGCATCAAGAAATCGCTCCATTACACTGTAGTCTTCTTGTTTCACTGCAGCTTCTAGTGCCTCTTCTACCCGATGGTTGCGAGGAATTAGTGCGGGGTTACTGTTCTTCATCAACTGATGTGAGGAGGCTTTTGATTCCTGTTGCCTGCTTAATCTCGTTTGCCACAACTCATGCCACTGAGTAAATTCTGTGGTGCCAAATAAGACAGTATCCTCTAGCTTATCAAAGGTTAATGCACGAAAGGTATTGGTATAGTCAGCACGATACTTCTTCATCATACTAAGGAGTCCTTCAATAAGGGATTCATCCTGTAGCTCTTCATTAAATATTCCCAGTTTTGCTCTCATTCCCCCCATCCAGTTACAGTGATACAATTCAGCAAAATCTGAAATCGCATTCTCGGCTAATTTGACAGCCTGCTTCTGTTCAGAATGTAACAATGGCAATAGGGTTTCAGCAAATCTGGAGAGATTCCATTCAGCAATACGTGGCTGATTACCATAGGCATAGCGGCCATGAGTGTCAATAGAACTGAATACTGTTGCCGGGTCATAGATATCCATGAAGGCACAAGGACCATAATCAATGGTTTCTCCACTAATAGCCATGTTGTCCGTGTTCATTACCCCATGAATAAAGCCAACTAGCTGCCATTTAGCAATCAGCACTGCCTGACGCTTGATTACTTCCTTAAGTAGAAAAAGATATCGGTTGTCATCAACGTCAACCTCTGGAAAATGCCTTTGTATTGTGTAATCAGCTAGATCCCTGAGTTCTTCAACAGTACACCATTTTGAAACGTATTGAAAAGTGCCTACACGCAAATGGCTAGCAGCCACACGGGTCAAAATTGCACCAGGTTGCTCGGTTTGTCGCATTACTGACTCACCGGTTGTTACCACCGCTAAGCTGCGGGTAGTAGGAATACCAAGGGCATGCATTGCTTCGCTGATGATGTATTCGCGTAACATAGGACCAAGTGTTGCTCGACCATCACCTCTGCGGGAGTATGGCGTTTTGCCTGAACCCTTGAGTTGTATATCAACTCGTTCACCTTGGGGAGTAATCTGCTCTCCAAGCAATAGAGCTCGACCATCTCCTAACATAGTAAAATATCCGAATTGATGTCCTGCATAAGCTTGAGCAAGGGGCAAACAACCTTCGGGAATCTGATTGCCAGCAAGAACTGCTACGCCATCATTACTTTGCAACGCCTGAACATTTAACCCCAAGGATGTTACCAACGGGTAATTAAGAATGATCAACTTTGGGGAGCGCACAGGAGTTGGATTAAGACTAGTAAAAAATGACTTAGGTAGATGAGCATAACTATTGTCTAAGTTCCATCCTGTTTTCATGATTGCTTTTATCTCTGTCATCGTATCTCTTTCCCTTCTTGTATATTTTGGTATGAAATAAAACTATAGTTATATATTATATATAAACACAACGTATGCCCTTTTAGTGTCTGCTTTTGTATATTTATTATACTCTTTCCACACAAAGGCGGTATCTTTAAATATTTTTAGATATGTACTGCAATCAAAAAGGTTAGAATTAAAAAGTTTGCTGAGGACTATGAAATTTTTATAGTCTGCATCTAGTATTTATAAGTATAAGGTATATAAATAAAAAGTAACATTTTATATATCTAGTTAATATACTTATAGGTGTAAATAATTATTATATTAGGAGAAACTCAATATGCTATCTAGTGCTGAATTTATAAGACAATCCCTTGAATTACATCTTTTTTTTACCAGGATTATGAAGGAGCACGCCTTCTTTTTAGAAGTAAGTTTTATGCCAAAAGACTCAATTTATATACAGCATGCAGATAACTTCCGAATAGAATTTGAAAGACTTTTAGCAGAAGTTATATCCCTTTCCAATGGTATTGTTAGTCCTAGTGTATTACAGTCTGGAGAAATAGTAACTCCCTTTACACTACAAGCTGAAATGGCTTCAGCATATTTTACAGGCGTGAACATTGCAATAAATTTAACAGAAGCAGAAGAGTCATTAACAAGTAATTACTTAATGATAGATAATTCTATACTTGAACAAAGAATATTTGTGCTTAATGATAAAGTTATGAAATTAACTAAAGCTTTAGTACAATTTAAGACCATACTACTATCAGATATCATATCTTGTAAAATATTTACAACTAATTATCCCTTGTTAATAGATCATATTTTAAGAGAAGCAAAGTTTTATCTTCACATGGTTAAAAAGCTTCAAAATCGTGAAGAAACCAACTTAGAAAAAGAGGCTTATCATCACGAAACTTCTTGGAATAGAATTATGGCTGAACATTCAAAATTTATTGGTGGCCTTCTTGATCCAACTGAAGCTGAACTTATAAATATAGCAAGTAACTTTGGAAATGAGTTTGATAGGTTGACAATGGAGGCAAAAGAGGCTATGGATAAAACAATACCAATTTCAAATGTTACAGAGGAAAGTCTTAAAGCCACTAGAGAAATAAGTAAATTTAAGTCACAAGGTACTAAAGGGTTAATAGAATGCAAAATTAAGTCTATAATAATACCATTGTTGGGCGACCATACTTTACGTGAAGCAAACCATTATTTACGCTTACTAAAAACATTCTCAAAAATGTGTAAAACTTAATTCTATTTAACTTAAAATAGTTACTAATAGCTATTTATCTTTATCCATAGTATTATGATAGCTAAATTTACTAATTCCATAATAATTAGCTATGCAGATACTTATTAAAGTGTCTGCATAGCTAATCAACAGCCTAAGGAAGCAGTAATGCTTCCTCATTCTGGTTTTAAAATTTGTATACTTGGGTTTTTCAGCACCTTATTAACTACACTTAAAATTTTATTTTCATTTATTTCAATATTACTAAACTCATCAAAAATATTATCCGTTGAATTATACATTATTTTATGAGTGGTTAATTGTTTTGCAAGTTCAATAGATCTTTCCAGACTTAATTCTTTCTTTAGATTTAAGCTTTTTATTATTTTTTTAATATTTTTCTCATTGTAAATCCCCTTTGATTCTTTTATTTCTTGGATTTTATTATTTATAATATCAATAGTTTTATTTATATTTTTTACGGATGTTCCAAGCTTTATAATAAATATTTTTATGCCATTTTCATTCTTTATACTGCTTGAAATATCATAAGCAAGTCCATTTTTAGTTCTTACTTCATCATATAAAATACTACTAATTCCTTCACCAAATTTAAAATTAAATATCTTAAGTAATTTTATCTCTTCTTCATTTAACATATCTATTGGAAAGCAATACTGTATCTTTGCTCCATTTAAATCTTTTCTATTCTTGTAATAAATTCCTCTATTATTTCTCTCATATTTGTTTTCATCTATATAATCATACCTATTATTGAAAACTCTAAAATGTTCATTTATTTTTTCTAAAACCTCTTCAAATTCTAACGAAGAAATTACACTTATAACACAATTTTTAGGAGCATAATGTTTCTTATAAAAATTTTTTACATCCTCAAGAGTAATAGTTCTTATGCTTTTTTCAGTTCCTATAATTAATTCTTTAATTCTTCTCTTTTGAAAAGAGTTATAGAATAGCTCATCCTCACACTCCTGATAAGGCTCATCCTTCCACTCTTTTAATTCTTCAAGAATTACATCTATTTCTTCTTTAAATCCTTCTTCTTTAAAAACAGGATTTAATATTATGTCGGAATATATTTCAAATCCTTTTTTGAAATCACAGGATAACGTAGTTCCATAATAGATTACATAAGGATAGTTTGTCATTGCATTATGAAACCCAAAAGTTTCATCACAAAGTTTATTAATTTCTTCCTCTGTTCTATTTTTTGTTCCTTTAAATACCATATGCTCAACTACATGAGCTAATCCATATTCATTTTCTTTTTCAACTAATGCTCCAGCATTAAACCCAATACAAAATGAACTTATATTTCCTTCTCTTTTTATATATTGAATATCTATTCCATTTTTTAATTTATACTGTTTCATTTATGAACATTTCCTTTCTATTTGTAAACATATGTTACTTGTTAATGATGTAAAATAAACAATAAGCTTCTAAAATAAAGAAAAATGTTGAGCTAAAATACTATACTGCTCAACTCTTTTCTTTATTTTTATATAATTTTTAAAACACAATCATCTAATTCTAGAAGAAGTAACCTTCCTCCTCTTCCTGCTCTATTTTGCACTCTTATATCCATAAGTTTTATTTCTTCTTCAATATTATTTTTTGAAATTAATTTTATATTACGTTTATCTTCTCCGTCTACAGCTATTTCATCATTTTTTTCTCTATAAATTATAAATTCAGCATAAATAACCTCATCATTATCTCTAAGACTGATACCAGTAACTCCTGATGCTATCTTACCCATAACATTTATACTACCACTTTCAAATCTAATACACATTGCATCCTTAGATATTAATAATATATCCTTATTTATTTTATCATCACTTAATTTTACATTTATGAGATTATCATTTTCACTTTTCAGCTTATATCCTTTAGTACTTGTATATTCCCCATTAAATTCACTTAATAAAGTTCTTTTAACATATCCGAATTTACTAAAGAAATACAAACTACTATCTTCATCAAAGTCTAATACTGAAAAAATATTTATAATAGTTTCTTCTTTTTCATTAAAATCGTCTATAAGCTTATTTAACTTAATTCCATTAGAATCAATATTTTGTATCATATTTGAAGAAAGCTTAAATACACTTCCCTTATCACCAAATATCAGCAGTTTACTCAAAGAATTAGTGACACAGGAATAAGAATTTTTATGAGCTTTTTTATTGGATATTTTTATGAATCCATTTTTATCAACATTCACTATAAATGTTTTATGGTTAAATTCTTTAGTATACTGTATTTCTACAACTTCATCAATTGATGAAAGGTTAAAGAGTTGAGTTCCCAGTAAATTTCTATCAATAACTTCAAGCTTAGGTTCATCAACGCTGAAGCAAAGACCCTCTTTGGTCTTTATATTTATATATTGTTCTACTCTGCCACTATCATATAATTGAATATCAACTAGTTTTTCACCCTCTTTTAACTTTATTGCAACCAATTTAGAGTAATTAGTCTCAAATTTGTCCAAAGAAGTCTTTTTTATAACTCCTCTACTTGTAAAAAAGATAAATCCTCTATTATTAAGTAATTCACTAACAGTAAATATATTAACAATTTTTTCTTTTTCTAAATCCATAGATTTTAGTAAAGTATCTAATTTCTCCCCCTTTTCCTTCCATTTCATTTCAGGAAGCATTGAGCATTTTAACTGATACATATTGCCTAAATCAGTAAATATCATGAAAGTATCTTTAGTATTGCAATTAATTAAATACCTATTAAAATCTCCCTCTCTATATTCTATATCTTCAACATTAGTATTGGATCTCTTATATGATTTATCAGATATTCTTTTTATATATCCTTCATTTGACATAGTAATTACAATATCTTCTTCTAATATTAGCTCCTCTAAGTCAATTTTTGCTTCCTCATCATCATGAATTATCTGAGTTCTTCTAGCATCAAAGTATTTTGTCTTTATTTCCTCAAGTTCTTTTTTTATAACTTTTAATAGTTCTTTTTCATTTTCTAGTATTTTTTTTAGAGCTTTAATTTGCTTATCCAGCTGCTTATATTCCTTCTCAAAAACTTTTATTTCAAGCCCCGTTAATTTATAAAGCATTAATTCAACTATTGCCTGGGCTTGTGCTTCAGTAAACCCAAACTCCTTTATAATATTATTCTCCGAATCTTTTTTTGACTTTGAAGCTCTTATAGTTGCAATTATATCATCCATAATATCTATAGCTTTTATAAAGCCTTCTACAATATGGAATCTTTTTGTTGCAATTTCTAATTCTTTTTCAGTTCTTTTTGTTACTACATCCTTTTGATGGTTAACATAATGCTTTATAATAGTTTTAAGCCCTAGAGTTTCTGGCTTACCATTAGCTATTGCAACCATATTAAAATTTAAATTGCACTGTAAATCTGTTCTTTTAAATAAATATTTTAATACTTTATCAATAATATCTCTGTCCACTGATTTTTTGAATTCTATAACTGCTCTTATTCCATTTCTATCTGACTCGTCACGAATATCCGTTACAGCCTCAAGAGCCTTTGCATGTTTTTTATCTGCTGTCATTTCCGATATACTCTGCAGAATCTTAGCTTTATTTCTTCTATAAGGAAACTCATTTATAATTATTCCATATCTGTCATTTTCTAATTTCTCTATAGAAGTTTTTGCTCTTAAAGTTACTCTTCCTTCTCCAGTTTCATAAGCAGAAAGTAGTGCTTTTTCACCTATTATAATTCCACCAGTAGGTAAATCTGGTCCTTTAATGTATCCCATAAGTTCTTCAGTTGAAATTTCATTATTATCTATATAAGCTATACTACCATCAATTACCTCTCCTAAGTTATGGGGAGGTATGTTGGTTGCAATTCCTACTGCTATACCGAAGGTTCCATTTACAAGTAAATTAGGAAATTTTGCCGGAAGAACTTTAGGCTCAAGCTCCGTATCAGAATAGTTATTTACCATTTCAACAATATCTTTATCTATGTCTTTAAGCATTTCTAGGGCAATATTGGTAAGTCTTGCCTCAGTATAACGCATGGCTGCTGCATTATCTCCGTCTATGCTTCCCCAGTTTCCATGTCCATCAATAAGAGGAACTCTTGTAGCAAAATCCTGAGCAAGAATAACCATTGCATCATATACAGAAGTGTCTCCATGTGGATGATATTTTCCTAAAATATCTCCTACTATTCTAGCTGATTTATAGTAAGGTTTATCAGGCATAGCCTTTAATTTATAAGCTCCATATAAAATTCTCCTATGAACAGGTTTCAAACCATCTCTAACATCTGGAAGTGCCCTTTCCTTAGCCACTTCTACAGCGTAAGGAAGATAATTATCCGGCATAACCTCCGAAAGGGGAACCGTTACTATATTATTATCCTTTGGTATTTCCATATTTCTTCTAGACATTCTTTCAATTCCTTTCTTATTAGTCATCAGATAAACACTAAACCAAAATTAGAATTCTGCATATTTATACATGTAATTTCTTCTTGGAGCTACCACATCTCCCATTAATAGAGATACCATCTTCTCAGCCTTTGCCGCATCATCTATGGTAACTTGTTGAAGAGTTCTAGTCTCAGGATTTAATGTAGTTTCCCAAAGTTGATCAGGATTCATTTCTCCAAGCCCTTTATATCTTTGAATTAATGCACCCTTACCGATTTTCTTTTTTACTTCTATTAATTCCTCATCACTATAGGCATATTGTTTAATTTCTTGACCTTTTACATTTTTATATACCTTATATAAAGGAGGCAATCCTATGTATAAGTGTCCATTTGTTATAAGAGGTCTCATATATCTATAAATATAAGTCATCCATAAGGTTCTTATGTGGTATCCATCTACATCAGCATCACTTAATATTATTATTTTATCGTATTTTAGATCACTTTCATTGTAATTATCTAATACTCCTGTACCTATAGCTACATTAAAAAGTTTAAGTTCTTCACTAGCTAGTACATTTTCAAGCTTTTGTTTTTCTGTATTCATTATTTTACCCTTAGAAGGCATTATAGTTTGGAATCTTCTATCCCTTGCTTGCTTTGCACTACCACCTGCTGAATCACCTTCAACTACTATAAATTCACATACATCTGGTCTTTTCAGTGTACAAACAGATACTTTTCCAGCAAGTGGTGCTGTTCCTTTTCCCACTTTCTTTTTTTCAGCTTCATTTATTTTCTTAATTTTTTCTCTTCTAGCAGCTGCTGACACAGCATTATTAATAATATTTGTAGCAACTTCTTTATTATCTTCAATCCAAGTTCCTAATTTAGCATAAGCTAATTCATTCATTATTGTATAAGCTTCATTGTTTCCAAGCTTAGTCTTTGTTTGTCCTTCAAAAATAGGATTACTTATTTTAACTCGTATTATAGCCGTTAACCCTTCTCTAAGATCATCACCTTCAAAACCTTTATCTTTATCTTTAACTATATTTAATTTTTTTGCCCATTCTTTAAAAGCTCTCGTCATACCTGTTTTAAATCCAGTTTCATGTGTTCCTGACTCTGTTGTAGGTATATTATTTACATAGCTTGCAAAGTTTTCAGTAGTGGAATCTGTAAATTGCATACAGACTTCTCCATATACATTCATTCCATTTATTTCTTTTTCACCTTCGAAAAGTATAGGGTCTTTGTGAATTGTAGTTTTACTTTCATTTAAATAATCTATAAAATCTAAAAGCCCTCTCTCTGAATGATACTCTTTTACTAAATTCTCATCGTTTCTATTATCAATGAATTCCAAAGTTATACCTTTATTTTGGAAAGCCAATTCCTGTAATCTCTCATCTATTACATCGAATTTAAATTCAATTGTGCTAAATACATCTTTATCCGGTTTAAATGTTATTTTCGTTCCTGTTTCATCAGTATCTCCTATTATTTTAAGCTGTGTAACAGGAGTTCCAGGCATTTTTTTATTCAATTCTCTATCAAAAGCATATTCAAATCTTTGTTTATAAATATTACCCTTTTGTTTTACCTCTACTTCAAGCCACTCAGACAAAGCATTTACAACTGCTGATCCAACCCCATGAAGTCCTCCTGAGGTTTTGTAATTTTTATTATCAAATTTACCTCCAGTATGAAGTTCGGTATATACCATTTCTACACCTGACTTCTTTTTAATTGGATGTATTCCAGTTGGTATGCCCCTTCCATTATCTATAACCGTAACACTTTTATCCTTATTTAAGATTACTTTTACTCTATCTCCATATCCATTAGCTATTTCATCTATAGCATTATCTAGTATTTCCCAAATACAATGATGAAGTCCTTTTGTTCCAGTAGAACCTATATACATACCTGGTCTAACTCTAACTGGCTCTAATTTTTCTAAAGATGTTAAATCTGTAACATCGTAAGAATTCATTTTGGTATTTTCTAAACTCATATTACTCCTCCAACTTCAATTTATCTCTATGTTGAATTTTATTATATATTTCTAATAAAGTGAAACTTTATTCAGGTGGAATTTTTACTCCACCTGAATTCTAGTTGAACGAATCCAGGGACTTTACAATTCTTATCTCCCACTCAAAAAAGTGGGAGTATTAGAATTGTTAGTCATCGGATAAAAATTGGTTAATTATTTAATTTGCGAAATATAGAAACTAATGTTCTCTTTTGTAAAACTATACTCTATTTTACCCATTTTCATAATCTATTACAAGGTATAATTTATCTATTTTGTATATAACATAGAATTTTTAATGCTTTTATAATAGGGAAAATAAAGTAAAACTATTATAAAAAACAATCTTTAAATTCTAATAAAATTAGGATATGCAAAAATACATATCCTAATTTTATTAGAATTTTTTAATTTATCCTTTTAACCATCAATTGAATCATTTGTTGGAGGTAAGAAAACAGCACTTAATCTTATAAGCTGTCTTAAATTTTCATCTGGAATTTCATTTTTAAAATCTAATGCTCCTAAAGTTTCTCTTGCTAAAACTAAAGCTTTTTCTTCTTTTATAAAATTGTCTTCATCTTTATAATTAACTTCTACATAATTAACAGCTTCTGATACTATTCTTAATATCTTCTTTACATTTTCAGATGTAGCCTCACTTATCTGAAGAAAACCTAATATTGTATAAGCTATACCAAAATAGTCTTCATTAATCTTAATATCCTTGTCCTTAAGTAAAAATACAAAGTATGATAATCCTACAACCAATAAAACTATCAAAACATATTGGATAATAAGTTGCGTCATTACCTAAGTCCCCCCCTTTACAAACAACTATATATTACTATACTATGCTTTCTAGGTAAAAAAGGGGTATGTTTAATTATCTATTTAATTTATCTAGCAAAATATTTTATTAAATTCTCTCCATTTTTATTATACCATAAACATCCCATGGTCATAATAATTACTCCTGTGAAAGTTATACAACCTTTAAACAATAAATTATTTGTACTAGATAACTTTTCCATATATACTGAAATCATAATACCTATTGTATTATTAATAAAGTGTGCAAAAATACTTAAATATATTGATTTTGTCTTTAGATAAATGTAACCCAGAAGTATACCTAACAAAAAAGCATTTATCCCTTGAACTAGATTCATATGCATTAGGGCAAATAATAGTGAAGATATAATAATAGCAATAACTTTGCTATTTAATTTTCTAAACATCCCATTGAGTATAATACCTCTAAAAATTATTTCTTCAAATATAGGCGCTACAACTGAAACAGAAAAAATCAAAATGATAGGTGATTCTGCTAACTCTTCAAAAGCTTTTTGAATCATAGGATTTATTTCTATGTGGCTAACCAATCTACCTATGCTGCATGCATAGAATAAACGGAATCCAATAATTATGATACATGTAAAAAGAAAGTATTTAACATTAGGCTTACTATATTCAAAAGCTTCTTCTGATTTTTTACTAAATAATTTCAATATAATTATTACAGTTAAAAACTTGAATAATATTTCTACCAGAAAATTTATGTATGGTACAGCACTCCCTAAATCTTTAATACAAATTTCAAATAAAAAACCTGTACTCTCTATACAAATTGAAATAAATATAATAAGTATTGCTTTAAAAATTCCAATTTCATCAATACGTCTTTTGCTAATTTTCATACCCTTTATAAAACCCATCATCATACTCCCCTACTAAAAAACATTCTTAATCTTATATATAATTATATTTTTCAACTATTAAGCTCTAATTAAACTATTCTTAAATTTCACTTAAATTAATCTAGTCTAGTTTTCATTTTATCTTTTCTTATTGTAAAAAACAACACATAAGCGTTTTAATCACACAAAAACAATACTTCAATAAAATGTTAAATTTATTTAACTAAACAAATAAGAATTTTGAAGAAATACTTAGCTTTACCCCTCCTTTTCTTATTACTTATTAAATTGTTACATTTTTGTAACTTTACTTTGTAATAAAATGTTATATAATAGTGTCGAATATATATGAAATTTAATAAAGGAGAAACCATTATGCAAAATGTTAGGTTAACGAGAAAAAGAAGAAGCATGAGACAAACAAGATCTATTACTATAATTTTAACAAGCACTATAACAATTATATCTTTATTTATTAACTTTTTTAATGGTCCAAAGCTTAAGGAATATAAAGCTAAAAATAATGCATTACAAAATGAACTACAAGCCTTGAAAAAAAGCAATAGTTCTCTTTCTACTGAGAATACTAAATTAAATAAAAGTCATTCTCAAATTGAGCAAAAAATAAATGAATTAACAAACTTGTCACAATAACATTAGGGGATGGAAGGAATTAGTATGAGAAGAAATTCAAAATCTAAACTACGTATAATAGAATTTATCCTGTTTATAGCATTAATATATTCACTTTCAAATATGTTAATAGCTCAAGCAAAAATTATGAAAGTAAAAAATGAAAATACTAAATTAATACAACAAATAACCGAAACAAAAGACAGTAACAAAACACTTACTGTTGAAAATCAAAAATTACTGACTTCTATTGAAGAAAAAAAGGATTTGTATACAGAAAAAATGAAAAATGTAAAAATTGCTTACTTAACTTTTGATGACGGACCATCAAAAAATACTTTAGACATTTTAAAAGTACTAAAAGATTATAATGTGAAAGCAACTTTTTTTGTTAATGGACATAAAAATCATATAGATTTGTATAAAAAAATATCTGATGATGGACATGCTTTAGCAAATCATACTTATAGTCATGACTATAAAACTATTTATAGTTCAGTAGATAATTTCAAAAAGGATGTAAAAAAATTGGACAACTTCCTAACTGAAGTAACTGGTGAAGAACCTAATTTTATACTAAGATATCCTGGAGGTTCTAACAATACTATCAGTAATAGATATGGCGGTAAAAATATGATGAAAGAAATAATCAGAGAAATGAACAAAGAAGGCTATGTTTATTTTGACTGGAATGTAGATTCTACAGATGCAGCAGCATATAGACAAAGTAAAGATAAAATCGTAAGCTCAGTATTAAATGGAAGCAAGCATACAAAAAAAGCTGTAATTCTAATGCATGATTTGGATCCAAAAACCACAACTGTACAAGCCTTGTCTGAGGTTATTCAAGGTCTTAAAAAACAAGGATTTATTTTTGATATAATGACAAAAGATACAGAATGCACTCAATTTACAAAAGTAGAGAAGTCGTAATTTGTAATTACAAAAATTCAATAATATTTAACATAAACCTTGCTATAAAGCAAGGTTTATGTTAAATATTAAAATTGCTTCGGTGTTCTTTGTAACTTACTCTTTTTGCTCTCTCTTTGATTCTAAATAATATTCATTAAGCTTTCTTAAATTCGCTATCCATAAGTAAATAACATAAGGAATAAATATTGCAAATAATATTGGAATATTAGCCATTAGTATAAAATCAAAAATTCCATGCAATATAGCTGGAACACTTAAGGATTTTCTTAAAAAAGTTCTATATTTTTTCACATTATAATCATGTGAAAATTTCGTTAAAGATAAATAATATCCCATAGTTATTGCAAATAACATATGTGCTGGCACTGAAAGTAGTCCTCTGTAAATACCTACATAAGGATTAGCGGCAAATCTAAAAACTACGTAAATAACATTTTCTACAGTTGCAAAACCTAAAGCTGAAAATACTGAATACACTATACCATCTAATTTTTCATTAAAATCACTGCTTTTAAATACCGTTCTTAAAATAACTTCTCTTTTAAAAAATTCTTCTGTTAGTCCAGCAACTATAAATGCTGTGTAAGCGCTACCTATTAATCCACCAAATATGTTAAAAGCTCCAAGAAATTTTTCAACTATTGCTGTTGGGATCACAGAAAATGCTCCTAAAATAAAAACTTTTATTAATAAACTTATAGGTTCCCTATCGTATCTATCAGTCAAATATGCAGCAAGTGCTAATGCTATTCCTGGAGTTACTGATATTACAAATAATCTTGTATACATAACGAGCATCCTTTCTAAACTTGTCTATGATTTTATTATTTGTAATAACTATTTTTATATTCTTCTTAATCTTATGTATTCTGAAATTGTATAAAAGCACTTACTAAATTTTTTAAGAGAATCAAAAAAGAGAGGTGTTTCTACCTCTCCTTAAGATAATATTCATTATATTTTAATTTACAAATCCAAAAATACCGCTGCTCTGATTTTAATACCTATATATCTAAAATAAACTTAATTGAATTGGTACTCTATCCTCATATTTATCCATCTTTAACTTTATTCCATATTGCATGCTTATTTTCTTTACCTTTTTATAAAGTTTAGCTGATTCATCTGAAATACATTCATATTTATTTTTAAAGTTTGATTCATATTTTGTACGCAAACCTGGAAAATACTTATCCAGTTTATTATAGTAATATACACGCTGCCTGTCACGCAAAGTAACTCCCATAAAAGGTAGTATATATTTTCCACCACATTCTGTAGTTTTTTTCACAATACTTATGATATTATCTTCATTATCTTGAATATAAGGAAGTATTGGCATCATTGTCACCCCTGTGTAAATACCCTCATTTGCTATGGATTTCATGGCATTAAATCGTTCAGACGGTAATGGGGCACCAGGCTCAATTTTTTTTGCTAGTTCATCATCTGAAGTAGTAATTGTAAATGAAACTGCAGCATAAACTCTATTTATCTCATTTAAAATATCCTTGTCCCTAACCACCAGATTACTTTTGGTGATAATATGAACGGGAAAACCATATTTTCTAATTATCTCTAATGATTTTCTAGTTAATTTTAAATGTTTCTCTAAAGGGATATACGGATCACTCATTGCTCCTGTACCAATAGTACCTTTGACTCTTTTTCTGGATATTTCCCTTTCTAACAGTTCAACTGCATTAGTTTTCACAATAATATCATCAAAATTTTCTATATTATAACACTCACTTCGAGAATCACAATAAATACACCCATGCTGGCATCCTCTGTATATGTTCATATTATATTTTATTCCAAACCATGGGTCTGGATTTTTAATATGAGATAACATTTGTTTAGCTATAATTTCTTTTATCACACGAAACATACCTTTCATTATTTAATAGTATTAATTCTATTTTAATCTTTTACAATAAGTTTAAATTACTCACCTCATAACTTAGTCACTATCTACTATTCCTGCAATACTCATAAGATACATAGCATTTCTTGTAGTAGAAATATCCCTTCTTAGCTTATAATCAAAATATATATTGTTGTTTTTATAGTATTCTTCAAAATGATAGTTTTTTATATTACTATTTTCTTTCTCCAAACTTCCAAGTTCTAAATCATGAGTGGATACCATTCCTAGTACTTTTTTACTGCTAAGTTTATTTATTAAAATTTTTGCTCCAGTGTGTCTATCTATAGAATTAGTTCCCTTAAATATTTCATCTAATAAAAAGAATACTTTTCTTTCTTCTTTAGTTTTATTTACAAGTTCTTTTATTCTAAGTAATTCGCCATAAAAAGATGAAATATTTTTTTCTAAATTATCACTAATTCTCATACAAGTAAATATTTCCATTATACTACACTCAAATTTTTTTGCACATACAGGAGCTCCTACATAAGCTAAAACTAGATTTATGCCCGCTGTTCTAAGAAATGTACTTTTTCCAGACATATTGGAGCCTGTAATCAATATAATTTTTTTATCTTCTTCTATGGTTAAATCATTACATACTCTTTCACTACCTAAAAGAGGATGACCTATGTTTTCCCCTTTAAATATAAACCCATTCTCTTTAAACTTAGGCATAGTCCAATCTGAATTATCAAAGGCTAATGTTGAAAAACTCCCCAGTTCTTCTATAGTTCCTATAGTTTCTAACCACTTTCCTAATTCTTTACCATGTGCCTTTTTCCATTTTTCAAGATTTATCATACAATGATAATCCCACAAAAACACGTAATTCAATATAAAATACATTAAATTTCTTCTATCTTCTATCAAATCTGAAAGTTTGTTAAGTTTTCTTACTTTTTCTGAAGCACTACTATTTTCATACATAAGTTTTGCTTTCAACTCTTTTAAGTAGCCTGATTTAAAATTAATTTTTTCTATAAGTTTTAACATACTATAATAATTATTTATTTGTTTCTTATAAATATAAACTGTATCTAATGCACTATTTCTTTCATTTTTATTTATTTTAAGAATAATAGTGTTTATAATCATAAACATTAAAGGTATGTAATAACTTTTTAGTATACCTAAAAAATAATATAGAATAGCTGCTAAAGTTAACACAGGTAGAACTATACTGATAGTTTGAATAAACTTACTCTCATAAAAACCATGTTTTTGTTTTGCCCATTTTAATAAATTTGCTGAATTTTTATTAGAGTTAAAATTTTTGAGTCCCTCTCCTTTTAGTCTTTGTCTAAATCCTATCATTTTGCTAAGTTCTTTTATAGCTTCCTGTCTTCTATAAACTTTCTGATGTGAATAAATATTACTTGTTAAGCTTTTTTTCAATTTTTCTCTTCCAATATGGGTTGTAGTATTATTTATGTACTGAAAAAGAGATGCTCTACCAAATATATCTAAATCATTAGAATACGGATGGCTTTCATCTTTATATTCTTCCCCATCATCCTGAAATTCTTTCCATTTACCTTCTACACGTTCTATGCACTGCTGATTTATGTTACATATATTAGCTATCAAATCTCTAGTTTTTATTATTTTATCATGTTTTACAGCTATAATTACAAATGTTGAAGCAAATATCAAAAATGTAAAAATGCTCAAATACATATTTTTTATATTATAACAAAAGAACAAAGGAAAGCTTACTGCACTCATAAAAATCACCATTCTAATTAAGCTTATAAGATTTATAATTCTATTTTGTTTTTTTAAAAGTTTTTGATATTTTTCTTTTCTTCTAGAATAAACTGTTTTTATCTTTATCAAATTTCTCCACCTCCCATATATTAATTCTTGTAATTAATATACCATAAGTCGTTAAGTTCTTTCTATCACTTAAATAATAATAAAAGATAAGTTAAATATTTATTTGAACAATAGAAGCCTTAATTGATCTTTTCAATAGAAACAATTACATATTTTATATAGTAAATCAATTCTTCTGCTTTTTTAGCTTTTCTCTTGCACAATAGTAATAAATTATAGTTACAGATACATACTAATCACTTTTTACTTTATCTTGAATAGACATTTGACTTATATTTAATTTAAGATAAACTAATAATATGTAGAAGAGTTAAAGGAGTGATAAGATGGATAAGTTTAGTGAAATATTAAAAAAATACGCAGAACTTGCAGTTAAAACAGGTGTTAATATTCAGAAAGGTCAAACCCTTGTTATAAATTCCCCTATAGAATGTGCAAAATTTACAAGACTTGCAGCAGAATACGCTTATAAGGCTGGTGCTAAAGATGTTCATGTTGAATGGGGTGACGAAGAATTAGCTCTAATAAAATATATGAATGCACCAGAAGAAACATTTAAGGAATTTCCTAAATGGAAGGCAGATGGATATGAAGAACTTGCTAAAAATGGAGCTGCATTTCTTTCAATTTCTGCGTCAAATCCTGAACTTTTAAAAGATGTAGATCCTAAAAGAATTGCAGAAGCAAATAAAACAAGATCAATTGCACTAAAAAATTATAGAGAGTACATCATGAGTAGCAAAGTTGCTTGGTCAGTAGTATCAATACCAACAAAAGCTTGGGCAAAAAAAGTATTCTCAAATCTTTCTGAAGAGGAAGCTGTAGAAAAGCTTTGGGAAAACATTTTTAAAATAGTTAGAGTGGATAAAAATGACCCTGTAGCAGCCTGGGATGATCACCTAAAGAATATGAATGAAAAGGTTGAATTTTTAAACAATAAGAAATTTAAAAAACTTCATTTTATTTCAAAGGATACAGATTTAACTATAGAACTTCCTGAAAAGCATCTTTGGGCAGGCGGTGGAGAATACAATTCAAAAGGAACTTATTTTGTTGCAAATATGCCAACTGAAGAAGTATTTACTCTTCCATTAAAAACAGGAGTAAACGGTAAAGTTAAAAGCACAAAACCTCTTAATTATGGTGGTAATTTAATAGATAACTTTATCCTAATCTTTAAAGATGGTAGAATTGTTGACTTTTCAGCTGAACGAGGCTATGAAACATTGAAAAAATTAATTGAAACTGATGAAGGTTCACATTATCTTGGTGAAGTAGCTTTAGTACCTTATGATTCACCAATTTCAAATTCTAATATAATTTTTTACAATACATTATTTGATGAGAACGCCTCCTGTCACTTAGCTTTTGGAATGGCTTATCCAACTTGCATTGAAGGTGGCAGCGAAATGAATGAGGAAGATCTTGAAAAGGCTGGAGCTAATACTTCTTTAAATCATGAAGACTTTATGATAGGTTCTGCTGATCTTGATATAATTGGAGAAACACAAAGTGGTGAAAATATGCACATATTTAAAAATGGTAACTGGGCATTTTAAATATTGATTCTATATAAAAAGATCACAGCTTTTGTATTATAAGTTGTGATCTTTTTATATGTCAGTTACATCTAATTTAAATTTTATATATTCATAAGTCTAACTTACATTTTAGTTATAATATACTAAATTTTTATATTTTCAGCATAATTATTTTGAAAAATTGGATATTTTTGTTATAATAAAGTATAATAAATTATAAATTATTATACTACTATTATTTAGTAATTATTATGAGGGGAGAGGATAATATGAAAAGTAAAATTTGCATTCAACATGATGGTACTGATGTGACTGATAATCAGCTATTAACTATGTTTAGAGAATTATGGAAACAAGCTGGAAAAAAAGTTAAAGACATAAAAAATGTAAATCTATATTTTGTACCATCACAAAATAAATGTTACTGGATAGCAAATACATTTAAAGGTGAAGAAAAAGGTGACTTTCAAATATGAAATAGTATGTACATAATGACTTTTTAACACCTTAAGCAACTTACCCCTATTATTTATAATTATTTTCTTACTGTTATATTAAGATTTAATTATGAATAATAGGGTAACACTATCAGCTTTCTCTTATTATTTGATTATTATAAAAAGGTGACACTTATGAACATAAAAAATTCAGATAAGCTATATATTTATGATCGTGAAAACAGACAGTGCTTTTTTTGTGGTAAAATACTCAAGTATAAGCAAATTACTCTTGACCACTATATTCCTAAAAGTAAAAAAGGAACTACAGATATCTTTAATTTGGTACTCTCATGTAAACAATGTAACAAACTTAAAGGAAATAGGGTACCTAAAGATTATGAGGATATCATACTAGACTTATTTTTAAGAGCAGTACAAGATAATCATATTACTGGATGTGGTCTTAAAACACCTCAAAAAATACTAAAAAAAGATTTGTTAGCAATAAACAGAATTGAAGCCTTAACTACACACTTTGTATTTCAAAGTAATACCAAAAGATTTTATGTTAAGAACAATATGGTATTTAAAATTGTTCATATAACTCAAAGTTAAGTCTGTTATAAATTCTATTCTTACCTTTATAAATCCTATATAACAAGCTATATTTCAGAATTAAATCTGAATAAATGATATTTGTGTTTAATATCATTTATTCATATCTTAATGCATCAATAGGATTTAAATTCGCAGCTTTTTTTGCTGGATATATTCCAAAAAATATTCCTACTGAAAAAGAAAATAAAATTATTTCTATGATAACTATATAAGATATAAATGGAGTTATACCCATTATAGTGCCTATTACCTGTGAGACTAATAATCCTAATGTTATACCAATTGCACCACCAATTAAAGATATTATTATGGATTCAGTTAAAAATTGAACAAGTATAGTTTGAGTGGTAGCGCCTAAAGCTTTTCTTATACCAATTTCTCTTGTTCTTTCAGTTACAGATACAAGCATTATATTCATTATGCCTATACCACCAACAAAAATAGATACAGCAGCAATAGACGTAATAACACCTGTAAAGATATCCAAAATATTATTAATTTGTGAAAGCTTATCTATTATATTATTAGTCTGATATATTTCTTTTCCCCTATTACGATGCCTACTTTCTAGCAGATTTACTGTGCTATATCCAGCCTCTTCTACATCCTCTTTTGACACAGCAGTTAAAGTCAATGAAGGTATATTTCTTATTTTAGAATAAAGACTTTGAAAAAAGCTTATAGGTATATTTACATAAACAGAATTATTACTTCCAAATCTAGATATGGATTCTCTTACTCCTACTATAGTTACCTTTTTGCTGCAATCCACAGATCCTATTTTTATAGTTTTTCCAATTATGTTAGTATCTCCAAATAGTTTCATGGCTGAATTTTCGTCTACAACAGCCACAGCTTTACCTTTTAAAACCTCATTTTCGTTAAAAAATCTTCCATATAGCAATATATAATTATTAATTTCATGAAATTCTTCATTACTTCCAATAATATAAGCTGTTTTTCTTTTTATTTCCGTAGATGCTGTACCTCTTTGTAATATTGAAGGACTTATATATTTTACTGTATCAATCTTAGCTTTTATAGCTTGTATATCTTTGAGAGTTATATATTCATTAATTTCTGCATTAGCTCTATCAACATCTATCTCTACATTATTTGATCCCATTTTCTCAAATTCATTAATAATACTACTTTGTCCACCTTTCCCAAGAGATATAACCGTTATAACTGAACTTATACCTATAATTATTCCAAGCATTGTAAGAAAGGAACGTATTTTATTTGCTTTTATACTCTCTAATGCCATTTTTAAGTTTTGTGAAAAACCCATTGTTCTTCTCCTTTATTAGATTCTTATTCTATTTTAAAATTCTTCATCACTTAGTACTTCTCCATCTTTAAATCTGACAATTCTTCTTGCATATTTTGCTACTTCACTTTCGTGAGTAACCATAATAACTGTAGCTCCATCCTCATTCAAATTCTCAAATATTTTCATTACTTCAA
Organism: Clostridiaceae bacterium; assembly: GCA_036677675.1. Taxonomy (GTDB): domain Bacteria; phylum Bacillota; class Clostridia; order Clostridiales; family Clostridiaceae; genus Clostridium_H. Next base: position 50,359 of record JAVBWC010000025.1, on the reverse strand, counting down.
AAGTAGATTTCGTGTCTAAATTTCCTGTAGGTTCATCTGCCATTATAATCATAGGATCATTAACTATAGCTCTTGCTATAGCAACTCTTTGTTTTTGCCCTCCTGATATTTCATTAGGCTTATGGTGTAGTCTATTCTCCAGGCCCACCTTTTTTAAAGCTTTCACAGCTTTTTCTCGTCTTACTTTTGAAGAAATACCTGCATAAATCAATGGAAGTTCCACATTTTCTAGTATAGTCATTCTAGACAATAGATTAAATGCTTGGAATACAAATCTAATTTCTTTATTCCTCACAAAAGCAAGTTCATTATCAGTAAGCATTGAAACATTTCTACCATTTAATATGTATTCTCCAGCATCTATATGATCAAGACAGCCTAGTACATTCATAAAAGTAGATTTACCAGAACCTGAAGCTCCCATTATGGATGTAAATTCTCCTTTACATACTTTAAGATTTATTCCTTTAAGTGCTTGAAAGCTAATAGATCCATTTTTATAGGTTTTAACTATATTTTTTACTTCTATTACATTTATATTATTCATTTCTACTTTCCTCCACCTAAAAATTTAACTTTACCCATTGTTTTAATGTCTATCTAATAAAAAATAATTTCTTTGTTTTCATACTGTCTATATCTGATGAAACTTTTACCAGAGTTCCACTTTTAATAGTATCTGTTGGGTTTAATATAACTTGCTCTCCTATCGTTGCATCTTTAATTATTTCTGCTTCATTGTCAGATTCAATACCTAATGTAACTTCTCTTTCCACTGCTTTATTATCCTTTATAGTATAAATAAAGTTTTTTCCTTTTTTATCTGTTTTAATACATTCTGTAGGTATCTTTTTTACCCCTTTTGTTTCGTCTAATAAAATATCTACATCAACATCAAAATCTATTTTTAAGTCTGGGTTTTTATCTAATATATTTACATCAACTGTAAGGCTTGTTTCACCACTCGTTGGATCTTTTGACTTTTCAGCTGCTGGAGCAATATAAGAAATCTTTCCTTTATATTGTTTTTTTTCATTTTTAATAAGAGCATTTTGATTTAACTTTATATTACTAGCATCATATTTTCCCATAGAAATAACTACTTTTAAATTGTCTGTATTTTGAACAATTAGAAGAGGCTTTGCTATATTTGCCATAGCTCCTTCCACAGCATTTAAAGCAGTAACCACCCCATCATTTTCTGAAACTATCTTATCTACACGTTTAGAAAGATTCTTTTTAGCAGTATCTAAAGTTAATTTTGCTAAATTTATTGTGTTTTCTGCTTGTTTTAATTTTTCATTTGAAATAGGTTGTATAGCATTTTTTTGCTGAACTAAGATATTTTTTTGTTGTTCTAAGGTAGATTTTTGATCTTCAAATCCTTGAATCTGAATAGAAGTTGGAGAATCACTACTGTTTTGTAACGTTTCAATTTTAGTGTTTATATCGTCTATTCTCTTATCTATATACCCTATTTCACTATTTTTGTTGTTTATATTATTATTTATTTCTTGATTTTGTTTTTGTAAATCTTGCTTTTGAAGTATAGCATTGTTATATTGAATTTCTGCTTGCTTCACAATAGTATTTAAATCTTCTACCTCATAAGTGATTAAGATATCACCTTTTTTTACTTTATCTCCAACTTTCACATATATTTTACTAACCTTTACCTCAGAACCGTAATATTCTTTCATATCATGAGATTTAACTACACCTGTTGTAGATAAATATAATTTTAAATCTCCTTGAGAGACTCTAGTGGCTTGCACAGGTAAATATTTACTTTGACTTATCTTTGATATTCCGAATATGCCTCCACCAATAACTACTGAAATAATTATTGCTATGATCTTCTTTTTTCTCTCCATATCTAACCTCCATACATTATCTTGAATTATTTTATTAATAAAATCTAATTATTAAGCTAAATTTATACTATATAATAATTAATTACAAAACTTCATTTAATACCCATAAATATAGTATCATAGTTAGTATAGCTTTTCCAATCTCTTACTATATATCTAAAGTAAATTATCTTTAATTCTGTTTTATAAAATAAAAAACAGGTCTTAAATTTATTTTAATGACCTGTTTTTTAAAATATATTATTTTTTATTGTTCCATGAACTTTTCATTGCAACTATTCTATTGAACACTAGTTTTTCATCAGTTGTATTCTTAGTATCTATACAGAAATATCCATGTCTTAAGAATTGGAACTTATCACCCGGTTTTGCATCTTTAACAGAAGGCTCAATTAAGCAAGAAGTTATCGTTTCTAGTGAACTTGGATTTACTATCATTTCTCTTTCTTCTTCTTCACTTTCATTTCCTTCTTTTTCTATCATTAAGTTGTCATATAAACGAACCTCTGCTTCAACAGCATGTTCAGCTGAAACCCAATGTAGTGTACCTTTTACTTTACGTCCAGTAAATCCTGAACCACTCTTAGTTTCTGGATCGTATGTACAGCGCAATTCTATAATTTCTCCATTTTCGTCCTTAATAACTTCTTCACATTTTACAAAGTAAGCATTTTTAAGACGTACTTCGTTTCCTGGATATAATCTAAAATATTTTTTTGGTGGATTTTCCATAAAATCTTCTTGTTCAATATATATAACTCTTGAAAATGGTACTTTTCTTGAACCCATTTCTAAGTTTTCTTGATTGTTTTCCACATCCAGCATTTCCACTTCATCTTCTGGATAGTTTGTTATAACAACTTTTAGTGGATGTAATACACCCATTATACGTGGAGACTTAAGCTTTAAATCTTCTCTAACACAGTGCTCCAATAATGCTGCATCAACCATGCTATTTGCTTTTGCTACTCCTATGCGTTCACAGAAATCTCTAATAGCTTCTGATGTATATCCACGTCTTCTAAGTCCGGATATAGTAGGCATACGAGGATCATCCCATCCATCAACAATTCCTTCATCTACAAATGCCTTTAGTTTACGTTTACTTGTTACCATATTTGTAACATTTAATCTTGCAAACTCAATTTGTCTTGGAGGATTTTCTACTTCACACTCTCTTAAAACCCAATCATAAAGTGGTCTATGGTCTTCAAACTCTAATGTACAAAGAGAATGTGTAATCTTCTCAATAGCATCTTCAAGTGGATGTGCATAGTCATACATAGGATAAATACACCATTTGTCTCCTGTATTATGATGAGTAGCATGGAAAATTCTATAAATTACAGGATCTCTCATATTCAAATTTGGTGATGCCATATCTATTTTAGCTCTTAAAACACGTGAACCATCTTCGAATTCCCCATTTTTCATTTTTTGGAATAAATCAAGATTTTCTTCAACTGTACGATCACGATATGGGCTGTTTTTACCTTGTTTAGTTAATGTACCGCGGTATTCTCTCATTTCTTCTGGGCTCAAATCATCTACATAAGCTTTACCCTTTTTAATAAGCATAACAGCATATTCATAGAATTTATCAAAATAATTTGATGCATAGAACAACCTATCTTCCCAATCAAATCCAAGCCATTTAACATCTTCTTTTATAGATTCTACATATTCTACATCTTCCTTAGTAGGATTAGTATCATCAAATCTTAAGTTACATAGACCATTATATTTTTCAGCTGTACCAAAATCTATGCATATAGCTTTTGCATGACCTATATGTAAATAGCCATTTGGCTCTGGTGGAAAACGAGTATGTATTTTATTATTAGGGTTAGCTTCTAGATATTCATCTATTATATTGTGAATAAAATTAGATGATAGATTAGACTCTTCAGCTAACTCTTCTTTACTTTTTATTATTTCAGTATTTTCTGTATTGTTTTTCATGTCCTGCTGATCCTCCTATATGAAAATTTGTATAAATCCACATTAGATAACAATATATTCTTATCTAATGGTATCATAAATATATGTTATTTCAAGCAAATTTTATTATTTTATATATAATTATAATAATTTATACTTAAAAACCTCAATAGATTTTGTTGAATATTCATAATTTATAGAACTGTAGTCTTTTTTCATGCAATAATCTATGTATATAATATCAAATACAAATTAAATAAACAACTAAATCTAATCTCAAATAAAGCTAAATACAGTGTTACTTTATTATAAACAAAGACATATAGCTTTTATATACTATATGTCTTTTACAACTTGCAATTTATTACTCTGATAATTCAAGAATAATTACAAATATATTACTTAGACTTTATTCTTTGTAATAATGATATTGAACAATACTCATTAACAAATACATTTCTATATTGAAAAGCAAGACTGCTAATAATTGCAGAACAACCAAAGAATATTGTACCTCCCTGAGGACTTATTATAGTAAAATCTACTAATCCCTGTGCTAAAACTACGGCTTCCAAACCAGCTAACAAAGGTACTAAGGCACAACTATGTTGTCTGAGTAACCTAGTTTCATTAAATAAATAACACTGCATACATATAAATGCACTAAGGCCAACACTTCCTAAAGTTGTTGCTATTGTAATCCAGATATTATGGCCATGAACTGTTCTAACATAATTAAATACTTCTCCTTTTGCGAAATAAATTCCCATAAGACCCCATCCAGCTATAGGTTTAATTGTAAACATATTTAAACAATTTTTCCAAATCAATCTTCTATCCTTAATTGAGATAAATATACCTCTTCCTCTTGGAAAATAGTGTGGAAAATTAAACATTAACGCTATACCAGATAACAAGATTAATATCAAAAATAGCATTTTCTTTTTATCTTCTATGAAATAAGCATATGTAATTAATCCTACCAACAATCCTATCACAGCTCCACGTGATCCTGTCATAATTAAATCACTCATAAATAATAAAGCTGCTAATGCATAAAGTGCTTTCTTAACTTGAGATGCATTTTGATAGAAATAAAAGCATATAAGAACCATAGCTGCATACCAAGTTCCTGCTACATTTGGATTACCAAAAGTACCTGAAATTCTATATCTTTCTTCAAAGGGAAGAAAAGGATAAATCCCAAATAAATATTTCCACCAGCTGAACTTGTAATGTATTTCTGTAAATGCCTCAATAATTCCAATAAAACCAGATCCTATAGAAATTAACATAATATTTTTGAAAAGCTTTTCTATTTGTTCCTCTGTATTATAGTAGTTTTGCAAATATATGCAAATGAAAAAATAAAATAATATAACAAAAGAGGCTAATGTAGAGATTATATCTGTATTTATGATTCCTACAAAAAAAGACCATATAAAAAGAAAAAGTAATCCTATGTTCCAAATAGTTCTTAACAAAATATAATTATTCTTAACAATCATACTAAACCCTATAATTGCCATAGGTAATATTGCTAAATAGGGTGAAAATACTATGATAAAAATACTTAACACTTCCATATACACTGCCTCCTGTTATTTTCTATATAAATATGTATATACATTACAATACTACATAGTAAACAATAAAATTTTGTTTTTTCCAATACTATTATTTTTCTCCTATAATACCGTAAACCATTCAGAAAATATTAAAAAACTAGAATTTAACTTCAGGATTAAATTTTATTTTATTATGGAATACCCATGTTTAGTAAAACAAATTAAACTAAAAAAAGAGAGATAGAAAATTCTATCTCTCTTAAATAGCATTATAGCTATATTTACTAATTTAAAAATCCAAAATACCGCTGCTCTGATTTTGACACCTATCTCTCCGATAGGTGGGTGTTCTCACAGATGTTTCTCTGTCCTTGCCTAAACACTGGGTCTTATAGGTCTAATCCACATCTAAATATTGAACTCCCTTTTAAGTTATGTAGGTTCAAAATAAGAGCTCCACAAATATTTCAGAAATATTAACTTATTAATGAGTATTACTTGTTGTGAAAAGCTTTACCCAAGAATTATTATATCAAATTATATATAAAAATCAATAGTTATTTTTGCAAATTAAAACTTAATTCATCTTAAAATTATCAAAGAACCCTTTAACCCTTAAATAATTGGAGTTCCTATATTCTTAATATAAATATCTACTTTTCCCTAAAAATATTTCCATTTGTATCAGTTTGTGCATTTAGTATAAAGTTGTATTTTTGTAATTTAACTAAAATATGCTGTTTTACTGTTTCCATAATTTCACCATATTCTTCGCTTTTAAAGCTAGTATCATATAAAAGTTCCATACAATCCTCAATACTGCTTACAGCATAAATATGAAACAATTCTTTATCCACAGCTTCAATAACTTCATCCTTTAAAACTAAGTCATCAATATTAGTATAAGGAATAATTACCCCATGGCTTCCATCAAGCCCCCAAATACTGCAAATATCAAAATATCCTTCTATTTTTTCATTCACTCCGCCAATAGGCTGTATTTCACCCTTTTGATTTACAGAGCCTGTTATAGCCATACTTTGTTTTATCGGAATACCACTGAGACTTGATATAAGTGCTATAAGTTCAGCTGCCGAAGCACTATCCCCTTCTATTCCAGAGTAAAGTTGTTCAAAAACTATGCTTGCATTAAAAGAAATAGGTGTGTTCTGTGCAAGTAATTCACCTATATATCCTGAGAGTATCATAATACCTTTACTATGAATACTTCCACTCATTTCTACTTCACGTTCAATATTAACAATACCTTTTTTACCAGCAAAAGTTGTTACAGTTATCTTATGCTGCTGTCCAATAACCCAGTCACCATAATCTATTACAGACAATCCATTAATTTGCCCCACCTTTAATCCATTAAGACTTATAATATACTTTTTAGATTTATACATTTCTAAAGTCTTTTTTCTATATAGTCCATGCATGTTTTGAATTTCTAATACAGCACTTTTCATATGATATCTATCTATAATTACAGCCTTTTCCTTTTTAGCTAATACATATGCAATGTCTAATACTTCAAGCATTTCACTCATTCTAGCTGTAAAATATCTCTTATTTCCAGCTAATCTGCAAGAATAAGTAAGAAGTTCAATAATACCTTCTTTTGTAACATTAAACATATTATTTTTTCTAACATAATTACTGATAAATCCTATGATGTTAGCAATATTTTTTCCTTCATTTTCAATTTGGCTATCAAATTCCGCTTTTATTTTAAAAAACTTTTTAAATTCAGGATCACTAGAAGAGAATAATGAATAAGCAAAATCGCTGCCTATCAATATAACTTTAATATTTAGAGGGATATCTTCTGGTTTTAAAGTTATCATAGGAACAACTTCTACACTACTTTTAGAATTTTCAGTAATAATACTTTCCGTCTTTAAGCATCTTTTCAAAGCTTTCCATGTATCTAAATTATTTAAAAGCTTATCAGCATTAATTATTAAATATCCTCCATTTGCAAGATCAATACTTCCTGGACTAATCATTGTAAAATTAGTTACTACACTTCCCATTATATTTTCATATTCAATTTTCCCAAATATATTGCTATATTCAGTGGAATCCTCGAATATTACTGGTGCACCTTTACCTGTACAGTTGCTCACAATAACATTTACTTTATATCTTTTTAGAAATACTTTTTTTAATAAGTCTTTTTCTGTTCCATTATTATCTTCGTCATCGAAAAACTGATCAAGATTTTCAATTATATCTTTCTTTACTGAAGTTAGATAGTCCATAATCTTTTTACTAGAATCATATTTGCTATATAAAGTATCAAGAATATCCTCAATAATACTTTCAGCAATTCTAGTATCTAATTCATCTAATTCATCACCCATCTGCTTATTTAATTTTAAAAGTTCCTTATCCACTTCTATTGCAATCAGTCTAAGTTCATTTAAAGTTTCTTCTAAGAGATTCTTATCTTCTTGTGACATGTGAGTGTATTCTTCTTGTTGTAGCTTTATGCCATTTTTCAATGGTATAAATAGAAAATTACCTTTAGCATCCTGTTCAACACTAAAACTTCTTTCTTCTGCCATAGAAGATAGCTTGTTAGAAATTTCTGAACTAAATTTTTCATATTTTCGAATTATATTATTTTTTTCCCTTTCATACCCTTGATCATTAAAAAATATTGGAACTTTCTTTAAAAATTCCTCAATAAATTTGTCCATATCATCTTTAAAATTATTTGCTGTTCCAGTTTCTAAAGATATTGCTATTGGCTGTTTATCATTTTGAAAGTTATAAACATAACACCAATCCTTTGGCGAAGGTAATTCTTTAGCATAATCTCTAATTTTTTTAACTATATAGCTTGTCTTACCTGTATTGCTGCGACCTGAAATAAATATATTGTATTCTTTTTTACTCATTTGAAGTCCTAAATCTATAGATTGTTCTGCTCTTTTCTGCCCTATAATATCTTTATAAGGAGAAACTTCCTCTGTAGTTGAAAAATTAGGAAGATTTTCAAAATCTACTGTCAAACTCTTTTTATCTAATTTAATATACTTTTTCATACTAATCCCCCCTATTTTATTAAATTCATTAATGTGTTATCTAAGATTGTATTTATCATTATATTTCTTTTTAATTAAATTTAAAATATCATTCATTTTTATACAAATATTCCTCCTATTAATTTCATACTTTAAAATTCAAATGTGTTTATTAATATTAAGATAACTTAATATTATATTAAATTCTGAATTTTAGCAATATATGCCATTTCAATAATCTTTAGGCTTGTAGTTAGTTCTCAGTACACTAATTACATTACCTATTATTACACTAATAGCTCATATAATATTTTAAAAGAAATCCCCTTCTGCTGATGCAAAAGGGGATTTCTTTTTTCTAAAACATATTCTTGTGATTTGCCTATTTTATTTTTCATTAATAGTAACCTATAAACCCTCCAGAAATTCACCAAAAGTATTTAATCTACAATTTCCTTTAAAAAAGAATATCCCTTATATACTTTAACCTTTGCAAAAACCTCTCCATTTCTAGATTTTTCTTCTAGTTCTTTTCCTGTATTTTCAGGTATAAAATACTTATCTAACGTATAATCAACCCTAATTCCATTAAGTTTAGCTTGAGCACTATTATCCCAAAGAGGATATTCATACCTTCCTTTAAGAAATATTCTTTCTGCAGGTTTTTTTAATGTTACTTTATCTACTACATAAAACTTTCCATTTTTCTTTAAAGATACATATACCTTCTTACCCCTCAAATATTCAAAAGGATTTTCTTCCTCTTTATCCTTAAGTTTTAATATTTCCTCATCTAACTTTTCTAAATTAATATCATTTATTTCATAATTAAGCTGCACATAATCACCTCTAAATATATCTCTTGGATCAAGAGGTTTTGTTTTAATAAATATTTCTTCTCCCAATATATTTGTTGTTATAGGTTCTACTGTCATAGAAATTAAAATCAAAAATAATATAAGAAAGGATGCTAAGTATCTGAAACCGCTTCTCTCAATTAAATTATTCATCTAGTTCACCTCCATAGTTCTTTCTAAGTTTTTCAAAGTAATAACCAAAACCAAGAAGGATGAATCCACCAATAATAAAGAATAGAGACTTAGGCATAAAATCATATAAAGTATCAAAGTAATATCTTAAAATCAAAGCACAAATAAATACTAGTGGTATTAAAAGACCTTTTCTGACTAAACTTAATAAAAATGTTAAAAATACTATACTAAATATAATAGCTATTATATTTCCATTATTTATAAATGATAGTTCTTCCCAAATATATCTAAAACTCAAAAATATTCCGCTTATTCCTATTAAAATAAGTCCTTGTAGTTTAAAAACATATATATTTAAACTATGTTTGATATAATACATTCCAAATCCTATTATAAAAAATACGATAGCTATATAGATACCTTTCAAATTTATATAGTCTAAGAAATATAAAATAAAATTTAATGCTACTAGATTATTAAGAAAGGTTATATACTTAGAATATTGAAATGACTTATTTCCAATATAGAAAATACAAATAAATATTAAAGTATAGATTATTATATTTTCTCCAAAGCTTCCATTTATATATATAAGTAATAATATGTGTCCAGAGATAAATAATATTTTTTCCTTTAATATTAAGGCTATTAACACTGCCCCTACTGCCCACAACAAAAAGGCTGCAGTAAATTCTCCACCATAGTTAAATATTTGTCCTATTAAAAATATTCCTGCGCCATATATTAGTGTACTCAAGTATAATAAGGCTTTTGAAGTTTTTTCATAAGTATGCTCCAGCTTAAAAGATGTAAACATAGATATTCCCATAACTGATATAATTGTAATAATTTTTGACACTTTATTCATATATATCCAATTACTAGACACAAAACTTAAAACCCCAAGACCTATTAAAATAGCTCCTATTGTAACCAACACTCTTATAAAATTTATTCCTGATCCTTCTTCATATAAGTTCATCATATCATCAAATTGCTCTTGAGTAATCACCCCCTTATTTCTTTGATAGGTTAATTCCTTCAAAAGAAATTTATAATTTGATTTGCTTAATTTTTGCTTCATTAACTTTCCCCCTTTAAAGTATAATAAAAAGCACCCTACTTTTTAGTCAGATGCCCTATAAATCAGTATTAAGTTTTTACTTTGATGTCTTTAGCTAACTATATTACCCAATTTAAATTTATTTTATGGTACTTTAAAAACGTTAATGTTTATTTATCTATACTATATTATTCTTATCTTAGTTTTATTATAACAAAAGCCTGTGACAAAATCTATTAACATAATTCATAATTATTTAAAATAGAATCTCTTTTTTGATAAGTAAATAATTTAATTGACAAAACGGTATGCTAAGTATAGAATTATAGAAGTTTTTACTATAAAAAATAATTCCAAATTATTCACAAATCATCGAAATTATAAAGGAGATAATTATGTCAATTTCATTTCATGAATTACAATTAAATTCAAATATAATAGAAGGATTAAAAAAAGAAGGTATAAATGAGCCTACGGATATTCAAGTAAAAGCAATACCTTTGGCATTAGAAAATAAAGATATAATCGGGCAATCAGAAACTGGGAGCGGCAAAACATTAGCCTATTTACTTCCTATATTCCAAAAGATAGATAGTGATAAAAAAGAAATACAAGCTATTATATTGGCTCCAACCCATGAACTAGTTATGCAAATAGATAAACAAATTAAACTTTTATCACAAAATTCTGAAGTACCTATAACATCTGCAACTATGATAGGAGAAGTTAATATAAAAAGACAAATTGAAAAGCTAAAAGAAAAGCCTCACATAATTATAGGTTCAACTGGAAGAGTACTTCAACTTATAAAAATGAAAAAGTTGCGTGCACATACTGTTAAAACCATTGTTGTAGATGAAGGTGATAGGCTTCTAGATCAAAATAATTTAACTGGAGTAAAAGATGTTATAAAAACTACAATGAGAGATAGACAATTAATGGTCTTTTCAGCTACTATAAATGAAAAAACACTTAGTATAGCAAAGAGTTTAATGAAAGAAACAGAAATTATTAAGATTGAAGAAAAGAAACAAGTTAATCCAGATATTACTCATTATTACATTACTACAGAACAAAGGGATAAAATTGAGATTTTAAGAAAATTGGTAGCTGCCCTAAAACCACAAAAAGCTATTGTCTTTATAAATAAAAGTGAAGAAATTGAAGTTACCACATCAAAACTTCAATATCACCATATTAAAGCATATGGAATATATGGTAGCGCATCAAAGGAAGAACGTAAAAAAGCTTTAGATGGATTTAGAAGCGGAAAGATTCAACTTTTAGTAGCTTCGGATATAGCTGCCAGAGGACTAGATGTAAAAGATGTAACTCATATATTTAATTTAGATTTACCTGAGGATTCAAAAGAATACCTTCATAGAGCAGGTAGAACTGGTAGAGCTGGAAATTTGGGTACTGCTATTTCTATAGCTACAAAAGAAGAAACTTCATTAATTAAAAAATATGAAAAAGATTTTAATATAAAAATTGAAGCAAAGACAGTATATAAAGGCGCTATTGTAGACATAAGAAAAAGTAAACCTACTAGAAAAAATAGTATTAACAAAAAATCTAGTATAAATAAGAAAACTGCCTTTAAAAAATTCAAATAAATATTTACATATATTCATCAATAATATGCTACTTAATGTACAACTAACCAAACAAGAACTGGAATAACCTTTAAAAATTCCAGTTCTTGTAAAAATATTTCTCCAGTAAGTAAAAAATAATTTTATACTGCACATATTATAGCATATTTTTATATTTTATTATCAATTAATCCTTTGTTATTTTTCACCATTTCATATAAGAATAAATAAAATTTATCTAATTCCTCTACACTATTAAAAAATCCTTGAGCTTTTATATCACTACCTCCACCTTTACCACTAAATTCTTTAATATATTCTTTAAAAATCTTTGCACAACTTAATTCCACATTAGTATTATTAGCAAACAATATCTTTTTGTCTTTTAAGGAGGTTAATATAAATACATACGGATTTTTACTTAAGGCTTCTCCAATATGTATAACTTCCTCAAAACTTTTGTTCTCATAGCTCTTAAAGATAAAGTTTTCATTTGAATCCTTTATTAAATTTGAAGCTTCTTCTTCAGCTAATTTAGCTTTTAATTCATTTAACTGTGTTTTTAAATCAAATATTTCTTCAGATTGCTTATTTATATTTTTAAGTAAATTCTTTTCATCCGTTGAAAATTTCCTGTTTAGAGCATTTATTATATAATACTTAACTGCTAAATCTTCATATGCCCTTTTCCCACATTTTATGTATATTCTGCTCATACCTTTATACTTTTCTACTTTAAGTATTTTTATAAGACCTATCTCCCCAGTTCTCAACACATGAGTTCCGCAGCAAGGACAGCAATCCATATCTTTTGCTTCTACTATTCTTATATCCCCTTCTACCTCTATCTTCTTTCTAGAAGGGGTTTTATTCAAGTTTTCTTTGTCTACTACATAAGTTGTAAAAGACTCATTCATATATATGTATCTATTTACTTCTCTTTCTATTTCTTCTACCATAGTATCAGTAAAAGGATAGATATCTATATCTATAGTTACATAATCTTCTCCTAGATGAAAACCTTTATTATTCCCTTTATACAACTTATATATAGCTCCTGATAAGAGATGTTCTCCAGAATGCTGCTGCATAAAATCAAATCTTCTTTCAAAATCTACACTACATATTGCTTTTCCACACTGAAGTTCTTTTTCTACCTGGTGGTATATAATATCATCTTTCTCATAAACATATATAACTTTAACTCCATTTATATTTCCAGTATCCGAAGGTTGTCCTCCACCTTCTGGATAAAAAGGCGTTTTATCTAAAACTACAAATATCTTTCCTTCTTTTTTTGTTACCTTCACTATTTCTGCTTCACCTTCCTTTAAGTAAGAATCTACATAGTAAAGCTTTTCTGTCATACCTACGAACCCCTTTCACTCATATTGTAAACCTATAGTTATCACACTTTATAATTTATATAATTATACCATTACACTTATACTCTCAAAAGATGATTACATTTTTTTACAGACTCATCATCCGATTTTTACTTATGTCTTTCTTTTTGGATTCTTTGGGAACCATCCTTTTTTTACTCTTTCTTCTTGCTCAAAAATCTCATGAATACTCCACAGGCACGAAAATCCTATAATCCCTATTATGGCTGATAACATTTGATTCTTTACACAAGTAGACACTAAAACAAATATAATTCCTAAAATTAAGAATAATGGCCATATCTTTTTACCCAAATAGTATTCACCCTTAATTACAATGGGATGAAATATACCGATGATCAAAAAAGAAGCTAATCCTATGATAATACCTTGCCAATTCAAAATATCACCTTCATTATTATAAAATTTTTTATCGTAAAACCCAAAATTCAGTATGTATTAACTACAAAACACTACATCTTTTCCTCCTACTCCAATCCATTTACCTTCATCAATATTATACATCAATTTAATTATAATAAAAAACATCCAACCCTGTGGTCAGATGTTTTTTATATTTCAAATACTCCATTTATCTATGATTATATTTCCTATACAATTTAATTTAATATCTCTATCTTTACTTTCAGGATAAAATCTTGTAGTAAAAACTTCTTCCCCTGAATTCAAAAATATCTCCAAAGACGATGTATCAGAAAAAATATGGATTGATTTTAGTTGTTCTAATTCAACCTTTCTACTTTTTCTACCAAAGCCACTTTTACCTAAAGAAAGTTCAAAAGTTTTTAATTTTGAATAATAAAGTAAATTACAATCTCCTCTTAATGTTAGCTGAAAATCACTATAGAGCTCCTTCACATTCAGCATTAATTCAAAAACTTCCTCATTTATTCCTTTTAACATACTTTCTCCATTTACATCTATATTAAAAGATATATGATTTTTTCTTAGCATTTTCATTTCATCTATGGGTTTTTGCATAAGTTTATTATTTTCTATAGACAGTTCCCTAGGAATAGTTAACGCATGTTGCCAACCATTTTCTATAGTAGGATTGCTGTATTCCACTATATCGGGAAGTCCCATCCACCCTATTAATATCCTTCTTCCTTTATTATCTTTAAAAGTCTGAGGAGCATAAAAATCAAATCCTCTATCTAATTCTATAAATTTTTCAAAATTGAATTTCTTTTTATCAACACTAAATTTTCCTAACATATATCCACTTTGATATATATTATTATATAAATATTCATCAGCATCAATTCCTTGAGGAGAAATAACTAAAACATCTTTTTCTCCAATAGAAAAAAAGTCTGGACATTCCCACATATAACCAAGGTCTTCTTCTCCACCTGCTGGAATACTATGAAATTTCCAACTACATAAATCCTTAGATTTATACAAAACAACATATCCTTTATTATTCTTATCTCTTACACCTAATACCATATAATAATTATTTTCTTCTTTCCACACCTTAGGATCTCTAACGTGAAGAGTAAAATTTTCTGGAAAATCTTTATTGGTTAACACAATCTTCTTTTCTTCAAAATTAATACCGTCTTTAGTTTTTGTACATACTACATTCTGTTCTCTACCTGTAAGTGTATAATCATGATTACCTTCTTCCTTTACATTACCAGTATAAAAAATATATAAGTCTTCTCCTTCTACTATAGCTGAACCTGAATAAACCCCATCTCTATCAAATTTTTCATCAGGATATAATGCTATCCCTAAATCTTCCCATTCCAAAAAATCCTTTGATTTATAATGTCCCCAAAATTTTAATCCTCCCTCAGTATCCAATGGAGAATATTGATAAAAAACATGATATTCACCTTTAAAATAGCATAATCCATTAGGATCATTTAACCATCCCACTTTAGGCATCAAATGGTATTTCAATGCCCACTTATCTTTTCTTACTTTATCTTTGCTATTTTCTATTGATGTATTTATATCTTTCTTAAGCATATCCTTAGTTTTTATCATTGGTTTCTACCTCTTTATAATTTATAAAGTTATCTACTTGTTGTCTATTAGGCAATGCATCAATAGCACCTTTTTTAGAAACTACTAATGCTGCTGTTGCATTTGAGAAATATAACATATCTTTTATTTTTTTATCCTCTAATTTTAAAATATCTTTTAAGCTTAAATTATTATTAGCTATCTGATATAGGAATGAACCTATAAAAGAGTCCCCTGCCCCTGTAGTATCTTCAACTTTTACTTTAAAACCCTGTGAAAATACCTTTTTATCTTTTATTATAAATTCCGCACCTTCTCCACCTTTAGTGTATATAATAACTGAAACATTACCTTTAAATAAACTATTTAAAGCTTCCTTTTCATCATGAATGCCAGTTATAAATTCAAGTTCCTCATCACTTATTTTAACTATATGAGCTTTAGGTAAAAATTCTAACACAACTTTTCTACATTCATCTTTACTTGTCCATAAAGGTAGTCTTATGTTAGGATCAAAGCTTACAATACCATTGTTTTCTATACAATAATTTATAGCCTTAATATGTGCTTTTTTTATTGGTGCATCTATTAAACTAACTGAGCAGAAATGAAGAATCGCACCTTCATTAAAATCTTCTTTTTGTATTTCTTCTTGGTATAACAGCATATCTGCACTTGGATTTCTATAAAAAGAAAAATCTCTTTCTCCATTTTCTTTTAAAGAAACAAAGGCTAAAGCTGTATTAGCCTCCTTTGTTCTTACAACACTTGATATATCTACCCCTAATGGTTTTACAGCTTCTAATATTATATCTCCAAAAGCATCTTCACCTAACTTTGTTAATATTTTACTTTTACCACCAAGCTTAGCTATTGTAGCAGCTACATTTAATGGGGCTCCACCTGGAACTCTTAAAAAACTATTAACCTCTTTTAAAGCTATCCCTTTTTCATATGGAATAAAATCTATTAAAGCTTCTCCTATACATATAACATCTTTCATTTATAACAGCTCCTTACTTTAATACTAATACATCAAATACCATTTTAATAAGCAGTATAGAGGCTATCTTAGTTTGATAGCCTCTATACTATATTTTATTCTTCTTTTTCTTCAATTCCCAAAACATAAGTTACAACAAATGAAACTACTAGTGCTATAGCAAGTCCTATTCCATAATTAATTATCGCGTTTGGCTTTACTATAGTAAAAGCAGGAAGTCCTGTTAATCCTATAGCATTCATAGCAACTTTAGTTAAAACTACGTAAACACCACCCACAGCTCCTCCAGCAAGGGCAGCTAAAAATGGTTTCCTAAATTTTAAGTTTACCCCGAATATTGCAGCTTCAGTTATTCCAAGGAATGCACTTAATGCAGAAGGTAATGCTATTGATTTTGTTTTTGCATTTCTCGTTTTAAAATATACTGCTAAAGCAGCTCCTCCCTGAGCAAAATTTGCAACAGACCAAATTGGAAGTAATGTGTTAGCACCTGTATCTGCTAGTAATGAAAGCTCAATAGCATGGAAGCTGTGATGAATTCCTGTAATAACTATGACTGAATACGTTCCTCCAAATAATACTCCAGCTAATAATCCAACCTTAGTTATTGCAAAAGTTAAAAATGTACTTATACCCTTTCCTATTAACATTGCAAAAGGTCCAACTATAGATAATGCCAAAAATCCAGTTATTAAAACAGTTAAAAATGGTGTTAAGAATATATCTAATATTTCTGGTACTACTTTCCTAATTTTCTTTTCTATATAACTCATTATCCAAACTACAAGCAAAATTGGTAAAACAGTTCCTTGATATCCTACAAGAGGCATATCAATCATTCCACCTAATATAGACATAGTTTTATAGCCTTCTCCAATTGTCCATGCATTTTGAAGTGCTGGGTGAATCATTATTCCTCCAACGGCTGCTGCTAAATATTGATTACATCCAAATTCTTTTGCGGCACTAAATGCTACTAGTATTGGAAGAAATATGAATGCAGCTGCACTAAACCAATCTAGCATTAACCACCACCAAGCTTGAGAGAACTGTTCTAATCCAAAAGCCTTTAAAGCTCCTAATGTTCCCATTAATAAACCTGATGCTACAATAGCAGGAATTATAGGTACAAATATATTTGATAATATTCTTGCTAACCTTTGTAAAGGATTTAACTTTTGCATAGCATCTTTTTTAATATCTGAAGTACTCATTTCAGTAATGTTTGCTTCTTGAGCAAAACATTCGTAAACCTTGTTTACAGTACCTTGACCTAATATTATTTGATATTGACCACTATTAGAAAATGCTCCCTTTACAAGTTCTAAATTTTCTAAGTTTTTTTTGTCTACAATTTCTTCATCTTTTAAAACTAAACGTAACCGTGTTGCACAATGTGCTGCACTTACAATATTTTCTTTCCCACCAATAAGTTGCAATATTTTTACCGCAGTCTCTTTAATTAACATATTTTTACTCATAAAATCCACCTCTTAACATGGTATCGTTCCCACTAATAACAAAAATATACTATATTAAAAAATTTAATCAAAAGTATAAAAAATATAATTGTAAAATATACCTATTAAATATACGGTATCGTTCCCACATATTTTAAAAAAATTATTGTACATTTAACTTAAGCTTACTAAGAATGTTTTTCTATTAAATAAAAATTCACTTATTTATTTAACACACCTCCTTAATACGGTATCGTTCCCATATATGCTATAAGAATGCAACTTTTTAAAGGTTTACATATTTTAAATATAATGCTATATCCTTAAAGTTGTTACATTTTTATTTTACACTATTTCTTATTTCAAATCTATACCCCAATTTAAATTTTTTTTCAATTTTTTTTGAAGACCTTATATTATTATTTAATAAATCCATCATTATTTCTGCACTTTTTACTCCTGAAGTTTTATAAAAATAATGAGCTGTTGTGAGTTTTGGAGTAACTACTCTTGATAATTTCGAGTCACCTATACTGCAAATAGATATATCCTTAGGTATATTATACCCTATATCTGAAAGATATTGCATAGCACCTATAGCGATATTGTCTGTAACAGCAAAAATCGCAGTAGGTTTTTCATTTTGATTCATTAATTCTGCTGCAATTCTATAACCTGAATCCATAGAGAAGTCGCCTTTTTTCATAAAAATCTCTTTATATGAAATTCCATGCTCACTTAAAGCATCAATATATCCTCTTTTTCTTTGAAAACCAACGGAGATATCTTGTTCGTCTACACCTATAAAAGCTATATCTTTATGTCCTTTGTTCAAAAGCAGCTTTACCATGTCCTTAGAAGCGTTATAATCGTCATGGTATACACAAGGATAATCCTCTATATATTGTGCAGTAACAACTATAGGTACTTCTATAGTATCCATTATATTAAAATGCTTCTCTATTAATTTAGTTGCCATAAATATTATTCCATCTACTTGATTGCCTTTGAATATTTTTAAGTATTCTAATTCTTTATCTACACTTAAATTTGTATTTGCAATAAGTACATCATAACCATGTTTAGATATTTCATTCATTATACCTTCAACAACTCTAGAAGCTGTTTCTGTACTTATCTTTGGAACAATAATTCCTATAAGATTAGTTTTTTTTGTCCTCATAATCTTAGCATGACGAAAAGGTTTATATCCTGTACGCTCTATAACTTCTTGTATTTTTACTCTGCTTTCTTCACTAACGTATCCATTATTTAAATATCTAGATACTGTTGACTTAGATACCCCAGCTAATTTTGCAATTTCTAAAATGTTCATATCTATCACCAACTAATCATATTTTTTCTTACACTTAATAATATCTTTTGTTACGTTTTTTATCAATACTATTTTACTATTTATAAATATATTTCTTGTTAGATTATAAATAACCAGAAAAATAGACTAATATAATAAGAAAGTGCTAACTTAGCACTTTCTTATGTATTCTAAATTACTTTGAATTATTCACATAAAATTTGTCCCTTCCTAAAATATGACCACCTATCCAACTAACTACAAATTCTAATGTTTCTAATAGGTATTTATCTTGATCTTCATCAATACTCTTAAAATCAATGTTAGTAATTTTTTTTATAAACTCATCATGTTCTACTTTGTGTGATAAGAACTTTTTATACCCTATGCTTATCATATATTCTTCTTCTGATTTAAAATGATATACTGTGTATTCTTTTAATTCATCTAATATTTCCACAATTCTATCATATTTATCAATACAAAATTCATTTTTTAAAAGTTCATATGCTTTATTTGCTATTTCAAATAATTTTTTATGCTGCTCATCAATCTTATCTACACCTATAATATAATCTTCTTTCCACTTTATCATATACTATTTTCCTCCTTCTGTAACAATAGACTAAAACTCTTTTCTTATAATATTATATTCTATAAGTATCATCAATTACCTTCTTACTTTTAACATTAAATCAATTACCTTCTTACTTTTAACATTAAAATACCTCTTTATTTAATATTCTTTACAAAAATAATTCAACCTTTAATTTAAATTTCCAATTTTAAAATGTATTATTAAATAATCCATTTTTAATCTTACATACCAAAATATTAGCATGGACATGCTCCTAAATACTTTGTTAAAATGTCACTAGCTTATGAATAAATCATGCCGAATCTTCTTAAGAAGTACCGGGGATATTTTTTTGGGGTGAATCTCTTTATGAGTAGGGTACCTCTAACCCGAACCCGTCAACTAACCTGGGAGGCAAAATGGAGGTATTAAAACTAATGACAAAATTTAAATCATTAAAAACTTTCTTAACTGCATTAACTTTAAGTGCAGTGCTCTCTACCCCTGCTTTTGCAGGAGACTATACTGTAGTTTCTGGAGACTCATTATATAAAATCGGACAACTTTTTAACACTTCATCTGATAATATAATGAAAAACAATAGTCTTAATGGAACTATCATTCATGCTGGACAAGTTTTAAAGGTTCCTTGTGACACATATACCGTAAAAAGCGGTGATAGTTTATATTTCATTGCTAAAAAATATGGTATAAACTTGTACGATTTAAGAAAAGCAAATAATAAATGGGATAATATTCTTTATCCTGGACAAGTACTTAACCTTCCCAAAATAGGTTCTAGTACTTCATCAGTTACCCCAAAACCTATTGTAAACTATACAGAAGCTGATTTAGACCTTTTAGCAAGACTCATTACTGCTGAAGCACAAAATCAACCTTATGATGCGCAAGTTGGTGTAGCAGCAGTAGTGCTGAATAGAGTAACGAGTTCTCAATTTCCAAACACTATATCTTCTGTAATTTATGAAAAAAGTAGTGGGTACTATCAGTTTACTCCTGTAGCAAATGGTTGGATTAATAAACCTTGTATCGTAACAGCTAAAAAAGCTGCCAAAGAAGCATTATATGGTTCTGATCCAAGCAAAGGCGCATTATTTTATTTTGATGATAGTGCTACTAACAAATGGTTGTGGTCCAAGCCTATAACAGCTAGGATTGGAAATATGGTTTTTGTTAAATAGTATCTTAATATAAATTTATTTCTTATAATAAAAAGCTAGATGGAAAGTAGCTAGACAAGCTTTCTATCTAGCTTTCATACATATATTAAAATAAAAAATAAAACAGCAAGACTCTTTTAAAATGTTGTTTATGTTATAATTAATCTTATAATAATGAAAATTGGGGGCATAAATTAATGTATTTTAAAGAATCAGGAAAAATTAATACCGAGAAAACTTTAGAACTAGCAGTAAAAGCTGCAAAGGAAAGAAAAATAGGAAATATTGTGATAGCTTCTGGTAGTGGTTATACCGCAACACTTTTAAAGGATATTAAAGATATCAATATTATATGTGTAACACTTGCAACAGGCTCTAAAGAACCTGGAAAAAATAAAATGTCTGAGGAAATACATAGAGAACTTATAGATTCAAATATAAAGATTTTGACTACAACTCACGTTTTAAGTGGTGCAGAAAGAGGTCTTAGTCAAAAATTTGGCGGAATATCTCCAGTAGAAATAATGGCTCATACTTTAAGAATGTTTGGTCAAGGAACTAAAGTTTGCGTAGAAATCTCAGTTATGGCTTTAGATGCAGGCTTAATTCCTTATGGTGAACAAATTATAGCTATAGGTGGCTCATCTGAGGGTGCGGATACTGCAGTTATAATTACACCTAATCACGCTAGCAATATCCTTGATACAAAAATTAATGAAATAATATGTAAACCTCTTTAAATAAAAATCTAAATATTTAACTAAATAAATCAACCTTGGTATTATAATCTTGTTCACACCAAGGTTGATTTATTTATTGCTATTTATATTTGTTTTTATTATGGAGTTTTTAAAATTGTTATAAATCATATGCTATTAAAGTAGTATTTTAATTTTCTTGGTCCTGCCAGTATATCTCTTCCAATGAACAATGTTCCATCATCCTTTGTTTTAATACTCCATTTGACAAGTACAATATAACCATATACAATTTCAATTCCCGTTATGCAACGAGGATGGACACAACTTCCATCATTGAAGTACGGTGGCTCACCCACTTCTGGAAACATAGGCCTATGTGTATGTCCTGCAATGAGCATATGTTTTTCTCTTATTACCCATTCAGTAAGTTTTTTTTCTACCATCTCTTTTTTTTTATAATTTTTTGCTGTACTTGTTGTGTCATTCACTCCTAATAATTTAAGTGATTTCCATAAATATCTAACTAAAAATCTGCTTAATCTCCACAGTTTATCATTTAAATAATCTACCTGGTGTCCATGCATTAAAAAAATTTTGTCATGAGTTACCCTATGACGTAAAACTAATCCCTCATGGAGCTTTATATTTTCAAATAAAAAAATATTGTTTTTGCTACGTTCATCAAAGTATTGATATAAATTATTTTTCACAAATGTATTATTTCTCTTTACCATATCATGATTTCCAAAAATAAAATAAAGTCTATCCTCATTAAAGAATTTAGACAAAAGCCAAAAAACATTACTGTGTACATACATAATGTCGGAAATTTTATTATTTTCCCAAAGTTCGTCTCCATCACCGATTTCTATATAAGTATAATTTTTATTATAATAATAAGTTAAAGCAGCAAAATAAATATTTTGGTTCTTAGAAAAATTATCTGTCCAATTTCCATCACCCCTGTGACAGTCACTCATTAAAATAATCTTAGAAGAATCATCAAAAGGAATTTGTTCCGATGATTCGAAAACTTGAGATACACGCTTTAATATATTCATTTTCCCCCCAATAAGGAACTAAACTGTTTCTATATCACAATATATTCCAAGCTTCATAGATAAAGAACCATTAGGATACATGATAAAGGCAGGAGTCCATTTCCTGCCACAATAGTATTAACTTAAATATTCTTTAATTTTTTTATATTTATCGAATAATTGTCTAGTTTTACCTAAATTCATAATTTGTTCATACATCTCAGGTGCTTGTTCCTTAATTGCATTTATTTTATCTGGCAAATTATCATATCCTCTAGTTATATCCTGATATCTATCACATAATAATTTATTTTTTCTTTGTATTATGAAATCTGTTTTTGGTCTTCGTGTAAGGGGTTGTTGTGTACGTGTTTCATCAAATTTTAAATCTACTGTATTTCCAGTTATAATAATTTCATCCTCCCAATATCCAGCATTTTTTAATCCTTTTACAAATGCCTTACACATATCCTTATCTTTTAAAGTAATACTTAAAACCATAGTTAGTTCTGAGGGCTGTGAAAATTCACCTAGTTTAAAACCTGTTAGCCACCAATGTTTATCTTCTCTTGTAAAGAGTATTTTACCATTCTTTTTTAAAGAAAAAGACATTTTCAATAAGTCTACATTGTCTACAGAACGATAAAAAGCCCCCTTAAAAACACTAGGTATATCCAAATCAGGTTCTTCTGTTGCATATACTCCTATCTCACAACCAGTAGTTAAATCATATTGACCTTTCCAAAATTCAATAAGCCATCTTTTATTATGATACTCAAAGTAGATCGGTTCACAATCTATAATCATACCTAAAGGCGCTGCAGCTTCATCATACAGCCGACAATATCCTTGTTCTCTCTGCCATGCATCAATATTAGAATAAAATATATCTTGCTGCAGATCATAGGAATAACCAGCTAATTCTATTGCTTTATCTAATGTATAATCACCCGTGCCATTTATTAATCCAGATGTTCCCACATCAGAATATAGCCCTTGAGTAAAATAACGATATATTTTATGATAAAATATACCTGTAATTACCAAAATAGACAGTAAAATAATAGAAACCCACATATATGAATATGTTTCTTGAAAGACTTGTATCTGTCTTGTTGCTGTATTAACCATACCATTTTCAGTACCGTCCACTATAATTGAAATACTTACACCAAGTAATGCCAACATAAAAACTCACCCTAAATAAATTGTTTTATATTATAATATTCTTCCTGTAGTCATTATGTTAAAATTTTAGGTATCACTTTATCTTATTTAAGTAATCATTCTAAAAAAATCCCCTACCTTATCAGAGAATTTTCTCATTTATTATATTTATTTAACCTTGCTTTTGTATATTCAACTTCAATTTTCTTATCTCTTCATCCTTAGAAGCTATTATTTTCTCATATTTTTGTTCCATCTCACACCAATTTTTATTAAGCAAATTTATAAGTGATGCCATTTCATCTGCACTTCCAGCTATACGATTAAATAGTAAAAGATTTGAAGCCAATATTTCCGGAATTTCTTTATGTGAATATCTTAGCTGATGATCAATTTCACCATATCCTTCCTCAAATATTGTTCTTACTTGAATTTCTGCTATTACCTTTTGGCTTGTTGGAAAAAACTCTACAAGATAATGTACTGATCGATAGCCTGATTTTCTTGATTGAATTTCAATATTCAATTCTTCAAACCTTTTAGTATCATCACCTTCTCTTACGTTAGCAGTTATTTCAATAACCTTCCATGTATTTAAGATAAATCTATGTATACTCTCCCAATCTTGTTTAAAAATGTGTATTGCTCTAATGCCTATTAAATCATTTATTTCTTCTTTATAATTCTCAACAGAAAATTTAAAATCTTTTCCATATTTTTGTTTCCTATTACTTGTTTTTCTAATAATTTTTTCAATTAAGCGTTCAGGATTTTTTACTCTTGATTTTACTGAGTGTATTTTATTATGTGTTCTTAAAGTATTTGCTATAAAATCAGCTTGAGCTTCATAAGTATCCTTATAATTCTTAAAATCAACATATATATCATTTAAAACATTCCACTGTATTTGATTATTTATAATATCTTCTTCTGCAAAAGCATATTTTTTTAAAAAATCTTCTCTTATAAATTCACACTTCATGTAAGTTCTCCTCGTATGTATATTAATTTTATATACTGATATTTTTGATAGAAACTATGGCTTTATTATTATTTACTCATTTTAAAACAATTCCTTAAAATATTATATAAGTATCTTGTTACTTATGTCTACCTTAAATAGTACTCTTCACCACATTCTTATTCTTATTTATTTTATTTAATATTTAGGAACTCATTATACTTACTAATTTTCTTTTCATTCTATAACTACCTCTAGATATTTTGACAACTATATACACCTAAAGTATAATAATTGTAAATATATAACACTAGGAGGCAACCATGAAAAATACTGTATTTTTAAATTCTGCTAAATTAGACTTCGATAACAAACTTAATTTATTACCATTAATAAATCTTACTAACTTCACAAAATATAACGAAAGTAACAATATGGAAATTTTAGAAAGAGTTAAAGATCAAAACATTGTAATTACTAAAGAATTACCTATTGGAAGAGATTTGATTACTCAATTTCCATCTTGTGTTAAGCTGATCTGTGAAGCTGGCACAGGCTATAATAACATAGACATTGTTGCTGCTAGAGAAAAAAACATTACAGTTTGCAATATTCCTGGTTACAGCACTGAAGCAGTTGCCCAGCTAGCTATTACCTTTATATTGAATTTAATCTCTTCTTTAATTCCACAGCAAATAATGCTTAAACAAAATAACTTTGATAATTTTACTAAGCATCTTCAGTTACCTCATTTTGAAATCCAAAACAAGACTCTTGGAGTAATTGGTGCTGGAACAATTGGACAAAAAGTTATGAAAACTGCTCGAATTCTTGGAATGAATGTACTCGTTTATAGTCGTACTCCAAAACAATGGAATGACTGTAATATAAAAAATACATCTCTTAAAGAATTATTAAAACAGAGTGATTTTGTTTCCATCCATTGCCCACTTACTACTGATACAAAATATCTTATAGATAAAGAAAAGTTAGAAATGATGAAGCCTTCTGCATTTATCATAAATACCTCAAGGGGACCAATAATAAAAGAAACTGATTTAATTGAAGCCCTACAAAAGAACGTAATTGCCGGTGCAGGACTTGATGTTCAAGATCCTGAGCCACCTAAACTAGACAACCCTTTATTTTCAATGCCAAATGTTATCCTTACTCCACATATAGGATGGAAATGTTTTGAATCTAGGCAAAGACTTATTGATATCTTAGCTGAAAATATTGTTTCTTTCATTCAAGGTGAACCAATTAATGTTGTAAATTAGAAATTTTTATTACTAAGTTCCTAATTTATACAAATTTTTAGACTAAAAAGAACACGTATTGTGAATTCAATACATGTTCTTTTTTTATTAGTTTACTTCTTCCTTTAAATCACTTATTTCACTTTCACAACTCATTATACATGATTTAATTTCTCTAATCTCGTAATCATGTTCATACGCAGTATCATTTAATTCTCTTACTTTATCATCAATTTCCTTTAAATTTGATTGAAGCGAATCAAATTTTTCATTTAATTCCTTTAAATAACCTTTTATGATTAATACTTCTCTAGTTTTCTTATCTATTTCATTTCCCTTTTCATCACAATACCTATACTCCGGTTCATTATCACAAGATGAACATCTTAGCTCCCAATATTCCCTGTCATTTTCTTTTGTTATTTTTGCTTTAAATACTTCGGAGCCACACTTTGTACACCTAGGTATAATGCCTTCATATTTTTCTAATTTTACTGTATCAACTATATTACCACACTGAATACATTTTGCTTTATATTGTCCAACATAAGATAGTATTTCAAACTCTACATTTCCGCAATTATTACAACTTTTAGTTATCTGCATTCTATCCCCTCCTAATATCTATTCATAAATAAAATATTAAAAGGGAATTTATATTATTACTATTTAACATCCCCAAATATACCTTTATTTATTTTACATACATATACCACTTCTATTTATTTTATATTTTTGTTTCTCTTATATGTTTTCAACTGATTTTTTATAAAATCTCGAATATATAAGTTTGTTTTGAAAGATTATTGAATTTTTATATCCTTGTAAAAAATTGTTTTAAATAAAAATTAAGTAATGTTTTAAAGCAAATTTATATTCTATGTTATTTTAAAATTTTGTTTTGAGTTTACATTTAAAGTTAAGTTTACATAATCTTAAGTATGTAAATAAAATCTTATTTCATGATTTTTTATTGAACAAGTTTTTTCTTTCTACATCTATTAGATTCCCTCTCATGGTATCTCACTTATCTCAAGCTAATTTTAGCACTATCAACCACTCTATCTGATTTTAATCTATAAATAATACTCTATACTGATGTCATATAAAAAAGCCCTCAAGTGTATTTTCTACACTTAAGGACTCTTAAACTACTTATTCTTTTGCTTAAATCATTATTTTACACATATTATTTGTAAATTCTACTGGGTCATCTATGCTTAATCCTTCTATAAGTAATGCTTGATTATATAATAAATCTGTATATAGCTTAAGCTTATCTTTATCCTTTTCATAGGCTTCTTTCAATGGCTTAAATACATCATGATTTATGTTTATTTCTAAAACTTTATCTGCTTTTATATTCTGATTATTAGGCATAGAATTTAGTATTTTCTCCATTTCAATTGTAAGTTCACCATCATTTGATAAACATACAGGATGATTCTTTAACCTTTTTGATGCCCTAACATCTTTAACTTTATCTGATAAAATATTTTTCATATATTCAAACAGTTCCTTATTTTCTTTATCATCTTCGCTAGATGAGTTTTTGTTTTCTTCTGTCTCTATACCTAAATCAGCACTTGATACAGATTTAAATTCCTTATCCTTATAAGTCATTAACATTCTTATAGCAAATTCATCCACATCATCTGTAAAATATAATATTTCATATCCTTTATCTAATAATAGTTCTGTTTGTGGCATTTTCTCAATTCTTTCAATTGATTCCCCTGCAGCATAATAAATATATTTTTGATCCTCTGCCATTCTAGAAACATATTCATCTAAAGTAACCATTTTCTTTTCTTTTGATGAATAGAACATTAATAAGTCTTGTAAAACCTCTTTATTGCTTCCAAAATCACTATATACTCCATATTTCAATTGTCTTCCAAAGGATTCATAGAATTTTTCATATTTATCTCTTTCATTTTTTAATATATTTTGTAATTCATTTTTTATTTTAGTTTTTATGTTTTTAGCGATAAGCTTCAACTGTCTATCATGTTGTAGTATCTCTCTAGATATATTAAGAGATAAATCTTCTGAGTCCACTATACCTTTAACAAACGCAAAATAGTCAGGCAATAAATCTCCACACTTATTCATAATTAAAACACCATTCGAGTACAACTCTAAACCTTTTTCATACTCATTTGTATAGAAATCATATGGAGTTTTTTCTGGAATATATAAAATTGCATTATAACTTACTGAACCCTCAACACTAATATGAATATGTTTTATAGGTTTATCGAAGCCGTAGTGCTTTTCAGAATAGAAGTTATCATAATCTTCTTGATTAAGTTCTTTCTTATTTTTTCTCCATATAGGAATCATGCTATTTATAGTCTGTTCTTCTGTATAGTCTTCATATTCTTTTTCACTATCTTCTTTAAGTCTTGTTTGAGTTACATCCATTTTTATAGGATATCTAATAAAATCAGAGTATTTCTTAATTATAGATTTTAATTTATATTCTTCTAGATATTCATCAAAGTTCTCATCTTCTGTGTTTTCTTTTATTTTAAGTATAATTTCTGTACCAACAGAATCCTTTTCACATGGTTCAATAGTATAACCATCCACACCTTTAGATTCCCACTTATAAGCTTCATCGCTACCAAAAGCCTTGCTTATAACAATAACCTCATCAGCTACCAAAAATGCAGAATAGAATCCTACCCCAAACTGACCAATTATGTCATATCCATCTTTCAATTCAGTTTCTTTTTTAAACTGTAAAGATCCACTTTTTGCTATAACACCAAGATTATCATCTAGTTCTTCTTTTGTCATTCCAATACCAGTATCAGAAATTTTAACTGTTCTGTTTTCTTTGTCAATAGATACTTTAATATAATAGTTCTCTTTTTCAAAAGTTAAAGAATCATCCGTTAATGCTTTATAATAAATTTTATCAATTGCATCACTAGCATTAGAAATAAGTTCTCTTAAAAAAATTTCCCTATGAGTATAAATTGAGTTAATCATAAGATCTAAAAGCCTTTTAGACTCTGCCTTAAACTGTTTTGTTTCCAATTTAAATCTCTCCCTTCATGATAAAAAACATATTTTTGTAGTTGTTAGCACTCAAAGATGAAGAGTGCTAACAACTACTTTTTATATACCATATTTTAAATGTTATGTCAATATATCTTATATACAAAGGCACTTTAAATGCTTTGTGTCGTTTCTATTTTACCATTAACATTTGTAGGTATTTTTATGCAAAGCAAATGAAAATATTAAATGAAAAAATCTATATCCCCCACATAATAATATTCATTACTTACTTCTTCTTTATATATTTTTACCTAATTTTTTATAAAAACTATAATATATAAGTTTGTTTTGAAAGATTATTGAATTTTTATTTCCTTGTAAAAAATTGTTTAAAATAAAAATTAAGTAATATTTCAAAATAAATTTATATGCTAAGGTACTTCCAGAGTTTGATTTGAGTTTACATTTAAAACTTAGTTTACATAATTATAAATATGTAAATATTCTTTATCATGACCTGAAAACTTGATTTTTTCAAAGCTTATACTAACAACATAATAAAGAATCCTTGAGTGTATTCTATTCTACACTCAAGGACGATAAATCATTGATATTATTGTGTTTTATTAAGATCTAAATGTTTTTTTATATTTAAGAAATTCAACTACATTTTAAGTCATAAATCTTTTTCTTACTTTTTAAATATTGTGCTTTATCAACTTGTAAACGTTGTTTGAATAATTTGTAAACGCTTTTTAAGTCTACTTTAAGATATTATGATTTTTTACTCTTTTAACTCATGGTGCTATAATATATTAAAAATAAACAAAAGCTGCCAATGAAATATTAATTATTGGCTGAATATCTATTGCAAATATATAATTATTGGAGGAATTTAATATGTTATACTCAGCACTTATTTTATTAGGGTTATCTTTAGTAACAAGAATTATATTAATTGCTTCACTTGAAAGTAAAAAAAAATAAACTTTAATATTATAAACTTAAGGTGAAATAATGATGAAATATAAGACTACTTATATAATAAAATATAATTTTAAAACTTTACACTATTAATAAAAGCCATACAGCAATTATCATTAATTAACATAGACTTTACTGTAGGGCTTTTATTTTTTATTAAATAAATCTTTTCATCAATTCATTTGTAATTTCATCAATATTGTGTAATGAAATATTGTGTTGTTTAATTATGTTCTCCATGTAATTCCTTTTAACTGTATTGGTTAAATCAGCTCTCTCATTCATATTTCCAGTTCTTCTACCTATTCTAAAGATCATCTGTTCTTCTGGAGTTAAATCTAAAAACCATTTTAATGAACTTATCATTTTATCCTTGTCTTTTGGTAATATTCCCTCTACTTCTGGAATCAAATTAAGTATATGATCACTTTTAATGGTACTTGTTATTCCTTCCAGATTTTCTATAAATAAAAGTAATTCCTCTACCATTTTTACATCATTAGTCCTTGTAAAAATTCCTTCCTCATAATCTTTATACAAATGAGTTTGGTTTGGTACTGCAAGAGTCCTTATTCTTATAAAATCAGGATTTATCTGATTTAATGCATCAGCAGTTTCTAAAGCGTTTTCTCTTGAATATTCATTTCCACCAAGTCCTGGCATAAAATATTCTGATAGCTCAATTCCTGATTTTCTTACTTTCTGACCAGCTTTAATATGGGTTTCTTTATCAACACCCTTTTTTACTAACTCAAGAACTTTGTCACTGGCACTTTCCATTCCTATATGAATTCTATTAAGGCCTGCTTGGGCTATTCTTTCAAGGTCTTCATCCTTAATTCTGGCAATTGTATGAGATCTTCCATAAGATGTTATTCTTTCAACCTGTGGAAAATTAGCTTTTATATATAATAATATATCTACCATATCATCTGGTTTTATGATCATAGTATTTGCATCTTGCAAGAAAATAGATTTCATTCCACTCTTATACCAAGTCAAAGCTGAGTGATATGCCCAATCCCCATTAGGCTTTAGTGCCTCTTTTAATTCCTCAAATAATATTTTACGATTATTCTCATCATTGTTCTCTTTTATCTTACCAAAAGTATCTGTACATTTTTTAACTAAGTCAATGTCTTTTAAAACATGTTCTTTAGGTCGTATACTAAATTTTTTTTCTTTATAAAGACCACAAAATTTGCACTGATTCCATGGGCAATTTCTTGTTACCCTAAGCATTAAACTTTCCGCTTCACTTGGTGGTCTAATTGGACCAATTTCAAAACCTTCGTAGTTATATTCCATCTTTACCATCCCTTTTCTCCCTTTGTTTAATATTTTTACAACATGTTCTTTAGTTTCTTTTACTAAGCTTCTTAACAATATTATAATGTATACTATAAAGCAAAACAATTACTGGTAATTTTTGATTCTAATATAGTTTTTCTTGAATCTGCATAATAGTTAATATATTTTTATCTTGAGCTCTTTAATTGTAATTATTGTACAGTGTACTTTATTTAAATTTGGTATCACTAAAAAATTTAAGTTCCAAAAATAAGTGTTCCTAAATAAAAATATATACATGGTAAAAAGAATAGTATACTATTACTTATAATCCCTAGTTTAGCAAGTCTATTTCTATATATTATAAAAGATATAATCCCTAAAATAATTCCTACTGGACTTATAAAAGGGGTAAGTAATAAAGTCATTCCTTCTAATTTTGGAAAAAGTGTTATTTCAAAAAACCAAATTAAAATAAGTAATATTTGAAATATAGCTACACTAATGGAAAACATGCTTATAACTTTCCAAATTTTTTCTTGTGTTTGTTCTTTATTGTTGTTTTTTTCCACTTAAACTTCCTCCCTTACATTTTCCTTATTATACAAAAGAAATGATGTGATTTAGTCTGTGAAACAAATACGTCATATTAAAAATTTACACCTTGTTACCATTATATCATAAATGTATATTAATTCCATTTTTACAATAACATAAAATTAAATTTATTTACACAAGTCATAGTTACCATAACCGCCGTTTTCCATTATCACAAGCTAATTTTCTAAGCTTGTTTACCTGTTCTTCTGTACCTAGTACTATCATCACATCTCCTAACTCCAATATAACCTCTGAACTAGGATTAAATATGATTTTTTCCTCACTATTTTTTCTCATAGCCAATACTATAAGGCCTATTTTTTTAGGTATTTTGACTTCCTTTAAAGAGTTACCTAATATCTCTGACCCATTAGATACAACCACATATTCCAAATCTAAAACCACATCTCCAGATTGAGTTATTACATCAAAAAAAGAAATAATGGAAGGTCTTAAAACTGTGGCAGCCATTCTTCTCCCCCCTATTTCATTAGGAGAAATAGTATTATTTGCTCCTGCTTTTTTTAATTTTTCCGGCGAATTCTTTTCTATGGCTCTAGAAACTATATAAAGATTTTTATTCATCTCTCGTGCTGTAAGTACAGTAAATACATTATCTGCATCACTGGATAAAGTGCTAATAAGTCCCTTGGCATATTGTATTCTAACCTTTTCCAATATATTTTCATGACTAGCGTCTCCATGTACAGCTAGTATACCTTTTTCTATAAGCTCGTCTACCTTTCTTTCATCCTTTTCCACCACAACAAAAGGTACACTACTCTTTGAAAATTGCTGAATAACACTTTGTCCCGTTTCTCCGCCACCACATAATATGTAATGATTGTTTAAACGTGATATTTTAATCTCCATTCTCTTTCTCCTCCAAGCATTTTTAAACTCTCCTTCCAGAAACAAAGACACAATACTAGTGAAAGTATAACCTGCAATACCTAACCCTAAAAAAATAACAAGCATAGTAAATAATTTAGCATCAGCACTCATTTCTGCCACTTCACTATATCCAACAGTAGAAATAGTGATTACAGTCATATATAGTGCATCAATAATACTTACATCTAAAAAATATCTATATCCTATAGTTCCTATAAAAATTAGTGTTATAAGTACCATAAAAATAACAATAAACTTTCTCATATCTTTCATAAATAAACTCTTCTCCCATTTTATTAATTCTAAAACACATATTCCATCTTTAAATCTCCAATTATTATTTTCATCTTCTAAAAAATATATTTATATGTTCTTTAATCCCCTTGCATATCAAATTGATTCATATTAATCCTTATTATAACAAAACAATACATATTCACCAACAAAAATAACATTTCCCAACTTAATATTATAATTGTCAAAATTTCCTTCATCAAATTTATAGCTCAATTCCGATTGATTATATATTTATATTAATTTTTGTGATGCTAATTTAAGATATCTAAGAACTCCATATTGAACCCCAAATGCCCTTAGTACATTTGTAAGTGCAATATTTATTATTATGAATGTTAAACAGCTTATTTTTTTCTGCAATTGAAAATCATTAACAGTATTCTTGTGTTAAATATACCATTATTATTACTAATCTCCAATATTGTTTTTAAGAAGAAATGAAAAACAATGAATTGAGTAGGTGGACACACAAAAACACCGAGTAAATATATTAATAACATTACTCGGTTTCTTTAATCTATTAACTTTTATGACTTTTAACAAATTGAACATCACTTGCAACCAAAGATGGTTTATCATTTTTTTTATTTTAATTTATATCTTATTTTTTTTCTTATAATATCATCAGAAATACTAAACATATTATCTATAAGATCATTTCTGAAACTTCCAGTACCCTTAACATTCTGAGAAAGTTCACCACATATTCCCATAAGAGCTATAGCAAGAACAGTACTATCCAGTATATTTCCAGAAGAAATATAGCTTGCTATAAGTGCAGTAAGCATACAGCCTGTACCAGTTATCATTGAAAGCATTTCACAACCATTTGTTATTAAATATGTATGAGTACCATTTGTTATTATATCTACCACTCCTGTTGCTGCAACAACAGAAGCCGTTTGTAAAGACAACTTCTTTAGCATTTCTATACTTTCATCAGAATTTTCCTCTGTTACAATATCACCTGCTCCAACATCAATTCCTTTGGAATTGCTTTTTATACCACAAATTGCCTTTATTTCAGACATATTGCCCTTAATAACACTTGGATGACACTCTGAAATAAATTTCCTTGCATAATCTAGGCGAAGTTTACTACAACCCACACCTACAAGGTCAATTACTTGTGGAATTTTCTTTTCAAAGGCTATTTTACCTGAAATCAGCATAGATTTCATTCTATTGTCCGTTATATTACCAAGGTTAACTCCCAGTGATTTAGAAACGGCAGTAATTTCAGAAACCTCTAAAAGGTGTTCAGCCATAATGGGTTTTGCACCAACAGCAAGAACCATATTTGCACAATCATTTATTGAAATAGGATTTGTAATACAGTGAATAAGTGGTTTTTTTGATTTAATACTCTGTCTTATTTGCAATAGGTTGTTTATTATAAGCTCTTGGTTTATCATAAATTTTTGCCCCCAAACTTCTCTGGATTTTCATAAGCATACCTGTCTTGCTTAATGCTGTTAGAAAAACAAATGCAATTGTTCCTCCAATAAGTGTCCCCATAATAAATGAAGGAACATAGAACATCCATGTAAGCCCTGTTCTACCCCAAATAAATGTCATAATAGGATATGAAAGTATAGCTCCTATAATACCAGTTCCTATAACCTCACCTATAATGGCACAAATCAAATTCCCCTTAGATATTCTGTATAAAACTCCAGACAAAATAGCCCCAAAAACTGCTCCAGTTAAAGCTAAAGGTGGAATTCCCATGAAAGACATTCTTATTACACCAATCAATGTAGCACAAAGTAGTGAATACCAAGGTCCAAGAATAACAGAACATACGATATTAATAAAATGTGCCATAGGGCACATTCCTTCAATACGAAGAATTGGTGAAATTACAACTCCCATTGCCACCAAAATTGCCAGCATAAGTTTTTTTAATAGTTTTGAGTTTTTCTCCATAATAAAATACCTCCTAATAATATTTATTTTCCAAATATGTCATACAGGAAATAAATACCATTATAGAGGTAGAACTTTAGCGTAACCAAATAGCAATTTCCTATATGACATAAGTCATACTGGTCGGTCGAAGCTCAAAAGCCTCCTCTCATCTTGAAACACAAGCTCCCTCGCTATTTAGTTGTATTTTTGCCATAAAAGCGCAGGGCGCTCCCCCTCCGCTTATCAAAGATATACTCCTTGAGACATAAAAAAATGGGATACACCGAATAAGACGTATCCCATTTATACTCATAAAATATATAAACAAATAGTATAAATTAAATATTTCCTTACGTCGGCATTATCCGAATCAAGTTATGGGTCGAAGCTTAAACTTCCTCTCAGCCTGCAACACAAGCTCCCCTTTTGGAGAATTATATCATATAAAATTTAAAAATGCAACATAATCTACTTTTATGCATTAACGCTTTTACTTCTCAATAATTTCTCTTTCTTCTAGAACTAACTTTTCTAATTCGGCTCTAAGCTTTAGTCAAAGAACTTAAGAATTTTTAATAAAAAACTAAAAATAAAGTAACACTGAGTAAAAAAGTCTAGTTAAAATCAAAAGATAAACTCCAAATTTTAACTAGCCCTAGTTAATTATATTTATCAAATTCAAAAATCAATACTATTCATGATCTTGTAAGGCATCGCTACCTTCCTCTCCAGTTCTTATACGTATAACATTGGATACATTATAGATGAATATTTTTCCATCACCAATTTCTCCAGTTTTAAGTACCTTTTTTGCAGTTTCTACAACTAAATCTACTGGAACTTCACAAACTACAATTTCTACTTTTACTTTAGGCAGCAAATTAATATCAACAGGTACACCTCGATAATATTCCGTATATCCCTTTTGAGTTCCGCAGCCTAAAACCTTAGAAACAGTCATACCTGTAATTCCTATGTCTTTTAGTGCCTCTTTTAAATCTTCAAACTTATTTGGGCGGGTAATAATATCAATTTTAGTTATCTTTTCATTCATATATATGCCCCCTTTTCATATTTAAGTATATTACGCATATAATAGCATATAATGAACATAAAATCTATATATAACAATAACAAAGCTAAAGAAATTTAAATACTTAAACTTCTTTAGCTATATTGTGTTTTAAAAATTATAGATTTAAGTTAGTATACGCTTCTTCTCCATGTAATGAAATATCTAATCCTATACTTTCTTCTTCTTCATCTGTTCTTAGTTTTGTAAACAAGCTAATGAACTTTAATATTAAGAATGTTACTACAGCTGCATAAAGTGCACAAGATGCAACTGATATTAAATGAACCTTTAGTAACCCCCAATTACCATATAAAACTCCATTTGCACCAGCAGGATTTACTGTCTTACTAGCAAATATTGCAGTAGCAATAGCACCCCAAATACCTGAAATTCCATGACATCCGAATGCATCTAATGCATCATCATAGCCAAGCTTTGCTTTCATAACAGCTATAGCAAAGAAGCTTACAATTCCACCTATTAAACCAATAACTAAAGCAGACATAGGACTTACATATCCTGCCCCTTGTGTAATAGCAACAAGTCCTGCTACTGCTCCACTTACTGTTCCTAAGGCTGTTGGCTTTTTATGAATTATCCATTCACAAGCAAGCCATGAAACAGCTCCTGCTGCAGCAGAAGTATTAGTAGTTAGAAAAGCATTAACTGCAACTCCATTCATTGCTAGTGCACTTCCTGCATTAAAACCAAACCATCCGAACCAAAGTATTCCACCTCCTAAAATTGACATAGGAATATGATGAGGTTCTAGGGTTGTCCTTTTTCTTTTACCTAACATTAGCGCAGCTACCAATCCAGAAACTCCTGAATTAATTTCTACTACATTTCCTCCAGCAAAATCTAAAACTCCTAATTTCTTTAACCAGCCTATATTGTTTCCAGCACCACCCCATACCCAATGAGCAATAGGATCATATACTAATGTGCTCCATAGAAGAACAAAAATTAAGAATGCTGGAAATCTCATACGTTCCGCAAAAGATCCTGATATAACAGCAGCAGTAATAATAGCAAACATCATTTGAAAAATAACAAATAATAAATGTGGGATCGTACTAGCATAAGCTCCATTAGGTTGCATCCCAACATTTTGTAAGAAAGACCAGTCTAATCCTCCAATAAAACCTTTTACATCTGGTCCAAAAGCTAAAGTATAGCCTATAAATATCCATTGAATTGAAACGATTACCATTGCAGCATAACTGTGCGTTGTGGTACTTAAAACATTTTTACTCTTTACCATTCCTCCATAAAATAATGCAAGCCCCGGCACCATCAACATTACCAACGCTGCCGAAAAAACTACGAATGACATATCCGCACCGTTTATTCCATTCATTTCTTCTTCCCCCTTTAGTATAAAAAAGTTATAATTTCATCTTGTTGATTAATGATTTATCATTAAAACCAAAATTTCAACACTAATATTGTATATAATATTACTTTTTTATTGACATTTTGTCAATAATTTTCGATATTTTTTTTAAAAATAACAATAATTTTTTTATATTTTATGTGAATTTAAAATTTCGTAACATTATCCTTATTTGCAAAAATAATAAAGTATATTAATAATGTTTTTGCTTTACATCCTAATTCATAATGTACTAATATATAAATTTGAAAAGGAAATTAGGAATATGCTACTATCTATTTTGTAGACAAATGCAGAAAAACCATGTATATATTGGATTTTAAACAAGACAGCTTTCAGATAAAGATAAAGAAAGATATTTTTATAAACATTATCTTATTTGTAAATAATGGATTTGATTTTTATTATATACATTTCTTTATAAGAAATACTAAAAAAGACTTTTGAATATAAGAACTTTAAAGAAAAAATAAAAATATATCATAGATACAGATTATTAAATAAAAATATATACCCCAAAGTATAGAACCATTCTATATTTTGGGGTATATATTTTTATACTTAATTTAACTATATAAACTCTTCTTCATTATCTTTTATCTTCTAGTAAGGGTATATCTACAGTCATTTTCTGAACAATACCAGTTAAAATAATTACAATAGCTGGAATTATCAGTACCAGTGACCTATCTATATGATCATGTATTGTAAATTTTTCTATAAAATCAAATCCAACAAACGCACCTAATGGAAATGCTATCCATCTCAGTAACCAGAATATAATACCATTCCAGTTTCCAGAAGATAAATGCACTCCAATATCAGTAGCTGGACCAGTTAAGTGAGTAGTACGGTTAATTGGTGTCAAGCTTGTGGCTGCATTTTGTCCTCCCATTGCCATGGGTATCGCTATAGCTATAAAGTTCATATCTCCTTCATATATACAAAATGCCGCAATTATTAAAAGCATTCCTGAAAAAGTCAATCCACCTACAAGCCCCCATTTTCTGGTAATTCTAGCTGATATAGTTGCACCAATAATAAATATTATAACTATAATTATTATAAACCGGAATCCTCTTATATCCCCTTCGGCTATCAGCTCACCAAGTTCAGCAGCACGACCCGTCATAAATGAAACTCTTTCATTTAGAAAAAGTTTTACACCAGCTGTATTAATCCATCCCGCCATCATAACTAGTATGAATCCTACTATATTAACTGGAGTTAATATTTTAATCATCGAGTTATTGTTCACTACTATTTCCCCTTTCAAATATAGAACTGTATACCACCTAAATTTCACTTCAAGTTAAATGATCTTAAATTTGAACTTAACTTATAAAGAATATGGAAACCATTTTCTATATTGAACCATTTTCATCTCTAACTTTCTACTTTTTCAAATATTATCTTTTTACAATCTGAATATTTTACATGGTAAAAAGACCCCTCAAATCTTTGTCAGAGCCATCATCCAAATATGTGCTTACTATTTAAACAGGATATTCAAATAGTAAAAATACACCTATATTTTAAGTAAAATTTTAGCTTTAAAATGAACTTTATCAATCATAATAACACTAACAACTCCTTTTCCTTACTTTTATCTAATACTATTTTAACATATTACAGATAAAATAACAGTCAATTTAATTCATTTTCTATTTTTTTTATCCTTGGATGAAAACTAATTCAATGGTTTAAGGTCGCCAAGAGTTCCATCAAATACCTTTCCATTGTTTACATTAACATAATACCATCCTAAGGTTGCTGTGTGACCTGTTGTAGCATCATCCATAACCATATCATAAACATGTATAACAAAATATTTAACTCCATCTACGGTTTCTTCATGATCAAATTGACTTATCGTATTTGAATTCAAATCACCTAGTACAAGCTTTCTAACTATATCTTCTGCCGATTTAGTAGTTATCTTACTAGGAGTCTTAATAGTCCTAACTGTTGCCTCTTGTTCTTCCTTAACTCTTTGGACTTCCTGCTGCTCCTGAATTTTATTATCTATAGTCTCCTTAATCTTTTTAGCCTCTTTATTATTATTATCAACTTTAAATACTTGGGATATATATTTATTAGCTTCATCATATTTATTAGTTTGTAAAGCAATATTAGCTTCACTAATATTTAGTTCCACATACTCTTTAGTAGATTCCTTAATCTTGCTTTGAGCAATATTGTAGAGTTTGCCACTTTCTTTTCCAATCTTTTTAAACTGTTCTATTGCCTCAAGATATTTTTTATCATTCATTAATTTTATACCTTGATCATAAACTTTTTTTACTTCTATTAAACTTTTAGCAAGCTTAATACTATTTTCTACGTTAACATCATTCTTATAGCTTAGAGACTGTTGAAACACATCTATAGCCTTATCATATTCTCCATCTTCCATATATTTATTTGCATCTTTAATTAAACTACTATACTTATTAATTTTAGTATACTTATAACCACCAAATCCTATACCAATAATTACAAGTACCACTACTACTGATATGATAACTATTTTTTTGATATTCCTCTTGTCCATTAATAAAGCCTCCTCTTATCGGAATTTTACATATTTAGCTATAATCTTATATAAACTAACACACCACTTTACTCATATAAAAATTATAACATAAAACATATGCAGTAATAGCACTATTTTTGTAAAATATATAAATGCCTTTATTTAATAAAAGAAATTGTATAATTTCAAAAATATATTCATATTTTAAACTTGTAATTATACAATTTCCTCATACCATATTATTCAGTTTTAAAATAACATAATTTATATTTTCTAATTCAATATTTATTTCATTCTATAATGCTTATTCATCCAGCTTATTTATGTGAAGGATTTAAATTATTTTAATACATTTAATACATTTAATCCATTCAGCACTCCTTGCTCCTTAGCCTGATATAAAATATTATTATATATTTCTTTTATTTCTTCTGGAGAAGTCATTCCTATTCTTGATTCTTCACTTATATTTTCTTTAAAGTACTCCTTCATTTCTTTGTGTTCACTTAATAACGCATTTAATACTTCTACTAATTCTCCATCTTTTATTTTTAAA
Organism: Clostridiaceae bacterium; assembly: GCA_036677675.1. Lineage (GTDB taxonomy): Bacteria > Bacillota > Clostridia > Clostridiales > Clostridiaceae > Clostridium_H. Next base: position 9,693 of record JAVBWC010000025.1, on the reverse strand, counting down.
TTTATTTCCATAACTAATCCTTCCTTTCTTTTATGTGTACTAACACTCTTATATCAAATTATACCACATTAAACCTTATTGTAACAAATTAATATATATTTACCAATAAAAATAATTCTAAGCACCTAACACCTATAATTATTTTTATGCCATTCTTTTTAATTTTTACTAGAAATAATTTCTTTTCTTGTAGACCATAGTTGTAAGATATTGTGCAGTGATACTATGTGTGCTATTATAATCTAATAAGTTGCTTTATTAATTATGAAAATTAAACTTTATTGAGAGGCGTTCTAACATGTTAAAAGAATTTAAAGAGTTTGCAGTAAAAGGAAATGTTGTAGAGTTAGCTGTTGGTGTTGTTATAGGTGGTGCTTTTGGTAAAATAGTTACCTCTATGGTAAATGATATAATTATGCCCATAGTAGGTACTTTAATAGGTGGAAATAATTTTACATATTTAAAATTTGTCCTTAAAGAAGCTCATGGTGACATACCTGCAGTTACTCTTAACTACGGAAATTTTATTCAAACTAGTATTGATTTCCTAATTATTTCATTTTCTATTTTCTTATTTATAAAATTAATAAATAAACTTAAAAGAGATAAAAAAGCTGAAATTGTTGAAGCAGAATCAAAACCATCTGAAGAAGTTTTGTTGCTTAGAGAAATTAGAGACTTATTAAATAAATAAAAAAGTATAAAATATGCACATAAAGCAGTAGATGTTAAATTCTTACTGCTTTGTTTCATAATATTCTTATATGTATTTACACTAAATTATGTAATATTAATATTGTTATGTGTTTTTACCCTTCTTTTACCTACCTATGACAATAAATTTCATAAATATCAACTATATTCTTCCTTTAATTAAATTATCAATAGTTAATTTTGAGATACCTGTTAATCTACAGGAAATTTTACCATTACTGAAGAACTTTAAAGTATCTTCTTAAATAAAAAAATTTAGTTCTTTTTAAAACACATTAGAATATATACATATTAATGCGCTAAATTGCAGTGTAACTTTAACATAGATTAATCCCTCTTTAAATTTACAAATATATAGTGAAAATATAATAACATATATTGTAATTTTTTTACAATATATGTTATTATATATAAAGGTTATTTAAAAATACGAGGAGGTATTTATCATGAATTTTACAACAGTTTTAAATACCAAAAAACAAAATAAAACAATACTAAAACTAACACATATAGCAGGAATATTAGGAGCTATAATAATTATTCAAGGAATTATAATGTATTCTACTGTATCAAATTATAATTCAAAAATATATCCAAACATATGGATAGAAGACATAAATGTTGGTGAAAAAACTAAAAAAGAAGCTGAACAAGCTATTATTCAAAAAAACAAGAATATAATTTCTCAAAAAATTATAACAATAAAAGTTAATGACAAACAATATACTATAGATCCAGCTAAACTGGATATGAAATATGATTATAGTGATATTATTGATAAAGCTTTTCATGTTAGCAGAGATTATAATGTATTTAAAAGATTTTTCTTGATAAAATTTCCCAACAAGAAAAATTTTAAACTTAATAATACATACAATTATAAAATAATAGAATCTACAATTACTAAAATAGAGCAAGAAAATAATCAAAAGCCAGTTAATGCAATTATATTTAAAAGTGGATCAGATAAGTTTGTTATAAAAAAAGAAGGTTACGGAAAAGAAATAGACTCTAAAGCACTAAATCAAGATATAAAAAATAAATTAGATAATTTACAACAAGAAAAGGACTTATTAGTACAAGCTAAATTCAAGAAGACTGAGCCTAAGATTAAAGAAGGTGATTTAAAGAGTATAAATACTAAAATATCTAGCTTTACTACCAACTTTAAAAGTTCAAATTTTAATCGTTCAACTAACATAAGTGTAGCTGGTAATGCTATAAATGGTACAGTACTTATGCCTAATGATACTTTTAGTTTTAATGATGTAGTGGGAGAGAGATCTTCTGAAAAAGGATACAAGATGGCTAAAGTAATATCCAATGGCGAGTTTGTAAATGACTTAGGTGGTGGAATATGTCAAGTTTCAACTACTCTTTACAATGCTGTAGTAAAAGCCAATATACCTTCTGTAGAAAGACACCGTCACTCTATACCTTCTAGCTATATTAGTTTAGGTATGGATGCAACAGTTGCTTACGGATTGCTTGATTATAAATTCAAGAATACATTACCATGTCCTATATTGATTGAATCTGTAATATATAATAAAAATATTACTTTTAATATATACTCTAGTTCTAATATCAATACTAAAAAAATATGATATTGTAAATAAAACTAAGAACTTTCCTTAAATATAAGGTAAGTTCTTAGTTAATTCTGTTCTTTAAAGTAATCTTGTGCCTGTTTAATTTTGCTTTTCTTCTTCACTAAAGCCTTGAAAGTATATTTTTAACTGTTTACTTTCTTCGTCTATTTCTTCAAATTAAATAGTTGCTGAAAAATAGTTAATGAACTGCTGCGCTGTTCTGCCTGAAACTCCATTATGACGCATTTCCCATTTGTTAGCTTCAGCAATCAACTTTTCCTCTGGAATATCCAGATTCATCTTCTTAGCAAGTTCTATAACAATATTATTAAATTCTTTTTTGGAAGGCTTGGAGAAATAAATTGTCACACCAAATCTATTTACTAATGAAAGTTTTTCTTCCATAGTATCAGAACGATGTACTTCCCCGTTATGTTCCATATCTGAACAGTCATTCCATGTTTCCTTAATCAGATGTCTTCTGTTTGAAGTGGCATAAATCAGAATGTTTTCTGGCTTTGTCTCAACGCCACCTTCAATTACAGCCTTCAGAAATTTGTATTCAATTTCAAAATCTTCAAAAGATAAATCATCCATATAAATAATAAATTTGTAATTTCTATTTTTTATTTGCGAAATCACAGTGGATAAATCCTTAAATTGATGCTTGTAAATCTCAATCATTCTGAGACCTCTGTCGTAGTATTGATTTACAATAGCCTTAACACTAGTAGATTTACCCGTTCCACTATCGCCAAACATCAACACATTATTAGCTTTGCGTCCTTCAACAAACGCTTCTGTATTATCTATAAGTGCCTTCTTTTGGATTTCATAACCAATCAAATCATCAAGAAGGACCTTGTCCATATTATTAATTGGATAAAATTCCACCTTGCCTTCCTCTTTCTTTGATATTCTAAATGCTTTATTAAGTCCAAACACTCCTACGCCATATGCTTTATAGAAGTCTGTAACATATTCAAAGAATTCATTTTCATCCCTGGCACCTCGGAGTTTCTCGCTTAGAACTTGTACCTTTTCACTCACATTCTTGTTATACATTAATTCCTTTTTTACAATAGCTTTATAATCAGAAATCATCGAAAAACAATTAATTCCAAGCTCAGACTCAATTATACTGAAATCATAGTCAAGCAAACTTTTAAACACTTTGAAATCATTTTTAGCAAACATATTAACGCTTCCAACATTAGCACCAACCTTCTCGCAGGTAATGCTGAATGGATTCTCGTTTGTAATAAGAAGAAATGTCAAATAGTTATGCCATAGATTCTTATCGAATCCATAATTTGTAGCAATTTCAAGAATCCTCTTAATCTGCTTATAGCAATCCTTAATAAGTTCATCCCTGCCAACATCTTCATTTTTAAATTTTCTAAAAATTTCACCCATTTGATATAAAACGCTGTCTTCTTTCAAATCTCCGTATATAATCAGCTTTGCAATCTCTTTGTACATTTGTCTACTTCCCTTCCATCAATTACTAATTATTTCAATACATATAGATATACAAGTTCAACCTAAAATAAGTATAACATAATTTAGAAGTTAGATATCTATAAATAAACTTTATCTTATAACTTTTAATTTTACCTTATTTTTAAGTTAAAAAATTTCACGCTAAGTCCAGCAAAGATAGTTATGGCTTATCTACTTCCTTGACTATTAGATTTTTATGCGGTTATTTTAGAATATTGTGAGTAAAATCAACTTTAATTTATAATTGTAATTCATGTAATTCTGATATTGGAATAACTGATTTTGGATTTGCAGAATGCTCTCCGATAATTTTCTCCATCCAAATCATATTATACCAGTTTCCAAACTTGTATCCGCATTTTGTAAAGTGTGCGACTTTCTTATATCCTAAACGCTCATGAAAATATGTACTGGCATTGGTAAGATATGTATTGTCAGTAGATGTATAGGCTATACACGCATTCAGGTTAAGAATATTTTGCCTCTTTAATATTTCTTCCAAAGCTAAATACAATTTTTTGCCTACACCTTTACCTCGACAATCCTGCCTTAGATATACAGTAGTTTCAACAGCCCAATCATATGCAACTCGATTCTTAAATGATGAAACATATGCATAACCAATAATTTGATTATTATCCATGGCTACTATATATGGATATTTTTTTAATATATTATTAATCCTCTCAGCAAATTCTTCAACAGATGGAACATCATATTCAAAAGAGATTGCAGTGTCCTTTACATAAGGTGCATATATCTCCAAAATTTCTTTTGCATCTGCTTTAGTTGCCATACGTATTGTAACACTTGTATTCATTATCCTACCTTCTTTCATAAAATATAAATAATCTTTACTTCATTATTTTCTAATATTCTCTATCAATTCAAAAATTATTATATCACTTTTATTATATATTTTTATGAAATTTCCTAAATTCATTAACACATACTTCAACTCATTACCTTTTATACTCCACAGACTTAGTTCATTTAATTACTGCTGGTAATGATACAAATATCACCAAAATATATATATCAAGTATTTCTTTTACTATAGTTTTAAACATCAATATTTCATACCATGACTTAGTTAAAAAATACATCAAAATTTTCTACTTTTTTCTTTTGTGTTTTATTGATGCTTATAAATGCTTTGGAAACATTATAGCTAGTCAGCTTAAAATAATCTTATAAGCGCATGTAGGCCTCAAAGGAGATTAGGCATATAAAATATATTATGTTTTTATCTAGACTTATTCACCTTTAATGTACAATTCATCTTCACCATCAGGTTCAACCCCTAATTCTGTAACTGCATCTTGAAAAATTACTGTATGTGGAGCTTCTGTATATATAATAATATCATTAACTATTTTCCTTTTACCTTTGCTAATAGCAAATAACAGGAGTGCCTTTCTCAATATTATTGAATATGGTCTTTGCTAGGTTGTAAGGGGAATTTACACAACCATGAGAACCATTTGTCAAATATATACTTCCTCCAAACGCACTTCTCCAGCCAGCATCATGAATTCCTATACCTCTATTAAATGGCATCCAGAATGTAACATAGGAAGCATACCCTATCCCTCTCAAAATAGCATCCCTTTGTTTGTATTTTAACCTATAAATACCTTTAGGTGTTGAATGATTTCTACTTACATTACCTGTAACAACATCTCCTTGTACTATTAGTGAACCATTTTTATAAAACCATAAATATTGTTTTTCTAAATCTATTTCTACATAGGTATTTCCGATATCATTGTCAGCATGAGAAAAAGCTGTTTGACTGTATACCGGTTCTTTTGTTATAGTTTTCCCTTGTTTTATATCTTTAATTAAATTTTGTATTTCTTTAGCTTTATCAATAGACCACCCATAATCACCACCACCTATATTTATAGTTTTTCCTGATGATGTAACAAATTTTCTTGTCTTCCCAATTGTATTATAAGTTTTAGAAAGTACTTCTATATAATTTTTTATCTTTTCCTCATCAAATGTAACTTTAAAATTCTTATCAACTGTAATCCACTTATTTATTATAGTACCATCTAAAGTTTCTTTCCTATTTCCAAAAATATAGATAATTTTTGAAGATACGTATTTATTAAGTATATCCCTAACTTTTATAATTTTTGTTGACTTTGAGTTATATTTCGGATTTATATAACAACCCACTGATTCCAAATCTATTTCAGCTTCTCCATTAAGTATTGAAGCTGCCACACGAGAATATAAAACCTCTTTATCTACCTTATTTCCATGAACTTCGTCTACAATCTGGTAATTATTATCTACATATTTAAAACTAGGATTTTTAGGTTCAATTATATTACTACTTTTAAAACAAGAGAGCTTATCTATTTGTTTTTTCAATAGTTTTTCATCAAATGAAAGTCCTACTGTCATTTTACAATCCTCATTAGTGAAGAATGCTAAAACCCATTTAAAAGAATTTTGTCTATCTTTAAGTTTCTCAAATTCCTCATATGAGCTATACTTTAGGCCTATATCATTGGCTTCTATCTGTTCACTTTTACCCCCACGCTCTTTTAAGTTCAACACATAATCCCTAAGCTTAGCTGTTGTTACTATTTTGGCATCCTCTACACTCTTCCCTGAAACACTAATGGAATTAATTTCAGATCCAAAATAAAAATGATTCATAAAATACCTGGTCATTCCAAAATAAATAATAAGTAAAATGCAAAGAGAAATTATTGTACCAATAACAATTTTTTTGCGCTTTTCTATTGACTTTTCTACTGATTCTTCTGTTGTCTCACCTATTGCATCATCTACCGACTCTTGTATTGACTCTTGTATTGTTTCTTCTACTGTTTCTTCTACTGTTTCTTCTACTGTTTCTTCTACTGTTTCTTCTGTATTTTCCTCTATAGGCTCTTGTATTGGTTTTTCTTGTTCTCTTTCCGTAGCACTCACCTCTTTAATTTAGAATTAATACTTTGTCCTTTTAGAAACTAATGAACTTTATATAAAATAAGTCTACGTTCCATTTTATGTAGTAACATTTACGCTTAAAACATAAATTTGGAAAATTATTTTCTATAATTTGTTATTGATAATTTACTTGATATATTTTATAAATAAGATAATATTTTGTTTTATGTGATTACAAATATCAGTTTAAGATTAATTGAGCTGAACCGTACCACAAGCAAATGAGGTTCTATTTAAAAATGTTTATATTGTTATTTTAAATTTAGAGTATAAGCATTATATTCAATTGATTAAGAGAAAAATATATGACTATACAAAAATATATTTATTGGATAAAATAGATGTGAAATTACTTATGATGAGGAGTCTTATAATATGAAATACTATTTTGCACCGTTAGAAGGTGTTACTGGATATATATATAGAAATGCATATCAAACTTTTTTTGGACAAATTGACAAATACTTTACACCCTTTATCTCACCAACGAGTAATAAAGGATTTACTTCGAGAGAATTAAATGATATATTACCCGAACACAATCAAGGACTGTCTGTGGTTCCTCAAATACTTACGAATAATGCTGAGTATTTCATTCGTACGATGAACGAGTTAACTAAGTTTGGTTATAATGAAATCAATTTAAACTTGGGCTGTCCATCTGCTACAGTTGTTGCCAAACATAAAGGTTCGGGATTTCTTGCACAAAGAGAACAGCTGGATGAATTTTTAAAGGATATATTTTCAAAGGCATCAACAAAGATTTCCATAAAGACAAGAATTGGAAAGGATTCCCCAGATGAATTTTATGAACTGATTGAAATCTTTAACAAGTATCCTCTGGAAGAGATTATCATTCATCCAAGAATACAAACGGACTTTTACAAGAACAAGCCGAATATGGGGATATTTAAAGATGCATTAGCACTAAGTAAAAATCCTGTTTGCTATAATGGTGACATTTTTAATGGGTCGAACTATAGAAAATTGGCAGAAATGTATCCAAGTTTAGGTGCAGTAATGCTAGGTCGAGGTCTTATTACAAATCCAGGATTAATCGGAGAAATTAAGAATAATCATGCCGTAGATAAGCAGGTAACAAAAGCATTTCACGATACAGTTTATGCAGGCTATCAGAAAATCCTTTCTGGAGATAAAAATGTATTATTTAAAATGAAAGAATTTTGGTTTTATATGATACACTTGTTTGCAGAGAGCGATAAATATGCTAAGAAAATAAGAAAGACAGTTAGATTATGCGATTATGAGGCTGTTATATGGAGGCTGTTTCAAGAACTTGATATAGAATAAACACTTTTACGCGGATTTTAATATGATCAATATTGATACAAAAAATAACATATTATTTTACAAAACAATTATGATTAGATACAATTGCCCCAGTTGATTATAGCAATTATTTTTAGCAGATCAATAGGCATTACAATATGGATGGTACAAGCACTTAAATTACATAATTATATGATATTATATGATGCAACGGTTAAAAATAGAAAGATAAGAAGTATCTAAAAAGGTACTTCTTGTTTTAAATAAAAATCCTTGTTATATAACAGACAAAAAGTTATCACTCACTGCTGATACGGTGAACTGTACCATAAGTAAATGCGGTTTTTAGAAACAAAGATACCTAAATCTAGTTATTTGCATTTTAGCTTGATGACATTGGTCTGTCAACTTCCATATGTAGGGGTACCAATCCACAGGATTGTTTTTATACTTAAATAGAAAATGTGCTACTTATGAAGGCTCATTTTTTCCTTCAAATTTCTTAGTTTTAATTTCATTAAAAATATTATTTCCTTGATTTTCATTTGATTGTGAATTTGTATTTATTGCTAATGACTTCTTTAGCTGTAATATTTCACTCATCAATAAATTAAAATCCTCTTTAGTTACTGGCTTTTTATTTTCATTTAATTCATAACCTAATTTACCACTAACCTCTATAGTAGCATATTTTACATCTTCAATAGAGGATATTCCAGATTGTCTTAATCGTGTTTCAAGCCTATCAACTGACATTCTAAGCCTTCTTAAGTTTCTTATATTTAATTTACCATTTTCTATAACAATTTTTGCTTTACCAGTGGATATAGTTTCTAACATGTCAAACTTCATCTCTAAGTATTCAGTTATTATCATGAGTACTGTTATTAATAAGGCAATAGCAAAGGTACGTGATAGACCTTTTCCAGCTACAGGCTGAATTAATAACGAACCAATTCCTATCATTACGACGACCTGAGTAATTGTCATCTGGGATATGGATTTTCTTCCTCCTAATCTTAAAACTATTCTCCCAACGTAAAATATAAGGATTGTCTGCCAAATCCAATTTAAATCATCCACTTAATCAACTCCTAATACCAATTATTTATGTATTACTCTAACACTATTTTAATCAATATTAGGTTTTTAATTCATTTAACTATAGCTTCGTACCAACCTTGCCATTTCCTTACTAAAATCAGCTCCAGTGTTCCAATCATATACTTCTTTAATTTATTTTTAGTTTCATCATAAATTATTCTATCAATATGACTTGAGTTATCTTCATCCAAAATTGTTATTATTCCTTTATCTATTAAATTGTCTATCTGAACCTGTACGTTTTTAGGAGTTAATGGTTCATCTTCATATACATATTTATGCATATAAGCTTTTTCTGCAATTATAAGCAACAAAAATGGAATGAATGTTAGTGAATTCTGTTTGCTGTTGCTTAAATTATCTTTTTCCTTTCTTAAAATTTTTATTATCAGTTATGCCGCTATTTTTTGCTAATGTGTCTTAATTCTTTTTTTGATATTAGAGTTTTATATGGTCATTTAAGAATATTACCCTGTAAATCTATTAACAAATTATTAAAGATTATATTCATAAGCATAAA
>JAVBWC010000024.1:0-25643 GCA_036677675.1 Clostridiaceae bacterium | reverse complement strand
CTAGTTTAGAGTTTACAGTGGACAGTTTACAGTTAAGGATATTTTGCTAACGCAAAATTTAAAATGAAGTACAAAAAGCTAGTATAGCCAAGGCTATACTAGCTTTTGTTTTTTTTATTGTTAGTTTTTCTGTAAGAAAAACTTCCTTCACTGTAAACTGTAAACTGTCATCTGTCAACTAAAGAAAAGTGCGTCGCACTTTTCTTAAATTATGCACAGGTTGTCCACAAAACTGTGGACAATGTGTATAATTTAATGAGAAATATGTTAAATTTTCAGTTAATTTTCATAAAATAAGATTAAATATAGTATATTATAATTGAAATTAACATAAAATACACAAGTTATACACAACCAAAATGTGGATAATGTGCATAAGTGCATATATAAATAATATAAACTATTATATAATATATATAATTATAATGTATTACGATAAATGGAAATATAATACAGCTAAATGTAGGTATAATTAACATCACATTAACATAAAATACACAAGTTATGCACATCTAATTGTGGACAATGTGCATAACTTATCTAAATAGAGATTATTTTTTTTCAATAGGTGCAATGAAAAAAAACTCAGTTTGCTTATTTTCTTCACTAAAAACTCCAAATTCAAAGTTATGAAGCTTTAAAATTTCGCTGCATATAGGAAGACCAAGGCCCATGCCACCGCTTTTGGTATGTTTATAATATTTAGTCCATATGTTAGTTATCATATTTTCAGATATGCCGATGCCTTTATCAATAACTGAAACTTTTATACCTTTATCCACAAATTCTGTACTTACTATAATATCTTTATCTCTAGGACTGAATTTTAAAGCGTTGTCTACAAAATTATATATAACTCTCAAAAGATATGACTTATCCCCATATATCTGTACATCATCAGCATCTAAAACTAAAGATATATTTTTTCTCAAGGCAATAGGAGTGAATTTATCAATACATTCACTAAGAAGCTCTTTAATGTTAAAGCTTTCTTTGTTTAAAGGCAGTCTTCCACCTTGAAGTTTAGAAAGCTCCATTATTCCTATTACTAGCTTGTTGAGCCTGTCAACTTCATTTATGATTTCTTCTGCATAATTTTTAGCATCTTCTCCATGAACTAATCCATCTTTAATGGCTTCACTATAGCTTCTCATAACACTTAAAGGGGTTTTAAAGTCATGGGAAACATTGGCTATAAAATCTCTTTGAAGCTGATATTTTTTCTGTAAGCTGATTGCCATGGAATTAAGACTATTAGCTAAGTCTTCGATTTCATCTGCTGTATTTATTTGTATTTTAGTATCAAAATTACCTCCTGCAATTTCTTGAGAAGCCTTTTGTAACTTTAATATCGGGCGGGTAAATCTTTTTCCTACAAAAGATATTAAAGGAATACTGAATACTAAAGATAAAAGAAAAATTACAAGAAGTATAGAATAAGTTATGCGAAGGTATTCTGAGCTGTAATTGCCCTTCTCAAAGGTCAAAATATATCCAAACTCAGTAGAAAGTTTATAATATAAAAGGCTTTGGTTTCCCATGTGTTTAAAGCTACCTTCTTCAGGCAATTTATTAAAATCTATGTTTTTCAGGGAATTAATAATGCCGATTTTTTTTCTTCCAATTGATACTATTTCGTTATCTTTAATAATAACTGCATCTATTGCAATATTCTCATATAGATATCCTTGTTTAAGAGATGAATAGATTTCTTCAGCAGAATTTTTTAACAATTTAAGTTGGGTCTTTTTATAAAATTCAGATAAAAATACACTACTGGCTATAAAACAAACTAAAATAGCAGTGCTTATAATATATATAAAGTATTTAATTAGTTTTTGGGTTATTTTATCCAGCTTCATATTAAAACCTCCAGTTTGTAGCCAACTCCCCAGATGGTTTTTAAGTTATTACTGCAAAAATTAATTTTTTCACGCAAATTCTTAATATGGGTGTCTACAGTTCTAGTATCTCCCATAAAGTCATATCCCCATACCTTGTCAAGAAGCTGTTCTCTTTTAAAAACTTGATTTGGATTTTGGCAAAAGAAAAGTAAAAGATCAAATTCCTTTGGAGTTAGTGGTATAGTTATAGAATTTTCTGTTACTTCTCTTTTTTTATCGTCAATACTCATATTTCCAAAATTTAGATCTTCTTTTTGGGAGGTAGGTCTATTTTTAATTCTTAAATTTACTCTAAGCACTAACTCTCTCATGCTTATAGGCTTAACCATATAATCATCTGCACCTAACTCCAGACCAAATACTCTATCCTCTTCTTCGCCACGAGCAGTTGTTAATATTACAGGAGTATCTCCTTTACTTTTGATTTTCCTAAGTAGTGACCAGCCATCCCTACCAGGCATCATTACATCAAGTATAATCAGATCAAAGACTTTAGTCAGAAAAGCATTTTCTCCTTCAGAACCATCATAAACAGTAGTAACTTCATAGCCTTCTTTTTTTAAATATAAAGCCATTACTTCAGCTAGCTTTTTTTCATCTTCTACAATAAGAATTTTCTTTTCCATATACAAACCTTCCTTATATTTTGATAGGTTTAGTATACCATAGGTGAGATATGTGGATTAGGAATTTTAAAGGTAAAACTTTTCAAAATATTATAATTTACCTAATTATTTAAGAGAAAATTAAGAAATTCATAAGGTGAAAATAAGATTAAATTAGTATTATAAGATAAGAATAAAATTAATGTTAATTATAGAGGTATTTCTATTAACTTCCGATTAAAAGTAATTATATACAAAAAAATTTAATTTAAGTAAATTATATATAGAAAATCAACAGCTTTATTTGATATAATTAAAAAGTCTTGAAATGTTAATAATACATAAGGTTTGTTAAGGATACTAAAGAAGGTCTTTTAAAAATTCTTAGGGGGAGAGGGTATATGGGTATTAGTTTGAGTAAACACAAGAAACGAGGAAAGATAGGAAACAAAATATTGAAAATAATTTTGTTTATCAACATGGCTTTGATAATTATGGTGGGGGTAGCTTTTAATATAATTACTGAATCAGAATTTTCAAAATTAAGAACAAAAGCACAAAACCTTGCGATAGATGGGGCTAAAGTTGTAGATAGTAATAAACTGAAGGCGGTCATTAATAATAAATCCCAGAATTCTGATGAATACAAAGATGTACGTGATAAACTTATAGCTTTTAAAAGTGATAGTGAGGCCAAGTATATATATACAATGATAAAAGGAGAGAATGAAAAGGCTTGTATTATGGTAGATGGAGCTATGGATGGGTCACCTATAGGAGAAGAATATGAATTAGAAAGTGGAATAATAAGTGCATTTAATGGAGAGGTAGCGGCTAGCAATAAACCGGTTAAAGATGATTATGGTACATTCATTTCAGCTTATGCACCCATTGAAGATGCTTCTGGGGAAGTTATTGCAATTGTAGGTTTGGATATGGATGTTGAAATTTTTGTAAATATAAAAGAAAAATTATTTACAGGATGCATAATCTTAGGGGTTATAGGAGTGATTTTCTCTATATTGATAGCAGGTGCATTTTCAAGAAAAATATCTTATAATGTAACACAAATTAAAGATGGATTAGAAAAGATGTCTCAAGGAGATTTAACTGTAAACATAGAGGTAAAAAGTGGTGATGAAATTGAAGATATTTCGAAATATATAAATAATTTCGGTATTAAAACGAAACAAGCAATGGAGAATGTTAAAAATACTTCTGAGGAAGTAATGACCCAGTCTATAAATTTATCAACTATTTCAGAGGAAATGGCAGCCTCATCTCAGGAAGTTTCAGCTACAGTACAAAATGTTGCTCAGGGAGCAGCTACACAATCTGATGAGTTGATAAGTATGAATAGTGTTATAAATGAATTTGGAGAAGAAATAAATAAGGCTGCTAAATCTATAGAAGAAGTTAATGAAAAAGCCAATATTATTAAAGATAAGGCAGACTCAAGCAGTAGTGATTTAGAAGTGTTAAAAGAATCAATCAATGATATAAATTTAGCTTTTGGAGATATTCAAGGTAAGATAGAAGGTTTAGGCAATGACATAGTTCAAATCAATGAAATCTCAAATTTGATAAATAATATAGCAAAGCAGACTAATTTATTAGCACTTAATGCTGCTATTGAAGCTGCTAGAGCAGGGGAAGCAGGAAGAGGTTTTTCAGTGGTAGCAGAAGAAATAAGACATCTTGCAGAACAGTCTCAAGAATCATCTCTAAACATAAATAGCTTGTTAGATGTAATTATGAAAGATAGTAATTTAGTTGTGAATACTTCTCAAAACATGAAGGATAAACTAAGCAATCAAATAGGAATAATAAAGAATTCTACAGAGTCCTTTAAAGATATAATAGAAGAGGTAGAGAAAATTATTCCTAAAATCAATGATGTAAATAGTAATATAGAAAAAATAAATAAAGATAAACAAAGTATCGTTAAAGATATTGAATCAGTTTCAGCTGTGTCAGAGGAATTTTCAGCTTCAACTGAAGAAATATCTGCGGCTACAGAGCAGTTAACTTCAGCTACAGATGAGGTTGCAGGTTCATCAGACCAACTAAGCGATTTAACTAAAAAAATGATGGAGTTTGTAAATCAGTTTAAAATATAAAGTAAAACAACAAGAGTTATATTAACCATTAGTTAATTATTGACTCTTGTTGTTTTATTTTATATTTGGTTTCGGTTATAACTTGAAATATTGTAAAAAATACAATACATAAATGACATAAGATATATTAATAAATTTTATAAAAAAATCTAAAAACATATAATGAATAAAATTTAGGTATGTAGAGTAAAGTTAGCTTGTATGGAATTATTATTCAGTATAAAATATTAGTTATGGGGTATAGGAATCAAAAATATTAGGAGTACTAAGGGCGGTTTATTAAAAAATTTTTAGGGGGATAAGGTTATGGGTATTAGTTTGAGCAAATACAAGAAACGGGGAAAGATAGGAAACAAAATATTAAGGGTAATTTTATTTATCGACATAGCTTTGATAATTATGGTGGCAGTTGCCTTTAATATAATAGCTGAATCAGAATTTTCTAAATTAAGAACAAAAGCTGAAACCCTTGCGGTAGATGCTGCTAAAATTGTAGATAGTGATAAATTAAAGACTGTAATTAACAATAAATCTATGGAGAATATAGAATATAAAGATATCCGTGATGAATTGGTAACCTTTAAAAGTGATAGTGAGGCTAGTTATTTATATACAATGGTAAAAGGAGAGGGAGAAAAGGTTTCTATTATGGTAGATGGAGCTGTAGATGAGGCTTCACCTATAGGAGAAGAATATGAATTGGAAAGCGGAATGGTAAGTGCATTTAATGGAGAGGCAGCAGCTACCAATGAACCTGTTAAAGATGATTATGGTACATTCATTTCAGCCTATGCACCTGTTAAAGATGCTTCAGGAGATATTATTGCAATTGTAGGGGTGGACATGAATGTTGAAATTTTCATGAACATAAAAGAAAAATTATTCACAGGATGCATAATTATAGGTGTTATGGGAATAGTTATTCCAATATTGATGGCAGGTGCATTCTCAAGGAAAATATCTTATAATGTAACACAAATTAAAGATGGATTAGAAAAGATGTCTCAGGGAGATTTAACTGTAAACATAAAGGTAAATAGTGGTGATGAAATTGAAAGTATTGCTGAATATATAAATAACTTTAGCATTAAGATGAAACAAGCAATGGAGAGTGTTAAAAGTACTTCAGAGAAAGTGATGACCCAGTCTATAAATTTATCAACTGTTTCAGAGGAAATGGCAGCCTCATCTCAGGAAGTTTCAGCTACAGTACAAAATGTGGCAGAGGGGGCAAACACACAATCTGATGAGTTGATTAGTATGAATGGTGTTATAAATGAATTTGGAGAAGAAATAAATAAGACTGCTAAAGTTATTGAAGAAGTTAATGAAAAAGCTAATGTTATTAAAAGTAAGGCAGACTCAAGCGGTAAGGATTTAGAAGTGTTAAAAGAATCAATTAATGATATAAATTCAGCCTTTGTTGATATTCAAGGTAAGATAGAAGGTTTAGGTGGTGGCATAGCTGAAATAAATAAAATTTCTAATTTGATAAACAATATAGCCAAGCAAACTAATTTATTAGCACTTAATGCCGCTATTGAAGCTGCTAGAGCAGGGGAATCAGGAAGAGGTTTTTCAGTAGTAGCAGAGGAAATAAGGCATCTTGCAGAACAGTCTCAAGAATCTTCTTCAAATATAAATAGCTTGTTAGATGTAATTACTAAAGAAAGTGATTTAGTTGTGAACACTTCTCAAAACATGAAGGATAAATTAAGTAATCAAATGATAGTAATAAAGAATTCTACAGATTCATTTAAAAATATAATAGAAGAGGTAGAGAAAATTATTCCTAAAATTAATGATGTGAACAGTAATATAGAAAAAATAAATATAGATAAACAAAGTATAGTTAAAGATATTGAATCAGTTTCAGCTGTATCAGAGGAAGTTTCAGCTTCAACTGAACAAATAGCTGGGGCTACAGAACATTTAACTTCAGCTACAGATGAGGTTGCAGATTCATCAGAGGAATTAAGTGATTTAACAAAAAAAATGATGGAGTGTGTAAATCAGTTTAAATTATAAAAAATAAGTAAAGGTTTTCATAAAAATAACTATTGCATTATTATTTTATCTTTATTATAATTATACAAAAGTAAAAGCTATGCAAGGTAGTAGTAAATAATATTTCATTTTTAGAGAGTGGATGCTTGGTGAAAATCCATATTGAAAGTTATTGAATCCGACCTGAAGCTGCATAGGGGTAGCAACCTATGCCGGATTTACCCGTTAAAGTAACGAGGCTGCACAGCAGTGAAATAAGGTGGTACCACGTGGATATTATGTCTCCGTCCTTGGCGTTTGTCAGGGATGGGGACTTTTTTAATGCATAAAAAGAACTTAAGGTTGAGAATTAAGAATTGAGAGGTGAAAGTTGAGGAGACATTTATTTTTTTAGAAATATTAATTTAAAATGTGATGTAATGGGAAAGTCATAGTTCAGAATTTATAGAAAAATTAAATTTTATTGGGGAGGTTTTAAAAATGGAAAGAGGTAAAGTTTTAATAGCAGAGAGAATAGACGAGGCAGGAATTGAACTTTTAAGAAAAGAAATGGATGTAGATTTATGCATAGATATACCTAGAGAAGAACTTTTGAACAGGATACATGAATATCATGGATTAATCATAAGAAGTGATAATAAAGTAGATAAAGAGCTTCTAGATAAGGCTGAGAATCTTAAGATTGTAGGAAGAGCAGGAAATGGTGTAGATAATATTGATATTCCGGAAGCTACAAAAAGAGGGGTTATAGTTGCAAATACTCCTGATAGTAACAGTATATCAGCTTGTGAAATTGCTATTGCTCATATGCTTGCAGGCTCAAGAAACCTTACTCATTCAGATGAATATTTAAAGAGTGGAAAATGGGGCAGAGAATTATTCATGGGTAACGAACTTTATAATAAAACTCTTGGAATAATAGGTCTTGGTAGAATAGGTGCCTTAGTAGCTACAAGAATGAAGGGTTTTGGAATGAAAATCATAGCTTATGATCCATATATTTCAGATGATAGATATAAGAAGTATAATGTAGAAAAGAAGGAAACACTTGAAGAACTTATAAAAGAAGCTGATATAATAACTATTCATACTCCAAGAACAAAAGAAACTATTGGAATAATTGGACATAAAGAAGTAGAGATGATGAAGGATGGAGTAAGACTTGTTAATGCAGCTAGAGGAAAGCTTATGGACGAAGCTGCTTTATATGAAGGTCTAAAAAGTGGCAAGATTAAGAGTGTAGGTCTTGATGTTCATGAAGAGGAACCAAGAACACATAGTCCATTGTATGAATTCAAAAATGTAACAGTAACTCCTCACACAGGAGCAACAACAGTAGAGGCTCAAGAGAATGTAGGATTAACTATAGCTCAGCAGGTAATTAACGGAATAAAGGGAGATATTGTTCCTAATGCAGTTAACTTACCAGGAATAAGTAGAGAAGATCTTAAGGAAATGAAACCTTATATTGAGCTTATGGAAAAGTTGGGAAAACTATATTATCAACTAAATACACATCCTGTTAAATATGTAGATATAGTTTACTGGGGTGAATTAGAAAATGTTGATATAGATATATTAGAAAGATCATTTATAAAGGGACTACTAGAACCTGTAATTACAGATAAAGTAAATTATATTAATGCTAGAGTAATAGCAGAACATAATGGAATAGGTATTCGTCAAGAAAGAATGTCTGAATATCTTAATGACTATTCAAATTTAATTACAATAAAAATAACTAATAACAAAATGGAGGAGTTTACTCTTTCAGGAACAGTATCAAATAATAAAGAAGGTAAGCTAGTAGAAATTCAAGGATACGAGGTAGATGTAAAACCAAGTACATATATGCTTTTTGTACAAAATAAAGATGTTCCTGGAGTAATAGGTCAGGTAGGTACTATTGTTGGTACAGAGAATATAAATGTTGCTGCCATGCAGGTTGGTAGAAAAGCAAAGGGCGAATTAGCTCTTATGATATTAAATGTGGATGATGAAGTTTCAAAAGAATCACTTGAGAAGTTTAAGAGTGTAGAAAATATAATTGAAGCAAAAACAACAACACTGTAATAAGTTTACAGTTACCAGTTTACAGTTTACAGTAAAAAAGAAAAAATCGCTAATAACTGTAAACTGTAAACTTTAAACTCTAAACTGGATATTGGGGGGATTTTATGAAATATATAGGATACGCTGCATCTGCTGGGGAAACGGATATTTATGATACTATAGATTATGCCTATAGTAAGGATTTTAATGCTGTTGAATTAAATGTTAATATGCCTATATTTTTTCCAGAAAAGTTTACTAAGGAAGAAAGACAGAAAGTAAAGGAATATAAAGAGGCAAAGGGCATAGAGCTTACTCTTCATGCTCCTGAGGATATTTCACTTCTTCAGCTTCAAAAAGAGGTTAGAGAAGTTGGAATCAAGAGAATGAAGGAAGTTATAGATTTTGGGCATGATATAGGTGCTAGCAGAATGACAATGCATGTTGGGCCAGCGGTATGTTTTACCTTGACGGATAGAAAAGCGTATATGGATGAGCTTTTTTATGATGAATATAGGGATATATTGAAGAGCAGCTTGAAAGAATTAGTTGATTATGCAAAAGGCAAGATAAAAATATGTGTTGAAAATTCAGGAAGATTTCCTAAAAAGCTAGTTCAAGAAGTTTTAGAAGAAATGCTGGAGCAAGAAAAAGAATTGTATTTAACTTGGGATATAGGGCATTCTTATGAAAATAAATATGAGGAAGTAGAATTTTTCTTAAAACATATAGATAAAATTAGAACCTGCCATCTTCATGATAATAATGGAAAGAGTGACCACCAGGTTATAGGCACAGGGAATATTGATTTTACATGGCATTTGGATAAAATGATAGGAAAAGATATAGTTTATGTAATTGAAGTAAGACCAAGAGATAAGGCTTTTGAAAGTTTAAACAATTTAAAACTGTAAATAGATATAAAAATACCAGCTTGAAGTCAAAATATTGAGATTTCAAGCTGGTGTTTTTTAAGCTGAAAACTGAGCAGAAATATTTCCGCTTTCATTTAATACTGTTCTATATAATTCTTCTACTTTTGTTGCAAAGGCTCTGGATGAGAATTTATCAGCAGCAAGTTCAGCATTTTCCGCAATAGTATGTCTATAATCTTCACTAGAGAACAAAGCTTTTACTGAAGATCTAAACTCTTCTTCATTTTTATAAACAAATCCATTTATTCCTGTTTCTACAACACCCTCTATACATGTATCATATCTACATATTACAGGAAGTCCACTTGAAAGGGCTTCTATATAAGTAAGGCCCTGAGTTTCACTTGTAGAAGCAGTTACAAAGGCATCAGAAATCTTATAGTATTTATATACTTCACTAGGGTTAACCACTCCTGTAAAAATAACTTTATCTTCTAAATTCTTGGCTTTTGTAAGCTCCTTAAGGTTATTGAGGTAAGGTCCTTTACCTACTATCAATAGCTTTAAGTTATTAATTTCACCGTCTAGTCTTGAGAACATTTCTATGATTTCATTAATATTTTTTTCATATGCAACTCTCCCTAAAAAGACAAGTACGGCATCAGTAGAATCTATGTTGTATTTTGCTCTTAACTGAAATTTTTCTTCTTCTGTAATGTTTTTTTGAAATCTACTAAGGTCAATACCAGTAGGAATTACACTCATTGGTGATTTAACACCATATCCACGCAATACTTTTTCCACTTTTACAGTTGGGGCAATTACCCTATTAAAGGTATTTAATAGGAGTTTTGTAAGTCTTGCCATAGTCTTAGGAGTTATAACCTTACCACTTAATATATAGTCTAAGTAATCCTCATACATTGTATGATAAGTATGTATATGAGGTATTTTTAGTTTTGAAGCTATATACTTGGCATTTATCATAGTTGAAAACTCTGTTTGAGAATGAATTATGTCAGGTTTCCAATTAATGATAGATTCTCCCACTTCTGTATTAAAGGGTTTTTTTAATCTTATACCTGGATAAATCTTAAGATCAAAAGATTTTAATTTGTATATATCTCCATCAATTTTTTCTTTTCCGTCTTCAGATAAAGTTAAAATTCTTACGTCGTGACCCATAGCTTTCAATTCTTTATACAGATTATGTGTGGATATGACAACTCCACTAATATAAGGATAATATGTATCTGTAGTTAATAGAATTTTCATAATGAATCCTCCAAAGATTGCTTAAATTTATATAATTAGTATTTCCTATGAAATATATTTTACACTTTTTTCTTTAATACTAAATTAAAACTATCTTAAAAGTTTCTTAAAAATTAATTTAAAATGGTTATTGGAATAATTATACATCTTGTCTAAAATAATATCAATATATTAAAGTCATAGTAACATTTATAAATTATTTCTATATTATAATATTGTAGTAATACTTTAGGAGGATAATAATGTATCAACCAATGCCTATGCAATGTGGTATGATGTGGAATAAGGAAGCTCTACAAAGGTCTCTGAAGCTAATAAAAGAAGCAGTTTCAGGAGAAAGAGAAGATGAGTTGTTTTACGATTATTTAATAAGTGTAGCACCTAATCAGGAAGAGAAAGATATTATAGCTTCTATTAGAGATGACGAGAAAAAACATAATATGATGTTTAGGAAGATTTATAAGGACATTACAGGAGCGGAGGTAGAAGTTGAAGAGGAAGAGGAGTTTGAAAAACCTTCATCTTATTTAGATGGAATAAAAAGAGCCTTGTTTGGAGAATTAAAAGCAGTTGAAAAATATAGAGTTATAAGACAAGGATTACCTAACAGATACTATAGAGACATGTTGTTTGAGATTATAACAGATGAGATAAAGCATAGTTCTTTATATAACTATCTATACACTGAAAATCATATGAAAATGAGAAGAAGTATTGATGATATTAATGATAATGATGATAGTGATGAAGGTTTTGATTCATCAGTTATAATAAACTCTATTATGCCAGTAGTAAGTAATATAATAGATGAAATAGATGGTGCTGAATTAGAACGTTTAGCTAAAGACTTTGGAATATCCAATGTGATAGAAAAATTGAAAGATTTTTTGGAAGAAATATGTGTAAAGGTTGAAAAATGGGAAAAAAGTAATGAGCCAAAATTCTTCAAGAAACCTAAAAGATAATGAATGAATATTTTCCTAAATATAATGTAAAAGACCTGCCTATGAATAGATAAAGGTAGGTCTTTTATTATCATTAAATGGTTTAACCCCCTTTAAATAAGCTGTTTCAACGTAGAATATATAGGGAATTTATGATAATATAAAGCATATATTCATAAAAAATTCTTTAAAATTCCATATATAATACGATAATATATTATGAAGCAAAATATGGGGGAGGGACAAAATGAGAAAAGTAGCCAATTTAATAAAAACTATGTTTAGTACAGCTTTATTTTTAACTATGTCTGTATCAGCTTTTGCTGCGGATTTAGGGTTTGTGGAGATGCCAGCAAAATCAGATATAAGCATTACGAAACCTTGGGCAGTAAAGTTTAATAAGGATTTAGATAAGAGCACTATTAATGGGAGCAATATAACAGTTACTGATACTAAGGGGAATGCTTTAGGGGTAAGTGTTACTCCAGGAAATGATAGTAAATCTATAGTAATATCGCCTCCTACAGGAGGATACGGTGTTAATACTGCTTATTATTTAACATTAGGTACTAATGTTAAATCTGCATCAGGAAAAACGATGGACAAGCCTGTAAAAATGAAATTTACAACTTCTAATCAGTATGAAGATAGTACCAAGGTTACTTTGCTGCCAATAATAAATAATATAAAATTTGTTGAAAAAACTATTTTAGAAAATCAGAAAATTGATTTTAATGTATATGCAAGTTATTCTGGCAACGTTCAGTATAGAGCTTTTATTTTTCAATATCCTAATGAAAACTATGATAATTCAAATAAGTATCCAAGCAGTGGTTACACAGAATTAACTAAAGGGTATACAAGTGCTAAAAGTACAGTTAATCCATACACTATGTCATTATATAATGGCTTTGGAAAAGGAAAGTACAAGCTTATAGTGTATGTAAAAAGGGCAGACAAAACAGGGGAATATAAGGATAGTAATACTGATTACGATAACTATTATTCTACTTATTTTAAGGTTATTGATAGTAATATAATTCAAGATAGGGACGCTAATACTACTATTGTTTATAAAGATTATAGTAAAACTTTAGATGAGGCTGTACAGGATCAAGTTGGAGGTGCACCTATTTTTAGTGATACTGGATGGAATGTACCAAGCAAAAACTTAATTAAGTATTATATGAATCCAAATAATTTCTTAGATGGTGAGGGTAAATACTTATTCTTAAATCTTAATTACATGGATGGTGTTACTGCGGAAAATCTGAATACTATACTAAAAGGAAAAGGCGTTCTAGAGGGAAAGGGAGCTGTATTTTTACAAGCTGCAAAGGACAGCAACATAAATCCTATATATCTTGTATCTCATGCTATGCTAGAAACAGGTAATGGTACATCTCAATTAGCTAAAGGGATTCTTGTATCAAGTGTTGATGGGAAATCAGTAACACCTAAGGTAGCATACAACATGTTTGGTGTACGTGCAATTGATTCAGATCCTAATAGATGTGGTTCTGAATATGCTTACACTCAAGGCTGGTTTACTGTTGATGCAGCAATACTTGGAGGAGCCAAATTTATAAGTACTGGATACATAAACAGTGATAAGTATAAACAAAATACTCTTTATAAAATGAAGTGGAATGTTGAGGTGACATGGCATCAGTATGCTACAGATATTGGATGGGCAAAAAAACAAATTTCTAGAATCAAACAATTAATAGAACAGTGTAACGGTGCTAAACCTGTTTATGAAATACCAAACTTTCAATAGAGAAGTTTAGTCGCACCGTTGGTGCTGAGTTTAGAGAGTGTAGTCGCTTCGCTGAGTTTAGTAAAAAAGAAGATAAAAAGAATATAGAAAATGAAATATAAAAAACAAGTGCAGGGTTAGATTATATCTAGCTTTGCACTTGTTTTTCTGTTTGAAGTTTTGTTAAGGTAAAAAATTTTTATTTGTTTTTTAAACTCCGTAAAGTATAGTAGCTATTATGCACATGGTTGCACCAATAAAGGATTCGTATGGTATTAGTTTCATACGGTCTTTTATACTCATATTAACAGATTCACCTGATACATGAAAAAAGTTACCGTGTGGTAAATGATCCATAACAGTTGCACCTGTATGAACCATAATAGCTGCACTTAATGGGTCTACTCCAGTACTTAAAATTGCCTTGCCAAAAGTACCTGCTGCCACAATTGCACCTGTGGCAGTTGAAGCTGTTGCTCCTGACATTAGTACCCCTGAAATTGGTGCTAAAAAAGTACTAGAAATGCCTAAAACTTTAATACTACTAACGATAACGCTGCTTAGGTTAGAACTAGATATAATTCCTGCTATTCCACCTGCTCCTATAAGAACAAGTGCAACTCCTGTCATTTTATTTAATCCTGAGTTTGTATATTTAACAACTTTTTTAAATTGTCCCATTGCTATTAAACCTATTAATCCTGCTACTGGAAGTATAATCATAGAATCAATCTTAAAAGCTTTTAGTGACTCAATATTTAATATGTTTGCTATTGGATTAATTGATAATAAAGCAATTGCTACAGCAGGAGCTACTATGGCTTTTGCAAAGCTTGGTTTTTCATTAATGGCTGTTGCAGCAACTTCACATTCGCAGTCATATTCATATTCTTGAAGAATAGTAACGCCTTTATTGCTTATTAATTTGGCAACAAAATAAGTTATTATAAGTCCGCCTACAGCTGGTACAAAGCCTTTTATCATAACGCTAGCCAAATCTACATTAAAACCCTTTGCAACTGCTATTGTATTTGGATTAGGAGAAATAATATTTCCTGCCTTACCTCCACCTATCATGGATAATAGTATTGAAGAGTTTGAAATCCTCACTTTTTTACCAACTGATATTGCAATAGGAGCAACGATTATTATTGATACTGTAATAAATACTCCTACTGAAGTAATTACCATTGTAGCTAATGCAATAGCTAATAATGCTTTTTGTTCACCTAGTTTTTCTACTATAGTTTCAGCAATTTTTTCTGCTGCTCCTGAATCTATTAATATCCCAGCCATTACTCCAGCCGCTATAACACGAATTACTGCTGGAACGACACTATTAGCCCCATTAATAATAATCTCTACGGTTTGATTTAAACTAGCACCACCAGCAAGTCCCCCTATAATAGAACCTGTAAGCAATGAGTATAATGGATTCACTTTTTTAAAAATTAGTACAATAGCAACTACGAGTCCAAGCATTGCTCCCAACCAATTAATAACGATACCTTCCATTGTTTTCCCCCTTAGTATATTATTTTTAAAATTAAAAACCATTAAGCGAACTTTTTTATTTTCTAAAATAATAGTACTATATTTATAGTGCACTTTGCACTAACTATTATATATTTAACAACTTTTAACTAATTCTTAGAAGTTTAAAATTTATTAAAATGTACTCAATATAAAGAAAAATAGGCATAATATAGAAAATAAAATTAAAAAATAAGTGCAAAGCTGGATATATCTTTGCACTTATTTTATCTTTAAAGTTTTGCCCTGGCAAAACATTCTTTCACTTCTTTTTACTTTTTTTCAGCTCAGCGCAGCGACTACTCTCAACGAAGTGACTACACTCAGCACCAACGGTGCGGCTAATCTCCCTAAACTTCACTTTTTTAGTGTTCCTGTTCCATTATTATTTACCTGATATTCTAACTCTTGATGTTTCATATAATTATCAAATTCTACTAGATCTATAATTCTATTATCCTTATTAGAAATATATATGGTAATTGGTTGCTTGTCCTTAATATGAATATCATTAATAGCCTTTTGATTTTTAGCTTCAGTAATAATTGCTTCTAACCCTTTATTTATAGAGGTATTTTTTAATTTTATAGGTTTAACTAGTTTTTGAGCAGAGAGTTTGAAGGTTTTTACATCTATTATTTTATCCCATTTATTGACTTTTAGCTGGATAGTAGGAGGAATGTCTACTATAACTGTGGCAGAAGGAATAAAATAATAATATATATTTTGTCCTAGTAATATTACTACTATAATACAAGCTATCAATATTCCACCAGCAGTGAGTATAGAATTATTATATATTATACCTGTGTATATATCTCCTATATTTGGAGTATAATCCTTTAGTTTAACATTTATTAATTCACCGTTTACAGTTTTTACACACACATATTTATCATAGACTTTTATTACCACTCCAGTAGCTTTTTTCATAGTACTTCACTCACCTACTTTGTATTAAAAAATATAGTTTCTAGTTTTACTTTAATTGATTAAGGAAATTGCATAATTATAAATTTAAAATGAGGAACTATATCTTTGAATTATGCAATTTCCTCCCTTATTAAGATATTAGATTTATTCATAATCAATTAAGTCTATTTTAAATATTCTATTTACTATCAAGTTTTTCCTTCTTTTATTTAGGTTACTATTAGAAGAAAATTCTATTTTAGTTTTTTTATTATTAGTTTTTAATTTATTGTCTATATCTTTTATTATAACAGATGATTTTTTATCTTTGGATTTTATTATTTTTTTTTTATCCTTTTTATTTGTAGGTGGTTTTTCCTCTATAGTTTTTATGGAACTTTTAGTAACTTCCTTACTATTTGATTTTTCATAATTATTTGAATTTTTGTTGTTGTATTTATCTTTATTTTGTTCATTTTTAGAATTCATGTTATTTTGATTATCAGTATTTTTTTGAGATTTTATCGTATTATCTTTAGAATTATTTTTTTCAGTTTTTGTATCATTATTTTCAGTTTTTATAGTATTATCTTTAGAATTATTTTTTTCAGTTTTTATAGTATTATCTTTAGTATTATTTGACTTAGGGTTTTCAGGATAGTTAACTTCTAGTTCAAAGTTTTTTTCTTTTAATTTATTTTCTAGCTCATTTATATTTAAGTCTAAATTTCTATCACTGTTAACGTCTAAACTTATTTTTTTATCAGGTTCATTTTTAAAAAAGTTTTCTTTATCAGCTTCATTTAAAATTATATTTAATCCTTCATTTACTGATTTATTTTTTATATTTACTGAGTTAAGTATATTTTTACCAGTATCATTTAAAGGTAGTGTTTTTATTATTTTGTTCCATCTGTTAATTTTAAGTTCTATTGAAGGATTACTTTTTAACACAAGTGATGCTACTGGAGTATAGTAGGCATAAGCAGCTCCACTAAATGAAAAAAACAAAATGAAACAAGCGGCTATTGAAGCGTATTTAGATAAAGGTAGTTTGCTTGAAGGTTGCCCAGAATAAGTGCTTCCAATAGAGGGGACACTTCCTTTTATCTTAACTTTTGCAAATTCACCATCTGGGGTTAAAATATATGCATATTTGTTTTTAATTTCCATTACCATTCCGGTTTTACTGTTCAAGATTTTCACCTACCTTTATGTTTAAATAAGATTTTATATAAGGATAATCCTCACTTGATAAAATAAGTATTAAGGTTAAAATATATTTACGCCATTTCTCTATATATTTTTTTTTAGTATTAGTAAGTAAAACAATTTGACTAACTGGCAATAAATGTTTGGTTTTAATATAGTGTAATATATCTTTATTTTTTGAACAAGTAAGTGCCAAATTAAGTAGTTGATTTCTTGTATCTGTATGAGAAGGTGAGGCGTTTATTAAGGAAGAAAATTCTAATTTATATTTTTTAAGTTCGGCAGAAAAAAGAGCTATTTCTTCAGCTCTTTTTTTATTTTCGCAATCAACTTCATATTGACTCATAGAATACTTATAATCTATATAATCAGGAATATTACTATAATCATTTTTATTATCGAATATTAAGTAAGGATTTTTACTGGACTTTCTAAAAAAATCAATGAGAGAATTTTTGATTAATACAGAGGCATAACTAAAAAAATTGCCTTTAGTATTGGTATATGTATCGCAAGCTTTGTTAAAGGCTAACAAAGCAATACTGAGTTCATCATCATTTCTCCAGTCTAAAGCTTTTTTACAAACTTTATAAGTGGTTTTATATATGAAATTTTTATTATCTTCTATAAAGCTATCTCTATTTTTATTTGACAGCAGATCAGCACTCAATAATATCACCTCGTTGTGTCTATAAGTATGTACGTGTATATAATGGAATTTTTGTAGGGTTGAAATAAATTAATTTTAGAAATTATTATTCACCGGATTGGTTAAATTTAAGCAGGAAACTTAAATCTGTGATTTGATTTGAAAGCTTACACAGAGTGCAAGTTCAGCTGGAATAAAAACTATATCTTAATTAAGTTTCACATATTATAAGATACTATATAATTTTATGGTTAATATTCCTAGAAAGATTATACAAGATTAGTGCTTTAATAAGAATATTTTATAATGAGTCCTATGGAGTATCAACTGGTAATATATGAATAAAAAACGTATATGTGTTAAAATTTTAAAAAATTTAACACCCCCTTAAAATTTTTAAAGGTGCCGTATATACACATGAAAATTACAAGAAAAATATTTAGGAGGAAAAAACATGAAAAAGATAGCGTTGTTTGTAGCAGGATTAGTTGTTATGAGTGGAATTAATGGAAAGGCTTTTGCAGAAGGAGAAGTATCTTTAGTAAATTCAGCAGGTATAACACCTGATAGTATCCTTTATCCAGTAGATCAAGCCATAGAAAATATTGGTATAGCATTAACTTTTGATGATGAGAAAAAAGTTGAAGTCATTTCTGAAATAGCTGAAGAAAGACTAGGAGAAAGTGAAGTCATGGCAGAAAAAGGAGATGATGAACTTGCTCAGGAATCTATACAGGAATATCAAGAAAATATGAATGAAGCAAATGAGATGTTAGAGGAAATAGTAGGAGATTCAGAAGAAGCTGTTGATAATAGTCAGCAAGAAGAAAATGAAGGACAAACATTAGAAAATCAAGGGGAAACAGTAGAAAATAAAGAAGAAAATGTTGAAGTGACTAATAAAGAAGCATCAGAGAATGCAAGTGAAGCAACAGAAGATGTTTCAGGAGAAAAGATAACTGATACAGAGCTTGATGATAGTAAAAATGAAGAGTTAAAAGAGCTTGAAGAAAAAATATTAGCTAAACAAATGAAGGCTATAGAAGTATTAAAGTCTATACAAGAAAAAGTAGGAGAAAATGCAAAGCAAACTATAGCAAAAGTTATAGAAATGCAAACTGCTAAAAAAGAAGCAGTAATTGCAATGGTAGAAAAAAGACATTCTTTAAATGAAGCTAAGAAAGCTTATAAAAATGCAGCACTTGAACTAAAGAAAGCTGAAGAAGCTGGCAATGAAGAAGCAATTAAAGCTGCAAAGGAAGCTATTGAAGCTAATAAAGAAGTATACATAGCTTCAAAAGAAGAATTCAAAGGTGCTTTTGAAAATCATAAAAAAGTAGTTAAAGCAGCTAAGGAAATAAAAAAGGAATTAAATGAAGATATGAAAGAAGAAGTGAAAAAAGGAAACATAACAAAGAAAGAAGCAGAACAAGTTAAGAAAATAGAAAAGAATATTGAAAAGACACCTAATAATGTAAAAGATAAAGTTTTAAATAAAGAAGATATAGAGAAAAAATTAAAGAACAAAAAAGAAGAAGTTAAAAAAGAAGAAATAGAAGAAAAAGAAGAAATAAAGGAAAAAGAAATAAGAAAAGAAGAAGTAGTAAAAGTGAAGGAAAAAGCTAAAGAAGAAGTGAAAGAAAAAAATAAAGAAAAGAAAAATAATTAACAATAACCTTTTAACTAAAATACAAGCCTCGTCAAAAGAATGATGAGGCTTGTATTTTATTAGTTATATTTATTTAAGTATTTTTCTAATCTCTCTTTTTTCTTTTGCTTTAACATCCCCCTAAGGGTTCTCACCTATTGATTTTAGTTATTAGGTCAACTATAGTTTAAGTTATGGTGTATTTATTCTATGCCCCTAATTTCTTGTATATAAAGGGGCGGGATAAGCATTTTCCCTTATGGGATAGGATAACAGGGTTAGAAAATAATAACTTGATATTAAGTAGAAAATAAAAATTTTGATATATATAGGATAAGGGAGGACGCCCCTGTGAGGAGATAGTACCTGTGGATTTATGGTAAACCCAATATAGTTTTCCATAAATCCACAGGTTTCTTTTATTCCCTAAATCTATGTTTAGCGTATATGGACCACTTACTACTAGGCTGTTTTTGACTACAAAATGTACATGAGTTTGTGGTTTATATATTTGTAGTCTACGTTATAATACATAATTATATGAAGTTGCTATGTAAATCAACTTAAGGGAAAGTAAAAAACATAGGGTTCAATTAGCAAATAATAAACACAAGGTAGAGAGTTTTTTTATCTTGCCTCGTGTTTATATATTTTATATAAGAAAATTTCTATAGAAAAATAAAAATATTACAAAAAACTCAATTACATTTTATGTAATTGAGTTTTCCTCTCTGGTGACAGCTACCGTCTTATTACCGCTATTAAAAAAGCTCAACTTTACCATTTGGAAATTATGGTATAAAATGTATGAGAAGACAAGTTGTCTTAAATTGTAACTGATGCATCGTTATACATTTTAGAAATAGAATGGAGAGGGTTAAGATAAAAAAGAGATATAAAATAATTTTTAAATTTTTAAGTTTGTTACTATTTTGCTGTTTAGTATTTAATATACCTGTAAGAGCAAAAGGAGATCTAAGAAAATCAGCAGAGGAATTTGCATTAACAAATATAACTCAAATAGCAAAGGATATGCCTAACCAAGGATGGAGTGGTAACACAAAGATAAATGACGCTATCACTACATATGATGTAGATGGAAATATAAATGGATATATTTTTAACTTAAAAACTAAAGGTAGTGAAAGTGGATATATGCAAATATTTCAATCAGGTGATGAGAACTATGTAATTGCATATACTTTTCAAGGAAAGCACTATTTTGACAAAATGATGAATGCATACAAAAACAAGAAGAAGGACAAAAAGGTAAGAGATGAGTATAAACTTATTTATAATGGTAACAATGATTTTTTAATTGAGGATAATACAGATGAAACTAGTATTTATTATAATTTAACAACTCAACAAAATTTGAAGCAAGATAAGAAGGAATTAAAAAAACAGTATAAGGATATAGAGAGAAATATAGTATCGAATAGTAAGTTATCTTCAGATTTAACAGTGGTTTCAAATAATTTATTAGCAAGTTCATCAGCTTCGACAACTAGTACTACAGGTGTTACTAAATATGTAGTGAATGCAAATAATGCTGATTTAGTTGAATGTAGTGATTTTACTGGCAAAATAGTTAATGGAAAAACAGTTGATAATCATTGTTCACCAACAGCTGGAACAAATTTAGTAAAGTATTGGGCTAAGAGAAGAGGTGTTTCGAAACTTTGGTATAGTAGTGATTTTTGGGTTTTCTCTTCGCTTTGTGTAAATATGGAAACTATATTTAGTGGAGATAATGCTGGAACAACTTCAAATAACTTTCTACTTGGGCTTAAAAATTATAGTACATATACACGTGGCGTAAGCTATTCTGGGTACGAATGGTGGGGAGATGGTTTCACAGAATCTTGCACGTTTGAGAAAGCGAAATCTTATATTGATGCAAACATACCCTTCCATTTAGATTTGGTTGGTCATTCAGAGGTATGCTTTGGATATAATACAAAAAATGGAGCTAAGCAATTAATTGTTAATACCGGTTGGGATAGGTATTGGACTTTTCAGAGTTTCTCATCATTTGAAATCGATTATTACCAATATGTGAGGTGGAATTAACTTGAAAAAATTCATTATCATGATTTGTTTAGTGTTGGTTGTAGTTGTAGGAGTTGCTGTTTCATGGAAATATATAGCACCTGAGAGAAATGTTTTGCAAATTTGCTCTGTTAAAGCGGAAGATGTAGAGTCAATTACTCTTCTTAATGGTAGAAATGGTCATAAAGCTAACATAACAGATAAGGACAAGATTACAAGAATTTTGGAAACGTTAAAATCAGCTAAATACAAATATTTAAATAATGAAGATAGAAATGGTTTTACTCTAAATATAGAGATTTTGAAGAAAGATAAAATGGTAGTACGTATGGTTTTCCCTTCTGATGAAGTTGTGCTTCTTAAAAAAGGTCGATATAAAAAAACATCAGGTGGCTTTGATATAAATGAATTGCTCAAATATACTGAAGAATAAAAAGGAAGTCTAAAATATTGATTAGACAATAGGGGTAATAAAACGGTAGCTGTCATAGAAGGAAAACTCAATTATATTTTAGGATAACAATTATTTAGAGTATAGATAACACTTGAATTCAGCACAATCTACATTGTGCGGAACTCGTAAAATAGGCATGAAGTCTTATAAAATAAGGTTTCATGCTTTTTTACTATTCTCTTTTTTAATTTACAGTTACGTATAATGTTGATATAATATCAATATAAGTAATTAGAAGATGGATAAAAAGGGGGATAAAAATGGAGAGAGTTGAACCGATAAGAAGCGAGAAAAAAATAAAAGATTTAAAAAAATATTTGTTAGGAGCTAATAACATAAGAAATTATACTCTAATAGTTTTGGGATTAAATTCAGCATTAAGAATTTCAGATATATTAAATTTAACCTGGAATGATTTATATGATTTTGAGGAAAGAACCTTCAAAACTCATGTTTACATAAAGGAAAAAAAGACTGGTAAAGATAAGAAGTTTTTGCTTAATAAAAATGCTGTAGATGCCCTTCAGAGGCTTCGAAAAGAGCTTGGACATATAAATGTACTAGATTATGTTTTCCAAAGCAGAGAGGGCCAAAATAAGCCTATTACGAGGTCAATGGCATTAAAGATTGTAAAGAGCAGCTGTGCTGCAGTAGGAATAAAAGAACAGATAGGCTGCCATAGTTTGAGAAAGACTTTTGGATACCACTCTTGGAAAAAGGGAGTACCCCTACCAGTTCTCATGGAGCTATACAACCATTCAAATCAATCAGTAACGAAGCTTTATTTAGGAATATCTCAGGATGACATTGATGATGTTTATAGAATGGTAGAATTATAATAGGGTGTGCAAATATAAAGATGGTTGTGTTTTTAAGTTAAAATTAGTTGTTATAACTTTTTGTGTAAAGAGAAAAAATGTTTAATTTATAATTTATGGAGGGAAATATAATGCAAAATATAGAATTAGATTCACGAATATCTCATTTAAAAGAAATAGAAATTTATGAGTTGATGGATAAGTATTATAATACTGAAATAAAAGTTGCTGATTTATTAGAGCAGTATAATATAAAAAATACATTAACAAATGAATTATATAAATTATTTCCACCAGTTATTAGTAATAAGATATGTTCTTATTGTGGTACCCAAATGATAATTAAAAAGGAATCGAGAACAAATTCTAAGTCAAGTTGGGGAAGAAAAGAAGAACCGGAATGTCCAAAGTGTGGACATATAAATTCGGAAAGGTGCATATGCAAAGCATGTTCAGATATAAGAAAAAAAGAAAGACTAAAAAAACTTGAAGAAGAAAGAAAGCAAAAAGAAGAAAAAGAAAAACAAAAAAGAGAACTGATTAATGAAACTTATAGTTTGGAAAATATAAAACCTATTAATTTAAAGGATATACATTTAGTAGATAAAATATTTTTAGGAACAGTATTAAGAGGAGGACTAGACGAAAGTTATTTAGAAATAAAAGGGGAAAAAGTATACAATAATAAAATAGCTCCAACTACGTCAGTATGCAGACACATATTAAAAACTTTATTAGATAAAAATATTTTAGTAGTAAATCCAAATTCTCCATTGGAGGGATTTGAAGAAGGAAATGATTTTCCTAAGTACTATTTCTTAAATAAAGTTAAGTATATTGTAAATATAGTAGATGATAAAATGTCATACAATGAAATTATAGATTCACTGATAAATTTAAAAGTTGAATATAATATTGAAAATAGTAACCATTTATATGGATTATGGAATTTTGTTGCATTAAATGAGAGTATTGAATATTTACAACATAGCATAGAAAAAGCAAATTTTGGAGAATTCCAACCAGGTGAAAAAACTATTTCTATACTTAAAGAATTGCTAAATAATTTTTCGGTAGCAGAGATATATTATATAATTTATCACTCTATAACTAAATCTATTAAATATTATCATGAAAATAATATTACTATACAACATGCTAGAAATACAGTAATAACGAATATTCAAAATTATGGGGAAAGAATTATAGCAAACAATTGGGAAATAACTAAATATAGAAGATCTTATGAATGCAAGCAGTCAATTTTAAGTCAATTTTTATTTAATCGAATTTTAGAAATAGGAGAAGAAGGATTTAATTCTAAACCACAAATATTATAAAACTAAATTTAGAATAAATATAATATATTTGAATAGATTATGTTATAAAGATAGGACAAGCTGTGTATAATATATAGTGTAATAAAAAAGAACTTGTAGTTTAACTACAAGTTCTTGAAATTACAAAACTAATTTCAATAAGCTTTAGTCATCCCAATGGATGAGTATTGCTTATTTAGGTGATGTTGTCATCCCAATGGATGAGAACAGTCACTTATTAGTAGTATATTCAATTTGAACAACTTATATACAAACAAAACTAAATTATATAATAATCATGTAAGTTAATATAAAACAACAAATTCATAGCTTGTCCAAATATGTTTATATATATATATTAATTAATAAACTTAAATTTGTCAATGGATATGCTTAGGCGTGAGCGGGGGGAAAATAAATGTCAGAAGTAAATGTCAAAATATTTTTTGATGAAAGTGGAAGTGATGATGATCCTGTAAAAACAATGGGAGGAATATTAATTCCAAGTAAGGTATATTCTGTTAAAAATATACAACAAATTAATAATCAGTTAAAAAACAAAGAATTTAGACTTCATTGGACTCAATACAATGGTTATCATGAAGAAGATAAAAAACATTATTTAGATACTATAATGTCTTTTTCAAAATATCTTTCACTATGTAGTTTTAATGTTATACATTATGAAAGACCAGAAAAACTTAATAAAGATAAATTTAATAATATGGTATATTCAAAATTGCCAGAAAGAATTTGTTATGGATTATTAAGACATCAAGGAGCTAATGCTGATATAGAAACAGATATATTTATAGAAAAAGCTAATAAATATCAAAGCATAGAATTAGACAAGAAATTAAGAGAACAGTTGAATATACAATCAATATACCGTGGAGAAAAATATAAAGTTAATAAATTTTATTATAAAAATAAGAATGAAGAAATAGGTGTAGAGTTAACAGATTTATTACTTGGAATAGTGAGAACTATTATTTTCAATAAAAATAGTTCAAGAACTTATAAAGCCAAAAATGAACTTGTTGTAGAATTTTTAAAAATAGAAGAATTTTTCTCTTTCTTGAGCAATATAAAATATTTTGAATGGAAAAATTCCCATCAATTAAAACAAATTGATTTTAATAAATATATAAAATTATTTTTGGCTCAACAAGAAAATTGGTTAAATTATTTAGAAGAAAATAGTACATATTAATTTGGCTAAAGGAGTGTTTAGTAAATAAATAGTAAATTTAGATTTATTATTATTGGATTAATATATGTTAATTCTCAAAGATTTAATAATATAAATTTAGTAATATCAAATATAAATCTAATATTATTAAATGTTCATTTAAAAATACAAAGAGTAGCGCAGCTCTTTGTATTTTTTATTGTATAACGAATACCACGGGCTATGCCTGTGGTTCTAAAAAGCTTATAGCTATGAGTAGAAAAAAATAAAACCTCCGATGTAAAATGGAAGTAGGTTTGCCGACCACAACCAT
>JAVBWC010000023.1:0-20192 GCA_036677675.1 Clostridiaceae bacterium | reverse complement strand
AAAATTTAAAATCAAGTATAAAAACCTAGTATAGCCAAAGGCTACACTAGGTTTTGTTTTTTTATTGTAGTTTTTCTGTAAGAAAAACTTCCTTCACTGTAAACTGTAAACTGTCATCTGTAAACTAAAGAAAATTGCTTCGCAATTTTCTTATATTGGCTAGTTTTTAAAGCTATGAATTGGTGCAGGAATTTGTCCGCCTCTATTAACAAAGTCAGCACTACTGAATTTGCTAACATTCATAATAGGTGCACTTCCAAGAAGTCCGCCGAATTCAGCCATATCACCAACGGTTTTACCATAGACAGGTATTACCCTTACGGCAGTAGTTTTATTGTTAATTACACCTATAGCTGCTTCATCAGCTATTATAGCTGAAATTGTTTCAGCAGGAGTATCACCAGGTATTCCTATCATGTCAAGACCAACAGAACAAACGCAAGTCATTGCTTCAAGCTTTTCTAAATTTAAGGAGTTATTAAGTACGGCATTAATCATACCAGCATCTTCACTTACCGGAATGAAAGCACCACTAAGGCCTCCAACTGCAGAAGCAGCCATTACTCCGCCTTTTTTTACAGCATCATTTAAAAGAGCAAGAGCGGCTGTAGTACCAGGTGCACCGCAGCTTTCGATACCCATTTCCTCTAATACATGAGCAATACTATCTCCAACAGCAGGAGTAGGTGCTAAAGATAAATCTATTATTCCAAAAGGAACGTTAAGTCTTCTTGAAGCTTCTGTTGCAACAAGCTGACCCATACGAGTAATTTTAAAAGCAGTCTTTTTAACAGTTTCGGCTACTACATTAAAGCTTTCACCTCTAACTGTTTCAAGAGCAGATTTTACTGTACCAGGACCACTTACACCAACATTAATTATACATTCAGCTTCTCCTATTCCGTGAAAAGCACCTGCCATAAAAGGATTATCTTCTACTGCGTTAGCAAAGACAACAAGTTTAGCACAGCCGATACTGTTTGAGTCTTTAGTTAAATATGCCGTTTTCTTTATGACTTCACCCATTTCTTTTACAGCATCCATATTTATGCCATATCTACTTGTACCTATGTTTACAGATGAACAAACTTTATCAGTAACACTTAATGCTTCAGGCAGAGATGTTATAAGTTTTTTATCACCTACAGAATAGCCTTTATGAACTAAAGCAGAAAAACCACCAATGAAGTCAATACCAATAGTTTTAGCAGCTTTATCTAAAGTTTTGGCAAACTCAACATAGTTATCATCTTCACATGATTCAGCAATTAATGCTATAGGAGTTACTGATACTCTTTTATTTATTATAGGAATTCCATATTCCATTTCTATTTCATTACCTACTTTGACTAAATTTTCAGCATATTTAGTAATTTTATCATATATTTTTTGTCTTGATTTTTCACCACTGGAAGAACAGCAGTCTCTTAATGAAATTCCCATAGTTATAGTACGAATATCTAGTTTCTCTTTTTCAATCATTTTTATGGTTTCCATTATTTTGTTTTGATTTATCATAGTAATAGCCCCTTTTTACAAAATTTAGATGTTATGCATTGAATTAAATATGTCTTCACGTTGAATTTTTATAGATAAAGACATTTGATTTCCTTTTGTGTCTAAAA
Source organism: Clostridiaceae bacterium (assembly GCA_036677675.1). GTDB lineage: Bacteria > Bacillota > Clostridia > Clostridiales > Clostridiaceae > Clostridium_H. Next base: position 18,567 of record JAVBWC010000023.1, on the reverse strand, counting down.
TGTCTTTTAATTCGTTAAAGGATATTTTACATTTAGATAAATCCACTAACATAATCATTGTGAAATATTCCTGAAGGATTGTTTGACTAATGTCTAAAATGTTCACATTAGCCTCCGCAAGTATATTACTCACATTAGCGATAATTCCAGTTTTATCTTTACCTAGTACTGTGATAATTGATTTCATAATATTCCTCCTAATCTCATGATTTACACTTTTGTTTTTAATAAATATAATATAACAAATTTGCTAAAAATACAATGAATTTTTAAAATTCATACAAAAAATTTAGTGCTTTAATGTACGGAAAAGAGTGATTAACTAATAAAAATAAGAAAGGTTTCTTTTATTATTAGCAGTTTTATTATTTTTATCTATTATACGATATTTATCTGAATTTTAAAAAAGTACTCACTTACATATTATAACTCAGTAAACAGACTTTACATGTTGAATAAACCATATGTTAAAGGGGAATCTAGTATTAGAAAGGAGTGTAAGTTACATTATGAAGAAAGATAAAATATATTATGAAGTTTATAAGAAGGAAGCCCATTTAGATGGCAAAGAAATTACTGCAGAAGATATTCAAGAAATAAAAAATAATCAAACTGAAAATATATATGAAAAAGAAAAAACTATAATTGTACCTACAATGATGAGAACGAATTCAGAGGGGGATATTGAGAAAGTTAAAGTTGAACCGGCTATGTATGAGGTAAAACAAGAAAAGAAGTGAAAAGAATTTTAAAGTTATTGAATTAAATTTTAATTTATGTATTTTAACTATGTAAAGTGATAGCAGTTTGAATTACACAGTTGAGAAGTTTATCTAAAAAACTTATAATATAATTAAGTGAAAATATCTAGGAGTTTAGCTACATTTAGCTATTGGATAAATATTAGCTAAATAAGGTGGATAAGACAATTAAAGATACTACTCCAAGAAAATACAAAATAAATAATTAAAGTTTTAACTGTTTTAATAGATGAGGAAATTACATAATTCAAAAAAATATAGTTCCATGCAAGTTTAATTGTTCACTGCTTCGAAAATTTCTCTTTTAAGGGTCAGAATATGCTTAAAATACAGTGAAAGAGAAGTTTTAAGACGCTTCTCACAACAAAACTTGCATTCCATATTTTAAATTTGTAATTATGCAATTTTCTCAGATAATTAATTGTGTCAAGATAAAGAAAAAAAATGGGGGATTTTATGATATTTAAGAATAAAAAAACAAGACTAGGTATCTATACTTTATTGGTAAGCGTATTATTTGCTTTTCAGTATGTCTTTGCAAGTGAAATGAATTATAAGCTGTGGGACTCTAAAAAAGATATAGGGATAGACAAAGTTTGGACAATAACTTTTAATAAAGAATTAAATAATAATACTTTTAACAATATAGAAATAGTAGAAAAAGATACTAATACCAATATTGATTTACAGTTTAATTATGATGACAAAAACAAAGCTATAAAAGTTTCAGCTGTAAATGGATATAAGTATGGAAAAACTTATACAATGATGATTAATAGTGGACTTAGATCCTCAGATGGTAAAATAATGGTACAACCTGTTAAATTTGATTTTACTACTGAGAATAAGGAAGAAGAGTTTGTGGAGGCACCTAGTAGTATAGTTAATAATTATGATGAATTTTATTATGCAATAGGACATGCCTTACATAATTTTGAAAGTAGTATTGAACTTCAAATAAACAAGTATAATTCACAAGACTATAAGTTGGATGTTATAAATAAAGTTGTAGAGGATTATCCTAATATTGACTATGGATATAATGGAGCTGAAGCTAGTATAATAGCTTATAAAAATGGTACAGCTAAAATGACAATAAATATTAAATATGAGTTTTCTAAAGAATATATGATGGAAATGAGAAGATTATCGGAAGAAAAAGCTGAGGAGATAATTTCAAAAGTTATTAAAACAGGAATGAGTGATTATGAAAAAGAATTAGCTCTACATGATTACGTAGTTAATAATTCAAAATATGATAAGAGATTATTTACTGGAAATATGCCTTTGGAGTCTTATACTGATTATGGAATCCTTGTAGAGGGTACAGGAGTTTGTGCGGGTTATGCAAGGGCTTTATACAGGTTGTTAAATATGGTAGATATTGAATGTATGTATGTTACAGGATATGGTGATAATGGAACAGGTCCTGTTGGTCATGCTTGGAATATTGTGAAAATAGAAGGAGAGTATTATCATTTAGATTCAACATGGGATGATCCAGTGACGTATACAGGTAGAGATGTAATAACATATAATTATTTTAATGTAAATGATGAAAAAATGTCCAAGGATCACACGTGGAATTTAGAAAAATACCCAGAATGTACATCCATAAAATATGCTTATACAAGGATTAAATAGATTATAAATACTTTTTTAAATGTCAATTAGTATCATAATGAGAGAAAATATGATATAATATGTATAAATTTAATGTAAATTGTGAAAAAACATTTCTATATCATATATAGCATTTAGAAAGATATCTAGAATGCATATAAACACAAATAACTAAAGGGGGATTTAGTATATGAGATATGAAGGAGCCGTATATAGACCACCTAGTGAAGCATATAGTTTAATCATTCAAGTAACACTAGGCTGTTCTCATAATAAATGTACATTTTGCAATATGTTTAAGGAAAAACAATTTAGAGTAAGAAAGCTTGAGGAAATATTTGAAGATTTAGAAATGGCTAGATCTTATTATAGTATAGTTAAAAGAATATTTTTGGCAGATGGAGATGCCTTGGTTTTGAAGACAGAAGATTTGGAAAAGATTTTATTAAAAATCAAAGAGTTATTCCCAGAATGTGAAAGGGTTGGAATTTATGGTACTCCTAAAGACATATTAAGAAAGAGTGAAGAAGACCTTGTTAAGTTAGAAAAATTAGGTTTGAATATAATATATCTAGGTATTGAATCAGGAAGTGATGAGGTATTACAAGATGTTAAAAAAGGTGCAACTGCAGCTGAGATAATAGAAGCTGGTAAGAAGGTAAAAAAGACAGGGATAAAGCTTTCGGTAACTCTTATATCAGGGTTAGGTGGAAAAGAAAAGTGGCAAATGCATGCTGTTGAATCTGCTAAAGTTATTAATGGAATAAATCCAGATTATTTAGGATTGCTTACTCTTATGGTTGAGAGAAATGTAGAAATGTATGATAAAGTACAAAATGGAGAAATGACTCTTTTATCAGCACAGGAAGTTATGCTAGAAACTAGAGAATTTATCAGTAATTTAGAAGTAAGCAATTGCGTGTTTAGAAGTAACCATGCATCTAACTATATACCTCTTTCAGCAACATTAAATGAGGGAAAAGAAGAATTATTAGCAAAGCTGGATAAGTGTATTGAAGAAAATCATGGATATAAAGATGATTTTTATAGAAGACTGTAAAATGAAAAAGTTAAAAGATTCACTTAATTAACAAATTGTTAATACTTTTTTAAGAGTTAATCAGTACCATATTCATAGAAAGTATGATATTATATGTATAAATCGAATATCAGAAAGAGGGATATGGATGGAATATACAAATAATGGATTAAATGCAACTAGAACTTTAAAGTCAATAATATCAATGGTAGTCTTTGGGTTTGTTTTATTAATTTTATTAAAAGGTATATTTTTATTAATACCTATAGCATTAATTTCATGGATAGGATATAAGGTTATAAAAGTTATTATGAATAAATTTAGTGAAATTACAGGAAAAGAATATACTGAAGATATTGAAACAAGTGAAACGTTCGAGGAAAATATTGATGATATATTTAATTGTAAGGTAATTGATGTTGATTATGAAGAAATAAAGAAATAAATCTGTAAAAAATGGCATAAGAAAGTGCCATTTTTTTAATATATAGTAAAGCTAGAGGAAGGTTAAGAATAGTATCAAATAGTCTTGGGAAATTTATAGATAAAGTAACATAATATATATTTCTTTAATTGATAGAGAAATGGTATATAAATAAAGTGAAACTTAATTCAAATGGAGTTTTTACTCCAATTCAATTTTAGCCATGGGATAAAAAGATAGCTAAACAATATAATATAAACTGTATGAGGTGTGTACTATGGTTTTAAAAGAAGATGTAATATTAGATTTGCATATTCATTCTACAGCTTCGGATGGAACATATAGTCCCGAAAAAATTGTTCAGGAAGCTGCAAAAAAAGGAATAGGATTAATATCATTAACTGATCATGATGAGATTAAAAATGTTAAAGCCACAGAAAAATTTGCTGAAGATAAAGGGATAGCATTTTTACCAGGAATTGAAATCTCAAGTACATTAGAAGGAGAATTATTTCACATTTTAGCATATGGTACAGATAATACAAATAAAGAATTATTAGAACTACTAGAACATAACAGATATCTGTTAGAAAAAAAGGATGATGATTCTATAAAGTATTTAATAGAAAAAGGCTATGATATTGACTATTTGAAATATGAGAAATATGAGCAGGATAATGCTAGAGGAGGATGGAAGGCTTTAAATTTCTTAATTGATGAGAAATTATGTGTAGACGTAAAAGATTACTTTACAAGGCTTTTTTGTGAAGAAAATGGAATTAAATTTCCAAAATTCTCGAATACGGAAGAAGTAATAAAAATAATAAAAAAAGCTGATGGAGTGCCTATTTTAGCACATCCTTACTATAGCAAAGATGATATACCAGTTTTCGATAAATTAGATAAATTTTTAAGATTGGGTATAGAAGGTATAGAATGCTTTCATCCACATCATAATAAAAAAATAACTGAATTATGTTTAGAATGGTGCCGAAAAAATAATATAATTATAACTGCAGGTTCAGATTTTCATGGAGGATTTATTGAGGAAAGAAGTATGGGAAATCCTAAAGTTACAGTTAAAGAAGTAAATTTAGGGAGATTAGAAGAACACATAAAATCTAAAATTCTAAGTTTAAGGTAAAAATTAAAGTAGAATATTGCAATAGAAGGATAAAAATACTATTTTCAATTGTGATTGAGAATAGTATTTTTCTTCAACTGAGTTTGTACAATTTTTTAGTAATACTATATAATATTAATATAGTATTAAAAGGGGGAGAGTTGATTTGAGTACAATATTTGGAATTATATTTGCAGCAGTTTTTTTCATAGTGCTTCTTTCAATTTTAGGAGCTATTGTTTTGCCAATTGCGGGTATAGCACTAGCAATTGGTTTAGTAGTTACAATTTTATCAATTATTTTAGGTGTTTTTAAAATCATATTTTCATTGCCTATGCTTATAATAATAATTGTTTTATTTATAGCATATCAAAATCGAAGGAAATATTAGTTAGTTTAAATTATCTAGAAATTTAGTTACAATTACTATGAGATAAATTATAAAAAGCTTAGCACTTTTAAAAGTACTAAGCTTTTTATCATTTGTGTTTAAATATCATTTGTATTTACTTATATGTATGTATAACTTCTCTTAAGTTATTTCCAAGTAATTCATCTTTTGTTATTTTTATTATATAACATATAAATACAAATTTCAATAAGAAAATTGAAAAAAATAAAATATTTTAATTGTTTTTTAGAGTTAATGTCGAATAGTATATTAAAGTATTATGTTTGTATTTAATATACTACTACTCATAAAAAAAATATTTTTAAATATTAATATACCAAAGAAAATATATTTCAGGAGTTGAGTTTATGGGTGACATACTAAAAGTAAAAGGAGAGAAGGATATAGGTGCACTTATTATAAGTATAATAATAAGTGTAGGTGTAGGAATAATGAGTGGTGTTTTTGCGGGAATTACAAGAATATCGTATGAAAATTTTTCAAAACCAGCTTTTGCACCACCAGGATGGATTTTCTCTATAGTTTGGATAATATTGTATTTTTTAATGGGAATTGCGGCATATAGAATATGGATTGCGGGTAAATATGGAGAAAATGTAAAAAGGGCTTTATTTACTTATGTTTTCCAATTAATGCTAAATTTTATCTGGCCTTTGATTTTCTTTAAATGGGATTTAAAAGCAGTTGCATTTTTTGAACTTTTAATGTTAATTGGTTTTATAATAATAACTATTTTAGAGTTTGTGAAAGTTGATAAGAAGGCTGCTTATCTTTTAATACCTTATTTATTATGGAGTATTTTTGCGGCTGTGTTAAATTACTCAATATGGATGTTAAACGTATGAAATGAACCTTAATTCAGATAGAATTTTTACTCTATCTGAGTTAAGGTTCATTTTATAAAACTCATTATTTTGATAATTTCTTTAATAAAAAGTATGATAAAATATGGTAAGGTATTGAAATGTTTTATGATAAATACATATTCAAAGGAAGTGGTAAGAATGATTTTGATAAAAAATGGTAAGATATTAACAATGGCTGAGAAAAGTTATGAACGGGGAAGTGTACTTATTAATAATGGGAAAATTATAGAGGTTGGAGAAGATATAGATATTAGGGAAGATGTTAATGTAATTGATGCAAAGGGGAGATGGGTTTTACCTGGATTTATAGAAGCACATTGTCATATAGGTATTTATGAGCAGGATATGGGATTTGAGGGTATAGATATAAATGAAGCTACAGATCCAATTACACCAGAGTTAAGAGCCATTGATGCTATTAATCCTATGGATTCAGCTTTCGATGATGCTGTTAAGGCTGGAATAACTACAGTTATGACTGGACCAGGTAGTGCTAATGTTATTGGAGGACAATTTCTAGTAATGAAAACAAAGGGAAAATGTGTAGACGATATGGTTTTACTAGAGCCAGCAGCAATTAAGGTGGCTTTTGGAGAAAATCCTAAAAGAGTGTATAGAGATAAAAAAAGAATGCCTTCCACAAGGATGGCTACAGCAAGCCTGTTAAGAGAAACTTTAACTAAAGCTAAGAGTTACAAAACTAGAAAAGAAAGAGCAAACATAGAAGGAAAAGAGTTTGAAGAAAACTTTAGAATGGAAGCTTTGATCAATGTTATAGATAAGAAAATTCCTTTAAAAGCCCACTGTCACAGAGCAGATGATATACTTACTGCTATAAGAATTGCAAAAGAGTTTAATGTTGACATTACATTAGATCACTGTAGCGAAGGTCATTTAATCAGTGATTACATAAAAGAGTCAGGAAGACCAGCTATTATTGGTCCAACTTTGACAGCTAGATCAAAGATTGAAGTTAAGAATAAAACATTTAAAACTCCAGAAATTCTAAATGAAAAAGGTATAAAAATAGCTTTAACTACAGACCATCCTGTTGTTCCTATTCAATATCTTCCTATTTGTGCAGGGCTTGCGGCAAAGGAGGGGCTTGCAGTTGAAGATGCTTTAAAGGCAATAACTATATATGCTGCTGAAATTTGTGGTGTAGCTCATAGAGTTGGAAGTATAGAGAAAGGAAAGGATGCTGATATTGTAATTTTTGATGGTAATCCTTTAGAAGTGTTTACTAATACTTTATATACAATAATTGATGGAGAAGTAATTTATGAGGCAGAATAAAATATATTTTAAGTAATATTTATAATAAGAGGAATGTATAATTCAAAAAAATATAAAATAAATTAAAAAAATGCCGGCAATCGTGTATTACGGGCATTTTTTTTGTAGCAAAATAGGCTTAAGTAAAGGAAAAATAGATTATAACTAATAAATATGCCGTATGATGCAAGTGGGAAAAATATATAAAATTGATGAATTTGAAAGAAAAGTTGAATTTAAATGTAAAATATGGTATAAATATAATGAAAAGTAAAAAAGAAAGTTAATATATTTTATATATTGTAATTTTTTATGATGTGGATATGGGGAGGAGTAAGAATAATGATATTGTATCAATTTATTGGAAGAAAGCCTAAAAATAGAATTGAAAAAGAGATAAGACAAATAAAACAAAAAATATATGAGTTGGTAGAGAACAAGAATAAAAATATTATAGATTCAGAAGTAATAAAGCTTAGTGAAAAATTAGATAATTTATTAATATATCATATAAGAACAGGTATAAAGGTTTCATAAAAAAGATAATATAAATATATTAAAAAAGTCTAAATACATATAATTTTGTGTGTTTAGATTTTTTAGTATGGCATTTGTATATTAATATTGAATGATAATTTTAGAATTTTGAATAATCCTTATTGAAATCTGGAGAGAATATTAAAATATAGATTATTAAAGTAATATTTATTATTGACATATGAAAAAAAATATTTTATTATTAAGTTAACCGATTTAGTAAACCGATTAACTAATGCTGAAGGAGGCAAATAAATTGAATAGTATTTGTGTATTAGGTAGCATGAATATGGATGTCGTACTTAAAGTAAACAGAATGGCTAAAGTTGGAGAAACAATATTTGCTACTGAGTTAAATAATATACCAGGAGGCAAAGGTGCCAATCAAGCGGTGGCTTGTTCTAGACTTGGTGCAAACGTATACATGATTTCTAAGGTTGGAATAGATGGAAATGGTGAAGTTTTAGTTAAAGAACTTGTAAGGGATAACATAAATGTAGATTTTGTTTTTAAAGATGAAAAACATCCTACAGGTACAGCAATAATTACAGTGGATAAGGAAGCAAACAACTCAATTATTGTTGCGTCAGGAGCTAATATGTGCATAGACAAATGTGAGATAATAAGAGCATCGGATGTCATAAAAGAAAGTGATATAATTATTTCACAATTTGAAACACCCATAGAAGCAACTGTAGAAGCTTTTAAAATTGCTAAAGGAAATAAAAAAATCACAATTTTGAATCCAGCCCCAGCAAAAGACATTGATGAGGAACTTTTGAAATATACAGATATAATAGTTCCAAATGAAACTGAAGCATATGAACTTACGGGAATAGAGGTTAAGGATTTAGAAGATGTAAAAAAAGCAGCAGAAAAGCTTATTGAAAAAGGAGTAAAATGCGCAATTATAACTCTTGGAGCAAAAGGCGCTGCTGTAGTTACTAAAGAAAATGCAGAGGTTATTCCAGCTTATAAAGTTAAGGCAGTTGATACAACAGCAGCTGGGGATAGCTTTATCGGTGGATTTGCAAGCAGATTAGATATAAAGAAAGTTGATTTTGAAAATATAAGAAATGCAGTAAGATTTGGTAATAAGGTTTCATCTATTGCAGTTCAAAGAGAGGGAGCTCAACCTTCCATTCCTTATTTAAAAGAAGTGAAAGAAATATATGAGGAGGAATAAAAATGAAAAAGACACCTTTGTTAAATAGCAATATATCAGAAGTTATATCAAAAATGGGACATAATGATACTATAGCAATTGGAGATTGTGGACTACCAATACCAGATGAGACTATGAGAATAGATTTGGCCCTTGTTAAGGGAATTCCCAGCTTTAAGGAAACTTTAAAAGCCGTTTTGTTAGAACAACAGGTTGAAGAGATTATAGTTGCAAAAGAAACAGAAGATGTTAGTCCCGATGTATTTAAATTTATTAAAAAAGAAGTTGGAAATGCAAAGTTAACATTAATATCTCATGAAGAACTAAAAGAGAAATTAAAAAACTGCAAAGCAGTTATAAGAACTGGAGAACAAACTCCTTATGCAAATGTAATTTTAAAGTCAGGAGTTGTATTTTAAGGAGGTTTAATATGAAAACACAAAATTCTATACTCCAAATGACAGATATTACAAAAGCTTTTCCAGGTGTAAAAGCTTTAGACGGTGTAAATATTACAGCCTATGGTGGTGAAGTTTTAGCTTTGCTGGGAGAAAATGGAGCTGGTAAATCTACACTTATGAAAATATTAAGTGGAGTATATAAAAAGGACTCAGGAAAAATTGTTATAGAAGGAAAAGAAGTAGAACCTACTAATATAAAAGAAGCTGAAAAGCTGGGTGTAGCTATAATACATCAAGAATTAAGTGTACTTCCAAATCTAACAGTAGAAGAAAATATATTTTTAGGGAATGAAAAGTATAATAAATATTCTAGGAAAATAGATAAAAAATTACTTAAAGAGAGAAGTAAACTATTTTTAGAACAGATAGGATGTAAAGTTGAGCCTGATGCTTTAGTAAGAGATATAAATGTAGGAGATAGACAGTTGATTGAAATTGCCAAGGCATTGACTAAAAATTCAAGAATAATAATAATGGATGAGCCTACTACAGCTCTTACGGAAGTGGAAACAAAGAAATTGTTTGAAGTTATAGATAAGCTTAAGGAAAAAGGAATTGCAATTATTTATATATCTCACAGAATGGAAGAAATTTTCACAATATGTGATAGAGTTACTGTTCTAAGAGATGGCAAATACGTAGGAGAGTCTAGAACTAAAGATGTAACTCATGATGAGTTAATTGCTATGATGGTAGGAAGAAAATTAGAGGAACAATTTCCATATAAAAAAGTGAATAAGGGAAAAACGTTATTAACGGTTAAAAATTTGAAGTATAAAAACAAGGTAAATGATATCAGCTTTGAAGTTAGAGGTGGAGAAATATTAGGGGTAGCAGGTCTTATGGGATCAGGAAGAACAGAATTAGCTAAGACTATATTTGGAGAATATAAGAAAGAAGCTGGTGAAATTTTAATTGAAGGTGAAAATATTAAAATATCTTCACCAAAGGATGGGATAAAAAATGGAATTTGTTATCTTTCGGAGGATAGAAAAGGAGAAGGTTTAGTCCTTGGAATGTCAGTTGGGGAAAATATGACTCTTTCAAATTTAATTAAATATGAAAATTCTATAAAGAAAATTGATAAAATTAAGGAAAAAGAGGATATTGATAAATATATTAAAAAGTTATCTGTAAAGACACCAAGCTCAGAACAATTGATAAAAAACCTTAGTGGAGGAAATCAACAGAAAGCAATACTTGCAAAGTGGATTATGCTATCTCCAAAGGTATTAATTATCGATGAACCTACAAAAGGCATAGATGTAGGAGCCAAAAAGGAAATTTATGAAGTTTTAAATGAACTAAAGGAAATGGGTAAGGCTATTATAATGATATCTTCAGATATGCCAGAGGTATTAGGTATAAGTGATAGAATAATTGTTATGCATGAAGGGAAAGTGACTGGAGAAGTTACTCATGAAGAGGCAAATCAAGAACTTATAATGAAGTATGCTGTGGCAACTAATTAATAAATACAAAGATACAAAGGAGAAGTCATATGGAAAATAATTTAAAAAAGAATTTGATGAAATATAAATCACTTTTCGGTTTATTAGTATTATGTATTATTGTATCAATTCTTTCACCAAGATTTTTAAGTATAGCAAACATTAAAAATGTACTTACACAAGTTTCAGTAAATACAATTATTGCAATAGGTATGACATTTGTAATTTTAACAGGTGGAATTGATTTATCTGTTGGTTCGAGTTTGGCTATAAGTGGAGCTGTTGCTGCAACTATAGTTAAAGTAACTGGAAATGTATTTTTAGCTATTGTATCATCTTTGTTGATTGGTATAATAGTAGGTGTTATAAATGGGATTTTCATTTCAAAAGGTAAAATTCAAGCCTTTATAGTCACTTTAGCTACAATGACAATATTTAGAGGTGTAACACAAGTATATACTAATGGTACTCCAGTTTCAGGATTAGGCAAAAGTTTCGGAGCAATAGGAAATAAGACATTTTTAGGAATTCCTATACCAGTAGTTATTACATTAATAGTATTTTTAATAAGTTATTATGTATTGAATCAAACAAGATATGGTAGATATTTATATGCAGTAGGTGGCAATGAAGACTCAGCACGATTATCTGGGATTAATACAGACAAGGTGAAAACTATAGTATATATCATATCTGGAATAACTGCTGCTTTAAGTGGAATAATAGTTACAAGTAGAATAGGTTCTGCTTCTGCTACAGCTGGAGCCGGGTATGAACTGGATGCAATAGCGGCTGTTGTACTTGGTGGAACAAGTTTGGCAGGAGGAGAAGGAAGTATTGCAGGAACAATAATAGGTGCACTTATTATTGGAGTACTGAATAATGGATTAAATCTTATGAATGTGTCGCCATATTATCAATTAATAGTTAAAGGATTAGTAATCTTATTAGCTGTTATGATAGATAAAAAAAATAAATAATTAAAATAATATTAAAAGAGGAGGAATTTCAAATGAAAAAAAGAATGAAGTCAATAATATCTATTCTTGCAATGATTTTTCTAATTGGAGGTCTTGTAGCATGTGCACCAAAGGATACTGAAAAAACTGGTGAAGGTGCTGCAAAAGGTGATAAAATAGGAATGGTATTATCTACACTTAATAATCCTTTCTTTGTTTCAATGAAAGAGGGTGCTGAAGCAAAAGCTAAAGAATTAGGTTATGAATTAATAGTATTAGATTCTCAAGATGACTCGGCTAAAGAAAGAGCTAATGTAGAAGATTTAGTTCAAAAAGGAATTAAAGTTTTAATTATTAATCCAACTGACAGTGATGCAGTTGCAAATTCAGTTCAAGTTGCAAATGATGCAAAAATACCTGTTATAACTGTAGATAGACAATCAAACGGCGGAGAGATAATATCTCATATAGCTTCTGATAACGTTAAAGGTGGAGAAATGGCTGCAAATTTCATACTTGACCAATTAAAAGATAAAAAAGAAATGAAAATAGTTGAGCTTCAAGGAATTCCAGGAGCTTCAGCTACAAGAGAAAGAGGAGAAGGTTTCCATAAAGTTGTAGATGGAAAGGCAAATGTTAAGGTAATTGCTAGTCAAGCAGCAGATTTTGACAGAACTAAAGGGTTAACTGTAATGGAAAATATTATTCAAGCACAACCAGAATTTGATGCAGTGTTTGCACATAATGATGAAATGGCACTTGGTGCAGTAAAGGCATTAAAAACTGCTAATAAAAATGTAATCGTTGTAGGTTTTGATGGAAATCAAGATGCTAAAGATGCTATAGAAAAAGGTGATATGTCTGCCACAGTAGCACAGCAACCAGGATTAATGGGAAGTACTTCAGTAGAAAATGCGGTAAAGGTTGCTAAAGGAGAAACTATAGAGAAAACTATTCCAGTTGAACTTGAGCTTGTTATTAAAAAATAAAAAATATAATATATATAGAAAACGTCGAAATTCTCGGCGTTTTCTATATATAGAAAAGAAATTTTAGACGGTATAATAAGATTTATATCTTCTACAGCATTTGATATAATGATTTATGACAGAATGATAGTTATTATGGAGGAATTATACATATATGAAGAAAGTGACAATGAAGGATATAGCAAATTTAGCTGGCGTATCTAAGGCTACTGTATCTATGGTGTTGAATAATAAGGACATTAGTGTAAGTGAAAGTACCAGAAGTAGAATTTTAAAAATTGCTGAAGAATTAAATTATATACCTAATGGTGTAGCGAGAAGTTTAAGTACAAAAAAATCTCAAACTATTGGAATTATTCTACCAGATATTATTAACCCTTTCTTTTCAGAGATAGCAAGAGCTATAGAAGATACAGCTAATAAATTAAATTATAATGTGATATTTTGTAATACAGATGGCAACAATGAGAAAGAAGAAAAGTATATAAAACTTCTTATTAGCAAATTAGTTGATGGAGTTATATTCATAACCGGAGGAGGAGAAAATAATAGTTTACAAATATTAAGCAATAATAATGTTCCACTGGTTTTAGTTGATAGAGATATAGATGATAGAGAAAAATATTGTGGAGTATATTGTTTAAATGAAGAAGGAGTAAGAGAAGGTGTAGAGTATTTACTAAAAAAGAACAAGAAAAAAATAGCCTTTGTAACAGGAAAAAAAGAATTAAAAATATCTAAACAGAGAGCTAAAGGATACAAAGATACAATGATTAGAAATAATTTATACAATGAAAAATTAATATTTCAGGGCGATTTTACGATTGAAAGTGGAATGGAGGTTACACAAGAAATTATTAAGTTTAATAAAGATATTGAAGCTATCTTCTACAGCAACGATATAATGGCTTTGGGTGGAATAAAATTACTTATGAGAAAAGGATATAGAATACCACAAGATATAAGTATTGTAGGATTTGATAATATTAATATTTCCAATTATATTGAGCCAGAGTTAACTACTGTAGCTCAACCTATATATGAGATGGGAAAGCAATCTTGTGAATCACTTATAGAAATAATAAATAGTAAGCCGTCTAATAAACAAATATACTTTAAACCTAAATTAATAGTAAGAGGAACTGCTTAATTTAGGTTTAAAGGTATTAATAAAGGTAATTAATCAGCTGATTAATTACCTTTATCAACAATTATTGTTATCAATTGATAATTAAATTTATTAAAAAGAGTTGTTGCAAATTATGAGTATAGTTCATATAATGTAAATTATATATCATATAATTTATTATCAATTAAAAATGAGGTGGAATGATGAATTCGGTAGAGAGAATGCAGATAGGAAATAAAATATCTAAAATAACAATTGTGATTAACTTTTTACTATCTGCGGTTAAAGTGCTAGCTGGAGTGTTTGGAAAAAGTAATGCTATGATATCTGATGGTATGCATTCTTTATCTGATGTAATGAGCACTTTTTGTGTTATGATTGGATTGAAATTGTCTCAAAAACCAGAAGATATAGATCATCCTTATGGACATGAAAAATTTGAACCTATTATTGCTAAAATACTTGCTTTTATATTAGGAATTACAGCAGTAGTGATTGGATATAATGCTATTCAGATAATTAAGTTAGGTGAATATAATATTCCAGGGAAAATTGCTATTTATGCAGCTATTTTATCAATAGGAACTAAAGAGTGGATGTATAGATATACTGTAAAGGGTGCTAAAAAAATAGACAGTTCTGCACTTCTTGCGGATGCATGGCATCATAGATCTGATGCTTTCTCATCTGTGGGTACTTTAGTTGGAATAATAGGTGCAAGAATAGGATATCCTATTTTAGATCCTATTGCATCCTTAGTAATATGCATAATTATATTAAAAATAGCTATAGAGATATATATAAAAGCTGCAAATGAATTGATGGATCATTCAGCAGATAAAAATACTATTGAAACAATAAAGAATGATATTATTGAAATTAATGGAGTAATTAAAATAGATGAGCTTAAAACTAGGATACATGCTAGTAGAGTATATGTGGATGTAGAAATTTCTGTATCTAAAAAATTATCTTTAACTGAAGCCCATGATATAGCTGAAAAGGTTCATTTAAAAATAGAAAATAATAATGAAAAGGTAAAACATTGTATGGTTCATGTAAATCCTTATTAAATTTAAGTAGAATACTACGATAATAATATCGTAGTATTTTTGTGGTAAATTGTAGATTTTTAAATTTTACTAAAATATAAAAAGAAGGTGGAAAATATGAGGAGAAAAAGGAAGGAAGTTTTTTTTATATGTTTATTAATTATTATAGGATTTGCAGTAGGAATAAAAATAAAATCATCAGAAGATAGTGGACTTAAGATTTCTAAATGGAGTAATTTTTATCAGGGTAAAAACATACATTTTTATTATGGAAGTTCAGAAATGGCTATTTTAAATACCTTAAAGGAAACTTACCAACTGGAAATAGTGGTTGGGGAAGAAAAGAATGATTTTAATAAGAGCCTTAAATTAATGAATTGGGTTAAAGATAAGCTTAATTATAAAGATGCTACTAAAAGTTCTAATGAAGAAGTTGGTGCTATAGATATATTAGAAGAAGGTAAAAAAAATAAGAACAAAAAATATTATTCTGATAAGGAATGTACAACTGTATTTAATGAATGTGCAATAGCTTTAGGGATTACATCAAGAATTGGTGAACTTATAGCTTTAGATAATAATAAAGAAAAAGAAAGCTTTAAAATTTGTGAAATATGGAGTGATAAATACAATAAATGGATAATGATAGATGTGTCTAATGGTTGCTATTTAACGTATAAGGGAGTGCCTTTAAGTTCTGTAGAAGCTATTGAAAAGGGTATTGATAATTTTGAAGTAGAAGGAATAGAAAATTCAAAAAAATATAAGAAAAAAATTGGAAAGTTTTTTGGTGCATATATTATGCCTATTGATAATAGTATATATGGAATAAAAAATAGTAATTCATATATTGTTTTTCTTAAAAATGATAATTATATGGAAATACCAGTTGGTATATGTATGAATTATCCTGTGGTTTTTACAAAAAACAGAAGCTTATTTGAACTATCACCAAATAATAAGTTTGTTGATAAAAAAGAAGATAAAATACCAACTTTAATATTTGCTAAAAAGAATTCAAAACAAAATAATAATGAGACACAATTTTATGGTGGAGTATTTCAGGATAGTATAATGATTAAAAAATACTACATAAGCATAAATGATTCGCCTTTTAGAGAAGTAAATGATTACTTTGATTTTCCTATAAAAAATGGAGTTAATTCTGTAAAATTATCTATTGATGGTAAAAATGTAGTAAGAGAGGTAGCTTTTAAATTAAAAGAAAAATAATTAAAATATATATAAAATAAGTGGACAATAAACCTTTTTAAAGGGTATAATTTTAAATGAATTTTAAATTGCTAATATATGAGGAAGTGAGAGTGGGTTGGTTGTGACTAATTTAATATTTATTCTTAAAGCAATTATTATAGGAGTAGTTGAAGGCATCACTGAGTTTTTGCCTGTATCGTCAACTGGTCATATGATTATTGTTGGAAATCTTATTGGGTTTAAAGAAGGTATAATGCCTGCAGCATTATATTCTAAAGATTATTTAGATATGTTTGAAGTAGTTATACAATTAGGAGCTATTTTAGCTATAATATTTCTATATTGGAATAAAATAAAGGATTCCTTTAAAAATTTTTCGCCTTCAAAACCAAAATCAGGTTTTAAATTTTGGTTTAATATCTTTGTTGCATGTATTCCAGCAGGAATATTAGGAATATTGTTTGATGATAAAATTAAAGAAAAATTATTTTATCCATTACCAGTGGCAATTGCTTTGTTGATTGGTGCGTTCTGGATGATTTTTGCTGAAAAAAAATACAGACGTAAATTTACTACAAGAACTATAGATGATATATCTGTAAAGCAAGCGATTATTATAGGATGTTTTCAATGCTTGTCTTTATGGCCAGGAATGTCAAGATCAGCATCAACTATAATAGGTGGATGGATCAGTGGATTGTCAACTGTTGCCGCTGCCGAGTTTTCTTTCTTTTTAGCTCTTCCGGTAATGATAGGTGCATCAGCTTTATCTCTTTGGAAGCATTCAGCAGCTTTAAATGTTGTACAGATTGTTGCGCTCACAGGTGGGTTTATAGTATCTTTTATTGTAGCACTTGTAGTTGTAGATAAATTCATTGCCTTTTTACAGAAAAAACCAATGAAGGTTTTTGCTATTTACAGAGTGTTTGTTGGTATAATATTAATGGTATTAATTTTTCTAAATATAGTATAGTAAATATTTAGAACTTTTCATAATATTAATATATTTTTAAATTGTTTAACTTGGATATAATGAAAATCATATGTTATTTTTAAAAGCTGAAGAATTTTTCTTCAGCTTTTTTATTATTATTTTTTATAAGTTGGAAATAATAAAATTATAAACAAAAGAAAGTTTGGATTAAATTATATAAAGGAGTAGATATTATGAATTGGAATACTAAAGTTCAGGATATAATCAAAAAAGGAAAATGGGCAAAAAATTCTATTACTTTAGGAAGGGTACAGTGTGGAAAGCTTGTAGAAGACAAGGAGAAACTTATGTTGTTTATAGTATCTGATATATTAGATAAACCTTTATACACAAAGGTTGAAAAGATATTGGTTGCTGATAATCAGATAGTAGTGTTTTATGATGGTGAATATGGAAGCTTATTAGATGAGGAAGAATACAATAAATTTTCAGCTTTTTTAAAAAGAGAAGAGTGGGATGTTTTATTTGGAGGAAATACTGTAGATAGGCTTTATAAAATGAATATGTTATTTGAACAAGATGGATTTTATATTGAGGCACATGAAACAATGGAAGATTTTTTGGGAAAATATGATAAAGAGGCATCAAAAGAAATATGTGAGCAATATAATTTATAGAACAGCAAAACAAGAAGAATAGAAAAGAAACAAAAAGAAGAAAATATAAAGAAAAGGAAGGCAGAAAAAGAGGAAATAAGTAAATTTATTTAGTTTCCTTTTGATGTCTTCTTTTTTATGCTTTCCATAAACAATACCAGGTGTATCTCTATGAGGAATATTGAAAAAAAAAGAGAAATAACAAAAAAATTAAATATAATTTGTAGAAATAAGATGTTTTAAGCAAAAACTGTTTAATAAATTTGATAAAATAACATTCGTCGTAACGAGGACAACTGCTTGAAGAAACATCACTAAAAAAAATGTTGACAGGTAGAAAAAAGTAATATAAAATTACTAGTGTCGTCGAGATGTGACGATTTGGTCTTTGAAAATTAAACAGAAGTAAGATAACAAAGTCAGTCAATTCAAACATGAGTATAGATTAAACTTTTAAATTGAGAGTTTGATCCTGGCTCAGGACGAACGCTGGCGG
>JAVBWC010000022.1:0-3530 GCA_036677675.1 Clostridiaceae bacterium | reverse complement strand
AAATCTTCTTCTTTTATTAGGTTTGCCCATTCTTTTTTAGTAAAACTTCTTAAAAATTCTATAAAAGTACCTTTATGCGAAAATATATGCTTATATCCTACATCATGTTCATGATGTACTTTATTGTTTCCCATTTTATCACTTCCCAGCTTTATTATTTTAATTATATCATATACATTTATTTTCTATAACAGGCATCTTTCAGAATTTTAACTAACCCCTTATTTTAACGCAACAAATCCAGCAGAACTTTTAACCATTCTACTGGATCTATAATTATATTTCCCTCAAGGGTCTGACCCCTTTGCGCCCCACTGAGGGGGGAACAACCGATCTTGCTACTTTTCGGGGCTCCCCTGGGATCCTTTCGAGGGAAGCGAGTTTCCCCTGGGGTGATTGGCTTTCTCAGCTTACTACTGTTTCAGCTCTTCTTTTAATTTGATTATTTCTTTCTTAGTTACTCCAGTGGTTTTTATAATTATGGCTTCATCTATATTGGCGAGAATTAAATTTTTAGCTATTTCTTTCGCAGTATTTTTAGCTACTAAAGGATCATATAATGTTTTTGTCACACTTATCACCTCTTTTTCTATTTCTTCATATTCTCCATATCTCTCATTTAAGTACTCTATTAAATTTTGTATTGCTAGCAATATTTTATGTAAATCCTCTCCTACTATTTCACCTTTATCAAATAACTCTCTTGATTTCTTTGCAATATCTATTGCTATTTCTTTTGCTTCATTTAGTAATCTATATAGTTCTTTATTTTTATTTTCTACGTTATTTTCCTTTATCTTCTCAAGTTTAGATCTTAGTTTAAATATCTGAAGCGGTAATAATGGGTACATTTTATTTTCTAATAATTCTTTATCCGTATATTTCCAATACTTCATTACTGGAACTACATAATTTATCTCTTGTTGATTTGGAAATATTATCTTCATCTTTAATTCATCTTTTATATTATTATTCTCTTCTATGAATATTACCAATTGTTTAGGTATATATAATATTTTTTCTTCTTCATACCTTGATAATTCTTTTGCTCTATTGAATCCATATTCAAACATTCGAATTATCATTGTTTTATCATTCTTTGTTTGGAATTCTATGTGATATTGGTGCATTTTCTTATTTTTAGTTAACTCTAAAAATAAATCTCCTCTTATTATATTAAATTCTTCTGACACAAACTCATTATTTCCTATTGATATTTCTGTTTCTTCTTCTTTAAAGCTCTCATGAAATAACCCATTCATTAACTTTATTAATACTCCTTTGGATACTGAAAATAATGATTTTAATATCTGATCCATTTTCACACTTTCTTTTTTACTTTGCACTCTATCACCTTCTTCCTATCTTTATTATATCATATAGCTAACTTAAAATGTACTGATTAAATCTGACTAAATATTCATTCAACTCAAAAAATCCAGCAGAACTTTTAACCATTCTACTGGATCTATAATTATATTTCCCTCAAGGGTCTGCTCCTTACTCAAATATCTAATTTCTCCCCATTTTTCTCCATCTCTAATCCCATATATAAATAATTAATTCCTTCATACCACAACTTTGTGTCTTCTTGTTCCAAAATATCATATACTTTTGAGTTATAAAACTCCAATAGAGCTTGTTTTTTCGATATACCATGACTTTTAGCGAACCGCCCTGATACTTTCGCTACTTTTAAAGGAATAAATATATGCACATTTTCTTGTGTTACTTTTGGCAAGCTCATAACTATACCTCCTCGTAATTAATAAATTTTAGATGCTTTAAAGCTTTCTCTGTATGAAAAGAAACTTGATCATCCAATTTATAAGTTCTAAGTTCTTTAATTGCCGTTTCGAAATCCATAAATTTGTTTTCAAAAGCATTTAAACACGCATATACTCTATCGTCTGCTACACATCCTTTTACTACATCAAATTGATGTGTATACCCTTCTTTCATTCTATTATCTAATACAAATTTAAGCCAACTCTTACTAGCTGCCCTAAATATTTTAACATTAAGATTACTTTCTTTAAACAAAGCATCTTGCACCTCATATATACTAATAATACCTTTCTCTGTATTTTCTCTTCTGCTTTTAATTTTTGCCCACTTATATGCCTGTTCCTTACTTGTTGTGGTATAAAATCCATTTCCAAAATCCAACGTCCTATTAGCTCTTATAAGAATAGGATTTTCTACTAATACATTACTACCGTGATAAAGTATCATAACTTATGCCCCCTATTCTCTAAGAATAGTTGTATTTCAGATAAAATGTACTCTTTTCCCTGTGTATGAAGCAAATCATAACTTTCCATTAAAAAATCAATTACTCCACTTTCACTAAATAAATTAGCTACATCCTTACCTTTCATATTATATTTAACTTTAAAATTTTCTATACAAAATGAAACAAACTCTATTATTTTTTCATCCCTATTTAAATGTACCATAAACTCACCTACAATCTATATCTAGTGTACTTGCTTGTACACTGATTGATTTTACTTATTTTACTCATAGCAAACTTTAATTGCTCTATATTAATATTATATACCACTCTAAAATTTTCTTAAACAAAAACTACACTAAATTCTTATTTAACGCAACAAATCCAGCAGAACTTTTAACCATTCTACTGGATCTACTATTATATTTCCCTCAAGAGTCTGCCCCTTACCCTTGACGGCTTCGCCTTTCTTATCCCTTTAATCCTATAAATCCTATACTTCTATCTCTTTTCTCTCCTGCTTTCCTTCCTATTCCAGTGGCAATTCCATTTTGCCACTCCTTTCAGGCAATTCTTTCACGCTTATTTATAAAATATTTTTACATCTTTTTACAAGGGTCTGACCCCTTTATTCTTTATCTGCGGCAGCTTCAAGGATTGCTAAGTTTTGCTCAGAAGTTGATTTAAATGAATACTTATCACTTAAACTTAAAAGATAATCCATAAATGGCTCTTTAAGTTCGTCACGTTTAAGTGCAAATTCAACAGTAGCTTTTAAGAAACCAAGCTTATCCCCAACATCATATCTTTTTCCTTCAAAATTATAGGCATACATTGCTTCTTTTGAAATCAATGTTTTTAGAGCATCTGTTAGTTGAATCTCTCCGCCTTTACCTGGTATAGTATTTTCTAAGATGTTGAATATTTCTGGAGTTATTATGTATCTTCCTAAAATAGCAACATTAGAAGATGTTTCTTCCACAGAAGGCTTTTCAATAAGATTTTTTACTTTATAAACTCTATCTTCTATATGGAGTCCTTCCACTATTCCGTACTTAGAAACATCTTCTTTAGGTACAGTTTGAACGCCTAAGATAGTTGTTTTATACTCATTATAGCAGTTAATTAGTTGTCTTAAGCATGGAACTTCATTGTCTACTATATCATCCCCTAGCAAAATAAACTGTACCCCTTGTCAAGGACATTTTTTTATTTTAAGTAATAGGGAACTTACGTTCATCCGGTATCTATTTTAGTTTTTTATAATATCTTCTAATGGATATATACAAGTAGT
>JAVBWC010000021.1:0-56337 GCA_036677675.1 Clostridiaceae bacterium | reverse complement strand
AGAGTTTACAGTGGACAGTTTACAGTTAAGGATATTTTGCTAACGCAAAATTTAAAATCAAGTATAAAAACCTAGTATAGCCAAAGGCTACACTAGGTTTTGTTTTTTTTATTGTTAGTTTTTCTGTAAGAAAAACTGCCTTCACTGTAAACTGTAAACTGTCATCTGTAAACTAAAGAAAAGTGCATCGCACTTTTCTTATATATTATCCTTATACAAAAGCTTTATATATTGAATTTATAGCTCTTTCAAAGTCATTTGCTTCTACACCTATTATTATATTCATTTCACTTGAACCTTGGTCTATCATTCTTATATTTATCTCATTTCTACCTAAAGCTGTAAATATCTTCTCTGATGTACCAATAGTCCTTGACATTCCTCTACCAACTGTTGCAATCAATGCCATATTAGGAATAACATGAAGATTATCTGGATTACACTGTCTTTTTATTTCTTCTAAAATCTTATCCAGTTTATTATCCAAATTAGAATCTGCAATTACAACAGACATAGTATCAATACCTGCAGGCATATTTTCAAAAGGTACTCCATAAGCTTCTAGTATGGAAAGTATCCTTCTTGCAAACCCTATTTCTGAATTCATAAAAGCTTTTTCAATAGCTATTACAGTAAAATCTTTTGTTCCTGCTATACCTGTAATAGTTCCTAAATCTTTTTTAGCCTCATCATCATTTATTATAATTGTACCCTTATCCTCAGGTGCATTGGTATTCTTGATATTAATCGGTATTCCCTCTTCTTTTGCTGGGAAAATAGCCTCCTCATGAAGAACTGTAGCTCCCATGTATGCAAGCTCACGTAATTCCTTATAAGTAATTTCTTCTATAGGCTTTGGATTGTCCACAATTCTAGGATCTGCCATTAAAAAACCTGAAACATCTGTCCAGTTTTCATATAAAACAGCTTTTGTATCTCTTGCTACAATTGATCCTGTTATGTCAGAACCACCTCTTGAAAAAGTCTTTATACTTCCATCAGGCATTGCCCCATAAAACCCTGGAATAACAGCTCTTTCAATAGACCCTAACTTTTCACCTATAGCCTTTTTAGTGCTCTCTGAATCAAAATATCCATACCTATCAAATTTTATTACTTTAGCAGCATCCACAAAGTCTACATCTAAAAAATGAGCAAGTATTAATCCGTTTAGATATTCTCCCCTACTTGCAGTGTAATCAGGTGTTGCTCCCTCTGCAATTTTATTTTTAACCTCATTTAAATACTCTCCCATGTCTAAGGAAATGTTTAATTCCTTTACTATTCCATTATATCTTTCTTCAATAACTTTAAAAACATCATCAAATGGAATTCCCTGCTGTACATGTGCATGACATAAATAAAAAAGATCTGTAATTTTATAATCCTTGTCATGTCGTTTTCCTGGTGCCGAAGGCACTATGTATCTTCTTCTTTCATCACTGAGAACAATATTTTTTACCTTTCTAAATTGATTTGAATCTGCAAGAGAACTACCCCCGAATTTTGCAACAATAATGTTATTCATTTTTCATCACCCCACGTATATTTCCCTATATAAATTTATATATTTATAAATAATATCACAATCTTAAAATTTTTCAAGTATTTTTTATTTTCTTATATTTTCTTTAACAAATTTATGGGAACATAATACTTAGTATATCTATTTTTATATTTATCCATATAATTGCCATTACCATCCATAACCATGATAGAAGCTCTTTTATTTATGCTATTAACTAAACCTTCAATCTCATTTTTATTATAAATAAAACATACTCTGTCTCCTGGTTTAATTCCAAATCTTTCACCAGCTATTTCTCTAATTGTAGGTAGTGAGTGATACACATCTGTATGTCCAAAAATATTATATGCTATAGCTTTAAATCTATCTTTCTTACAATTAGACTCTTTATAAACATAAAATTCTAAAAAATGAACAAGTTCATGTTCAAAAACCATCAAAAGAGCATGAAGGGCATCTTCTGTTTCTATTCCATTTACAGTTTTCTTTCTTTTCAATTCATTATAATGAAAGAAAAAATTCATACCAATTCTTAATTCATATTTTTCTACATCTTCTTTTAAACTTGCAAGATTTTTAGGAACCATCATTTTTCCTGCACTTCTTGTCATTTTATTTGATAAAGAAAAATTTATCTTCCCCTTAAAGTTATTCTTAAAATATTCATCAAAAAAATATTTATCATATAATTTGAATAACACTATTAAATCATCTTGTGAAATAGTCTTTATTTCTCCACACTCTATATTTTCTGAGAGATTTATTAAGCTTTTTCTAATTATTCTTCTCTTATCTATCACATTCTCACTTTCTATATTTACGCTAACTAAATCTTCTTTTTTCATATTTCTCTCCTAACAACCTTATAGTCATATAAAACTACTTGTATTGCAAAAATAGCTGCACCTATTTATTATAGCTGTGTATTTAATTTCAATTCTTCCTTAGTATAATATACAAGACCAATGGCGCCAGGTCCAACATGTACTCCTATAACTGGTCCTATGTCACATATTTTAACTATCTTCCCCACTTGCTTCTCTATTGTATATGCTATCTTTTTAGCCTTTTCCTCACAATTTATATGGTGAATTATCACATCCCCAAACCCAAATTTTTTAGTATCTTCTATAAAAGTATTAATTATTGTCTCTACAGCTCGCTTTGATGTTCTTACCTTAGATAAAATTTCTGTTTTTCCTTCTACTACGGTCAATATTGGTCTAATGCTTAAAAGAGATCCTATTAAAGCACTTGCCCCTCCTATTCTTCCACCTTTTTTTAAATAAGCAAGGGTATCTGGTGAAAATATAAATCTGCTTCTTTTTATATTTTTATATGCTGCTTCTACAACACTTTCTAATTTTTTTCCTTCAACTGCTGCTTCTGCTGCCATAATAACTGCAAATCCAAGCTGCATAGAATTAGATTTTGAATCTATAAGCTCAATTTTAGCCTCTGGATATTCTTCTAAAATCATATTTTTTACCATGCTTGCTGTAGAAAAAGTTCCACTCATATGTGATGAAATAAAAATACCAACTACTTGATTATTTTCTCTAACATGCTTTTCAAAAGCCTTATACATTTCCTCCACAGAGGGCTGTGATGAAGTTGGAATTGTATTATATTTCTCCATCTTTTTATAAAAATTTTCATTATCTATATCCACTTCTCTAATATTTTCATCTTTAAAGGAAACGCTTAAAGAAACTATGGATATATCATATTTTTTTATAAGTTCTATGGGTATATAAGAAGTACTATCTGTAACTATTTTAACCGCCATTTTTTAATCCTCCCCATGATTAATTATCACTTATGTTTATATATTAAATTAGACCTAAATGATCTCTCATTTAGGTCTTTAAACATTATTTATCAAATAATCCCCCGCCATTATGGCTTTTAATAGCTTTTCTTGACTGCCCCATTACTTTGGTTGGCCTTGCGGTACTATTTTTACTAGCACTCTTTTTCTTTTTTTCTTCTATTATCTTTTTCATCATTTCAATATTCTTTTGTGACATTATTTATTCTCCTTTTTTATAAATTCATTATATTGCTATGTCAATATTTCAACTCCATCTTCTGTAACTAGCACAGTATGTTCCCATTGAGCAGTTAATTTTCCATCAGCTGTTACTGCAGTCCATCCATCCTCTAGAACCTTACATCTATAAGTACCTTCATTTATCATTGGCTCAATAGTAAAAGTCATACCTGGAACCAACACAACTCCAGTATGCTTCTGACCACAGTGATCAACAAAAGGATCTTCATGAAACTGAAGTCCTATTCCATGTCCACCATACTCACGCACAACCGAATATCCTTTGCTTTCTGCATGTTTTTGAATAGCATATCCTATATCACCAATAGTAGCAAAAGGTTTGACCTGTTCAATACCTATATATAAACATTCTTTAGCCATTTCAACTAATCTAACAGCCTTCTCTGATGCTTCTCCAATAATAAACATTCTGCTGGCATCACCATAATATCCATTTAAAATACTTGTAACATCTACATTGACTATATCACCATTTTTCAATGCTCTATCACTAGGTATTCCATGGCACACTACTTCATTTATTGAAACACACACACTTTTAGGATACCCCATATAATTTAAAGGCGCAGGTATAGCCCCTAATTTTAAAGTATACTCGTGAACCCATGTATTTATTTCATCAGTTGTTACACCTTCTCCTATTCTTTCCCCTACCATATCCAAAACCTTCTTCGTAACTTCCCCACTTTTTCTAATACCTTCAATTTGTTCTGCAGTTTTTATTATTTCTCTTGGAGGAATTATCAGTCCTTCGTCCTCCATAGCTATTAACTTTTCATCCTGCTTCAAATGGCAATTTTTATACTTTTTCCCACTACCGCACCAACACAAATCATTTCTTGATAATTTTTTCATTCCTTCACCTTCTAAAAATATTATTATAATAAATTCCTTATATTATTTATTATATCATTTTTAAGCTTTAAATTATAACTATACCTTATTTTCATAATCTTCACATTTTTATACTTCATTTTCACAATTCCATCACAATTATAACATATTTTAATCAAATTTATACTATATTATAAATTCATAAAATAAATCAAATCAAGATTTAATAATAAAAAAATATTTGGAGGTAAAGATTATGAAAAAGAAAAATATTTTAGCTGCATTAATGCTTTCACTTACCCTTGGACTAGGAGCTACAGCCTATGCATATGTTGATGCAGCTGAACCAGCTGTCCCATCTACCAATACAAACACAACTACTTCTAATGGAATAGGACTTAAACGTGCCACTGGATTTAGAGGATATGATTTTGTAACTTCAATTATTAAAGAAAAGTTAAACGTTACTGAGGAAGATATTAATAATGCTAGAGCTGAAGGTAAAACTATGAGTGAATTTGCTGAAGAAAAAGGTCTTTCCCATGATGATTTTAAAGCAGCTTTAATAGAATCAAAAAATAAAGCTATTGATGAGGCTGTAACAAAAGGGACCATTTCAAAAGAAGATGGAGAAGCATATAAAAAAGCTATAAAAGAAAAAGCTGCAAATGCTGTTCCTGGTCAAGGTAGACTTGGTACTCCTAGAGGTAATAGTCAAGGCAGAAAAAGTCAAGGCTTAAGAGATGGTAGTGGAATGAATTGTCCTGCAGATACTCAATCAAACTAAATAACTTAGAAAAAGAGATAGGTAAATTATCTATCTCTTTTTCTAAGTTTCATTATATTATTTAAAAAATATTATTCATTCCTACAGAAGCTTAAATTATTTTTTAAATATCCCCATTGGTTTTCCAACTGGTAAAAATACTCTTCCAAAATGAGCATTTAAAACACATGCTGCTGAACCATAAAATCCAACTAATGATATTAACAATTCAGAATAAGCTGCAATTTCATGAGCTAATTCAGGTATAATACCGAATGAAGATAAAGCTAATCCAATAAATAAAAAGTCAATTAAGAAAAATATTATGAATAATACCTTATTTGTTTCTGTTGCTCCTATTGTCATGAAAACGGAAAAAATTAAGTATCCAACAAAAGCAACTCCTAATTGTCTTCCATCTGCACTAGCTGCAAGTGCCTGTCCAAAAACTCCACCCTTAATCATCCAAGACATTGCAACTGCAAACCAGAAAAATGCATAGCCTCCAAAAGCTGTTGTACCAAAAACATTCTCTCTCTTTGAATCATTAATACATGCAAATAATTGCGCAAAAGAACCTAAAAATATTGCCCATGGGATTACAAAAGAAGTTCCATCTGTTAATCCAAGTTTTTGACTTGATGCTACAAGAGTTACCATAGCTAATCCAAATAATCCTAGCGCTGAAGGATCTGCATTAGTAACTTTAATCTTTTGTGTTTCATTTGTAGACATAAAATACCCTCCTAAATTTTAAAATATTATGAAAAGTTGAGAAGCAACTTTTGCATTAATTTTTTAATTTTCAATATACTTAGTATAGATAGTTCATCTCCCTAAATTTTAGTGTAAACTGTCATTTTACCAAAATAAAATCACCATTAGCTTAAAAAAGATAAGTTAAACTTCTTAAGTAAATAACATGACATAACGTTTACATCTAAATTTTAAAGACACTCCATTACAATTTAACACACTATTTATATTTTGTCAATAAATTTGTTTATTCTACAAAGATTTCGTATTGAAATTCCAGTGAAAATTTAATTTTTATTGAAATTTTAATCTTTTATTTGGTTTTGTAGCAAATTGTATTATAAAAGAATGTTTTTACTTTACCAATGTACTTAGTATTTTTAACAATACAAGCGGAGCTTTATATATTTTAAACTTTCAAAATTCTATTAATATAAAAAATAGTCTCATAGAATAAATTGCTTCACCATGAGACTATTTACTATTTATATTTTTAACACATATAAAAATTTAACATCAAAATGAAATAAATTATTTTTAATGTCTATCAGCTGTTTTGTCTATTAAGCTCTTTACCTGCTCTGGTGTCATACCTACTGCATCTATAGTTTGTGTAGATGTTACTACATCTTCAAATCCCATCATATTTCTGCTTATATCATTTAATACTATTGCATCAAATTTATTAAAGCAGGATGGATCATTTTTCATTTTTTCATCGATTTCCTGTACTTCATAGCCTTCATTACGAAGATAGTTTTGAATATTACTTAAATCTCTTTCAATAGCTATTTTTTTCATTTCTCTCACCTCAAATTTTTTTTATAAAGCTGTGAATTCAAATTTATTTTCTCCTATTTCGAGTAAATTTATTATAGTAACTAGTACCCAATTATAAATAATCAATTTACTAGCCTTATACTCTTAAAATAAAATAAGTCTAAAGATAGATAACCTAATCCTTAGACTTTAATATTTTTTCTCTTATTTTTTTACTTTTTTTTATTAATCATTGCATTAAGCATAACTCCAACTATTGCTGCAAGGCTTAAGCCTGTGATTTTAACTGTTGAAGTTACTGGTATTCCTATTGTTACTCCTAAATTCTTTTCAACATATGATGTTCCAAGTCCTAAAATTAGTATAGTAGCTATAACTATTATATTTTTAACATTAAATTCTACTTTTCCACCCTTTAAAGTTTTTACCCCTACTAAAGCTATCATACTAAATAACATTAAGCTTATTCCACCCATTACTGGTGTAGGAATTGTTCTCAAAAACCCTCCAACTTTAGCTATAAAACCTAACATTACTGCAAACACTGCTGCTAGTCTAAGTATTTGTGGATTGTAATTTTTAGTGATTGCAAGAACCCCTGTATTTTCACCATAAGTTGTATTTGCAGGTCCTCCAATTAAACCAGCACATAGAGTTGCAAGGCCATCTCCTAAAAGAGTTCTATTTAAACCTGGATCTTCAATAAAGTTTTTACCTACTACTTCTCCATTAGTTGTTATATCTCCTATATGCTCCATGAACACAGCAAGTACTACTGGTGCTATTACAGCTATTGCTCCTAAATCGAATTTAGGCATTGTAAAATTAGGCATTGCAAACATTGGTGCCTCATTTATTACTGATGTATCAACAATTCCGATTTTAAAAGAAATTATATACCCTACTACTACTGCTATTAAAATTGCTAGTTGTTTTATAAATCCTTTTGCTTTAAAAGTAATTATCAATGCGGTAAACAAGGTTATACCTGCAATTACAAAATTGTTAGATGCCATCTCATATGCTACAGGTACTAAATTTAATCCAATTACTATTATCATTGGTCCAACTACTTGATTTGGTAAGTATCTTTTTATTTTATCAACACCAATTTTCTTTATTATAAATGATAGAAGCACATATATAAGCCCTGATATTACTATACCGCCTTGAGCATAAGCCAAGTCTCCATTAAACATTTCTTTAACTGTAAGTATACCCCCTATGAATGCAAAAGAGGAACCTAAAAATACAGGAACTTTTCTTTTTGTTACTAAATGAAATATAAGAGTTCCCATACCAGCTGATAAAAGTGCAATTGACGGATCAAATCCCGTAAGAATTGGGACTAATACAGTAGCACCAAACATAGCAATCAAGTGTTGAAGTGCTAAAATTACTTTTTTAGCTCCCTCTACAACCTTTGAGTTTTCTTTTACTTCCACGTCTGTTTTTACTATTACATTTTCTGACATAAAAAAACCTCCTTATTATTTTTTAATACTAAGGAGAAAATGCATATTCTCCCTTTTTTCAGCCTCACTGGACTGAATTAAAAAGCAACTTCTATTACTTTTATAAAAAAAACTTCTTGCTCGCTGACAAGAAGTTATAGTTATCTTATAAATACGATACTTAACTCTAAATCTTGTCAGCCTCACTGGACTGTTTTAAAGACAATTTATTTAAATTATTTTTGATCAACCTAGTTGATTTTATCATTGTTTTTTATTTTATGCAATAAATATTTTTAATTTAAAAATATTATTTTAAAAACAATAATACTATAGGTATTGTTATAATAGAAAGTAAAGTTGTTATAAATACAGCTTGAGATGCAAATTCTGGTCTCTTATTATTGTCCTTTGCAAAAACTGCACAAACTACGGCCACAGGCATAGCCTGTATTATTACCGCTACATTAGTTATTATAACATCTGTCTTTAACAGTTGAAAAATAAAAAAAGTAAGTGCTGGCGCTAAAATTAATCTTATAAAGGAAGCATAGTAAATAGACGCTTCTTTAAATATTTCTTTAATTTTTACTCCTGAAATCATAAATCCTATTATTATCATGGAAATAGGTGTTGTCATATTTCCAATAAGCTTCATGGAATTTTCTATTATTAAAGGGATTTTAATAGAAAAAGTAAAAATAAATAGTCCTATAGCAACAGATACTATTCCTGGATTGTAGAATATTCTTTTTAAAGCTTGTAAATCCTTTTTCTCACTAAACAACATCAATCCATAACTCCATATTAATATATAAAAAGGTATGTTAAAAATAGATCCATATAGCACTCCAACATTTCCATATATACCTTCTAAAATAGGAAATCCCATAAAACCACAATTTGAAAATACAGTTACAAATTTTAGTATATCTCTTTTATCTTTTTCTATCTTTAAATATAAAATGTTACTTATGAAAATTAATATGAAATGTATAAATAATGAGTATACGAATGTTTTTTTCATATTCAAACTCATTTCTTTAGAATAGGTATAGTTAAAAGATGTTATTATCATGAATGGTAAAGTTATTCTCAGTAAGATTTGAGTTAATCCTTTATTTATTTCTTCATTTAGTATCTTTTTCTTTCTTCCATAAATTCCTACGCACATTATTAAAAACAGTATCGTAACTTGGTTAAATCCCGTTGTATTAAACATTTAATATAAATCCAATACTCCTTTACTTTCTAAAACAATTCTAAGTTCCAATTTTAGCTTATCATCTACATTTTCACTTGATTTAACCAATTCATAGCCATTTTCCATAATACTCTTGTATATAACCTTGTTTGGAATTTGACTACACCGAATTAATTCTATATACTCCGATACCTTTTTATTATTTAAATTCTCTTCAAGCTTTACTGTATTTTTTATCAATTTTTCAATAAGTTTTTTTTCTTCTTCCTCTGTTCTTATCTTCTTTATCCTGTCCTTAACTACAAGTACAGGCAATGCTAATAACCCTGCTAAGGTAGCAACCGTTGTTAGAGTATCATATCTAATCTTCATTTAGTTTCCCCCTGAGAGTATTATTATATATTAAAATATATGTTTTAGTTTAATAAAAATTGACAAAAACTCCAATAATTTATCTTATTGGAGTTTTGTTCTGTTTAAGTTTTTTATTTATTTAAATAACACTTTACTATTTCTCCATAGTATATTGTGTGATAATCATTATCTTGATAAAAATCATTTCTAATTCCTTCCCCTAAAACACTTAAATCCATATCTTGCTTATAAACTACTTTACACTCATAAATAAGTCCACATTCATCAATAGCTGGAGTGCTAATTTCTTTTCCTTCTTGAATCTTTAAATTACATTGTTTAAATTTATCCATATCTCTTCCCGATTTTGTGCCACAGAATGCCAAAGCCTCCTTCATTTCATCATCCAGTGGTATACTAACTGTAAACTCTCCTGACTTTTCAATAAATTGGTGTGTATATCTTGATTTTCTAACAAGTACTGTAAAAATAGGTCTTCTCCATTCAAAACCTATATTTCCCCAGCTTATAGTCATAGTATTTAACTTATCATTAGCCTTTACTGTTAAAAAAGCCCCTTTCTTATGAAGATGCTCCATTCCTATTTCCATATTTTCAATAAAATTAACTGACATAAACCTTCCTCCTTTATAATTTTACATACTATATTTTAACATACTTATGCCATATATTACTCATATCTTTATATTCACAATATTAATTTTTCAATTTTTCCTTAATTTCAATATATTATCAAGAACTATTAATAACTTTTGTTTCTTTATAAACTCATTACAACAATGATATTCTTTAATAAATATACTAAAATTATATTAAATTGTGTTAAATTATTTTCAAAATAATATTCCATATTATCCACACAAAAATTATTTAGATACATATACTCAATATTGTGATAAAATGATATATATAAAATTTTCCAGATGAGGTGATTAATATGTTTACTTTACCTGCGTTACCTTATGCTTATAACGCATTAGAACCTTACTATGATGAAGAAACTTTAAAAATTCATCATGACAAGCATCATCAAAGTTATATAGATGGTCTTAATAAAGCAGAAACTGAACTTCAAAAATCTAGAGACCAAGGAGATTTTTCACTTATAAAACACTGGGAGCGAGAACTAGTATTTCATGGTTCTGGTCATATATTACACACTATGTTTTGGGAAAATATGATACCTGGTGGTTCTACTTTATCTGGCGAACTTGCTGGAAGAATAGACAGAGATTTTGTAAATTTTGAAAATTTCAAAAAACAATTTTCTGCAGCAGCTACTGCTGTAGAAGGTTCTGGATGGTGTACCCTTGTATGGATTCCTAAATTTCAAAAGCTAGAAATACTTCAAATTGAAAAACATCAAGACTTAACCTTGTGGGGATGTGTTCCTCTTTTAATTCTCGATGTATGGGAACACGCATACTATCTAAAACATCAGAACAGAAGGGCAGACTATATAAATGATTGGTGGAACATAGTAAATTGGGATGATGTTAATAGAAGATACTTAGAAGCCCTTGCACAAAAATAATGAAAATAAATCAGGTCTCATATATTTTTGTTATATGAGACCTGATTTATTTTCATTAGCTGTGTTTTTAATTGTTTTAAAAAATTTAATATAAATTTTACAAAGTCATTTTTATTTTCATTGATTTTATGCTATATTATTTATGTAAGTAAATTTTCTTAAATTTGATGTTTTTTATGTTTTTCATTACTTTGATTATATTATTTTTAAGAGAAACTTATCATATTTAAATCTTTAAAACCATTGATATATCAATGGTTAAGTCGAGTTTTTATTTGCCAAATTTGAGCAATAATATCAAATGATACTTTTTTTTAAAAACAAGTTAAAATCATTCTTAAAATGACAATAATAGTGCATTTATGTCCGCGTCTTTTTTAATATTTTTATAATGATGCTTAAGATTTGGATAAAACTTCCTTTTATCGTAACATTATCATATTTAATAAATATTGAGTTTAAATAAACTCCAGTATTGCTTATGCGGACACTTTTCCTTTTATGTACACTTTCGTTATTTTCATGCACAGCACCATCTAATAGCATAAATGTTTTGCATATTTGAAGTCTAACTTCTTAGTACCAATTTTAAAAATAATTGAAATTGTTTATTTTTTCAGAAGCTAAAGAAATTATTTTAATTTGAGCTTCAAATAAACAAATCAAAGCGTGTCTCATTTATCATTTTTTTAGGAATGTTTTTAACACTCAATAGATTTTAACTATAATTTTTAAGAAAGGATTGTTTCTATGAAAACGATATTTCAAAAAGATTTAGAAGAGGAATATGTGTTACTAGCAAGTATGATTAAGTGGTTAGTAATATCAATATTCATTGGACTTATAGTAGGAGGAGCTACAGCTGCATTTATTAAACTAGTAAATATAAGCACTAGTTTTTCTTATGGATTTAAATATTATTACCTATTAATGCCAATAGGATTTTTCTTAAGCAGTTTTTTAGTATTAAAATTAGCACCGGATGCTAAAGGACATGGTACAGAAAAGGCTATAGAGGCAATAAATAGGAATATAGGTAAAATGGACGTAAACGTAGTACCTATAAAACTTTTAACCACACTTATAACATTAGTTTGTGGTGGTTCTGTTGGATTAGAAGGTCCCTCAACTCAAATTGGCGCAGGAATAGCTTCAAAAATATCAGATATATTTAAGTTAAAAGATACTGACAGAAAAAAAGTAGCAGTATGTGGAATAGCTTCAGGATTTGTAGGTGTTTTTGGATCGCCTGTAGGAGCAGCTGTATTTGCTTCCGAAGTATTGTATATAGGACAATTCTCCTATATATCATTGTTTCCATCATTAATATCGGCTTTTGTAAGCTTTTCTGTAGGAAGATTTTTAGGGACAAAACCCTTAATTACTTATTTTATTGACATGAATAATTTCAGCAATAGTACAATTCTTATTAGAATGATAGTGTTTGGACTTATAATAGGGATACTATCTACTATATTTATAAGATTTGTAAATTTTATAGAACACTTATTTGATAAAATCAATGTATATCCTCCTGTTAAAGGGCTAATAGGTGGTGCATTGGTAATTTTAATCGTAGCCATAACAGGAACTACAAATTATTTAGGCATAGGAGAAGAAATAATACACAAATCTGTTATGGGACATGGCATAGGGACTACGGATTTTATATGGAAATCAGTAGCTACAGCTTTAACTTTAGGTTCAGGGGGAAGTGGAGGAATACTTACACCTATGCTTTATGTGGGCGCAACCGTTGGAAATTTATGGGCTTCCATAATTAATGACAGTGTTACCTTTTACGCAGCCGTAGGCATGGTAGCCTTTATGGCAACCTGTGCAAATACTCCAATAGCAGGTATAGTTATATGCATGGAGTTATTCGGCTCACAAGTTGGAATGCATGCATCCATAGTATGTGTAATAGGCTATTTGATAGTTGGTCATAAAAGTATTTATCCAACTCAAATACTAATTAGAAGTAAAACACCCTCCCTATTTATGGATACAAATTGCGAAGTATGTAAAGTGGACAATAAAATAAAAATAAATAATCCTCTACTTAAACTATCTTTTAAAAAGTATAAAGAAAATATACACAATATGAAAAATAGTTGATGTAACATTAATAAAAAGCTCTCTCATTGTAGAAATTATTTTCTACAATGAGAGAGCTTTTTATTAAATTATAGATAACTTTAAATAAATGTAAAAATTAAAATTTATTTAAAATAAAGACCTATGCAAAGTTTTTTTAAAATATTTATTTACAATAACACCTTTCTAAAAAGCATTCAATACAATATACTATAACCTTTAATTCGTAATATTATAAAGTAAAGCTTAATTTAGATGGAGTTTTTACTCCATCTGAATTCGCACTTGAAGATTATAAAGCAATAGTTGGTAGGTGATATTATGATTAAATGTAATTATCAAAAATTAATACTTGGCATTAATACGAAAATACCTCTATTAAACGGATACTATATACAAGCAATTAATTTTGACAATGCAGCAACTACTCCACCTTTTATACCTGTTATAAAAGAAATTATATCCTTTCTTCCATGGTATTCTTCTATCCATAGAGGTTTTGGATATAAATCTCAGCTTTCCAGCAAAATATATGAAAAAACCCGAAAAGTTGTTTGCAATTTTGTCAATGCTGACTTTAATACTAATACAGTTATTTTTGTAAAAAATACAACTGAAGCTATAAATAAGCTTTCAAATATACTTTATGAAAAACATAGTTCTAGTGTTGTTTTATCCACAGACATGGAACATCACTCAAACGATTTACCTTGGAGAAAATATACCATAGACTATATAACAGTAGATGACTTGGGTAAACTTTCTTTAGAAGATTTAGAAAATAAATTAATATATTACACTGGTAATGTTAAACTGGTTACTATAACTGGTGCTTCTAATGTGACAGGATATACCCCTGACATACACAAAGCTGCAGAACTGGCTCATAAATATGGAGCAAAAATCATGGTAGATGGTGCACAACTTGTACCTCATGTGCCTGTAGATATGAAAGATAACAATTCTCCTCAACATCTAGATTATCTTGTGTTTTCAGCCCATAAAATGTATGCTCCCTTTGGAACGGGAGTTTTAATAGGTAGTAAAGAAGATTTTAACAATATACCTCCTGATTATTCTGGTGGAGGAACTATAGATATTGTTACCCACGATTATATAAAGTGGGCTCAAACCCCTTTAAAAGATGAAGCTGGATCTCCCAATGTAATAGGTGTATTAGCCTTAGCAGTTGCTATTGAAACCCTTACAGCAATTGGAATGAAAAATATTGAAAAACACGAAAAAGCTTTAACAAAATATGCTCTTGACAAACTCAGAAAAATTCCAGATATTGAAATATACTGTGATGAAAGTAGTCTAGAAGAAAGAATAGGTGTTATTACTTTTAATATAAAAGACATATATCATGAAGTACTAGCAAAAATTCTTTCCTATGAAGCGGGTATTGCAGCTCGCAATGGTTGCTTCTGTGCTCATCCTTATATCCAAAAGCTTCTTCATATGACAAATGAAGAGGTAATACAAAGAATAGAAACCGGAGTTCGAAAACCTGGAATGGTAAGAATCAGTTTCGGTCTTTATAATTCAATAGAAGAAATAGACAAGCTTGTTTATTTCCTTAATAAAATTGCCTTGAATAAAAAATATTACATTGATAAATACGAAAAATAAGAAAAGTGCTGGAGTCTATCAAGAATTTTGTATACAGAGGATTGATGTGACTCCACACTTTTCTTATTTTATTACTTTAATTTCTATATAATTTATGATATTAGTATCTTTATTATTACATATACAATTAAAAGACTCTAATTATATATATCTGAAAATTCGATTTCTATTCTCTCAATTTTATTAGATTCTAAATAACTATTACTACTTGGTCGTTCTTTATCCTCTTGTACTCTTCTATTTGGAAGTTTGATAATAAATTCGCTTCCCTGCCCCCATTTACTTATAATATCTATATTTCCACCATGCATTTTAACAAGAGATTCAACAATTGATAAGCCTATTCCACTTCCTTCCTTATTTCTTGATAATGATTTATCAACCTGAACAAACCTATCAAAGATGGATTTTTGTTTTTCTTCAGGTATACCTATTCCATCATCTTTTACTGATATAAGTATTTTGTCACCCCTGTCATACATATTAACCCATATATTTCCACCAGATTCTGTAAACTTCAATGCATTAGAAAGCAAATTAAGCATAATTCTTTCAATTTTATCAGGGTCACAAGCAATAAATTTCTCTTCCACATCAGTATCAAAAATCAAATTGACACCATTATTCTCAATATATTCAGCTACAGAAAGAGTAATAACTTCAACAATATCAACAATATTCCTATTTTTTAATCTAACTTGGAAATATCCTGCATCCATCTTTGTAATATCTATCAAATTATTTATAAGTCTAACGAGTCTATAACAATTTTGCTTCATAGTTGCTATATATCTCTCAATCTTATCTCCATCTTTCATTGGCATATTTCTCTTTATCAATAATTCAAGCATTTGCTGCCCTCCAAAAATTACATTGAGAGGTGTTCTGAGTTCATGTGAAATATTTGCAAAAAATTCAGTTCTTAATTCCTCATATTTCATTGTTTCATTTAAGGACTTTGTTCTTTCTTCAACTTTCTTTTCCAATTGCTCATTAAGTTCTTTTATAGTCTTATACATATAAGCATTTTCTATAGATATAGCTGCTTGTGAAGATAAAAAATTAACCATATTCAATCTTTGTTCACTAAAAACATCCGCAGCAAAATTATTTTCCAAGTATATGATTCCCATGAATTTTCCTTTATTTGTTATTGGAGAACATAATACAGATTTTATGTTATTCTTGTGTATGTATGTATCATGTAAAAACATATTCTCTTTAGATGCATCCTTTAAAACTATATTTTGATTAGTTGTTGCAGCGTAATTAACTACTGATTTTGCAATATTATGATATTTCTCTAAACTTACTGGCTTTGTTACCAAAGCATTTAATTCACTTATACTTCCTTCCATTTCAATTATCAAACTATTATTTTGATTTAAAATTAAACAACCTCTTTGTGCCCCTACATTCTGAATCAATATTTTCATTAGTTTTTTTAAAAGATTTTCCAACACTATTTCCCTAGAAATAGCTTGAGAAGCTTTTATTATTGCTGTAATATCAAATTTTTCACTATCAACTTCTGTTGTAGTGCAAGCTATTCCATCATTTATAACACTAGGTTCTGACATAAGTATTTTCTTGTTTGTTTTAGTATGATTTAAAAACAATTCAGGATATTTTTCCTGCAAATCTTTTGTTTTTTCAACAGCTCCCCATTTTTTATATAGTTCATACGCTTGACTTATGTAGTTGGTACAAAGATTTTCTTCTTGTACTTCTTTATAAAAATTACCTTTAATTTCGCTAATAATAGCTGCGTTTAATAATAATTTATTTTTAACTGCATCATTTAAAGCTTTATAGTAAAATATTTCTGCTCTTTCACTATCCTTTTCTACACGATAAAGCTCTCCTTTTAATAACAAATAATAACTTAAAAAATTCTGTGGACAACTCTCTGACCATTTCTTTATTATCTTTAAATTATTTTTCAATTTTTTCATGTAAAGATATTGTTCTTCTTTACTACTTTCATTATATATTACTGTCATGGCAAGAGAACTATAAATATGGCTAAAGGCATGTATAAATGTTCCCTTATAAAACTCTCCTTCTTTCTCAACATCTTTTAAACAAATTTTGCACTCTTTTAAATTACCATATAAATAACTTATAAATAGTTTGTATGTATAGTATCCCATAGTGCCAAAACCACTATTTATGGATTTAAAGTCTTTTTTCTCATCATATTTATCATTACTTAAACTAAATTTACTGTTAGTTTCTCCTCTTAAATTATATATAAGCTGCTTTATCAACAATATTCCAAAGCTTGATTCATTAAACTTAGTTTTCTTACTCACTTCTAAATATGTATCACATTTTTCACATATCTTATCTAAAGAATCTCCGCTCATAAATGAAATACCAACTACAGAATTGGCACACTGAAATGCCTGCATTATTTCACCATATTTTAAAGAGTGATAGTACGCTTTCTGTAAATATTTAATCGCTTCATCAAAACTTTCATTCCATAAAACAACTAAATTTCCAAATTTGCTTACAGCTTTATTTATATTAAGTTGATTTAAAGTTTTAAATTTATTTAAAATCTCACTTCCAAGTTTGTAACTTCCTTTATAGTCTTGAAAAAATATATTCAAAAATACACAGTAATCCATATATGCATTTATATCATTTCCTGAAACTCCGTACTTTAAAACTAAGCTTATTTCTTTTAAGGTCATAAAACAAAACAAATTTTTATTAAAATAAATAGCCGCGATTTTTAAGTTCATTAATATTTTCTTTATATCTTCTTTATCCTCATTTTTTGTTTTTTCATTATCTAATATTTGTTCTATATTTTTTCCTTTTAAATTCCATTTCATTTTAAATAACTCACCATATATATCCCTCTTATTAGGATATATTGGAATATTAATATTAAATAATCTTAGCGCTGTAATTCCCATTTCAACAGCTTGTTTAAACTTTCCTAAATAAGTATAAAAATTCATCTTTAAGTTGTATACAGCAATCTTATCTTGTTCTACTTTTGCATTTTCTAAAATGATGTTAAATAACTCATCCCCTTGTTTAAAGTCTCCATTAATACATTCACATTGAGAAAGACTTATACAAATTTCATAAGATAATTCATAATGAGTTATCCAGCTATCTTTTTTTAGTAATCTATATGCCAACCTCAAATATTCTAAAGCTAAATTATAAGCTGCAGATGCATTGGCTTTCTTTCCCGCTTCTAAATTAAGCTTTGCTAAATTGTATATCTCATTCTCATCTTCAATTAGTTCATAGGATTTATTAAGCTGATTAACAACATCAAAAATATTACCTTCGGTTTCTCTAAAAGAAACATTTTTTAAAAGTGCCCTTCCTATATTAAGATGGAACTTTTTTTTCTGCTTTTCTTCAATTATAGAATAAAATTGTTCATGTATATGATCATGTGAAAACACATATACGTGAGTAGCTTTATTTATATAACTAATACTACCATCTTTCGAAAAGCTGTTATAGTGTTTATTAACTGGAGATATAATACCAATTCTTATTGCTGGAAGTATATCCATTACATTTTGAGATAGTAATTTTCCATTACAGGCTGATAATATTTTTAAATCAAATTCTACTCCCACACAAGCTGCTAATTTTAAAGCTTCAATTGTGTTTTGAGGCAGCTGTTTTATTTTTTTTACAAGTAAATCTAAGGAATTATCATCTACCTTTATTTCTTCAATTTTATTTATATCCCATTTCCAACAATTTTCTTCATAATTAAATTCTAATATATTCTCATTTACCATTGATTCTAAAAATATTCTTACAAAGAAAGCATTTCCACCTGTTTTATGAGTAATTAATTTTGCCAAAGCAAAAGAAGATATTCTATCACAATGCAATGTATCACAAATCAAGCTATTTATTTCTCTTACTCCTAAAGGCTTTAAGTTTATACAAGTTAGGTTGATATTTTTATCGTTTATATTCTTAATTAAATTTGCTAAATTACAGTTCTTATGTATCTCATCTTCTCTATACGCTCCAATTATAAA
Source organism: Clostridiaceae bacterium (assembly GCA_036677675.1). Lineage (GTDB taxonomy): Bacteria > Bacillota > Clostridia > Clostridiales > Clostridiaceae > Clostridium_H. The sequence continues at coordinate 37,269 of JAVBWC010000021.1, read as the reverse complement.
AAGACGACTCTCCTCTATATCATTTATAAGTATTTCAAGAACTTTTAATGAAGCAGAATCTATCCACTGTAAGTCATCCAAAAATAATACTATGGGATATTTCCTGTTTAAAAAAATCTTGATAAACTTTAAAAATACCATACTGAACATGTTTTGTCCTTCCACAGCTCCAATTTCAGCCGATGGAGGCTGTTTCCCAATAATATATTCAATCTCAGGTATAAAATCAATTATTATCTGTCCATTATTACCAACAGTTTTCATTATTTCTTCTTTAATTCTTGCGATTTCTTCTTGACTTTCCATAAGTATATGTTTAATCAGCTTAGTAGTTGCCTGAATTACAGAAGAATAAGGAGTATTATTATATTGTATACACTTTCCTGAAATAAACATACCACCATCAGCTATTATTTGCTTGTGTATTTCTTGCATTAAGCTAGATTTACCTATTCCTCCCTCTCCTGATATGAACATTATCTCATTATTACCACTTTTACTAATGTAATATTTTTCAATTATTTTATTTATATCCGTATCTCTTCCATATAGTTTTTCCGAGAAATTTAACTTATTAGTAATGTCTTTCTCACCTAATTTAAACTGTTCAATATATCCCTTTTCATCCAATTCAACCATGCATCTAACTAAATCATTCTTAAGTCCATAAGCATTTTTATACCTATTCTCTGGATCTTTTGACAGTAACTTCATAATAATGTTAGAAACCATTTCAGGTATTTTATCATTTATTACATGCGGATAAAGAGGTTCTTTTGCAATATGTGAATATGCTAACTCAATTTCATTTTCCCCTTGAAGTGGAAGTAGTCCTGTAAGCATTTTATAAAAAGTTACTCCTAAAGAATAAAAATCTGTTCTAAAATCTATTTCTCTAGCCATTCTACCTGTTTGTTCTGGAGACATATAGTGAAGGTTTTCTGACATGTTCAACACTATATCCTTAGGTTCTATAAGCTTTACTTCTTTTGTTTTCATGTCAATTAGAATGTTATATGGATTTATATATTTGTAAATAATGTCGTTTCTATGGAATTCTCCAATAACTTGACTAAGATTAAGTGCTATTTGAAGAAATGTATGTATATCTAATGTTTCATTTGAACAAATTAGTTTGTGAAAAATCTCCCCATTAAATTCCTGTGGTATATGCATAATGCATGATTCCCCCTCTTTATACCATAATAAATAAATTATTACATATATATACATATATACATTCAACATTATATCAATTTTCTATGTATATGTAAACGGTATATAGCATATAATATCTAATTGTGTATTTTTTGGCATATAAATGATAGACAAAAACTGAATAAAAATACAATAAGTAAAGAAAATATAATATAAACTATTAATTATGGAGGTTCATATATGTTATACACAAAAGATTTTCAGCCGCAACATCAAGATACTCAACCTGGCCTGGAAGCTCTTATGAATCCCAAACCAGTATTTGAGAATCCTAATTATAAACCAAGTAATAAATTATTAAACAAAATTGCTGTAATTACCGGTGGAGATAGTGGTATCGGCAAAGCAGTTGCACTTGCCTTTGCATCTGAAGGTGCTCATATTGTTATATCATACTTAAATGAACATTGTGACGCTGAGGAAACTAAAGCTCTAATAGAAAAAAAAGAAAGAAAATGCCTTCTTATTTCAGGTGATATTGTAGATGAAACTTTTTGCCAAAAAATTATATACGATACAGTTAACACCTTTGGTGGCATAGATATCTTAGTAAATAATGCAGCAGTCCAATATCCTCAAAACAGTATTATGGATATTACTGCTGAACAGTTAATGTTAACCTTTAATACAAATTTTTTCTCTATGTTTTACCTTACAAAAGCAGCAGTACCTCATATGCAACCAGGAAGCAGCATTATTAATACTACTTCTGTTACATCATATGAAGGACATGAAACTTTAATTGACTATTCTTCTACTAAAGGAGCCATCAATGCCTTTACCCGTTCACTATCACTTAATCTAGCTAATTCTGGAATAAGAGTAAATGGAGTTGCTCCAGGACCTATTTGGACTCCACTTATACCTTCCAGCTTTTCTCAAGAAAAAGTAGCTGATTTTGGCCACAGCACACCTATGGGAAGAGCAGGACAGCCTTGTGAATTAGCAGGTGCTTATGTATTTCTAGCTTCTGATGACTCTTCATATGTTTCTGGTCAAGTAATACACGTAAATGGTGGAAAAATTACAACAAGTTAATACTTTTACTTTTTATAAATAGTCCCTCCATTATACTATATATAATGGAGGGACTATTTACTCTTTAATGTTCATGACCATATTTATGCTCTACATTTTCCAGTGCCTTATCATACTCTGAACTTCCATCTTGAAAAATATTTTTTACATTTTCCATTTCTGCTTCTCTAGCTATTTCAACTTCTTTAGGCTCATAAATTTTTTCATATCCTGTAATATAAGGATGTTTTTCTAAATGATTTTGCTTATGATTCATTTTAATCCTCCCTTGGATTATAATTTACTTTAATATTTTACTTCAAACTCATATTTATATACTAAATAAATGTTTAAATAAATCTTATAAACATTCTGTAATGTAATTTATTGTTCATATCCTTCCACACAACTATTTTTATCTAATTTTTGTAACACTTCTCTATAGCCTATTTTTATTAATTCATTATTATATAACTGTTCATAAGTTACTATTTCTACATCAAGCTGAAGTATCTTATGAAAATTCTGTCCATAAAGTTTTTGAAGAAACAATTCACAATCTTTTTTGATTAAATTATATCCCTCATCATTGTAATTAAGATTTTGCATATGTTTATTCATTGCTTCCATAATTCCATATAATTGATATATATAGCTCATTTCCTTTAAATCAAATAAACTTGTAATAGACGCAACAACTCTTGAATAATCTTTATTTATTGGTATGGGATATTTATTTTCATTATTTTCCTCATTATAATATTTTAAAGTCCTTATACTTTGAAATATAGCATTACATATATCTAGCCTTATAATATTTATATTTTCACATATTTTATTTATTTTCTCTAAATTCTCGTACTTTCTATTATCCTCTACAATTTTATTCTCAACTTCTATATTTTTTTTAGTTGTAATCCAGCTCCATATTCCACCAATTATAGAGCCTGTTAAAATTGCAGCAGCTGAAATTGCTGGTGTAAGAAACTTTTCTGGTATAATTTCCAATAATATCACCCATCTGCAACTCCTTTCACATTGTTGATATATATAATCTATATTTTCCTTAGAAAATAATTCTATTCTTCAAGTTAAAAACTCTGCACCATATGATTTAATAAGATATAGTTTTCTCATGTAATATATGATATAATTACTGTTTGGTATCTTAAAGATTTTATTATTGTTTTGTGAAGGGAAAGATTATATGAATAAATCAAATTCATTAGGTAGTGCAAAAATTTTAACTTTAATTTGGAAATTTTCGATTCCTGCAATTATTGGAATGCTAGTTAATGCACTATACAATGTAATAGACAGAATTTTTATCGGACAAGGTGTAGGTAAAACAGCCTTAGCTGGTCTCGCTATAACTTTTCCAATTTCTACCATAATAATGGCTTTTGGAATGCTAGTTGGAATTGGTGCTGCTACTCTTGTTTCCATTAAGTTAGGTGAAAAAAACAAATACGAGGCTGAACAAATCCTTGGTACAGCAGTATTTTTAGATATTGTAATTTCTATATCTATAAGTATTTTAGGAATTATATTTATCAATCCAATTTTAAAGATTTTTGGGGCAAGTAGTGAAAGTCTTCCCTACGCTAGAGAATATATAATAATTATTCTTGCTGGAGCTGTATTTCAAAACATTGGATTTGGTATAAATAATATTATACGTTCTGAAGGTAATCCTAAGGTTGCCATGAGAACAATGATAGTTGGTGGCTTATTAAATATGCTATTGGATCCTATTTTCATATTTGAACATATAAAAATAGGAATAATAAGCTTTAATAGTCTAGGTTTAGGCATTAAAGGAGCTGCTATTGCTACTGTTATTTCTCAAACAGTTAACACAATTTTAGTTATGCATTATTTCTTAAGTCAAGACAGTGGTAGTACCCTCAAATTGAAAAAATCATCTTTGAAATTTAGCAAGAAGATTTTATTACAAATATTTTCAATAGGTCTTTCTCCATTTTCCATGCAGATAGCGGCTAGTGCAGTTTCTGCCTTTTATAATAAAGGTTTATTGAAATATGGTGGTGATATTGCGGTTGCAGCCATGGGAATAATAACAAGTATATCCATGATTATTTTTATGCCTATCTTTGGTATAAATCAAGGAGTTCAACCAATTTTAGGTTATAACTATGGTTCAAAATCTTATAGAAGAGTTAAAGAAGCCTTAAAATTAGCTATATTTTCTGGGATATTTATTGCTTCCTTTGGATTCATAGCAGTGGAATTTTTCCCTGAATTGCTTATATCCCTGTTTAGTAAAAATGATCTAGACCTTATACAGCTTGGCGCTCATGGACTTAGAATCGATTTGATGTTCCTTCCTATTATAGGGTATCAGATAGTTGCGTCAAATTACTTTCAAGCTATTGGTAAAGCTAAAATATCAATTTTTCTTAGCTTTTTAAGACAAGTAATCGTATTAATTCCTATAATAATTATTTTACCTAAATTTTTAAATCTTAATGGTCTTTGGTTGTCTCAACCTATAGCTGACATAACTGCAGCTTTAATTACGGGCTATTTCTTATATAAGGATATCAAAGAATTAAATGGTTTAGAAATATATGAAAAAAACAAAAAAGCTTTAGAATAATTTGGAGGGAAATTAATTGTTACAAATACATTGTACAAAGAACTAATACTTTTTTCTAAAAAATAAAATTTTAAAATAAGAACAATAAGTAAGAGCTAAAGTTAGATATTGATATTAATTCATTGTATTAACCCCCCTAACAATTACTTCATTTTATAAGTTACAACTACATCTACTCCTGCTCTTACAGCTTTATTAAGATTAAAATTTAGTTCATCAACAATTTCCATATTAGTTATTAAAACTGGTGTAATTAAAGAACATCCTTTTTCTTCAATTGCTTGTCTGTTAATTTTTATTATTGGATCTCCAGCTTTTACTTTTTTTCCTTCTTCAGCTACTCTTTCAAAACCATAACCATCTAATTCTACAGTATCAAGACCTATATGCACTAATATCTCTGCTCCATTTTCTAGAACTACTGCAAAAGCATGGTTCGTCTTGAAAATCATTTTTAAAACTCCATTTGCAGGTGACACTATTGTATCTCCTGTTGAATCTATAGCAACTCCATCTCCTACTAATCTTTGAGAAAAAACCTCATCAGGCACCTTAGATAAATCTATAACCTTTCCATCCATTGGTGCAACAATTTTAAATGACTTTTTAAAAAATCCAAACATATATAATCCTCCTAAATATTTATTCTTAATTATTATTTTTTTCAACAAAAAAGGCATGAGTTTAAACAACTCATGCCTTTTTTAATAGTTACACGTCACAATAATTATAAATCCTCTTGTTATTTATGTCAATGTATTCTTAAAGAACTCATCATATTTTCTATTTGCAATATTTATTATAAACAAATTATTAGTACATCTAGTTATTCCTGTATAGATAAGTTCATCAGATATATCTAAAGTATTATCAATAATAACTATTAGACTACTTATTTCTAGCCCTTTAAAACTTTCAATAGTAGCTAACTTTATTTTACTACTTTGTACCTTGAAATTGTATTTTCTACTTTCTATAATCCTCTTAATTTCTGTTTTTAATAACCTATTATACTTGTTTTTTTCTATTAGATTTTGAAAATTCCTCATTAATCCTTCTTTTACTTTATTGTATTCTTCCTCAGATTCAAAGGCAATTTCAGTTTCAAAATCTCCTTCCAATCTTATACGCAAATCCAATTTTTTCAAAATTTCTACAGATGTTCCTATAATACATATTTCATTACTCTTTGCAATGTTCTTTGATATTATAGAATATACACCCCTAAAAACTTTCTCCGAATCAAATCTATCAAAGTAAAAATATTCTATTATTCCACTCTCATCCCACATAGTCCTCTGTATGTTAAAAGTATTTGTATCATCAAGATTATATTTTGATGATAGGAATCTTTTCTGAAATTTAATTGCAAGAACAGCTAAATTCATTGGAAGTCTAAAAGATTGCTCTAATACATTCCAAGCTCCCTTAATGTTAGTTTGAGAAGTTTTATTTTCTTCAAGTCTTCTGATGTAAATATTTTGCTTTTCATCTCCAAATACAACATATTCTCCTTTTTCCTTCAAAAAATATTTTTTTACAACTCTAAGCCACTCTAATTTATAATCCTGTACTTCATCAATAAATATAGCATCATACCTTTCTATTCTATCCTTTGCAGCTTCAAGATATTTAATAAGCTCTTCACAACTAAAACTATCATACCAGTTAAAATTAATTGATAAATTATTTAATTGAAATTTTATAAATCTATGATAGTTATTTATTTCAAAGTCTGCTAGATTAAATTCTTCTTTAATATAATTTATCTTTCTATAGATATAATTTTTTAAAGTTGTATTATTAATTAAAATTAAAATCTTATTTTTCGTTCTTATATTTGCATTTACTGCTCTCTGTGCTAGAATTAAAGTTTTTCCTGAGCCAGCTACACCTTTAATTTTTTTACTTTCACCTATGCTTTTCATAAGCTTAATTTGTTTATTGCTATAATTAATATATTTACCACAACTTCTTGTATGTATATTAGGCCTTAACAATTCCTTAATCTCTCTATATATTTTATTATCAAATGTTTTTTTCAACCCATATTCCCCTTCCATATGAGTTAAAATTAAAAATTGTCTAAGCTTTTCACCATTAAGAGAATCTTTTCCTATAATATTAAATTCTTTATATTCAATGCATTTGTTATGTAATTCTTTTTTTACACTTTCAACATTTTCTTTGTGAAAATATACACCGCACTGTACTAAATTATAAATTTTAGGATTATCTATACTCTTTTTTAGCAGACTTTCGCTATGCAAATTGTATAAATTATTTTTATATTCTTTTACTTGTTTAAAAGGGGATTTAAAAACATTAAAATCTTTTTTCTTTCTGAAATTGCCACTTTCATCTACATAATACTCCTGTAAATCCCACTCTTTTACTCCCAATATAACAATACCATATTTTTCTCTGACTATTACAATCTGAGGCTTGTCTCCATTTATATTTGGCTTAAAATATACTTCATAATAATCATTAAGTTCTCTATTTAAAAACTCTAATAAAACTTTTTCACCTTCTGTTATTTTTATATTCTTATTTTTTATCTCTTCTAAACTAGGAAATAATCTAGCCAAAACATCACCTCAAACCTACAATATTTAAAATTTATTAAGAATATTTTATCATATTTGTAATATATTTTAAATTATTACTTTTTAAGTATTTTTATTTAACAACTAATATACTACATTTTAAGTCTTCTCTGTTGATACTTAAATTAAAGACTATAAATTTAAGAAAGTTTTTAGTAAAATATAATACATATGCAATAATTATGATTTCTTGAATATATAAATTTAAAGAAAGGATTTGAAAAATTGGGTGATTTTTTATTAAAATTAGGATTACAATTTCAAACAGTGGGTGTTTTAATTAAACTTATGATAACATTAGGTTTATTTATTTTACTTCACTTACTTAATAAAAGTGTATTTCATTTCATTGATAAAATAAATTTGACATCCCAGCAAACAATAAAATATAAAAAAATATTATCTGTAATGAATAAAATAACTTTTATATTGTTGATAGTACCTGTATGGATATACGAATCTAAAGATATCCTTACTTTTCTTGGATTATTCTCTGCTGGTTTAGCTTTCGCTTTTAAAGATCTTGTATCAAATTTTCTTGGATGGGTAATTATAAACTCACGCAAACCTTTGCAAGTTGGAGACAGAATTAAAATTGGAGATAGTATTGGAGATGTATTGGAAATAGATTGGTTTTATACTACTATTATTGAAGTTACACAAACTAACAAAACTTATGGCCAAAGTACAGGAAGACTTGTATATATTCCTAATATTAAAACTCTTTCCGTGGAAGTAATAAATGAAACAAATACTTTTCCTTATACCTGGAATGAACTTCAAATCACTGTCACTATCGATAGTAATTGGAAAAAAGCTAAACAAATAATAATGAATATCGCAAAAAAACACTTAGGTAATATTGAAGATGAAGCTAAACTTTCTTTAGATATAGCTTCTAAAACTCATCCTATTTACTATCAAAATCTTTCACACACAATTTATACTTCTATTGATGTTGGAAAAATAATTTTAACTTTAAGATTTATTTGCAGATCTAGAAATTTTAGAAATTTAGAACATAATATTATAGAGAGTATACTTACAAAATTTGAAAAACATGAGGATATCAATTTATTATAATTAAAACAACCCTAAGGAAACCTATATATTGTAATATACACAGGTTTCCTCAACTCTTTTAGTTTTCTAATTTCTTTTTCATAGTCAATGCTGAACATAATTTCTTTATCCATACATCCACCCCATCTGGACACATTGTACCAACAGCTTTCAGAATAATTCCTCCTAATACTATAGCAAATATAACATCCATAACCACATGTTGTTTAACAAACATGGTAGACAATATTATTGAAACACCTATAATATTTACAGACAAAGTAATTTTTTTATTACTTTCAACTTCACTTATTCCCTTCATAACAAAGTAAGTAGTCAATACATGCAAGCTTGGAAAACAATTATATGGTTTATCATTCTTATAAACTATCTCCACTATCTTTGTTAGAATATCATCATCTACAAAAGTAGGTCTTACAACAGTTGTCTGAAAAAAATAAAATATAATATAGCTAACTATAAATCCTATACTTAAACAGAATAAGGTTTTATAATAAATCTTAGTATTTTTTAAACATAGATATACTAATACTAAAAATATGAAAGGATACCATATTACATAGGGTATAATAAAACTCTTTGTAAAAGGAATTAATATATCTATATTAGTTACTAAGCTATAAACTCCTCTGCTATTATTATTCAATATTCCATAAAAAATATTTAAAATTGGAATTGATAATATAAAACTTATTGGAATTATATTTTCTTTTAATTTCTTCATATATATTCCCCTCCCTCTTTATATCTGAGAATAAGAAAACTTATTCTTCTTACAAAACAGATAATTAATTTCACATTCTCTCAACTATAATTTTAAATTAAATACCTTAAAAAACACTCATTATAAACCTTAATATATTCTTAAATTTTTGCTTTAAAAAGTAATTATGTTATAAATAACTTAATATAGATACTTTATCAATATTATTATACAAAATAATAATATTTAATTCTATTAAATAAAAAAACAATATATTTTATAATTAACATACTGAAAACAAAAAACCTAGAAGCTTATCTTCTAGGTTTTTTTATCTTTGCTCTAAAGGAATATATTTGCATTTTTCTTTAATATTCTTATATGCAGGTCTTATAATTTTAGGTTCACTTGCTACCTGTTCTATTCTATGCGCACACCATCCTGGCATTCTAGCTGCCGCAAATAGTGGTGTATATAATTCACTCGGAATATTTAACATATCATATACTAATCCTGAATACAAATCTACATTTGCACAAATATCATCTCTTCCTTTTAATTCTCTAAATATCCTGATAGCTATCTCTTCTATATTTCTATATAGATTAAATTCTTCTACTCTATTCTTTTCCTTTGCTAATTCTAAGGCCTTTTCCTTAAGCATTACAGCTCTTGGATCTGAAAGAGTATAAATTGCATGACCTATACCATATATTAACCCTGACCTGTCAAAAGCTTCTTTTTTCAACATCTTTATAAGATAATTTTCTAAATCATTGACATTTTCCCAATTTGCAACATTTTCTTTTATATTTTCTATCATATTCATAACCTTAATATTAGCTCCACCATGCTTTGGTCCCTTTAGCGCTCCAACTGCAGCAGCAAGTGCTGAATAGGTATCTGTCCCTGTTGAAGATACAACATGAGTTGCAAAGGCTGAATTATTACCTCCGCCATGTTCAGCATGTAATATTAGTGCTAAATCTAAAAGTTCAGCTTCTGTTTTAGTATACTGATTATCTGGTCTTATAAGATGAAGTATATTTTCAGCTGTACTAAGTCCAGCTTTAGGTGAATGTATGAATAAACTTTTATCATCATAATAATGACCCTTAGCTTGATATCCATAAGCTATCATTGTAGGAACTCTAGAAATTAATTCTATACTTTGTCTTAATATATTCTTTATACTTGTTTCATCAGGATTACTATCAAAGGAATAAGAAACGAGTATACTTCTTTCTAGCTTGTTCATTATATTATTACTAGGAAACTTTAAAATCATATCCTCTATAAACCCATCAGGTAAATCCCTTAATTCTCCCAGAAGATATTTAAACTCTTCTAATCTATCCTTGTTAGGTAATTCTCCAAAAATAAGTAAATAACATACTTCCTCAAATCCAAATCGTTTATTATCTTGACAATCCTTAACAATTTCTTTTACATCTATCCCTCTATAAGTTAGTATGCCTTCATCTGGAATCTTTTGTCCATTCTTCATTGTATATCCATGAACATTACCAACTTCCGTTAATCCTACTAAAACACCTGTACCATTTTCATTTCTAAGGCCCCTTTTAACATCGTATTTTTTATAGAACTGTGAATCAATAGCATTATTTTTTTCAGCCAAATCTGTTAATTGATTTAAAATATTTTCGGCAAATACATTACTAATAAGTATACTATCTCTAAAATTATTAATCACTATTAGTCAGCCCCCCATAAAATAAATAGTTGATTTAATATATTTTACCACATAGAAGGTTATTATTAAATAGAAATTTGTGTAAAATTGCATAATTTATTTTCTATTATTTCATACACTTATGTGAAACTTTTATATTTCATATTTTAAAATCCTTTTCCAAACCCCTCATAACCCTCCTATTTTACAAAAACTCACTATAATTTTTTATTTAAAATGTATCTTAATTCCTAATAATACTATTTTAATTTTTTTTCAACTTTGCAATTATTTTATTTAAAATTTCATTTCTTTTTTTAAGTCTCTCCTTAACAAACCATAATATTTTGAAACGTATATCAACTATTTCCATTTAACAAATACTTTGGTATATCTATATTTTTTCATTTTCTTGTTTACATTAATTTAATTTTAATTTAAAATTTATTTACTAAACTATAATTAAACAAAATTATGTAAACATATATAATTTTGAAAAATTTAAAAAGATTGGATGTGCACTTTATGACGGAAACTATAAATTATGACTCATTATTAATCTTAACTATTTTTGCATTTATAACCCCAATTTTTATAAACAGTATTAAGAAATTTAAAATCCCCTTTGTTGTGGGAGAAATTTTTATAGGTATTATAATAGGAAAAAGCTTTTTTAATCTCGTGCATGAAGACGTATGGATAAGTTTTCTATCTCACCTTGGCCTTGCTTATCTTATGTTTTTAAGTGGGCTTGAAATTGATATTGATAGAGTTAAAATTGGAAAAGAAAAAAAGAAAGCTCTATTTCGTATTATTATGTGCTTTGGAATGTTTGGAGTTTCCTTGTTAGTTTCCTATTTACTATCACTTACCTTATATAAAATAGGTATTATTAATAATATCTTATTTATAACTTTTTTATTTACTGCTGCTGCACCTGGACTTATTGTTCCATTTTTAAAAGAACGAGAAATACTTAATACAGAATATGGTCAAACCTTACTAATATATACTATTATATGTGAATTCGTGTGTTTAATAGCTCTTACACTTATTTCCTCTACTATTACACAAGGCTTAACCTATAAAAACTTCTTGTTCATATTATTGTTTATAGTATCATTTATTATATTTAAATTTATTGAAAAAACATCACATATATTTGATTTTTCATCTTCATTTTTTTCAAATTTACATATAGGTGTTCGAGCTGCCTTTGCATTAATGCTAATACTTGTAACTATTTCGGATAAAATTGGAACTGAAATCATATTAGGCTCTTTTCTAGCAGGTGTAATTTTTACTTTTATACTTGATAAACAAAAAGAAGAATTAAAATATGAATTAGATATACTTGGATATGGATTCTTGATTCCAATATTTTTTATAATGGTTGGTGTCACTCTTGATTTAACCTCTATATTTAAAGATCCAAAGGCTATTTTAAATATACCAATATTTTTGCTTGTATTATTTACAGTAAAGCTAATATCAGCTTTACTTATGAATTTTATGTTCAGCTTTAATAAAGCTATATCTGGAGGTTTCATACTTTCTGCTCAACTCAGTTTATTAATCGTAGGTGCACAAATGGCCTATAATCTGGATATAATCAGAAGCTCAGATTACTCAGCTTTTATACTTACAACAGTTATATCCTGTATCCTATTTCCTCTATGCTTTGATGCAGTGTTTAAATCTGATGAAATTAAACCTATAGAAACTTCATCACTTAATAAAATTTGCATTATGGAAATAGTTCCAATGAATGAAGATCTCTTTAATAAATCATTAAAAGAAATTAATTTTCCACATAAGTTTAGAGTTTTTATGATAGTAAGAGAGAATGTTGAAATATTACCTATAGCTGACACTAAAATTTTAAAAGGCGATAGACTTATTATTGCTGGTCTAGCTGATAAATCTGAAGAAATAATAAAGCTGTTAAATGGTTAGAGTTTAATAGCTTTATTATTTTCTAAAACAAAAATTCCACATGAATTAAATTTTACTTTATTAGAATTCTTTTCACAAATCACCTTTTTCAAGCATACCCTATAAGGGTACTAAAATATTTGGAGGTATTTAATGTGATAAAAGAAGTAACCGATATAACCTTTGCTAGAGAATTAAACTCTGAAGAATCTATTGTAGTTGTAGATTTTTGGGCTCCTTGGTGTGGCCCTTGCAAAATGGTATCACCTATAATGGAACAATTATCTAGAGAATTAGGGTCTAAAGTTAAATTTATAAAAATTAATGTAGATTCAAGTCCTATTTTAGCTAGAAAATTTAGAATATCAAGTATACCTACAATAATGATATTTAAGGAAGGAAAACTAAAGAAAACTATAGTTGGATTTACTCCAAAGGATGAATTAGTACACAATATAAAAAAATTATTTTAATTTTGAATCTAATAACTCTAACTAGGAAAAAATACCAAACAAAATTTAATAAAAAATAAATTGTGTAAATTCCATAAGTATTAAATAAAAAATACTGTAAAGAATAATAAAGAATACTTTTATAAGTGAGGGATGAACATGGCAAAGAAAGGTATGAAACGACCATCACCAAAAGAAAATCAAAAGGGTCAAACTAATCAAAGAATCATAAGAAATCATCCTAACGCAGTTCCTGAAACAAAAGATTAACTATAAAATCTCTCTAACAAAGTTATTTTGTTAGAGAGATTTTATAGTTAATGATTAATTCAAGATTTAATAAAAATTATATTATAACAAAACATCAATAAAATTATTAATATATCTCTTGACAATATATTACTTTTATAATAAAATATGAAATACCAAAAATTTCTGAATATTTAAATTTCAATGTATGTACTAATTATACATGTATATAAGTTGTAACAATGATACTTCATATTAATTTAACATTCTATTTCTAATAGTAATTAAAACCAGTATTAACTTTTATGTAGAATTTTAATTACAACTTAAATATATTAAATTATAAAATTAATATAAATATATTAATTATAAAGGAAGGTAATAAATTTATGGAAAGAACTCTTGTACTTATAAAACCTGATGCTGTTGAAAAAAATAACATAGGTAACATTCTTACTTTCTATGAAAAAGAAAATCTAAAGATAACTGCACTAAAAATGCTAAAAGCTAGTGAAGATATAGCTCATCTTCACTATAAGCAACATGAAGATAAACCATTTTTTCAGGAATTAATAAATTATATAACAAGAAGTCCTTTGTGTGTCCTTATCTTAGAGGGAGAAAATGCTATTGAAAAAGTAAGGAAAATAAATGGTAATACTGATCCCTCAAAAGCAGAAAAAAACACTATAAGAGGAACTTTTGGAATTTCCAAAACTGAAAATTCAGTTCATGCCTCTGATAGTATAGAAACTGCCGAAAAAGAAATAAATATTTGGTTTAAATAATGGTTTAAATAGCAGGTATATAAGCTCTATTTCTATCTACCTGCTATTTTTTATACTATTAAGAATACTATCAACATAAGCTTCATTCATATAATAGTTTATACACTCCCTTAAGTCACCAGCTCTTTTATTTTTTAAGTCTTTTAAAAAAGACTTTAATATCTTTTCTTCCCTAAAATCAGGAGCAATACCATACTCCTCTGATAATTTATTTATTTTATTTTCTAAATAATATAGATTACTTTCACAACTTCTGATCTTCTCTCCAAATATTATAGTTTTTAATAAAAATTCATATATAAGTATACTAAATGCAGCTATTATCCACCCTATTAAAATCTTATTAGAAATCATAAGTAAATTTTTCCTATCTATTCCTCTATTGATAATTAAACTGGCCACAGCAGTAACACCTTGATACTTATGAGGTAGCACAAGCATAACTGGACATATAAAAATTGAAAGTGAAAGAGTACCCTTTACAACTTTTTCATTAGGATTTTTATACTTTTTTATTTTTTTATATTCTATATCTCTTTTTGCTACTAACGCATTTAGTTCTTCAATACCATAAATTAAATCCTCTATTATCATAATTCCTCCTCTTGTTTTTATTAATCTATGGTATATTTATATTTCAGATATTATACTTAAATTCGTATGCTTTCAATTTTTATTAAAATAAATATAGTTTAAATATATAAATCTAAGTGGGTCATTTATCTCATTATATAAATATTGCCCTCTTTTATTTTGAAGCTTTGTTATCATATTGTCTAAATAAATAATCTGATCTTTATCAGATAATTTATTATAAAAATTATATTCTTCTTCTATTTTTCTTATATAGTCCAATTTTGATAAATCCTTATATAAAATATAATACTTTAGTGCATAAATCCATAAATATAGATGAGCGCATATAATTCCCCAGCTATCAAAATCCAGCTTTTCCTTTATTCCATACTGAAGATAATTGATTTGAAAATCCAAAAATCTTTTTGAATAACCTGTAAAGTTATCTTTCAAATCATAAATAGATAAATAATATAGTTCTTGCAATATATCTTCCAGTACCTCTTCTATACTTACTGGCTGTATTTTCTTTATATAAAATTCTTCTTTCATACTTATTCTCATATATTCAGCTACTTTTACTAAAATATCCTTGTCAGCATATGTTGTTATCATATGATACATATCATAAGCATTTTTGTATAATTTATCTTTTTTAAATTTTTCTATACCTATAGAATTTACAGCAAAGGTTACAACCTTAGCTGTAATAGCCGAGTATTTGTCTATTGTAATAGGTATATAATTTAAATTTAATCCTAAAATTTCTCCATTTTTAAAAGAAGTAGTATGGAGCTTTTTAATGTTCATATGGAGAAAATCTATTTTCAAGCTTTCTTCCTTTGATTTTCTGTTTCCCTTGAATATAAAAGGAAGTTTAATGAGAAAAGTTGTTATAGGTAAAGTTTTTCCAGATTCAATTACACTCTTTGGAATATATTCGTTTGCTTTCATATGAATTTTATTAGAATTAAACTCTTTTTCTATACTTTTCATCTCTTTTCTCAACTGTTTTGGATTCAAATCTGTATATAAATCTAAATCTTCTGTGCATCTTTGTACTTGTAAAGGAAGATATAGCTGAGTAGAAGCTCCACCCTTTAAAACAACTCTACCTTTTAGCCTTTTTTGAATTTGAGAATGAAGTTCATAAATCCATATTTGCCTTTCAATACCTTTTCTTGGTATACCATAGTAACCACTCTTATTTCCAATATATTGTTCTGCAAATTTATAATAGTCATGAATAAAAAAGCTTTTTTTTCTCTTATTTATGAGATTCACCTTCTTTCAGTATATACGTTTTAGCCACCTCTTACTTTTATCTGATGACTACCATCCGTAATGCTCCCACTTCTAAAGTGGGAAATAACGGCTGCTACATCCCTAGATAAGGGATTCTTGGCTTCAGTTGGAGAAAAAACTCCATCTGAAGTCAAGAATCCTCTTTATAGTCTTATTATATGTAAATTGTATATCAACATTCAAAACATTCCAACAAATACTTTAAACTATCAATTATACTTAATTTTAAACTTAAAAATTCAATCTATAATTTAGACATGCACATACAGTATAAAAAATATAATACAGAAAAAACTAAAAAAGAAAACTTTTCATTGTTGTGCTTATAACAATTATTATTTAATATATACTATTATTGTACTATTTCTCATACTGGAGGGTATTATATGAATATAAGAAAAAAAACTAAAATCTCAGTAATCGGAGCAGGTTTTGTAGGTGCAACCAGTGCATATGCTTTGATGATGAGAGGTATTGCTTCTGAAATTGTAATTGTTGATGTAAATAAAGATAAAGCTCTTGGAGAAGCACTAGATTTATCTCATGGAGTTTCTTTTGTAAATCCTGTAGATATATACTCAGGGGATTACACTAATATAAAGGATTCAGATATAATAATAATCACTGCAGGAGCCGCTCAAAAACCTGGAGAAACCAGACTAGATTTAGTAAATAAAAATTTTAATATATTTAAAACTATAATTCCCGAAATTATAAAACATAGCCCAAACTCTATCCTTCTTGTAGTATCTAATCCTGTAGATATATTAACATATATAACTTACAAACTATCAGGCTTTCCAAAGGAAAGAGTTATAGGGTCAGGGACAGTTCTTGATACTTCTAGGTTCAAATATCTATTAAGTGAACATTTTGATATTGATGCAAGAAATATTCATACCTATATAATGGGTGAACATGGAGATTCCGAAATTGCAACTTGGAGCTTAACCTCTGTTGCAGGAATGAGTGTAAATGAATACTGCTCAAAAGTATGCGGCAAATGCAAAGGACTTTCAAAATATAAAATATTAGAAGATGTAAGAAAAGCTGCATATGAAGTAATAGAAAGAAAGGGTGCGACTTACTTTGCAATAGCTCTTGCAATAACAAGAATAGTGGAAGCAATTTTGAGAGATGAAAACTCAATTTTAACAGTTTCCAGTCTCCTTGAAGGTCAGTATGGAATTGATGATATTTATCTTGGTACTCCTTCAATAATAGGTGCCTCTGGAATTAAAAAAATTCTAGAAGTTCCTTTAAATAATGAAGAACTACAGCAATTGATGTCATCTGCAAATACTCTAAAAGAATATACAAACAAGCTAAAATTTTAATTAAATTTAAGTTAAAACATAGATATTGCAAATAAAACTAATTAGTTTTACTTGCAATAT
The DNA here is from genome assembly GCA_036677675.1 of Clostridiaceae bacterium. Taxonomy (GTDB): domain Bacteria; phylum Bacillota; class Clostridia; order Clostridiales; family Clostridiaceae; genus Clostridium_H. Next base: position 19,624 of record JAVBWC010000021.1, on the reverse strand, counting down.
CCTCTAATTTTACTTTAGATAATTCACTTAATCCTGAATTAAGTTTTTTTACTGCATCTATTAATGCTTTTATGTTTTTATTTTCCGCTGTATTTGCCACTTGCACAACAGCATCAGAACTGTTTATTACTCCTTTTAAATAATCGCAATACTTATTATGAAATAAACTTAATTTTTCAGAATGCTTTAATACTTCTACTTCTTCTTGGTACTTATGTAAAAGTTCATTCTCTTTATTTATTGTTTTTAATGCATTTTCATTTAAATTTTGCTCTTTAACAACCTGTGTTAATTTATCTACAGAGTTTTTTATCTTTACAGTATAATCCTTAATAGACTCCCCATACTTCATATCTGTGCTGTAACTGTTTATTTCATCTTTAGGTGAAACTCCTTTTACAAAGACGTTATAAGCAGATATCACAGCAATTATCATTACTAAAAAAATTACTAATTTAAAAGCCTTTTTTATAATAGAAATAACAACAGTAATAGCTAAAATTCCTAAAACTAAATACAGTAAAAACGTTGAATTTACGACCTCCATAATCAACTCTCCCTTTTATAATTATTTTTCTAATAATTCATTATATTAAATTTATAAATTAAATATAATTGTATAAAAAATATTGCAGGTATTCCATATATAAATTTAAAATGCTTTGTTTTATGTCTAAAAATCTTCATACCAAGCATAACTCCAAAACTTCCAAAAATGATAGCTGTTATAAATAATTTTGCTTCTGAGATTCTCCATTTTCCTCTTTGTGCTTTCCTTTTATCAAGATACATAATAGCAAGTCCACATACATTAACTATTATATAATAAGTAAAAAAAATCTTCATTGACTATCCTCCAAATATTTATCTGATAACTAATAATGGTAGTACTCCATCAGAATTAATTTTTCCTTTACTATAGAATATACTTTTATTGTTCTAAAATCAAACCTCCATTGTTAAATAAATTTTTCTTTTTCAATATAGCTTATCTTTTTTGTTAAATACATGCAAAACAAAAGAGCCTTAGCAATTTGCCACAGCTCCTTACTTGGTATACTTTATTTATACTACTGTAGATTCATTATTAAAATCTAAGTGCATATTAAAATTCTCTGTATTGTCATAGATTACAGCTACATCCATTCCGCCTTTGCCCTCATGAGAATTCAAATAATTTTCTACTTGATATTTTAAAGTTTCTTCATCTTTTAAAGCGTATTCTATCCTTTCACTATTAAATAATTCATTTAACATTTTTCTTGTTATATGTATGAATTCTGATGAATCATTGTGTGCTTTATCAGCAATCATATTCCACTGTATAGCATCATTAACTCTCTTCTCTTCAAAATCTACTTCCAAAGAACCAAATTCTCCATTGTATTTATTAAATAATTTTATCATACTACTCACTCCTTACAATAATTATTTCTTTATTAATTATTGTATCTAAATTTAGTAATAAAATACTAAAAAAAGTCATTCCTTACGAATGACTTTTTATTTATTTCTATATTTCATACTCTTAATATCAACTATTGCTTTCTTTCAAAACTTCTTTTTTATCAAATAAGTATTTTTTAATAGCAAATAACCCAGCTATGCAAACTATTCCCATTAAAACTTCTATCATGCCTTTATCCTTAGGTACTAACAATAGTTTTCTAGCTATAGCATATAAAAGAACGTCTACTACACTTTCTGGTGTGTGTACAATAAGCATTATAACAAGTTCTACTCCTATAACTAGTAAAAGAGCATGTCCGAGTAATGCTTCAACTTCATAATACGCAACAGGATTTGCTATATCACTTATATAAGAAACCCATATAACCCTAGATAAGTCAAAAGCGCCTAATAGAATCTTGATTAATATTATTACAGCTAAAACCATCTCAAAAATATGACTTACTTTTAAAATAAGGTTTTTTACTGAATTTTTATTCATGTATTCACTCTCCTGAAAATTCAAATAATATAGCATTACTAATTTTATTCTCTTGAAATTTTAATTTTCAAAATACAAATTCTCCATTGTATTTATTAAACAACTTTAATATATTACTCACTCCTTACAATAATTATTTCTATATTAATTATTGTATCTAAATTTAGTAATAAAATACTGAAAAAAGTAATTCCTTATGAATGAACTATATTAACTATATCTTTAATGCGTTCTGAATCAACAATAGTCCTCTCAAACTCTGGAAGTCCGGCTCCTCCTATAAGTACCTTATGATTTCTATACATCATAGGACTATCATATTTTTTTCTTCTAGAAACATGATATTCCCTTGCTCCTGTTAAATTTATAATTTCCTTTAGATTTTCCTTATTTACTCCTCCGCCAGGCATAATAATAATGTTATTTTCTGCTTTTTCTACTAATCTTGAAATTAACTTTACACCTTCAAATGCTGTTTTTTCATGCCCAGAAGTTAAAATTCTATCAATATTCAACTGAATAATGTCTTCTAAAGCCTTAAAAGGATCACAAGTCATATCAAAAGCACGATGAAAAGTAACACTCATAGGTCTTGCTAACTCTACAAGTTCTTTAGTTCTTTGTATATCTATATTTCCATCTTCCTTAAGTATTCCAATTACAACTCCATTTACTCCTAACTGTTTTGCCATCCTTATGTCTCTTTTCATTACTTCAAATTCAAAGTTAGAATAGCAAAAATCTCCTCCTCTTGGGCGTATTATAACATTTAAATCAATGTCTATATTTCTTCTAACTAATTCAATACAGCCTGCACTAGGTGTTGTACCTCCTTCTGCTAAATTGGCACATAATTCAACCCTATTTGATCCTCCTTTTTCAGCAGCAATAGCTGACTCCAGAGAATCTACACAAACCTCAATAAGTATATCTTTTTTCATAACATACACCACCTAAATTATTTTTTAACCTTTGTTTAAGTAATTACTATATACTAAATTAAATTCAGTTTATATATTTTATATATTATTATATATTTTATTTTCTATTTTACAATTTCCTTAGGTTTAATCTTATTATATAATAAATTATAACAATAATTTATTATATCACTTCTTTTAATTATCCCTATAAAAACTTTATTGTCATCTATAACAGGTATAAAATTTTGATTTATAGAAAGTGATATTAAGTCTTCAATATGAGCATTTATCTGTACAGGCTTATTTTTCATGTGTCTTGGTACATCTTGCAATAGAATTTTCTCTGTATTCTTAAAATTCAGATCATTAGTATTTTTTAATTTCCAAAGTAAATCTCCTTCTGTTACTGTGCCTACATACCGACCCTTTTCATCAATAAGAGGAATGGCAGTATATCTATGATGTTCCATTCTCTCTAGAGCTTGTCTTATAGTAGATTTTGGTGTTTCACATATAACCTCTTTTTTGGGTGTGAGAAAAAACGCTATATTCATATATTATCCCTTCTTAACAAAATTTTATTATTTAAACGTTTTATATTACCATATTTTAATTATAAATCCCTAACAACTACTAGTCAAAGGATTAAATGAATATTTAATTTTTTATTCAATATATGTTAATATAAATTTAATAAACCCTCTATTAAATTTCCTAGTAGTATTGTACAATATTTACTATGTGTTAACTTACTTTTATTATTAGGTGGTGTTTTTTTGATAACAACTTCAATTATTACTAAAACAATATTTTTATGTGCTGCAGGTTTTTTAGCAGCCTTTGTTGACTCCATAGCTGGTGGTGGTGGTCTTATTAGTATTCCCGCTTTCTTAGCAACAGGAGTATCCCCTCACTTAGCCTTGGGAACAAATAAATTTTGTTCTTCCTGTGCTTCTCTTACCAGTTCACTAAAATTTATAAAATCAAAAAAGGTGGATTTAGATTTTCTTAAGTATTTACTTCCTTTTACCTTATTGGGAGCAGTTATGGGTGTAAATACAGTGCTTAAAATTGATGAAAAAATATTGCAAACCTTAGTTCTAATATTAGTTTTGTTTGTAGGAGTGTATAGCGTATTTTCAAAATCTATTGGAGTTGAAAATAAATTTAAAGGTACAACAAAATCAAATATAATTTTAGGTATTATATTAGCATTTTCTCTAGGATTTTATGATGGTTTCTTTGGACCTGGAACAGGTTCCTTTTTAATATTTGGCCTTATAAAAATATTTGGATTTGATTTTGTACAAGCAGCTGGTAATGGGAAACTTTTAAATTTCACAAGTAATATTACTTCTCTCATTATTTTTGCAATCCACGGCGAGATATATTATTTAATAGGAATTCCTATGGCTCTGTTTATGATTTTAGGTGCAAAGTTTGGAACCTCTCTAGCAATCAATAAAGGCTCTAAACTAATAAAGCCTATCTTTATAACTATGTCTCTTGCTGTAGCAGGTAAAATAATTATTCAAAATTTCTTGTAAAATATATAAATAAAGGCGGAATAGTGTATAAATCCACTATTCCGCCTTTATTACAACTTTATCATCATCAATATCAATAATGGCTGTGCCCCCCTGTGAAAGTTTTCCAAATAATACCTCATCAACAAAATAAGTCTTGATTTCCTGTTGAACTACTCGAATAATTTCCCTTGCTCCGTAAGTTTTTGAAAAACCTTTTTGTGCAAGCCACTTATAGCATTTATCAGTAACTTTAAGCATAATATTTTTTGATAAAAGCTTATCTTGAAACTGAGCTATAGCCTTCTTAGCTATTCTAAATGCCATATCTTCATTTATACCATTGAATACAACGATATCATCAAGTCTATTTCTAAACTCTGGTGAAAATATCTTTTCAACTTCTTTTGTTATTGCTTCTTCCGCTACAATCCTTGAACCAAATCCAAGCATAGTCTTCCCTATATCTCTAGCTCCAGCATTAGATGTCATAATTAAAATAACATTCCTAAAATCAGCTTTTTTTCCATTATTATCAGTTATAGTAGCATAATCCATTACCTGCAGCAACAGATTTAAAACATCTGGATGTACTTTTTCAATCTCATCAAGAAGCAATACACAATACGGAGTTTTTCTAATAGTATCTGTTAAAAGTCCTCCTTCTTCATATCCAACATATCCTGGAGGCGCTCCAATAAGTCTTGCCACTGTATGCTTTTCTTGATATTCACTCATATCAAATCTAATTAAAGGAATACCTAAATAATCTGCCAGCTGCTTTGAAAGCTCAGTCTTACCAACTCCTGTTGGTCCAACAAATAGCAAGTTTGCTACTGGCTTTCCTTCCTCATTAAAACCAGCACGTGATCTTTTAATAGATTTAACTATTGAGTCAATTGCCTCGTTTTGCCCAAAAATTTTACTCTTTAAACCCTTATCCAGATTTTTAAGCTTTTCTATGTCGTCTATTGAAACACTTTGCTCTGGTATTTTAGCTATAGAAGACACAATTTTCTCAATATCTCTTTCTGTAATAATAACTTTTTCTTCACTCTCTTCCTCTTGAAGTCTAAGATATGCACCTGCTTCATCCATCACATCAATAGCCTTATCTGGTAAATATCTATCATTTATATATTTTGCAGATAATTCTACAGCTGTCTTTAATGCTTCTTCTGTATATATTACATTGTGAAATTCTTCATAGGTACTCTTTAATCCAAGAAGAATCTTATAAGTATCCTCTTTTGATGGTTCAGGTACTTCAATCTTTTGAAATCTTCGTGATAATGCTCTATCCTTTTCAAAAAACTTTTTATATTCTTCATATGTAGTAGAACCTATAAATCTCAATTTACCATCTGTTAGAAAGGGCTTTAACAGATTAGATGCATCCATTGCTCCTCCTGAAACGGAGCCTGCACCTACTATAGTATGTATCTCATCAATATATACGATTGCTTTTCCTTCTTTTCTTATTTTCTTTAATACTTTTTTAATTCTCTCTTCAAAATCTCCTCTATATTTTGTTCCTGCTAAAAGTGCCCCCATATCCATATAATATATTTTGCATCCTTTAAGTGAATTTGGGACTTTATTATCAGCTATTAATTGTGCAAGTCCTTCTGTAATAGCAGTTTTTCCTACTCCTGGCTCTCCCACATGAATAGGATTATTCTTTAATCTTCTAGATAAAACTTGCACTGTTCTTCCTAATATTTCATCCCTTCCTATAAGTGGATCAAGCTCATATTTTCTTGCCTTTTCTGTTAACTCAATAGTGTAATTACTTAATATATCCTTTTTCCCTTCCTTTTCATTCTCAAAAATTTCTGTAAGCTCATCCATATCTTCTTGTCCTTCTTCAAAGTCCATAGAGATTTCTGATTCTAAATCTTCTCCTACTGATATACCATGTGTAATGTAATTAAGTATATCCAATCTTGCTATTCCCTGCTTTTTCAAAAAATAACTTGCAAAATACTGTTCTTCATCATATATAGCAACTATAATATCTCCAAGTTTTATAGTTGCCTTTCCAGCTGCCAAAACATGTTCTGCTGCAGAAGATATTATATTTTGAACTCCAGCTGTCTGAACTGGTTCTCTATTTTCAACTTTTAAAATATTTTCATTTAAATAATTTTCTAAATCCATCTTAAGCTCTTGAATATTTCCACCACAGCTCTTTATAAGCTCTGTTCCTTCATCAAAAAATAGTGATGCAAATAAAATATGCTCTGGAGTAACATATTCATGTCCTGCTACTTTAGCTTCACTATATGCTGCTGTAAAAATTTCATCTAATAAACTGTCTATCTTCATAATTATTCCTCTTCCATACTTAATTTTAATGGGAAACCACTTTCTTCAGACATGTCCATAACTTGAGATATTTTAGTCATAGCTATATCATATGAATATACTCCAGCAATTCCTCTCCCTTTTTTATGTACATCATACATAATCTTAGCTGCTTCCGCAGGATTCTTCCTAAAAACTATAACTAAAACCTCAATTACAAACTCCATAGTTGTATAGTCATCATTATGAAAAATAACCTTGTACATTTTGGGCTTTTTTGCTTTTATTCTTATGTTCTCTTTAAAAATTATTTCTTCCTTCATTTCTAACAACTCCAAAATTAATGTATTTTATTATATTATAAAATATTTCTCTGTTTAAATAAAACTAATTTTAAAAACCAATTTATTATTTATCATATTTATAACAAAACATTAACTACTCAAAATTTTAATATTACATTTTAGTGATATAATATAATTATCATATAGATATTTTTATAATAAATAGGGAGGTAAAAATGCAAATAGATATTTATGTAAAAGCTTCTAAAGATCCTATAATATTCAAAGGAGATAGAATAGATATTAAAGACTTTGAAATGAACGGGGTTAAGTATAAGCAAATAAGATATTTTAGAAAATTAGTTAGTAAAAGCACATATATAAAAGAATCAGATATAGTTAGTATAAGAAAGCGTTCATAGTGCTTTCTTATACCTCTATCTTTCTATTCCTTGATTTTAGGCAGCACATATATACTGCTGTGGTATCATATCTAGCATCATGAAATGATACATCTTCACATTTAAATATTTCTTTTGTTTTTTCTAAAACGTCATTTGGACTAATATTATAAAACTTCATTACTTCTTCTACTCTAGGATTCTTATAGCTTTGTCCTCTCTTAGCTGGAAGCTTTAAAATATCCTTAAAATATTCCATTGTACAAAAATAATCCTTAACTCTCATGTCTTTATTTAGCCTATTAAACTCAGCTTCAACAAACTTTTTATCAAATTTAACATTATGGGCAATGAATACTGATTCTTTAATGTCTTTGTATATTTCATTAAATAAGTCTTCAAATTTCATACCATTAGATAATTGTTTTAATCTCTCTAAACTAAAACCATGAACTTGCTGAGCCTGCATGCTCATAGCTTCTACTGTAAAAAAATAATTCTTCGCTCCTACTAATTTTTTATTTTCTTCAATTATATATGTAAGCTGGGCTATCTGTCCTGGTGCAAGTCCCGTAGTTTCTGTATCCAAAAAAATACTTCTCATAATAAACTCCTTTATCTAACTGTTTTCTGTATAAATAATAACATATATCAAAGTATAGTGAAACTTAATTCAAATGAAGTTTTTTACTTTAACTAAGTTTTATCTAAACCAACCTAGTAACTTTGATTATAATATAAAAATTAAGCTATACCTACATTTTATACCCACTTAACAAAAGCAGCAATTGAGATGGCAAATAAAAAAACCATATAAGAATCCCTGATATATTCTGAATTTTTCCTATATGGTAAAGTCCTACATTTATATCACATAATAAAAATAAAATCATACCTATTATAATAAAATAACTATTTGTTTTACTATAAAATCCTCTTTTTATAGTTCCAAAAGCCATACCAACACTGGTAACCAATAAAATTGAATACATAAGTGCAATAATATACAATGTTATGACTATACTTATACTCTCAAACTTTAAATATCTTTTAAACATATCTTCTCTCCACTATTCTTTAAATTTTATTTTTAATTATTTCTATAAATTCTAATATAAGTTACTACCACATTTCTATATATAAATATCATATATGTATTATTAATAATTTATACTTGAAACAAAAATAATAACAAAGTTTGTAAGACAACTTGCTATTATTTTAGATATTATTATGGGTTATTAGATGACTTTTTAATTAATGCACCCAATCCAATTTCATTCCCAATTATTAAATTATTAGAAAGTATTAAAGCTATAGTATATCATTGTATATAATTTTAAAAATTATATTGACAATATATTTAAATCACCTTATAATCAACATGAATTCATAAATTAGATTATAAAAATCAAAGCAATGACGGAGAGAAAAATATTCTTAGTTAACTACAGAGAGCTAATGTTTGGTGAAAATTAGCGTTAATGGAATATATACTAGTAGCTCAAGAGCTGCCAATTTGAAAGATTTTTCAATTAGATGCGGACGGCTGCCACCGATATACTGCTATGGTTCGATGTGATGCTTAATTTAAGCTTTATATCCGACCTGAATATGAGACAGTTCATGTAACTGTAAATTAGGGTGGTACCACGAATATTAATCTTTCGTCCCTAAGAATATACAATGTATTCTTAGAGACGAAAGATTTTTTTATTATAAAAGGAGGCTATAAAAATGAACAAAAGAGGTAAAGACATTTTAGTACTTGGAACAGCATTATTCGCTATGTTTTTTGGTGCTGGAAATTTAATTTTCCCACCATCCTTAGGACTTTTATCAGGTAAGAATTGGATTGTATGCGGTTTAGGTTTTTTCTTAACAGCTATTGGAATGCCACTTTTAGGTATTGTTGCTGTATCAAAAGCAGGAGGAACAATAGATCATGTAGGTAATAAAGTACATCCTGTTTTCAGCAAAATTTTCGCAATAATAATTATTCTATCCATAGGTCCTTTACTTGCTATACCAAGAACTGGTGCTACAACCTATGAAATGGGTATAAAGCCTTTATTTCCGACAATAAATCCTATTATTGCATCTATAATATTCTTTGGACTTACACTTTATTTTGCCATTAAACCATCCGACATGGTAGATAAAATAGCTAAGATATTAACTCCTCTACTTTTAATTATGGTATTTGCTATAATTATTAAAGGAATTATAGCTCCGCTAGGAACACCAACTACCCAAATGACTATAAATCCACTTTCTAAAGGCTTTACTGAAGGTTATCAAACCATGGATGCCTTAGCTTCATTACTTTTCGGAGGAGTAGTATTAAATTCAATTATGTCTAAAGGCTATACCTCTGAAAGAGATCATGCAAGTATGACAATAAAAGCAGGAATTATTGCTTCTATAGGTCTTATACTAGTATATGGTGGACTTATATACTTAGGTGCTTCTACAAATTCTGTTTTCCCTGTTGATAAACCCAAAGCAGATTTATTGATTGTTATAACAAATACCCTATTTGGAAACTTCGGTAAAGTAGCTCTTGGAATAGTGGTATCCCTTGCTTGTCTTACTACTTCAATAGGACTTACATCAACAGTTGGAACTTACTTCAGTGATTTAAGCAATAATACAATAAGTTATAAAATTATTGTTATTATAACGGTTATTTTTAGTACAGTATTTGCAAATATAGGACTTGAAAAAATAGTTTCACTAGCTGTACCTTTATTGGTTACAGTATATCCTATTGCGATTGTACTTATCTTAATGAACATATTTGATGAATATATTCCAAAATATGCTTATACAGGTGCTGTTTTAGGAACACTACTTGTAAGCTTATATGATGGCGCTTCAGCTGCTGGTGTTAATAATACAGCCATTGCAAATATAATAAATAAATTGCCTCTTGCCAGTGACGGTTTTGCATGGATTGTACCTTCAATTATTGGAGCTTTAATTTCTACATTATTATTAAAAAGCAGAAAAAATTCATAATAAAATAACAAAGTATATATCACTATAAAGACATTTCACTTAACTAAGAAATTCTAAAGTTTGTTCAAATGCCTTTTGAGCAATATATACTTTGTATAGGATACTAAAATAAAATAAAAAAGCATCTCATAAATGAGATGCTTTTTTATGGAGCGGGTAAGGGGAATCGAACCCCTGTGTTCAGCTTGGAAGGCTGACGTTCTACCATTGAACCATACCCGCATATATTTATTTTAAGTGGTGGGTCTAAATGGACTCGAACCATCGACCTCACGCTTATCAGGCGTGCGCTCTAACCAGCTGAGCTATAGACCCATGTTAATAATTTCTATATATTTTCCTTAGCCACGAGGAATATTCTATCATAAAAATAAATTTCGTCACACTGCGCTTTTATCTTTATATCAATTTATATATATTATACTTCTTTTTTCTCATTATATCTTTCAAAATGATATACAGACACACGTGGCCAAGTTTTCAATATTCAAACCTCTAAATTACTATTGAAAAGTCAGCTGATGCTCGCTGTAGTATCTTTTTCTCAATTTTTCTATAATTCTTTATATTTTCTATAACTTCTATACAAGCTAAAAATAGAGAAAGTTCCTGTATATCATATATTAAATATAATATAGGTGTGCTACCTTTCACTAATGAATTATACTCTTCTTCACTAATGTTTGGTATTGCATCCTTAATCAATTCCTCTATTTCTTTAATTGTTAAATAAGATATTATTCCCTCTTCCATCTCTTCTACTTTAAAAATCATATTGTGAAAACTAGATTTTTCCGTATCTATTCCTACTACTAAAATAGGTTGTATATTATCTGAATCAAAGCTTATATTCATGAAATTACCTCCTCATTACTTTCATATTATATCATCTCCAGTAAAAAAATAACTATAATTATTTTTACAAGCATAAAACACTTTTATATAAATATAAAGTTTATTCCTTTACTATCCTCTTTCACTTTTCAACTATCAACATGAAAAGGAATTTACCTTTTCCTTAAATTATGTATATTTTTTTGTCTCATGGTAAATAATGTTAAAAAACGCACATGGAGGTTATATAAATGAATAACATCATACACATGAATGTAACACTAAATATAAATGAAATTAATAAAAAGGAAATAAACGAATTAGCAGAACGTCTTTTGTTAATAGGTGCCATAGAAAAAAACACTCTGGAACAAATCAGACAGGCAGTAGATTGTGTTTAAATATCAATATAAACCACTATTAATTCAAATTAGAATTATAGTGGTTCTTTTTTATTCCTACAAATAAGGTACAATATTAATTGAAAATACTTTTAATACAATACATATGATAATAAAAAATATGATAGATGATATACTACTATTAAAAAACATATCATCTTAAACATAAGGAAACTATAGAAAATCTTGAATTAATTGATCTACAATGAGTAGTTGAATTAATATAAATTTTAAAGTATACTTGTTATCATATAGTTTAATTTTGGGGGCATATATTATGAAAATATCAAATAGAGTATTAAACATGAATTTTTCACCTATACGTAAGCTTGTTCCTTTAGCTAATCAAGCTAAAGAAAGAGGATTGAAGGTATATAGTTTAAATATTGGACAGCCAGACGTAGTTACACCTGATTCATTCTTTGAGGGATTAACTAACTATAATGAAAAAATAGTAAAATATTCAGATTCTCAAGGTATTCCTACTTTAATTGACAGTTTCATAGAGTCATATAAGAACTGGAATATAGCCTTATCAAAAGATGAAATAATAATAACTCAAGGCGGTAGCGAAGCTATTTTATTTACCTTGATGACTATATGTGATCCTGATGATGAAGTCTTGGTTCCAGAACCTTTTTATTCAAACTACAATAGTTTTGCTAAAGTTGCAGGCGCTAAAATAGTTCCATTTTTGACCAAAATAGAAGATGGATTTCATCTTCCACCAAAAGAAGAAATAATAAATAAAATAACAGATAAGACAAAATGCATTTTGTTTTCCAATCCTGTAAATCCAACAGGTACCATATATACTTATGATGAATTAAAAATGTTGGCTGACATTGCAAAGGAATATGATTTATATATTATTTCAGACGAGGTATATAGACAATTCGTATATGATGATATTCCATACACATCTGCCATGTATATGGAGGATATACTTGATAGAATAATTTTAGTAGATAGCATCTCCAAACACTATAGTGCTTGTGGTGCTAGAATTGGTTTGGTTGCATCCAAGAATAAAATTTTGATAAATCAGATGCTTAAGCTATGTCAATCAAGACTTTGTGTATCTACCATTGAACAATACGCAGCTGCTAATTTAATAAATACATTAGACAGTTATATTGAAGATGTAAGAGCAAAATATAAATCAAGAAGAAATTTAATGTATGAATATTTAACTAGAATTCCTGGAGTTATCTGTGATAAACCTGATGGAGCATTTTATATATTAGCTAAATTACCTGTAGATGATTCTGAAAAATTTGCTGAATGGCTTTTGACAGAGTATAGTTATGAAGGTAAAACAGTAATGATTGCTCCTGCCTCAGGATTTTATGCAACAAAAGATTATGGAAAAAGTGAAGCAAGATTTTCATTTTGCACAAGTGTTGACGATATTGAAAACGCAATGATTGTATTAACTCATGCAATTCAAGATTATAACTCTCTTGAAAAATAAATTTTTAATAAGAAACAATGGAGGTTTTACATTTTAAACTCTCCATTGTCTTTTTATATTTAAACAAGTTTATATATTACGTATTACTCCAAAAATCATGCCCCTGTATATCATATATGCTTTATATTTTTTTAATAATAATATTATTATTTTCAAGGTCACCTCTTATCTTTCTTGCAAAAGCTAAAGCATGCTCTCCATCTCCATGGATGCATATCGTATCAGCTTTTATATCTATTTCTTTTCCATTAATAGATGTACTCTTTCCCTCTTTAATCATTCTAACTACTTGCCTACTAGCTTCACTTTTATCTTTTATTAAAGCATTCATATCTTTTCTAGGAGTAAGCATTCCTTCGTCAGTGTAAGTTCTGTCTGCAAAAACCTCATTTGCAACTTTAAGCCCAATTTTTTCTCCTTCTTTTATCAACTTACTTCCTGAAAGACCAAACAAAACAAGTTCTGAATCAACTTTATATACAGCCTCTGCAATAGCTTTTGATAGTTCTTCACTTTTAGCCGCCATATTATAAAGCGCTCCATGGGGTTTTACATGATTTATCCTTCCTCCATAAGCTTTTGCAAAACCATGCAATGCTCCAATTTGATAAACGGTTAAATCGTAAGCCTCCCTGGGTGAAATACTTATGTTTCTTCTTCCAAAGCCAACCAAATCCTGTAATCCCACATGTGCTCCTATTGCTACATTTTTTTCTAAAGCAAGTTTTACTGTTTTATTCATAACTGAAGGATCTCCCCCATGAAATCCACAAGCAATATTAGCAGAGGTTATAAATTCTAATACTTCTTCGTCATTACCTATTTTATAAGCCCCAAAGCTCTCTCCCATGTCACAATTTAAATCTATACTATACATAGTAATCCCCCTATCGAGTTTTAATTTTTAATGTCATCTTTATATCTTCTATATTTTGTTCCCTTTCTATATATAATTTTTGCGCTTCCTCTAAAGAAACTTCACAAAATGAAATACTATCTCCTGGCTTTAATTGAGCTACAATTGGAATATCTACTGAAATCACTTCTCCAATTTTTGGATATCCCCCAGTAGTTTGTCTATCTACTAGAAGAATTATTGGATTTCCATCAGGTGGTACTTGTATAGTTCCAAGTGCCACAGCCTCTGATATCATTTCTATTTTTTCTTTTATTTTTAAGCTTGGACCATTGAGCCTATACCCCATTCTATCCGATTGAGGAGTGACTATAAACTTACTTTCAAATAAACTTTTCTTACTTCTATTAGCAAAATAGTTAAACTCTCCCCCTCTTATTATTCTTACAGTAGAATGCCTTTCATAATAAGGGAAAAATTTTTTTGATATAAACCATTTAGGATACACAAAATCAGATTTATTCATATTACCTATAATATTATCCATAATCTCTAAAGCTCTCTTAGATGGCTTTTTTAACTGTAAAATATCTCCTCTTTTAAGCTGCCTACCTTCATATCCACCTATTTGTGCACGAAGGTAAGTACTTTTACTCCCCATTATTTCATCTACATTAAAAGAACCTGCAAAAGCCACATATGTTCTTGTTCCAATGTTATTCTTTCCAAAATTTAATATACTTCCTTTCTTTACATAAATAGGCCTCCACATAGGTACCGAAGTTTCATTTATCTTTGGAGATAGATCAGCTCCACATATAGAAATCAAAGTATCCTCATTTATTAAAATCTCTGGTCCTATTAGAGTTATTTCTAAAGTTCCTTCTCCCTCTTCATTTCCTACTAATACATTCGCAATTCGATGAGCAAAGGAATCCATAGCTCCACTTACAATTATTCCATATTTTCTAAATCCATATCTTCCAAGATCCTGAATAGTTGTTAAAAGTCCTGGACTCTTTATTTTTATGCCCACTTTAACACTCCTCATATTCATATTTAAGTTGGTAATACTCAGCTTTTGAAATAGCTTTAAATTTAATTACATCTCCTGCTTGTAATAAACTTGGAATCTCACTTTCTGGTCTAAAAAGCTCTAATGGAGTTCTTCCAATAATCTGCCATCCTCCTGGTGTAGAAATAGGATATACTCCTGTTTGACTTCCTGCAATTCCTACTGAACCTGCTGGTATAGATAATCTTGGTGTCTTTTTTCTAGGTGTTGCAATTTTTTGTGACATGCCTGCAAGATATGGAAATCCCGGAGCAAATCCTATCATATAAACTCTATTTTTACAACTTAAATGAATTTGTATAACTTCTTCTATCGAAAGATTATTATGATCTGCTACAAATTTCAGGTCTGGTCCAAATTCTTCTTCATAGCATACTGGTATCTCAACTATCCTAGGATCATCTTCAATATCATCTTTAATTTTAGATAAAACATCTTCTATACTTGAAAACACTATTTCATAAGGAATTTTATTGTGCAGATTATGTTTGTTTTTTGCTTCTTTAATTACCTCTAATGGGTTATAAAATATAGTCATTGTAACAAAAGCAGGAACATATTCAATCATGCCTACGAAAGGATTTTTGTCAAGATATTCTGATAATGCTTTTATCTTTAAGTGAGTATTTACATCAATTTCATTATTAAATTTTATAATAACAGCGGAATCTCCCATAGGATTTATTTCAACTAAGTTATTATTTAGCATTATATCCTCCCTTCATGATAATATTATTGGTATAGAACCATATACTATCCATTAATACCACATGCGTATATATTAACTCCCTTCAGTTTATTTTTGCAAGATTAAAATTAAATATTTATTTTACTAAATTGATTTTAGAAGTTAAAATAGTATTACTGTAGTACAATCAATAAAAAATACTTTTTTACATAACATAAATATACAAAACTAAAAAACAAGAGAGGAATTAAAAATGCAAAAGTTTAAAAACATCTTAAAAAAAGTCTTCAATCGTTACGCTTTAGATGCATTAAGTGCTATGGCTTTGGGATTGTTTTCTTCATTAATAATAGGACTTATTTTATCTCAGGTATCTAAAATACCTGGACTTGCTTTTATTAAAGAATTTGCAGATATTGTTTCTGCAAAATCTCCAGTAGTAGGTTCTGCAATAGGCGTAGCCATAGCCTACGGTCTTAAATGTTCACAGCTTACTATCTTTTCTTCTGCTGCAACTGGTGCCTTTGGTTATACTCTTGGAGGACCTGTAGGGGCATATATAGCTTCAATATTCGGAGCTGAAATAGGAGAATTAATCTTTGGAAAAACCAAAATAGATATTATTTTAGTTCCTTCTACGACAATAATTGCAGGAGGCCTGGCTGGTAAGTTTGTAGGTCCATATATTTCATCATTCATGACAAATATAGGAAGTATAATAAACACAGCTACAACCCTTCATCCTATTCCTATGGGAATAGCTGTTTCTACTCTTATGGGAATAGCCCTAACAGCTCCAATAAGTAGTGCTGCCATTGCAATATCATTAAATATGAATGGACTTGCAGCTGGTGCTGCAACAGTAGGCTGCTGTGCACAGATGATAGGCTTTGCCGTATCAAGCTATCGTGAAAATAAGTTATCTGGATTAGTTTCTCAAGGTATAGGAACTTCAATGCTTCAAGTTTCTAACATTTTAAAAAATCCCTTGATATTAATTCCGCCAACTCTGGCTGGTGCTATTCTTGGTCCATTAGCTACTACTATATTTGAAATGAAAAATATATCTATTGGAGCTGGAATGGGCACAAGCGGTTTAGTTGGGCCACTTGGGACTTTTACTGCTATGCAGGACATATCTTCAAACAGTATAGTGATTTTTAAAATTATATTACTTCAATTTATTGCTCCAGCACTTATTTCTCTAATAGTTTCAGAATTTATGCGAAAAAAAGGTTGGATTAAATATGGCGATATGAAATTAAATTTATAGAAATAAAAAAACGGTTGCATTTCATTAAATCACGCAACTGTTTTTTCCATACAATGTATTGTATTTTCACTTACATATAGTTCCTCAGCTTTTTCAACTTTATTTATTCCTTTGCCTTATTTTAAAAATATAACAAATATAAACTTAGTCTCTTATAAATACTCCTGATTTTCCTCCTGTTTTCTTTAGCAGCTTAATATCTGAAACTGTCATTTCTCTATCAATTGCTTTACACATATCATATATAGTCAATGCTGCTACTGAAACTGCAGTAAGTGCTTCCATTTCAACGCCAGTTTGTCCAGTAGTTTTTGCTTCTGCAATAATATCTACTTTACAATTCTCTTCATCAAATTTAAAACTAATATCACATCCCGAAAGCATTATAGAGTGACACATTGGAATTATAGTAGGAGTATTTTTAGCTCCCATTATTCCTGCCACTTGAGCTACTGAAAGAACATCTCCTTTTTTTATGGTTCCTTCTTTAACTCTTTCTAAGGTTTCTTTTTTCATGTATATACTTCCTGAAGCTATCCCTACTCTTTTAGTTTTATCTTTATCACTTACATCAATCATTTTAGCTCTTCCCTCTTCATTTATGTGCGTAAGTTCTTTTTCTTCCATGTAAGTACTAACCTCCTATTTGAAACATCATTCTTTTAGTTTCACTTCTTTTATTAACTTCAATTTTATGTTCTTCTGGTTTACTCAATATAGCTTCTTTCAACTTTGAAATAAGAAGAACTTCATTATTTAAATATTTTTTAATATCTATCTCTTCTTGTGAATGTAAGCAAGGTTTTATCATTCCTTCTGAAGTAAGTCTTATTTTATTACACTCCTTGCAAAACTTACAGCTTAAAGGACTTATCAAACCAACTCTTCCTTTGGCCTCTTTTACTTTATATAACTCTGCTGTACTAATATCTGTAGCTTCAACCGGAATAAGACCTGGAAATCTTTCCAATACTTCTTGTGATGTCATAGCTACCTTATCATAAAATTTAATTCCTTCTCCTATAGGCATAAATTCAATAAATCTTACATCTACTGGAATTTCTCTTGTAAGATTTATGAAGTCATCTATTTCATCATCATTTATTCCTTTCAAAAGTACTGTATTTATTTTTAGGGGAGTTACTCCAAGGCTCAAACATTTTTCAATGGCATATAATACTTTTTTTAATTCCCCACCTCTTGTTATCTTCGTAAACTTATCTTCCTTTAATGTATCAAGACTTATATTTACTCTTTTAAGCCCTGCCTGTTTAAGATCATAGATTACATCATCAAGAAGTATTCCATTAGTTGTTATAGCTATATCCTTAATACCTGGTATTTTTGCTGTATTATAAATAAGCTTATCTATTCCTTTAATTATGAGAGGCTCCCCACCAGTGTATCTTATTTTTTTAATTCCTAAAGTTGCTCCAGCCTTTATAACTTTAATTATTTCCTCATTATTCAATGTACTATTACAGCACCTTTTTTCTATATCTATATCATTATCTGGCATACAATAAATACACCTTAAATTACACCTATCTGTCAATGAAATTCTTAGATATTCAATTTTTCTTCCATAGTTATCTATCATAATCAAGCTCCTCTATCATAAATAGTCAGATCACTTTTTTATAAAAAACTATCTTGCACATTCAGAAGCTTCACCTTTTAATATATCAATACCATGTCTAAGAGCAGGCATAACTACCTGAAGATTTTCTACTGCTCCTTTAGGGCTTCCTGGTAAATTTATAATGAGAGTTTCATTTCTTATTCCAGCCACTGCTCTTGATAACATAGCTTTACTGGTAATTTGTAAAGATTTTATTCTCATTGCCTCTGGTATTCCTGGAACTTGTTTATGAATTACCTTAAGTGTTGCTTCAGGAGTAACATCTCTTTTGGAAAATCCTGTTCCTCCATTAGTTATAATTAAATCAACCTTTAATTCATCACTAGCTTTCATAAGTTCTTTAACTATTTTATCTATTTCATCTGGAATAATCTTGTAATACACAATTTCATAGCCACTTTCTTCTAGTAAATTTCTCAGCACTTCACCCGTGCCATCTTCTCTCTCTCCTCTTGAACCTTTGTCACTAATTGTTAAAATAGCTGCCTTTATCATATATTTACCTCACTAATTTGCTAATGTATTATTTACTGCATGTACAAAATCTGCTGTAATTGATTTTTCATTTAAAAGTCCATTTTCTTCTGCAATTCTTTTAAATTTACCTAACAGTTCTTTATAAAAATTACATTTATCCATGATATCCCTTCACTTAAAAGATATATACTATCAAATTTTTAATTTCTTCAATAACTACTTTGAAAAATATACGTCTTCATAATAACGATCAGCTTTACTGTTACCTATTCTATTTTTCAAAGTATCTTTCATGCCTATAAAATTAGCAACAAAAATAGAATTTGGCTTTTTAAATATTTGTTCAGGTGTGCCAACCTGAACTATAGCTCCGTCGTTCATTACAGCTATTCTATCCGCTAAATATAAAGCTACATTAAAATCATGGGTAACATGTATTACTGTATTTTTTCTATTTTCATGTATCTTTTTTAATGTAATAAGGAACTCAT
>JAVBWC010000020.1:0-7741 GCA_036677675.1 Clostridiaceae bacterium | reverse complement strand
AGAGTGCGTGGGGGTGGACTTGCTTCCAGCTTCACTCCTCATGGACATGCATTAAAAAGACATGTCCATAACTCCTGAGCAGCAAGGCAGTTCCACCCCTTGTAGGTATTCCTCTGGGGTCATCAAATAGGACATTATAAACAAGCCGTCCTTGGCTTGTCTATAATTGAATTTAATCAACCCACCCGCCCTCCAGGGGATATTTATATATTGAACAGGAATTAAAAGTTTTTAAGATTTTTTATTGGAGTTATATTGGATAATGTGAAGCCCAATACGCGTAGTATCTTTACTTATAATGAGCTTCACCATTCATCACTTTGATCCAACTTAGCTAAAGCATAAAAATCCTAGCTAAATCTATTGAGTATTTTAGTCTAAGGACTATAATTTTGATACAATTTAGCGAGTTTTTAATATTATTATTCACTTTAATATCACTAAAAAGTTAACACCTATATTGATATATTTCCCCATACTGGATGAAACGAGCCGTTTAGCTTGATGTCAAGCCGTCTTGAGACTGTAAATTTCGCTTTTTTTACATATGTTCGTTCGTGGGAATAAGTCAATGGTGCTTTATGAGTTTCAATGTTTTCTAGGATGCGGTTGCTATCCCTACCCATTATTATTTTTACACATTTGTACTTTAGCCGCTACTCTCTGACAAGCCAATTTTTCTGGAGAGCCCTTATCTAGGATAGGTATAAAAGTATTTTTTAATTTATCTGCAAGCTCAAGTAAATTAAATGGTTTATTCCTTTCATATTGTTCTGTTTCATCGATGATACTATTTATTAAGTCCCAAAATTCTTTCGTTTTGATTATGCTTAATATTTTTTCAATTATACTATTCCAATACCCACCAGGAGTTTTCATGCATTGAATCTCCTCAAAAAAGTCAGCTGGATTTTTCAATAAATCCAAATACTTAAAGTCCGGGATAACCGTGCAAGATAGCATTTCATAGAGTAGTTTTGATGCTACTACATTAATACCCTCACTGCTTTCCTTATCGAGTGCATCCGAAATCATGTGTAAAATTTTGTATTTATTATGGCTAATTTCATAAATCCATGAAATAACAGTATTTAAATCAAGAATCAATTCATTTGCTACATACTCTAAGTTTTCAGAATTCATCAGCCCTGTATGAGCAATTTCATTCCTTATTTCTGGAATTTCAAATGCATAATATGGGTATACTGATAACATCAATATATGATTATCTCGAAATGATTTATCTACCTTTTCGACCAACGTTCCTGCAGTACCACTTAGACCATTGATATGTAATACATTGCAACAATCATAAAACAATCCTTCGATTTGTAATATAGTAAGTGCAATAAATGATTGCCACTTTTTTTCTTTATATAGCGTTCTCATCGTATCGAATATTTCTAAACGACAGTGCATTACATTGTGAACTTTAATTCTTCCATGCAAGTAATCTAAAACATTGTTTTCATTTACCATTCTGCTTAGTTCTATCTGATATGCATTAAAATCATCTTGTTTCAATTTTATGTAATCACTAATGACATCTAAATAATTCTCTACTTTTATTCCTGGAATGAATCTTATTTTTGATTCTGTTGAAAAATCGTAATCTGGGTCATAATATCTTTTAAAAAAGCCATATTCATAACAGCTTTGCAACATAAGCTGCAATCCTTCATCGCCTTGTCGTGCAACATAATTAACATTTTTTTGTTCAATTAAATAGTCTAACAATCTATCATTAAGGAATTGAATAATCTCATCTTTCGCTTGTTTATTCAGATTGGCAAAATAGCGCAGTTTTTTATGCTCATAATCCTTTTCTGCAGGGATGGAACTATCTAACTGTCTTAAGTATTGCAGCCTATTATTAATTTCACATAAATCAGAAATTATTTTTTGTGATATAAATACATAATTAGAAACAAAAATTTCAGCATCTAATTCTCCACTTTCCAACTCAGGTGCTACGATCGCCATTAATCGATCACATAACTGCTCTTTTGTTAAATGGGTTTCTTCCTCAATCTTTGGAAATACATCTGATATAATTTGTGATAATTCATGAGTATCATTCATGTTTTACACCTCCATAATTAGTAATAGATATACCTTCTCCCCCTTTATCAATAATTATCATTTTTTCAATGCCCCACTCTTTTCTGGTACATGGCAAATACCAACTCTCGTTTATGGGAACATATCCACTGACTTCTTTATTTATGTAGAAACATATCAACTCTTACATTTCTACACATACTAATCATAGATTCCCTTTCCACTACAGCATTTTTTAAACTTCTTTCCACTTTCACATGGACAAGGATCATTTCTTCCTATTTTTTTATGCTTGTATGCAACTGGTTTTATGGCTGGTTGCTTATATGATATGACTTGTTTCTCAAAATAAATCTTATCAATAAGACTAGGACCATTTGGTGGAAAAAATGCAGCCCTCATTTTTATGTTTTTCCTTAATTGTGTATCTAAAAAATATCCCTCTATAACATCTAGTTCATCAGAAGACAGTATATTTTGATGATTTTCCATTCGCCAAATAATATAATCTACAAAATTCTGTGGCGTTTTATTTAAATATCGAAGTATCTCTATAATGTTTTCAAAATCATGCCAATTACATACCCACGGATATGGCTGATTTTCATCCTTCTCCAATAATAAAGTTGTGTTAACTGCCAAACTCCCAAATTGATTCAATGTTAGAACCATTGGTAATATCTTTTTCTCTGATACATTTTCTATCACAAATTTTACATTTTTGTTTTCATATAAAACAGCATCTTTTTTATTCTTAATAAACTTTTTTAGGATTATTGCTTGTTCATAAGCTCCTCCAATTCCAGTATCAGAATTGAAATGGTCTCTGACTCGTTTATAAGCTTTTTCTGGATTAAACAAAGGTTCTCGAACTTTTGATGCCTTTACCTCAGCAATTAAAACATAATTATTAAATTCAATTAAAATATCATGTTCCTTAGTTCCTCTTTCCTCACATACACTCGTATGATATTTCGCGTCCTCACCAAATATATCCTTAAAATAGCTAAGAAATTGGTTTTCTACTATTTCCGCCTTTACTTTTTTATATTTGTCTGCAAACTTATTTTGCGGTTTTTCTAATACATCAGTAATATAATTAAAAATCGCATTTAACAAAAACTGTGGATGAACAATGAATAATGTTTCTCCTTCGTCAAGCCAACAAAGTGGATGCTCTGCAAAGGGATTCCTTCCGTTATAGTAAGTAAAATCTCGTGATTCTCGATATAACCCAAAAACATCTAATAATATTTTTCCTTTTTCATTTCCGAAAGAATCTACAATTAAAGACGCCTTAATAGTATTTAAGTTGTCCATTGCATTTTGTAAATCTGTACTTGCTTGTCCGTTAGCAAACTCCATCAAGTATTGATATGCTTTTTCTACATCAGCACCATATGGATTAAACGAATCCAAAAAATTCTTTATGTTATCTGTTGCCTTTTGAGACGAACTCATCATATCTGAAAATGTATCGCAAACCAATTGATAGAATGCTATATAATCTTCTGTTACTAATCCTGTTAAATTTTCTAATTCTGAATCAAAACTGCTATATAATTTTCGGATTAGGTCTATTGTCTGTTCTGGATATCGCAATATACCAGTATCAAAATAAGATGTAAAAGCCTCCATTGATACCAGATTTCTTTTTGCAATATCTCTATCAAGGCTGTCTGATTCAATATCTATATTCATAAAATTCTTTACATATTCTAAAGTAATTTCTTGTACGTCATTTTCTAAATCATCGTATTTCCTGACATCATCTATGATAGCTCCCTCACTTTTATCATCGGTACTCATAAACAAACCTGCAAGGTATGTATATTGCTTTTGCGGTGAAATCAATTTTGTCTTATTGAAAATATCTGACTGTTCTGCAAAATCATCAACTCCGTTTGAAAACGTAACAAAGTGAACACCTATCATCCCTAATAAGTCTCTCGTTGCCATGCATTGCAGTTTTTCTTTCAAAGCTTTTATTTTCTCTTCCATCTATTTTCCTCCAAAAACAACTTCATATAGTCATTAGACTACCAGTTCTATATAATGATTTTTGGGCACAAAATTTGGCGCACCACTTTACTGCAAAATCATGAATTTGATTAATCTCTGCCATGTGATGCACCTCCGTTCTTTACTCATTGTTACATCATTACTTTTTGGGATTAATTCTTCCTTTTGTTGCAATTGTGAGTGCAGTACCTCCAACTAAAACTACCACACCTAATGCCGCTTTCCCTGTATCCTTGATTCGTTTAACGTGCTCATTTCTGCAATTTTCACAATATTTATGTTTATATCCTTCTGGGAGAGGTCTTTGACACTTCTTATTTTTACATTTCTTCTCCATATTCTTTTCCTCCTAAAAGTTTGTGTTCTTCATTAAACGGTAATGCCTGAATTTTCTTTTCCATATCCGGCAGAGTCTTCGACCAATAATTCTCTGGTGATGGATCTATTAAATCCAATCGTTCTACCAATCCCTTGGTTTCAAGATATGTTTTTTGTATATACCCTGCATAATACTGAAGACTTAGCCGTGCCGCCTCAGTTTCTCCCATTTCCTGATAAGCAATTGCCTCAGATAACGAAACCATATTTACTGCACATAGGCTTTCTCGAATTTCATTCATTCTCGAATTCACTTTTTCCGGAGCAGCACCAGAGATGAGTTTCCCCCAGAATGATTCCGGCTGATTCTTTACAAATGTCAGATTAGCATTTTGACTTTGCATTAAAAGATTTCTGCTATCTTCTGCATCGGAAGCAATCCGCAATAAAGCCATTGCTTTTAGTTCTGGATTTTTTATTGTCATTGCTTGCAATAATTTCTGTTGACAACTATATGCTGTAGCCAATCTGTCATATTCTTGCCCTTGCCTTACTTCTTCAACTGCAACCTGTATAAGTTGAATCTGTTCTGCTATTTGAGCCATCTGCATTTGAGTTGCGTAACTCGTCATAGCCTGAGATATTTCTGGTGTAACCTTTACGCTCTTTAGTGAAACCGTAGATACTATTTTATTGGTTTTCGGATTCACAAGGTTTGCCATTAAGGAGCCATCTTTTTTTGTCATCAATTTCAGAACCCCTTGAGCTATTTTAGACTTCTGCTCATCTGTCAAAATAGCCTGAAATGTTTCATCCGGAATACTCGCCTTTACTGCATTTATAAACGCTGGCGCAGAATATAGCATCTTTTCAATTTTACTTAATGTGACCTTTGCACTTTTGAGCAGAGGTTTCGCAACTTCGGGTACAGAAGAAAAATATCCATCTACATCAGTACAATAGTCTGAAGCATCAACTATCTCAATATTATCTGGAGAAATATAAATTGTGTCATCCATATGCACACCTACCTTTTATACTGTATTCTATAATACAGCTTGTAAATTTTGCGAAATATTATTTATCTGGATTATGTTGCTTTTCTAACATAATTCTTTTTCCAATCAAATAAACTGATGCAACCTTATATCCTGCTGCAAGTATCGTGTTTGGCATTGTATGTGTCGGTGATGGCTGCCAATAAGCAGGATATGTGTATGCTGACTTACATAATGGCGTACCGATTATACTTTCAATTTCGGCAAAGGATAATGTAATCTCACTTTTACCAGACTATACCAAATACTGCTTTAATCCTGCAAACTTTTCTGTTGGCTGTTCTTCATCATCTAGTTCTCCGACTTTGACTAGTGAATTGCACATTTCGTCAAATTTATCGATCATCCATGCAAACAGTTCTTCCTGCTTTTCGGGATTAAAGATTTCACATTCACGCTTATAAGCAAGCTCAGTCAAATCTCCTTCGCTAAGGTACCTGTCACTCCCCGCATTTTGTCAATAATTGAGAGGTTGTCCAATTAAATCGTTTATTCCAACATATGAATAATGGGGAGTTAGTAGGTATTTAAGTACATTATTCTATGCATATTCACTTTGGAAGAACCCCCAGCAAAGTTTAGTCCAATAAATCCGATATTTAGTGTTACACCTGTAAATCTTACCATCTTCATTAAATCTTTTATGCCTTTAATAATCATAAGACATCCCTCCTTTGAAACTTTAGCTGGGTTTGACTGGTGGTTCTGCCAAGGACCGCAAGGGTAGTCTTTCCAAAATGAATATGCACTAAAATATATAAAATAACATTTGTGGAAGACCCTAACTTAGCACATTCCTTATCTAAAAAATCCAAATCATAAGCTTCCCATTATAGACATAATCCCCTCCACATAACACACACCTAAAATTTCAAATACCTACTACATTCGCTCAACAAAACACTACTTTCAATTTTCTACACTATAATACACATTATACCATTTTAACACAATCTAAACAATTCAGTAACAAAAAAAGAACCACCCTGTAGTTCTTCAACCTTCTTCATTCCCCTTCTCCACATCTTATACAATTCTCAAAGCTTTATTTATATACCCATAACCCCCTTACCCCTAATAACCTATTCCTCTCCTTTAACCATCCTAAAAAGTATCTTCTAAAAAACTAAACACTAAACTTTATTATCTCCTTCTTATAGTCGATGCTGCTCCTAGTTATTTATTACTTATTACTTCTTATTCTTTATTTATTATTTATTGTTTTTTATTTATTGTTTTTTATTTATTATTTATTACTTATTATTTATTTACTACCAAGGTGTTTACAAGCCCCTTACAAGCCCCTTACAAGCCCCTTGGTAGGGGCTTATAAGGAGTTATGTTAACCATATTTTTACATGAATATGCAAAAAAGAAGAGCTGTATAGCCCTTCATACTGCTTCTTCCATATTATTTTCTTTGTCGACTTCTATTTCTTCTTCCTTATCTAATCCTAAAAGCTTCTTCTCCAATTCATCATAGTCATATTTTCTTTGATCATAACAATTAAAACTATCATTATTCCTCTTCTTTTTCTCTTCCCATGCTCTTAAATAATCTTTTACTTCCTCTATTGTAGCTAATCCCATTGATGACCAGGTATAAAGAATTTTATCTATATATCGCATCTTTCTTACATTACAATTAACAGCTTCCTGTATGGCAAGTACCATCACATTACAATTACACTTCTTGCTCCAGTTCATAAGATTATCATACTCTATAGGTGTAGGCTCATGTATATTACTTTCAAAAATAGCAACTACATCTTTAAAGTTATACTCATAAGCTTCTTCTGCTTCTTCATTACTATTACAAGCCCCTTTTTGCTCCCTTACTGGCAGCTCCTTTCCCTCTATATCATTACTTAACTCTATTGATATACCATCAATTCCCTTAAATAATTTTTCTATATTCCCCTTCAAATTAGTGCATTGAGCATATATATAATTTAGAAATTCTTTATTCTTTACACCCTTAAGTTCTCTATTAACACACTTTACTGCATTAGGGCTGCTGGGCTGATTAAATTTGAGCCAATTTATTATCATTATCTCTTTAGTTTCATCACAATAATATATTTTATTGTATTCCACAAATCTACTCAGCAGCTTGTCTATTGTTTCTCTGCTATAGCCTGTATGAGTTTCTATTATCCTTTTAGGTAGCTCATAAATACCGCATTGAGCTGTATGGGGATTCGTCATAAGATATAAATAAAAATATTTTTCCTCAGGTGTCAGATCCAATACAAAACCATCATTCCAAAACTCAGTATGAA
>JAVBWC010000019.1:0-2637 GCA_036677675.1 Clostridiaceae bacterium | reverse complement strand
AGAGTGCGTGGGGGTGGACTTGCTTCCAGCTTCACTCCTCATGGACATGCATTAAAAAGACATGTCCATAACTCCTGAGCAGCAAGGCAGTTCCACCCCTTGTAGGTATTCCTCTAGGGTCATCAAATAGGAAATTATAAACAAGCCGTCCTTGGCTTGTCTATAATTGAATTTAATCAACCCACCCGCCCTCCAGGGGATATTTATATATTGAAAAGAAATTTAAAGTTTCTAACGTTTTTTTATTGGAGTTATATAGATAATGGGAATTTTATTATCTCACATGACGTACTCACCATTTGCAACATCTGTGAACCGTCCCCTAAAGAAATACCCTTGGTAGAGCTTTGCTTGTGGTGAAGTGTTGTGGTATACACTACAAAAACATTCTCTAGTACATCCTCGTGCAAACACTTTGTTACTGATACATGCACATTAAATTAACGTGATATACAATCCCATAAAAATTTTAAAAACGGAGTAATATTTTTTACAAAGCTTTTTGATTTTTCAACTGTATTATTACTTCTCTCAATAAATTCGCTATACCTATCAAGCATACTTTTAGAAGAACTATCATCTACATTCTCAATCTTATCTACCCAAACTTTATACATATTTTGAGGATTGCAAACTGTTTCACCAAAATTTATTTCTTCTTTTTCAACC
This sequence comes from Clostridiaceae bacterium, assembly GCA_036677675.1. GTDB lineage: Bacteria > Bacillota > Clostridia > Clostridiales > Clostridiaceae > Clostridium_H. The sequence goes on along the minus strand of JAVBWC010000019.1, from coordinate 1,968 downwards.
CTATTTATATCTTCTTTTAAATTGTTATTTTCCTCTAACATACTCATATGCTTATCTATTCTATAAAAATTTAAGTTTCTCTTGGGCAATATATGGTATTGGCTCCAAACTTCCAAATCTGCTATTTGCCATGCTAATGTCAACTCAGCATCTACTCTCTCAACTAGTGTTGCAATAGTATAATGTTTTCCTCTTTCATATAAATATTCTCTAAATGAATAAAAGTCTACAACATTATTACAATGAATAAAAACTTCAAAATCAATTTCTAATAATCTTTTCTGTAGAATTTCTGGAAGTTTTACAAAACATACTTGAAGTTTTATTGAGTCTTCTACTAAATCAAGATGCATAATATTATATATATTGTCTCTTTTCTCTTTTGCCCAATAAAAGTCTAAAAAATGCTTATAATATTGTTTAAAAACATTTTGAAACTCCTCTATATTTGTTTTTATTTCACTAGAATCATTATTCATATTAAAACCTCCAATTTATTAGTATCAGCTATAATATTCCTGACACTAATAAAACAAGTATTTATTTCTTTAATTTACTATTTAATCCATTCACTTGATAAGCACCTAAACTTCCAAATACCTAATATATTCCCCTACCAAAATAAAACTTTCAATTTTCTACACTATAATACACATTATACCATTTTAACATAATCTAAACAATTCAGTAACAAAAAAGAACCACCCTATAATTCTTCACCCTTCTTGATTTTCCTTCTCTACATCTTGTCCTATTTTTAAAGCTTTATTTATATAACTATAATCACCTTCCCCCTAATAACCTGTTCCTCTCCTTTAACCCTCTCAGAAAGTATCTTCTAAAAAAATAAATACTAAACTTTATTATCTTCTTATAGCCGCTGCTGCTCCTAGTTATTTATTATTTTTATATTTATTATTTTATACTTTTTATTTTTTGTTTTTTATTTATTATTTATTACTTATTTACTACCAAGGTGTTTGTAAGCCCCTTGTAAGGGGCTTGTAAGGGGCTTATAAGGGGTTGCTTTAACCATGTTTTTACATAAATACACAAAAAAGAAGAGCTACATAGCCCTTCATACTGCTTCTTCCATACTATTTTCTTTATCCTCTTCTCTTTCCTCTTCCTTGTCTAATCCGAGAAGCTTCTTCTCCAATTCATCATAATCATATTTTCTTTGATCATAACAATTGAAACTATCATTATTCCTCTTTTTCTTCTCTTCCCACGCTCTTAAGTAATTTTTTACTTCCTCTGTTGTCCCTAATCCCATTGATGACCAGGTATAAAGAATTTTCTCTATATACCTCATGTTTCTTACATCACTATTAACAGCTTCCTCCATAGCAAGTGCAATCACATTACAATTAAACTTCTTGCTCCAGCTAATAAGCTTATCATATTCTATAGGTGTAGGCTCATGTATATTATTTTCAAAAATAGCCAATACATCTTTAAAGTTATACTCACAAACTTCTTCTTCTTCTTCATTACTATTGAAATCTCCTTGTTGCTCTCTTACTGGCAGATCCTCTCCCTCTATATCATTACTTAACTCTATTGATATACCATCAATTCCTTTAAATAATCTTTCTATATTCACCTTCAAATTAGTACATTGAGCATATATATAATTAAGAAATTCTTTATTCTTTACACCCTTAAGTTCTCTATTAACACACTTTACTGCATTGGGGCTGCTGGGCTGATTAAATTTAAGCCAATTTATTATCATTATCTCTTTAGTTTCATCACAATAATATATTTTATTATATTCCCCAAATCTACTCAGCAGCTTGTCTATTGTTTCTCTACTATAACCTGTATGAGTTTCTATTATCCTTTTAGGCAGCTCATAAATACCGCATTGAGCTGTATGGGGATTCGTCATAAGATATAAATAAAAATATTTTTCCTCAGGTGTCAGATCCAATACAAAACCATCATTCCAAAACTCAGTATGAA
>JAVBWC010000018.1:0-21147 GCA_036677675.1 Clostridiaceae bacterium | reverse complement strand
AGTTTAGAGTTTACAGTGGACAGTTTACAGTTAAGGATATTTTGCTAACGCAAAATTTAAAATGAAGTATAAAACCCTAGTATAGCCAAAGGCTACACTAGGGTTTGTTTTTTTTTGTTATTAGTTTTTCTGTAAGAAAAACTTCCTTCACTGTAAACTGTAAACTGTCATCTGTAAACTAAAGAAAATTGCTACGCAATTTTCTTATAAGTCGTAAAGCATATTCATGCACAGGCTATCCACTTCAATTTTATCAGAAGCTATGGTTTCTATAGGAATAGAATCAGCATGATACTTATCAACTACTTTATGCCAAGTTTTCTCTGGAATTTGCAAAGTTACAGGATATTTATTGGCATTATATATAACTAAGATATTTTTCCATGAATCTCCATTAGCGTTGTTTTTAAGTATGAATGCTATTGTATTACCAGGAGTATTTTCTATGAATTCCAAATGAGACTTTATATCTTTAACTGAATACATTCTAAAGGCTGGATGTTCTTTTCTTATTTTGATTAAACCTTTATGATATTTATATACGTCTAAAAATTCAGTCTTTCTATCATAATCTAAACTATTTATGCTGTCCGAAAAATTAAAACTATTTTCAATTCCATTTTTTGTACGGCAGAATTCAACTCCAGAATGTAAAAAAGGAATTCCTTGAGAAGTTAAAATTATAGCGTTGGAAAGTTTAACCATATTTTTTCTATCTTCTACTGTATCATAGCTATTACTAAGTTGAAATTTATCCCATAAAGTATTATTATCATGACATGATACATAATTTATGGCTTGTTCAGGAGATATAAATATTGTATCAGAACCTTCAATAGAAATAGTGCACCCAGTTATACAAGTCTTTATTCGATTTTCTAGATTTTTTTCACCACTAACAAATCCTCTATCAAATTTAGAAAAAACGCCTCCTTTGATAGTATCTCTAATGATATCATTAAAAAAAGCTAAATTAGGCAATTCTTTTGCATTTTTTAAAGAAGCTCTTAAACTTTCATTAAGGCTAGTATTTAGATTCCAACCTTCTCCATAGAGCATAATATTCCTTTTAAAATTTTTAAAAGTATTATATATGCATTGCATAGTATTTATATCATGAATTCCCATAAGATCAAATCTGAAACCGTCAATATGATATTCTTTAGACCAATAAAGAAGGGAATCTATGATAAATTTTCTCATCATTTTATGCTCAGATGCAGTATCATTACTACAGAAACTTCCGTTGGAGTAATCTCCATTATCATCAAGTCTAAAGTAATATCCAGGGAATATTTTTTCAAAGTTGTTTTGTGTTTTATGAAACATGTGATTATATACAACGTCCATATTTACAGAAATATTTTGAGAATGTAAATGTTGAATCATTTTTTTCATTTCTAGGATTCTGCACTTAGGATCATAAGGATTAAGGGAAAAAGAGCCTTCTGGTACATTATAATTTTCAGGATCATAACCCCAGTTGTAACTTTTAGGGGATTTCTCATCTATACTCATATAGCTAAAATCAAAACAAGGCATAAGCTGTACATGAGTTATTCCTAGATCCTTTATGTGAGATAAACAAGTAGGTATGTTCTTCTTGGATAAAGTATTATCTTCAGTAAGAGCTAAGAATTTACCTTTTTGAATAACTCCACTGCTATCATGCATAGATATATCTCTAATACTAATTTCATATATTATAGCATCAGTATTATGTTTAAGCTCTGGTGATGTATCTTTTTCGAAATTAGGTGGATTAGTCTCTTTTAAATCAATAATTGCTGCTCTTAACCCATTTATGCCTACTGCCACAGCGTATGGATCAACTGCTTCTTGAATAAAGTTATATGCTGTTACTTCGTAGGTATAATAATAATTTTTTAAATTTTTAGATATAGATATACTCCATAAACCATTTTTTTCTTTCATTCTATATTTTAAAGGAGTTTCAGTAACTGCTGGATCACCATTTTTATAAAGTAGTAAATAAACTGAAGATGCTGCTGGGGACCATAGTCTGAATGTAGAAACTTTAGGGGTATAAATTAATCCCAGTGTATCATTATAATAGAATCTTTCATCAAATTCAGAGGTTAGAAATATATCTTTATATAGGGCTCTTATTGTTATACCATCATAAATAATATAACAATAATCTTTTATATTGATTTCTTCATAAAGAAATATTAGAATAGAATTTTCAGTAGTTGTAGTATAATTATTTATATGTAAAGTTATAGCTCCATTTTTAATTATAAGCTTATCTATGTTAAAATTTTGTAAATTATTTGTACTGATTAACAGTTTATTAAAACCTAATACCCTAGCAGTAATATTATACATTAAAACCCTCCTAGAATGTAAAAATGGTACTTAAATATTCTTTATTATAAACTTTAAATAGAAAAGAGTCAAAGCTTAAATAGGTAGTTGAGAAATAATATTTAAAATATGTATTTAAGAAATAATATTTAAAATATAATGAAAATATACCTTTTACAAAATATGGTATTATAGTATAATATTTATTAAAGGTAGATTAGGGGCAGGAGAGGGTAATATGAACGAAATTATTGTTGAGTATAATAAAGAATCTCCACAAAAAAAGAATACTGAAATTAAAATAAATATTTTAGATAAACCAAAAGAGGGATTACTATTTAAATTTATTGTAGGGGTTGATGGAACGTGGGAAACTCTAAAAGATTTCAGTAAAGATGAGAGTGTAATATGGAATCCTAAAAAGGAAGGTAAGTATATTTTAATGGTGCAAGCTAAAGAAGATACTAGTAATAAGTCCTTTGATTATATATCTAAATGTGAATATATTATAGGAAATTCTGTCTGTGATGAGTCTATATTGATTAGAGATATATACTTAAATAAAAAAGAGTTTCATGTAGGGGAAAAAATTCACCTTAAAGTAGATACTGAAATAGACTCTGTTTTATATAGATATATGATAAAGGAAAATGAAAAGTGGATTTTAGCAAAGGACTACTGTGATGAAAATGAGTTTACTTATAGTGTTAAAACACCAGGTTTACATGAAATACTAGTTCAGTGTAAGTCTATAGAGTCATCAAAAAACTTTGAAGATGCAAAAAAGGTTGAATATAAAGTTGTAGAAATGAAAAAAATGGAGATAAATGATTTTAAATGTTTAGCTTCTGAATTGCTAGTAGATGAGGAACTAGTTTTTGAAGTTGATGCAGAGTATGATGATTCAAGGATGATACTATATAAATTTGTTAAGTTTAGCCATGATGGACAAGCTAAATGTATACAGGATTATTCTACTAAAAAAATTGTAAGTTATAAAGAAGAAAACAGTGGTAGTTATAAACTTTTATGCTTAGCTAAGGATATGTATTCTCATAAGGAATATGATGATAGAGCTATTATTTATTATGAGGTTAAAGCTTATAGGAAGGTTGAAATATTAAGCTTTACAAGTGATTTAGGTTCACCACAGATTATGGGGAAAAATATTGTATTTAAGGCTGTAGTCAATGGGGGAAAAGAGCTTAGATATAGATACATAATTGAAGGCGTAAAAAATGAAGATTCAGGATATATAAAGGCTAATGAATATATATGGGAACCTAAGGAGCATGGAGAATATAAAATAACTTTATATGCAAGAGATGTTTCATGTAGAGATAAATACGAAGACATTAAATCTATGTCATTCAGTATTGATGAAATACCTAGAGAACCTGTAAAAATAAATGATATTATTTTAAATAAAAATAGAAGTGTATTAGTTAAGGAAAATGTTAAAATTAATGTAATAGCAGAGGGAGGAATAAAGCCTTTATATAGCTTTATAGTAAGAAAGGATAACAATGAAATAGAAAAGGTGGATTTTGGTGAATGTAATTGGGTAAATTTTATTCCAGAAGAAGCAGGAAGATTTGAAGTTGAAATTAGAGTTAAGGACAAGTACTCAGATAAAGTGTTTGATGCCCATGAAATAATTCACATAGATTCATATAAATATTTACCTGCAAAGATTGATTATATTTTAATGGAACCAAGGGAATATTATTTACTAGGAGATCAAATAGTTTTAGATGTTATTATTCAGGATACTAAAGAAACTTTATTAAAATATGTGCTTCAAATAAATGGTCATAAAGTTGAGGAAACAGACTATGTAAAAAGCAAAAGATATATGCTTACGCCTAAATGTAGTGGTAAATATGCAGTAAAAGTATATGCAAAAAATGAAAAAAGTGATAAAGAATTTGATAGTTCCAAAGATATTTCAATTGTTGTTAATGATGCATTGCCTGTAACTAACACTAAACTTAAATGTGATAGATTTAATTTTTTTACTAATGAGCCTATAGAAGTTACTGCTGAAAGTAATGGAGGAAAAGATGTAGTTTATGAATTTTACTTGATGGAAAATAAAGAATGGAATTTGGTGCAAAAATACAGTAAAAAAAATTATTATAACTTCATACCATTTACTAAAGGTATTCATAAGATTTTGGTTCTTGTTAAAAGTAGTTATAAAAAGATTGCTTATGAGGATTATTGTATGATAAAGATTAAAGTAACTGAAAAGTTACCTTTAAAAGAGTTAATTAGAAATAAAGAGATAATAGAAATTAGAGAAGCAATAGATGAGGATTCTTTATTTATTAATTTATCAGAAGAAGAAAGAAAAACACTTATGTAAAGCAAAAAGTACTCTTAAATTGTTAAGAGTACTTTTAATATGAATAAAAACTTTCGTAAAAATATTAAAAGGATAAAAAAAAATCATTTTTCATACTTTATTTATGATGTTGTGAAATATATTTAAATATATACATGAAAGTATATAGATAGTTTGGTAAAATAGTTTAGTAGTTAATACTAAACAGGGAGTGAAGAATAATGGAAAGATTAGATAAAATTTTAGCTAACTTAGGATATGGTTCAAGAAAAGAAATTAAAGCTCTTGTAAAGGCTGGAGAAGTAGAGATTGGTGGAGAGGTTGTTAAAGACAGTAGTTTGAAGGTAGAACCAGATAAATGTATTATAAAAGTTTCAGGTGAAGAGATTAATTATAGAGAATATATTTATCTCATGATGAATAAGCCAGCAGGAGTAATTTCAGCTACTTTTGATAAATATGATGAAACAGTAATTGATTTATTAGATTATGAAGATAGTGTGTTTAACCCATTTCCAGTAGGAAGACTTGATAAGGACACAGAAGGACTTCTTTTAATAACTAATGATGGAGAATTAAATCATAGACTAACTTCTCCAAAGTGGCATGTAAATAAGATATATTATGCAGAGATAGATAAGAAAGTTGATGAAGAAGATATAAAAGCTTTCCAAGAAGGTATAGTGATTGATGATGGATATAAATGCTTACCAGCTAAACTTGAAATTATAAATGCGGATGAAAATGGTTCGGAGGTCTATGTTACAATTCAGGAAGGAAAATTTCATCAAGTAAAAAGAATGTTTGAGGCAGTAGAAAAGGAAGTTGTTTATTTAAAAAGAATAAAAATGGGAAATTTAGATTTAGATGATAGCTTAGAATTAGGTGAATATAGAGAATTGACAGAAGAAGAACTGTTAAGTTTAAAGGAGAATCTTGTAACTAAATAAAAAAATAAAGCGTATTAGATAAAAATATGATGAATTATGAAGGATATAGATTAATATAATACTTTATTTACAATTAAATCTGCAAAATCTCTTGCAATTTATATATTTATCTAATATAATAGCTTTTGTAAGGGAAAATAAAAAGAATGAATAGCCCCCTTTTTATTAATTTAGGCACTCCAGCCCCAGGACGTGCCTTGCCCTATATAATACTAAAAAACACTATCACCGGGATAGTGTTTTTTAGTATTATTTTTTATATTTTATAAATTTGATTTTTATAATACGAAAAAAAGCATATATTACTCAAAAGTTTTTTGAGTAATATATGCTTTCATTTATTCAAAAACAAATTTGTTTTCAAGAGCTTTAAAAGAAGTTGTAAATACAGTGGTCATTATAAGGTAAAGTATGGTAGCTAATAGAAATACTTCTAATGGTTTGTAAGTAGCTGTATATATTAATTGAGATTTTCTCATTAAATCTCCCATGGATATGGCAGAAACCAATGAAGTATCCTTAAGTAGCGCTATGAATTCATTAGACATTGGAGGAAGCATCCTTTTTATACTTTGCGGAATTATAATTAAAAACATAGTTTGCCAGTAATTCATTCCTAAGGCTTTTGAAGCTTCCCATTGACCGCTATCTATAGATTGTATTGCAGCTCTTATTATTTCAGTGATATATGCAGAAATATTTATAGTTAGCCCTATTACAGCAGCAGTAAAAGAGGTGAATTTTATTCCAAGTTGAGGAAGTCCGTAATAAATTACAAATAGTTGTATTAAAAGAGGGGTACCTCTAAAAAGCCAAGTATAAAAATCTCCAAATTTATTTAAGGTTTTTATTTTACCTATTTTGCAAAAGGTTATAACCAAGGCAAGTATTGTACCAAGAAGAATTGCAAGTACTGTTAATTCCACTGTTATAATACTTCCTTTTAATAAAATTGGAAGAGCTTTTTTTAATGTAGTAATATCCATATTTCTGCACTCCTTTATTTTTGTTTAACTAATCCATTTTAGTTATGTCTTCTCCAAACCAAGCTTTTGATATTTTAGCCATAGTACCATCTTCCTGCATAGCTTTTAAAGTTTCATTAAATTTTGCTGCAAGAGCAGTATCATCTTTTCTTAAGCCAATTGCTATAGGCTCTTTTGAAATTTCTTTTTCAACAACTCTATATTTATCGCTGTGTTCTTTTATATAATATCTTGCTACCAATTCATCAACTGCTACAGCATCAAGTCTTCCTATTGCCAAATCTTGAAGAGCTTCTGTATTTTTATCATATTCTTTAACTTCTTTCATTGAATTTCTAATTGGTGCTATTGCCTCAGCACTTGTACTTCCAAGTTGAACACCTACGATTTTATCTTTTAAATCATCAGGAGAGTTTATAGAAGTATTACCTTTTTTAACAACAATAACTTGTTTTTCTAGGATATAAGGATTTGAAAAAGCTATTTCTTTTTTTCTTTCTTCGGTAACACTCATAGCAGAAATTATTACATTGAATTTTTTAGAATTTAAAGCTGGAATTACACCGCTCCATTCAGTAGGCATATACTCTATTTCAACGCCCATTCTTTTAGCCATTTCATTAGCCATATCAATGTCAAAACCTATTATTTTGTCTTCCTCTGAACGAAAACCCATTGGTGGAAAAGAATCATCTAATCCTACAACTATTTTGCTTGGAATACCATCTTTGGTATCGGTAGTTGAAGTGTCTTTATTGCTTCCACATCCTACAAGAGAAATTATTAAAAGTGAACTTAATATCAGGATAACTAATTTATTTATTTTTTTCATTGTGATAATCCTCCTTATTAGTTATATAAAATTTATTGTATGAATTTATTATACTTTATTGCATTAAAGTTGTAAAGTGTCAAAATTAAAAGGCATTTAAATACTATATAGATTGCTAATTGTATAGAAGTTTGTCAGTATTAATCAATCATGTGAATTATTAAGAATTTACTATATGGAGATATAATAAAAAACTGAGAATTTATAAATCCTCAGTTTTTTATTTGGCTCTCAAAAATTGATTAATATATTCATTTGGAGAAAGAGATCTAAACTCAAAACCTTGATTAATTAGACCTTCGATAATTTCAGGCAGAGCTTCTACAGTAGTTGTTTTAATAGAATTATCATGTAGTAGAACTATTAAGGTAGATTTACGTTTACTTGTGTTTAAAACAGAGTTAACTATTTCAGTTTTACTTTGAAGTTTAACAGATGCATCAGTGGAATCTATATTCCAATCAAAATAAGTATATCCATTATCCAGTAAGTATTTACTTATTTGTATCATAAGAGTTGATCCACCATATTTACGACTTATACTATTATTACTGCCACCGGGAAGTCTTACTATTTTAGGTTTTATTCCTATATAGCTACTCAAAAGATTTTGTAATTTATTGAAATCCTCTGCAAAATCCTCAACACTTTTATATATTTTACTATAATTATGACTATAAGTATGATTGCCGATAGCATGACCTCTACTATTTATAGCTTTGTAAGTGTTAATGCCTAATTGAGATGTATAACCATTTACAAAAAAAGTAGCTTTAATATTATATCTGTCAAGAATATTTAATATACTTAAAGTATTTGTAGAAGGACCATCATCAAAGGTTAGGTACGCTACCTTATTTTGTGGAATATTTGCAATGTAAAAGGACTTAGTATTATTTAAGGCTATTGTATTTTCTAATTGATTATTTTCTTTAATTAATTTTATTTTTTCAAATTCTGCTTTCTTTATTTTTTCTAAAAGCTTTTTTGTTTGGTAGTTCGTATTGGATATATTGCTACTAAGAACATTTAAAGATTCTTTTTTTTTAAGAATTTTTTTTTGCAGAGTAGCAGCATGGTTATATTGAGTTGCTATCTTAAAAATAAAAAAAGTTTGAATTATAACTAGGACAGTTAAACTTGTATTAAAAGAGCGTCTTTGCATGATATGTTCACCTTCTAAAATTTTATATATGTAATTGTTTTTTTAGTTTATTATTTTTTTCTTTCAATTCAATATTTTCTTTTTGTAAATCATTAAGCTTTTTTTTCAGAGAAATACTTTCTTTTTCTAGCAATAAAGCTTTTTGAGATTCCTTATGGTAATCTTTTTCGATTTTTTGAGATTGCTGATTTAAAGTATCAATATATTTTTGCTTAGAGTGAGAGATATTTAATGAAAAGAATAAAGTAAGTATTAATGTTATATAAAGTAAACTTAATTTACTGGTAAATTTCATCATAAATATCTCCTTTAGCTAAAATATATGTTATAATTTTAGTTTGTCCTTTTAAAAGATATATATTTAAAAAATTGATAAATTAAAACTATGTAATTTATACCTTTTGTATGAATTATTAAGTAATACACGGTAATAACCTATAATTAACAAAATCTTATTATTGAATTTTATATCCTTTAAGTATTAAAATTAAAAGATGTGTAAATTATTATAGAAGAAATTATTAGGTAATGATAAAATTTAAATGTATACTAATAATTAAAAAATTATGTATAGATATATGTAAATTGGGAAAGACAGGGAGTGGTTAAGTGTCAGATTTTAAATCTAAATTAGAAGGCATGGAAATGGATTATTTATGTGAAGCAATTTTATGTTTAGAGACAAAAGAAGAATGCTATAGATTTTTTGAAGATATATTTACAATAAATGAATTAAAAGCAGTTGAGCAAAGACTTCAGGTTGCAAAAATGCTTAAACAAAAAAAGACTTATACGGAAATTGCAGCTGCAACAGGGGCTAGTACTGCTACTATAAGTAGAGTAAATAGATGCTTAAATTACGGAAGTGATGGGTACAACCTAGTATTAGAAAGAATAAAGTGGGAATAATACGTATAAATGGATTAAGGTATAAAAACTAAGGAGTGGTTTAATGGATTTAAAAGCACTATTAAATAAAGAACAGTATGAGGCAGCAACTACAATAAACGGACCTTTACTTGTATTAGCTGGGGCAGGGTCTGGTAAGACAAGGGTTTTAACCTATAGAATTGCCCATATGATTGAGGATCTAGATATACCACACTATAATATATTGGCAATAACCTTTACTAATAAGGCTGCAGGAGAAATGAGGGAAAGAATAAAAAGCTTAATTGATGTGAATATAGATAATATGTGGGTATCTACATTTCACTCATGCTGTGTTAGGATTTTAAGAAGAGAAATAGATAAATTAGGATATAATAAAAATTTTGCAATATACGACAGCTCTGACCAAAAAACTTTAGTAAAACAGTGTATGAAAGAGCTGAATATAAATGAAAAGGATATTGATGAAAAAGAGATAATTTCTAAAATAGGTAAGCAGAAGGACAACCTGATATCCGCGGAACAGTTTAAGAAGGAAAATGAAAAAGATTTTAGAAATAACAAGATAGCTGATGTATATGTTTTATATCAAAAAAGGCTAAAAAATAGCAATGCTCTAGATTTTGATGATTTGATTTTTAAAACTGTAGAATTATTTAAGAAGAATCCAGATGTTTTAAAATTTTATCAGAACAAATTTAAATACATAATGGTGGATGAGTATCAGGATACAAATAAGGCTCAGTATGAATTAGTTAAGCTTTTAGCGGAAGCTAATAAAAACATATTTGTAGTTGGTGACGACGATCAATGTATATATCAGTGGAGAGGCGCAGACATAAAGAATATTTTGGACTTTGAAAAAGATTATCCACAGACTAAGATCATAAAGTTGGAGCAAAACTATAGGTCTAAAGGAAATATTTTAAATGCAGCAAATGTTGTAATAAAAAATAATGCTCAAAGAAAAAGTAAGGTTTTAAGAACAGATAATCCAGCTGGCGAAAAAATAAAGATATATAGAGCTTTTTCGGATATAGATGAAGGAAATTTTACTGCTAATGAGATAAAAAGACTTATGGAAGATGAAAGCAGAAGTTTTAAAGATTTTGCCGTACTTTATAGAACAAATGCACAGTCTAGAATTTTTGAAGATATATTTATGAAAAGAAGTATTCCTTATAGAATAATAGGCGGACAAAAATTCTATGATAGAAAAGAAATTAAAGATATAACTGCATATTTAAGATTTATAAATAATTTACAGGATGATATTAGTTTAAAGAGAATAATAAATGTTCCTAAAAGGTCAATAGGAGCTGCTACTGTAGCTAAGATACAAGAATTTGCAAATTATATGGATGAGTGCATGTATAGTGTATTACTGGATATAGAAAATATTCCAGGACTAACAGCTAGAAGCATTTCATCAATAAATAAATTTACAAGTCTTATAAATTCTTTTAATAGAACGAAGGATAAAGTAAGTGTATCAAAGCTTATAGAGGAAATTCTAGAAAGCACAGGATATTTAAAGGAACTTCAAGCTTCTAAGGAGATTGAAGATATGAGTAGAATAGAAAATATAAAGGAATTGGTATCAGCGGCTGTAGAATTTGAAAATAGCTCTGAAGATAAATCACTTTCAGCTTTTTTGGAAAATATTGCATTGGTATCAGATATAGATAATTATAGTGAGGATACAGATGCAGTAGTAATGATGACTATTCATAGTGCTAAAGGGTTAGAGTTTCCAGTAGTATTTATCGCTGGTATGGAAAATGGTATTTTCCCAGGAATGCGTTCCATGGAAAATTTCTCCGAAATGGAAGAATCAAGAAGACTGTGCTATGTTGGTATAACTAGAGCTAAAGAAAAGCTTTATATGACTTCTGCAAGTACAAGAAGAGTATTTGGTAGATCTGTAAGCTATTCAGAATCAGATTTTATAAACGAAATATCCTTAGATCTTCGTGAAAATGTGAGAGAAAAAAAGAATGGAACTTCTAAAAGTACCTCACCTACAGCTTTTCGGACATATGTAAACAATAATATGAGTTCTCATTCGGTGGATTCTTTTAAAAGTAGAAAAGTAGAGAAAACTATTAATTCTATATTAAACAACCAGTGCTTAAATTCAGATAGTAATTCTAAAAATGAAGATAAGCAAAAAATTGATTTAAATGAAATAAGTGTTGGAAGAAAAGTTAGACATGAGAAATTTGGAACTGGAACTATAGTTAGTACTTCTAAGACTTCAAATGATGTTAAAGTCACTATAGCTTTTGACAATATGGGAATAAAACAGCTTATGCTTAATATGGCACCGATTGAACTGCTATAGCAGTTCAGTTTAGAGTTTACAGTGTACAGTTTATAAATTATATTTAAAGGTCTGTGACTGTAAACTGTAAACTGTAAACTTAAAAAATGGATGGTGGTTTTAGTCAATGGAAGATAAACAGCAAAAAATAGAAAAATTAGTAAAAGAGTTGAATAAGTACGCATATGAGTATTATACTTTAGATAATCCTTCAATTTCAGATAAAGAGTATGATGAGAAGTATGATGAGCTTGTAAGGCTTGAAAAAGAAACGGGTATAGTACTGAAATATTCACCTACTCAAAGAGTTGGTGATACTGTGTTGTCTCAATTTGAAAAGTATAATCACAAGGGTAGGCTATGGAGCTTGGGAAAAGCTCAAAGTATAAATGAAATTAGGGATTGGCACAATAGAAATGTAAAGGCTGTTAATGAATATAATGCTAATCACCAGGATAAGTTGCCGCTGGTGAAATATATTTTAACTAAAAAGTTTGACGGTCTTACAATAAATTGTACATATAATGAAGATGGAATATTGTCAAAGGCAGCAAGTAGAGGAACAGGTGAAGTAGGAGAAGATATAACTGCACAGGTAAAGACAATAAAGACATTACCACTTATTATTGAGAATGATGCACTTATAGAAGTGCATGGAGAAGCTATTATGACAAAAGAAGCTTTTAATGAATATAATAAAGTAGCAGAAACTCCTCTTAAAAATTTAAGAAATGGTGCTGCTGGAGCTCTGAGAAACCTAAATATAAGAGAAACGGCAAGAAGGAATTTATCTGCATTTTTCTATGATGTAGGTTACAACGAAGGAAAGCCTTTTGACACATATATTGAAATGTTGGATTTTATAAAGAAAAAAGGATTTCCAATGGATGATTATATTAAAGAATGTTCAACAATGGAAGAGATTGAGAAAGAGATAAAAGCTGTAGAAGACATAAGAAATAACTTGAATTATGAGATTGATGGAATAGTAATAGCCATTGATCATATTAAAACTCGTGAAATAATAGGGTACACAGTAAAATTTCCTAAATGGGCTATTGCATATAAATTTGAGGCAGAAGAAGCAACTACTAAATTAATAGATGTAGAATGGAATGTAGGAAGAAGTGGAAGAGTTAGCCCTACAGCTATACTAGAGCCAGTAGAAATAGGCGGAGTTACTGTAAAAAGAGCAACATTAAACAATATGGATGATATAACTAGAAAGGGAGTAAAGATAGGAAGCAGAGTATTTCTTCGCCGTTCAAATGATGTAATTCCTGAAATAATGGGAGTTGCAGAAGAAGGAGAAGAAACAAGAGAAATAGAAACTCCTAAGGTTTGTCCGTATTGCGGTAGTGAAATTGTACAGCAAGGGGTTCACTATTTTTGTGACAATACACTTTCATGTAAACCTCAACTTGTAAAATCTATTGTTCATTTTGGTAGTAGAGATGCTATGAATATTGCTGGATTTAGTGAAAAGACAGCAGCGCAATTATTTGAGGAGCTTGATATAAAGTCTATTTCAGACTTATATAGAATAAAAAAAGAAGATCTATTAAAGTTAGAGCGATTTGGAGAAAAAAAAGCACAGAACTTAATTGATGCTATAGAAAAGAGTAAAGAATGTGATTTGCCATCTTTTATATATGCATTAGGAATACCTAATGTAGGCAAAAAAACTAGTATAGATTTATGCAAAAGGTTTAAAAATCTTTGTAATATACAGAAAGCTAATTTTGAAGAACTTATATCTGTAGAAGATATTGGAGAAATTGTAGCTCATAGTATAATAGAATTTTTCAAAGATGAGAAAATAACAAAGAGTATAGAAGAACTTTTAGAATTAGGTGTTAAGCCAAATTATCAAGAAACAATAGTTGAAGAAAATATATTTAATGGAAAAACAATAGTTGTAACTGGTTCCTTGGAGGCTTTTTCAAGAAGTGAAATAAAAGAAAAGCTTCAAGAACTTGGTGTTAAGGTTTCAAGTAGTGTAAGCAAAAAAACAGATTATGTATTAGTGGGAAAAGATCCAGGATCAAAGCACCAAAAAGCTTTAGAACTAGGTGTGAAGATTATAAATGAAGATGAATTTAAACAAATGATAAATAAAATTTAAAACAGGAAAGGAATCTGGGGGATACAAAATGAAAAAGTTTATAAGTGTATTTGCATGGATTTTCGTAGTAATTACTAGTTTATGTTTAATAATTACTATGCTAGCAACTTATAAAATTGTAAATATAGAATGCTTTAATAATTACTATATATTTCAGTGCAGTATAGTAATAACAATGTTTTTATGGAGTATTAAACAATTACACTTAAGTAATAAAGAATGGGTAGATTCATTTTTATGTATGCTTATGGGTTTTGGAACAATATTTTTCTTATTTATGAAGGTATATTAAAACGCCAATTATTTGGCGTTTTTTTTATTTCAGGCTGAAAGGTTCATAATATAAATTTAAGTTAATAATCATATAATATAAGGAAAAATATTCAGTTGGGTGGGGGGGCATATATGTTTAAAGGATTATTTGATTTTCTTTATTTTAAAATTAGGAGAGAAGAAATACAAAAAGCTAAATATAGATTAAGAAGATTAAAAATTAATACATTGTTAGATTTATTAATTAGAAATTGCAGAGAAAAAAATATTATCTATAATGTATTAGAACAAACTAAAACTGAAATGTTGGTAGAACTTACAGGTAGTAAAGAAAAAATATTGTTGAAGTATGATATGGCATATATGATTTTTGACGAGGAGTATGATGATTTTATGGATAAAATGAAAAAAAATAAAATTAATAAAGGTATATACATAACATCAGGATTATTTCAAGGTAGCTTACATGGAAGTAGAATTATTTTTTCTAAAAAAGTTATTTTACAGGATTATACCTATTTTATGAAAAGCCAATTAGGATTAAGAGGAAAAACGATTGATATTTTTAAGAATAAAAAACTTAATTTTTATAAATATTTACCTAGATAAAGTGAAATTTTAATTTAAAATATGAATTTACAGTATTTAGTTTATTATTTTGTACATTGGCAATAATTTATATATAATTTGATTTGGAAATGGATGGTTTGATTATGAAAAAATGTATAGTGATATTATTAATTTTTTTTATGACAGCGGTCAGTGGATGTATTGAGAAAAAAGAAGTTAATACAAATGTGAGAGATTATGTTGCATACAACATAGAAAAGCTGCCAGAAGATTTAATAATGTTACATAATAATAATACAAGACAAGAAGATTTACTACTAGGGTTATTTGAAGGGTTAGTATCTATAGATGAAAA
Organism: Clostridiaceae bacterium; assembly: GCA_036677675.1. Lineage (GTDB taxonomy): Bacteria > Bacillota > Clostridia > Clostridiales > Clostridiaceae > Clostridium_H. The sequence goes on along the minus strand of JAVBWC010000018.1, from coordinate 6,002 downwards.
AGGAGAAATAGTCCCAGCCTTAGCTTCAGAATGGAAGGTAAGTGATGATAAATTATCATATAAATTTACTATAAGAGATAATGCTAAGTGGAGCGATGGCAGTGATATAACATCATATGATTTTGTTAATTTATTTTCAGAGCTATTAAAATATGAAAATAATATTTATAAGCAGCAGTTATATTGTATTTTTGGAGCCAGAGACTATGCTGAAAACAAAGTAGATATGGATAGTGTTGCTGTAAATGCGGTAGGTAATAAAACTTTAGAGATAAGATTAAATTATCCCTGTAGCTATTTTTTAGATATTTTAAGTCAACCCATATATGTATTGAGAAAAGATTTTAATTATTTAAAAGATTGGAAAATGAATTATGAGGGAATATTATATTCTGGAGGTTTTAAACTGGAAAGCATTTTAGACAAAGGAGAACTAGTTCTTGTTAAAAATAAATGGTATTGGGATAATGAAAATGTTATTAGTGATAAACTGCATATAAAAAATGAAGAAGCTAGTGCGTTTGTTTTAGCTGCTTATAAATGGAATGAAGTTGATATAATGACTAATCCACCTAAGAGTGAAATAAATGAGTTTATTAAAAATGATGAGATATTAAAAAATCATTCACTAGATGGCATGAGTTTAAATTTTAACTTAAATAAACAGGGAATAGTTAGAGAGGATAATTTTAGAAAGTGTATTAATTATTGTATAAGCAGAAAAAATATTATCAATATATCCACAGGAGAAGAGGCTAAAAGTTTTACTTCACAAAATATGAAAGGTTATTTAGTTAATAATAGTTTATTTACTGAATATAGTAGTGTGACTAAAGCAAAAGAGTTTTTAGATAAAAGTAAATATAATGGAGAAAAAATTAAATTAGTTTACTGTAGCGATAAAGAAAATAATAAAGATATAGTAGATGAAATAGTAAAAAGCTTAAAAGCAATTAAGATTAATACTTTAGCAGAGGGATATAATCAACAAAAGCTGGAAGAAATAATTCAAAATAATGAGTATGACGTATTATTAACAGATTATATAGGAGAATATAATTCACCTATGGCTTTTTTAGAAAAGTGGGTTAGTAATTCGAAATTTAATATATATGGATATAACAATATTGACTACGATATTTTGATTTTAAAAGCAAGGATAACAGGGGATAATAATGAGGTAGTTCAATATTTAAACTCTGCACAAGAATTGCTATATAATGATATGCCTTGTATACCTTTATATTTTTGTGAAAACGTAATTTGCAGAAAAAAACATATAGAGGGATTACAAATTAATAAAAGAGGAAACGTAATTCTAAAAAACATACATATTAAGAAACCAATTTAATAAGGCCCCCTAATTATTAGGGAGCTTTATTTTTAGGAGGTTTAGAAATGAAGTAAGCACAATCTATGGTATTAAGACTTATATCATAAGTAGAAGTAATATTATTTAGTGTACACATACCATTTTCACAATAAATACAATCTTCAGAACAGTTTATATTTGTTGAAATAGTATATAAATTATCGAATTTAAGCCACCTCCTTCTTTTGTTTTATTATATGAATATAGTTTAAACATGTTTGGTTATTCTTATACTGATGATTAAAAAGTTAATTTGAGGAATTAATACTTTCTGCAATATATTTTTTAAAGTGATTATTAAATAAGTATAGCATTAAGAAAAATAATTCTAAATTCTTTCTACTGTCAAAGGTTAGTTTACTTTGTTTAAATGTTTTTTTATTTTTATCATAGGTTACAGATTTAATAAAAATTGGTGCTGATTCACTACTTTCAGGACTAGCTATCATAGGCATTTTAAAATATTGTTCATCTAGTAAATTTTCAGGCTTTGTTTCAAAATCTTTATAATGCTCAACATCATCTAAATTTGGAGCCTCTGGCCAGCTTAAAATTATTCCAGAGTCAACTAATTGATGTGTAAATATGTCTAAAATCATTTCATCATTATCTTCTTTACCTATATGATTTTGATAAATATTACAAAGAAGATATAAAATTATTTCTCTACAAGAAAAATCAATTTCCTTTTCATCAGAGGGCTTCAACCAAATGGAATGTTCTTCATCAAAATATTTTGTTAGAAGCTTATAAAAATTTTCACCTATTTTTTTGAACTTATAGATATTTGTATGTTCATAAATTAACATTGAATTTAGGTACAATAAGCATAAATCTGTTACATGGACATTGTTTGTTGCATTTGTATTGTAGTTTTCATAGAGTAAATCGAAAATATCAATAAGAAGCAATTTTACATCTTCTATTTTAGAGTAAGTATAAAAAATATTAAGATTTAAACATAATTTGCACTGGTCTTGAAAAGATATATTGTACATTTCATCTTTAAATTCTAAAAACATATTTAAAATATCATGAGAAAAATTTTTATAGGAATCTTTAAGTTTTCCATCTATATAAGTAGATGCTTTATAATAAGCATTCATAAGTAATGCTTGCTCAGAAAATTTAAAGTTCTTATTTTTTTCTTTAAGCTTTATTTTTCCTGTTATAGAATCAGTATCATCTTTTTTATCAACGAATACTCCTTCTTCATTTCTTAAGTAAGAGGCATAAAAGTCCAGTTGCTTTTTAGTAAGTTCTTTATACAAAACACTTAAAGCATATTTATTAGAAGAGGAGTCTTTGAATTGAGCATAGTAGTCAATAAGTTCTAAAAGACATAAGGTCATATAACCATTACTGGAGATAGGAACGTCTTTTTTTACTTTGTCTTTTGTCCATAGTAGAGCATTTTCTTTTAACTTTAGTGCGGCATTAGCTTTTTTGTACACACATAAAAGTGGAGAATTTAAATCTAATGTGTTAATATCAGTACTAGATATGTTTTTTAAATTCAGTTCTTTAGGGTCAACTACAATTCCACATTGAGAATATAGTACAATATCTTTTATGGATTCTTTTGATAAGTGAAACAATTGGGATTTGATTTGCTCTATATCCAGCTTATTCATCCGTAAAAAAGGCCCTATATATTTTAACATACATACACCACCATAAATTAATCCTTATATAAATAATATGTAAAGATATAATAAAAGGTGATAGTTTTTAAAATCTAAAGGAGATGTTTTTATGGAAATAGGAAAGCTTCAGTGGGAGGATTTACACAAAATTATTACTGAGAATAAAAGTGTTAAGCGAGAGGATGTAAGGATAAGAAGTGCTATTGGGGAAGATTGCAGCGTAATGAATTTTGGAGAGTATGAATGTGTAATGTCTACGGATCCAATAACAGGAGCGGAGAAGAATATTGGTAAATTAGCTGTACATATTAATTGTAATGATGTGGCTTCTTGTGGAGTTGAGCCTGCGGGATTGTTGGTTACTATTCTTATTCCTCCACGTTCAGAGCTTAAAGATGTTGAAGAAATAATGAGGGAAATAGATGAGGAAACTAAGAAATTAAATGTAGAAATATTAGGAGGGCATACGGAAGTAACGGATGCAGTTAATAGAATAGTTGTTTCATGTACAGTTATAGGAAAAACTAAAAAAGATATGGCAGTTTCTACTAGCGGAGCACAAATTGGAGATGATATAATTGTTACAAAAAAATTATGTCTAGAAGGAACAGCCATAGCAGTTAATGATTATTATGAAAGAGTAAAAGAGGTATTAAATGAACAAGAAATAGAAGAGGCTAGAAGTTATATAAATGAACTAAGTGTTGTGAAAGAAGGTAAAATAAGTGGTGAATTTGGTGTGAATTCCATGCATGATATAACAGAAGGCGGAGTACTAGGAGGATTATGGGAACTTGCAGAAGGAAGTAAAGTGGGATTTAAAGTATATAAGGAAAAGATGCCAATAAGTAGTGTGACTCAAAAAATATGCAAGCTGTTTTCTATAGATCCTTTAAAATTCATTTCCTCAGGAAGTATGTTGATTACCTGCAGTAATGGAAAAAAACTAATAGAAATATTAAAGGAAAATGGTATTGATGCTACAATAGTAGGTAATATTACTAATAAGAATAGAGTTATAGTAGAAGAAAATAAAAAGTATGTTGCAGTTGCATCTGAGAGAGACGAGCTTTTTAGGATTGTATAAATAACTAACTTTAAAATTTAAATTTGGTTATAGCTTATAGATGAAGATATACTAAAGGTACTAGGTACTAGGTACTAGGTACTAGGTTGTTAGGAAAGTAAGCTTTACAGCTGCAAAGCTAAAATGTATTAAGGTTAATTTTAAATTTATAATAAAATTAATTATATGAAAGAGGTTGGATAAAAGGATGAAGAAGCTTTTAGTTGCAAGTAATAATGAACACAAGATAAATGAAATAAAGGAAATATTAAAAGATTTTCCTTTTGAAATAATTTCATTAAAAGAAGCTGGAATAGATGTTGATGTTGAGGAAAATGGCAATACTTTTATGGAGAATGCCCACATTAAAGCTAGTGAAATATATAAGTTAGCTGACGAATGTATGGTAATGGCTGATGATTCAGGTCTTACAGTAGATATACTTAATGGAGAACCAGGAGTATATTCTGCAAGATATAGTGGAGAACATGGAAATAGTAAAAAAAACAATGAGAAATTATTGCAAAACTTAAAAGGGATAAAATTTGAAGATAGAAAAGCTAAGTTTGTTTGTGCCATAGAATTAATTGTTGATGAAGAGAATGTTATAAATGTAGAAGGAGAAGTCCAAGGATATATAGTAGAAGTAGAAAGAGGAAAAGAGGGCTTTGGATATGATCCTTTGTTCTATATTCCAGAGTTTGAAAAAACCTTTGCAGAAATGAGTTCAGATGAAAAGAATTCTATAAGCCATAGAGGCAGAGCCCTAAAAAAAATACAAGAAAAGATTAAGGAAATACTATAAGGGGGAAGGATAAGTGCTTATAGGAGTTGTAAGTGATACGCATAGAAATAAGGATGTTTTTGAAAGAGTTGCAGAAGCGCTAGAAGATACAGATTTAATTATACACTTAGGTGATAATGTTCAAGACGTTGAAGGAATGAAGGAATATTACAAAAAGAAAATTATAAATGTTAGAGGAAATTGTGATTTTGGAAGAAAAGAGCCCTTAGAATTGTTGGAAGAAGTAGAGGGAGTAAAGATTTTTATCACTCATGGACATAACTATGATGTTAAGTATAATATGTTAAAATTAAAATATAGAGCTGAAGAACTAGGTGCAGACATAGTATTGTTTGGACATACTCATGTATCGGTAATTGAATATGAAGAAGGAATATGGTTTATGAATCCAGGAAGTGCATCTTTACCGAGAGATGCCTATAGTAGTGTAGGAACAATAGAAATAAATGAGGGAAAAATAAGCCCAAGTATAAAATTATTATAAAAAGAATAAAAAAAATTTAAAAAAGTATTGACGCATTAAGAAATATAGTGTAGAATAATCCATGTCGCTAAGGAACGAAGCAAAACAAACAATAAATGCTTAACTGGTTTGTTGATAAATGCTAAAAAAAGTTTTTTAGGACATGATGACGGGGTGTAGCGCAGATGGTAGCGCGCGTGGTTTGGGACCATGAGGCCGCGGGTTCGAGCCCTGCCACCCCGACCAGATATGCGGGTATGGTTCAATGGTAGAACGTCAGCCTTCCAAGCTGAACACAGGGGTTCGATTCCCCTTACCCGCTCCAAAATATGCGTCTTTAGCTCAGCTGGATAGAGCAACGCCCTTCTAAGGCGTGGGCCAGGAGTTCGAATCTCTTAAGACGCACCATATGGTGAACGTAGTTCAGTTGGTAGAGCGCCAGATTGTGGTTCTGGTTGTCGAGGGTTCGAGTCCCTTCGTTCACCCCATTTTAAATTGGGATATCGCCAAGCGGTAAGGCATAGCACTTTGACTGCTACATGCGTAGGTTCGAATCCTGCTATCCCAGCCATTTGATTCACTAGCTCAGTCGGTAGAGCACTTGACTTTTAATCAAGTTGTCCGGGGTTCGATTCCCCGGTGGATCACCA
>JAVBWC010000017.1:0-36864 GCA_036677675.1 Clostridiaceae bacterium | reverse complement strand
CTACACTAGGGTTTGTTTTTTTAATTGTTAGTTTTTCTGTAAGAAAAACTTCCTTCACTGTAAACTGTAAACTGTCATCTGTAAACTAAAGAAAAGTGCGTCGCACTTTTCTTATATCTTGTCATATTCCAACTTTAGTTCTTCTTGTTGAGCAGTTATTTTTTTCATTTCATTAATCATCAAGGTAGCTGTAAAAATTGTAGATCCTAAATCAGCTATAGGGAAAGACTTCCATATACCTGCAATCCCTATATACTTTGGCAATATAATTACTAAAGGTATAAATAATAAGACCTGTCTAAGTAATGATAATATTAGAGATGGAATAGCCTTACCTATAGATTGAAACAAAGTAGCTCCTACTACTTGAATTCCTATAACCGGTACCATTAAAACAACAATTTTCATTATAGAAGCACCACTTTGTATAAATTGAGTATCCTTACTAAAAGCACTCATTATTGGTATAGCAAATATTTGAGAGAATAAAAATCCACAAACAGCCATAAATGTAGTACCAATAAGTGACAACTTTATTGTTTCTTTAACTCTATCCATTTTTTTTGCACCATAGTTGAATCCCACTATCGGCTGCATTCCCTGTACTATTCCAAATAGAGGCATATACAAAAACATAGTTATCTTATTAACTGTACCCAAAATAGCTATATCCAAATTAGTTCCGTATATTTTCAGAGAATTATTTAATACAACTCCAACAACACTTCCTGCTATCTGCCTTGCAAAGGCAGATGATCCTATTGCAAAAATCTCTTTTAGTATATTTATATCAGGCTTTAAATGATGAAGCTTTACTTTTAAAGCACTTTTTCCGCTACATAAATATGTTAAAACAAAAATAAATGATGCAAATTGAGAAATTACAGTTGCAATTGCAGCTCCCTTTATCCCCATGTTTAAAATGAATATAAACACATAGTCTAAAGGAATATTTAATCCTGTACCTATCACCATAGTAAACATGGCTACTTTAGCATTGCCTTCTGCTCTAATTAGATTGTTAGCAGAAACTGCAAAGGTGTAAAATATAGTTCCTATAAAAATTACAAAAATATAGTCTTTTGCATAAGGTAAAATTTCTGGTGTTGCTCCGAAAAAAGTTAGTATTGGTGAAATAAAAACTAGTCCTAATATAGTGATACAAGCACCTATTATAAGAGCAATTAAAAACGAATTACCTGCCACTTTATCAGCTTTTTCTTTATCTCCCTTTCCTAAACTAATGGAAACAACTGCTGCTGCTCCTACTCCTACTGCTAATGCAAAAGCCATTATTAACATTTGAATAGGAAAAGCTATTGTAAGTGCACCTATAGCTAGTGTATTAACACCTCTACCTACAAAAATAGTGTCTACTATATTGTATAACGCATTTACTATCATACCTATGGTAGCAGGTAATGATAAGCTTATTAAAAGTTTTTTAATATCTTCACTTCCCAATCTTGAACTTCTGTCCTTCATATAACCTCTCCTTAATTAATTATTTTCTTTCATATATTTTGCTGCACTTTCACCCATCTTCTCTAACAGTTTTATTGCCACCGCTTCTTCTTCTTTGCTCAAATCTGATGATAATATGCCTACCCATTTTCTTAAAATTTCAAAAAGCACAGGCTTAAATTCCAAAGCTTTTTCAGTTAGATAAATTCTATTTGTTCTTTTATCCTCTTCATCTTTTTTCCTTAAAACATATCCTTCTTGTTCCAACTTTGCTATAGCCCTTGCTGTAGTACCTTTATCAATATAGGAGCTTTTGCTGAGTTCTTCTTGGCTTATTCCATCTTTTTTTAATAACGTAAGCAAAAAAATGTATTGACCCGTTCCTAAATTATATTCTTTCAACTCTTTTGCCATAAAGCACTGCTGATATCTGTATAAAATTGATATATATTTTCCTATAGACTTATTATCACAATTCACTTCAACCCTTCTTTCATTCTTATATTTTTCATATAGTTGCAACAACAACTATTAACTTTTACTATTATATGCTATATTAGTTGTTAATGCAACTATCTCAAAATAAAAATAGAGCCTAGACTTCTAGACTCTTATTTTTACTTTATATTCATAAAAGCTTCTATTTCTTCAACAGTTTTGATTATATCCTTAGAAAGATTCTCACATCCATCTTCCGTTACCAAAAGATCGTCTTCTATTCTAATACCAATTCCTTCTTCTGGAATATATAATCCTGGTTCATTTGTAAAAACCATGCCAGGCTTAAGAATTTCACCTCTATCTCCAACATCATGAGTGTCAAGCCCCAAATAATGGCTTACACCATGAAAATAATATTTTGAAAGCTCACTATCATCTTTTATAAGCCCCAGCTCTTTACATCCTTCCGCTAAAACTTTTTTTGCTATTTCATTAAGCTCAGCAAAAGGTATACCTGGTTTTACAGCCTTCATAACTTCTAGATTTGCCTTTAAAACTACATTATAAACCCGCTTTTGTCTCTCTGTAAACTTGCCTGATACAGGAAAGGTTCTGCTAATATCTGCATTATAATAATTTGTTTGAGCCCCTAAATCAAATAAAATCAAATCATCTTCACCACATTTACTATTATTTTCAGAATAGTGAAGTACTGTAGCATTTTTCCCAGCAGCAGCTATTGTTTTAAAAGCTTTATCCTTTACCCCTTCTGATGTGAGAACATAATCAAAGTATGCTTCAATCTCATATTCCATCATATTAGACTTTGCATTCTCCATCATTTTTTCTATTCCACATTTTGTAATACTAATTGCTTTTCTTATTTCTTCTATTTCTTCTTCTTGTTTTATGGTTCTAAGCTCACTTATGTAATAATAAATATTTTTTATATTTAAATATGAATATTTTTCTCTAACTTCTTTTGCCATACTTTGTGCTTCTGTCATTGGAATATTCCAATCTTGTCTTTCAAGATCAAGATATAATTTATCATAATTAAATCTTGAAAAAATTCCCCCTAAAGAAGAATAAAAATTCTTAGTATAATCAACAGCTGATATACCTGAAATCTCTTTTGCTTCCTCTGATTTCATTCTTTCTCCAACCCATCTAGCCATTATTGGATCTGACTCTTCTATAAACAAGGTTTCTTCTATCTTTCCGTTTTTCTTAGTCATTATAAGTATAATATTTTCTCTATCTATTCCTGTTAGATAATAAAAATTCCTATTAGGTGTAAACTGATATGTTTCATCTGCTGATTTGTATGGTGCTCTACCTGCAAATAAAATTACCACTGAATTTTCATCAACTTTGCTCATTAATCTTTCTCTATTTTTAATATAAATTTCTTTTTTCATAAGTCTCGCCTCCAATATCTATTTTATATCATAATGTAAATAATAACAAAATTTTTATATAAAAATGAAAACCATATAGCATGAGAAATTCATCATACAAAAGAAAAAATTATAAAAAAATAAAAGAGTGATATTCTTTTGAATATCACTCTTTTAAATTATCTGTATCACAAATATTACCTATATTATAAACATTATCTGTAATAATAAATACTATCTGTATTACAAATAACTATTAAACGTCAATTATAGTCTATTAACGTTAGCAGCTTGAGGTCCTCTAGCGCCTTCAGTTACTTCGAATTCAACCTTTTGACCTTCTTCTAAAGTTTTGAATCCTTCTGTTTGAATAGCTGAGAAATGTACGAAAACGTCATCTTCTCCTTCTACAGATATAAATCCAAATCCTTTTTCTGCATTAAACCATTTAACTGTTCCAATTTTCATTTAAAAAATCCTCCTAAAAACCAATTAATTTCTAATGTAATGAACTAATGTTATCATATATATCATCTTTTGTCAATGAATACACTATTTTAAAATATCTAAATTTAATGTATTCGAAAAGTCAAATATATTTTTAATACAGTAGTACATTTACATCCTTTTCATTTTTATTATTTCCAAATACTTATTTATTATTCACAAAATAAATTATTTTTTTTCATATAAGGAATATACTTCTCATTATATACAAATAATAAGCGCAGAGGTGATGAAAATGTATTATATTTCTGTTGAAAAAGGATCAAATAATATTACAGATTACTTAATACAGCAAGGTTATAATATTGATGAATTTTATCATGACATTGGTTCTACTGTTAAATCTCTTCATAAACTTTAATTCTGTACTAAAATCTGCGATGAATTGGAAATGAACAAACTACTACTTCATAATTAAAGTAATATCCAATTATAAATCCCCAGTCACTATAAGCTCTCTTGACTGGGGATTCATTCCTATATGAATTCTAATCCTTTCCTTATTTCTATTTTCATTAAATTTGTAAAAACTCTGTTTTTATATTATCTTTAATTTTAGATATTGGAATTTTGAATTCAGGCATTCCCTCTGCATAACAGCCAATCTCATACACGCCAAAGTACACTACAATATTTCCATCTTCAATATAAAATGTTTGCTTATCAGAAATACCTTTAAAATCTTTATATGGAACATAATCATCTTTATCTTTTACTCCTTCTTGTTCCAGTTCCTTTTTCATTTGTTGTGCAGTAGATTGTATCTGTGTATTAATCTCTTTATTTATTAAATCTTTATATTTTACTCCATCTTTAAATAAATCTTTCAAAGCTAGTTCTTTTCCTGTATTAATGTCTATATTCTTAGTTTTCTTTTCACAATTTCCATGAGCACCACCAGTATACTCATAATAATCAATTGAAATGCTTAGTAAATTATTATCATTATAATTCACCTTAAAATCTGTAGTTGCATCATAGGGATGTATTTCCCACCCTTGTTTCTTTGCTTCTTTTTCCCATTCTCTAGATGCCTTTTCTACTTCATTACTAAATTCCATTATGTTTTTTTCAAAATCACTATTTAATTTACTTTGTAATTTTGTATTTCTAAGCCCTTCTATTACAGGAATTCTTAAATCTGATATAAATATCTCATCGTTTCTTCTTATGGTTTTTGCTTTAATCTTTACTTGTGCATATTTTACATTAATATCTTTCTTTACACTTTTTTTAAAAGAAGAGAAGGGAATTTTGAATTCTTGAATACCTGCTGCATATGGTGCAATTTCATAATGTCCATAACAGACAACAATATTTTCGTTTTCAATATAGAATGATTGTTTATTTGAAATTGAACTTACTATATTAAGAGCTCCATCAAAATATTTATCTTTCTCTAATGCCATCTGCTTTTTTATTTCTTTACTTATTATTTCCTTATAATTTTCTCCTTCGTAGAAAAAATCTTTTAGTGTAGCTTCATTTCCTGTATCTAAATCTATATTAAAATTTTTTTGTAATGTAGCACCATGAGCTCCACCTGTGTATTGATAATAATTAACTGAAATACTTAATAAGTTATCTTTATTATAATGAACTTTATAATCTACCTGAGCAACATATGGTTTCATTTGCCATCCTTGCTCTTTAAAATCTTTTAAACCTATCTTTGCTGTTTCTTCTAAATCATCTTTGAATTCTATTATATCCTCTTCTAACATGTCATTTATTTTCTTTTGAATAGATTGATTCTTCATTCCCTCAACTACTGGAATTTTTATATTCACCTCTATTGCTTCATTTTTATATTTAACTTCTTTATCTTTAATATTTACAGAAGTTTTAAGATCTTTAGTTAGTTTCTCAGCTTTAACTTGAATTGCTATAGGATTTTCTTTTGCTAATACATAAGACACATTCCCAAATCCTAAAATACCAATTAATCCTAAACACATTACTTTTTTCATTTTATTACATTCCTTTCTCTACAATGTTTTAATATCTTTGACACTTATAAGTATATTTCTATTCATGTTTAAATTAGTTACAATAAGAATACAAAAATGTTACAAATTGCAAAACAAGAATTGCTTTAGCCTCTTAACTATCTATAAAATATTAGCCACGCTTTATTTTCATTAAACATTATTTACTTATATTCTTCTTCTAAACATTAAAAATAATTTAAACTTGTGATATAATTAAGAATATTCCAATTGTTAGTCATGGGATAGATTCATCTTAAATTGTATATATTATAAATACTAAACTTTTAAATTTTAAATGGAAAGTTGAGCGTAAGGATATTTTTACTTTAAAACAATTTTAAAATTCATTTACTATAAAAAAGGAGAAATAAAATGAGTAATAAAGAAATAAAAGCTGCTTTACTTAAAGAAGAATTAAAAGAATTTAAAGAAAGTATGAAATACCAATATGGTGAAAATTACATGGACTATCCAGAAGTTATAGCTAGAATAGAAGTACTAGAAAATATGATAAAATCCTTAACACAATGTGAATAATCAAGCTAATTTCATAATTAAAAATTTAAAATATATACTACTGAATTAATATAATAGTTTATATGAAAAGAATAGAATTCTCTTTTTGAGAAAACCCTATTCTTTTTTATTTTTTAGCTGTAATACTTCTGTAAACTATATATGATAATTTATTTGTATAATTATACTATACTTATTACATGGAGGTATAAAGCATGAAGCATAAACTCTTTATAGGAGTATGTCTAGTAATACTTCTTACAGGTTGTAGTAATAGTAAAATTCTGTATGAAAATATCGTTAAAATACAGCATAATTCAAATATAGTTTCTAATGAATATTCTCAAGAACAAGAAAAAATAATGAAGGAATTTAATAAACTAATTAATACTAAGGATATTTCTGAACAAGAAGTTATTAAATTTACTGATTATAATATTAAAAATGTTTCTAATGATAACGCATCAAAGCTAGTATTAGGAGTAGAAGAAGTTCAAAACAAAAATTATGAAAAACGACTAAATAGTTTTTTTACAGGAAACGTTCAAACAAAAATAGCTAAAGCTTTTGCAGGTAAAAACAGCATTAATGTTTTAGATACTATGAAGGATTTAGATAATGTAAAAGATGATGAGTTGAAAAAATATTTATCAGAAATCCTTCAGTGTGGGTATAAAATTATAACTACTGAAGGACAATATTATCCTATACAAAATTATGAATACCTAAAAAAATATAATTATTACGTTACAGATGATATTAAAGAATATATAAACTTAAAAGCTTTAGACTCTGCTCAACCACCAACCTCAGATGGAGCTATTGTTATCAGTTGGGATAAAATTTTTGAAAGAGCTTTAAAAAGCGAATTCTTTTTAAAAAAATATTCTTCTTCACTTAAATACAAAGATATAAAACAGCAATATCTTTTTTATGCAGCAACATATTTATACGGAACAAATAATTCACCTAGTTTTGACTATATTAACAACAAACTGTCAAAAGATATTCTAGAAAGTTATATAAAGGTCTCTTCTGACAAATCCATTGAAAGCGATTTAGTCTTAATTGTAAAAAATTATTTAGATATTTTAAAGAAACATAATTATAAATTAACAGAGGAAGTAGAAAACTATAGGAAAAATGCTTTAAATAACTTAAAAAATGTATACGTACTAAATAAAAAACATACCGAGTAAATTTTCATATATTCGGTATGTTTTTACCTATTATTTTTTCTAAAAACTTTCCTACCTTATTATCATATTCCTGTTTATTATTCCAGTAAGCTTGTGCATGACCTGCATTAGGTGATATATATATATCCTTTATACCTTTTTTTACAGAATACATTTCTTTGCTCATACTTGTTGGAACAAAATCATCATTTTCTCCATGAATAAATAAAATAGGTGTTTTTACATTTTGTAAAGCTCTTATGGGAGAAACATCATTAAAAGCCCAGCCTGCTCTTATTTTTGTTATAAAGCTTATCCATTCAAGTAAAAACGGTATCTTTACTAAATTGTTATATCTCCTCTTTAACTGATGTTTCATTAATATACTCATATCTGAATAGGCACAATCAGCAATGCAAAATTTAATTCTTTCATCTATAGCAAGGTTTTGAATTACAACTCCACCACCCATAGATTCTCCATGTAATCCAACTATACACTCCTCACCAAATGTATCTATTATCCAATTTGTCCATGCTTTTAAATCCTCTTTTTCGTAATATCCAAAAGAAATATTCCCTCCACCACTAAGTCCGTGATATCTATGATCATATATTAAAATATTAAAACCTCTTTTTGAAAATAAGTTCATATATTTTATAGAACTGTATAAAGAGCATGTAAATCCATGACAAATAATAATAAATTTTTTTGAATCTTTAACTGAAAAAAATAATCCGTGGAGTTTATATCCATGAGGAGAATCAATATAAATTTCCTCCTTTTTCAATTTATTAAAATCTTCCTGTATCAAATTTCCGCTTTGTATTTCTCTATCATAAGCTTCTTCATAACTAATTTTTTTAGGACGTATAATAAGATTAGAAAAATATACTCCCACCATAATATTAATGAGAAACAGTACCATTAATATAATCCACAGCATTTTATCCCTCCCTATACATTATGAATATATTCTATACATAATTATTGTTTCCTTTATTTTATCCAATTAAAAAGCTAGTATATTTCTACTAGCTTCTCATATTAAATCTTATTTTCTTTTTTCATATTAATCAATCCCTGCATTGCCATTACATAACCATAAACTCCAAACCCACAGATCTGGCCAATACAAGCTGGTGCTGTAACAGATTTATGTCTATACTCTTCTCTTGCATGAATATTACTTATATGAACCTCAACTGTAGGCACTTTTACAGCCTTTAAAGCATCATATATTGCTATACTATAATGAGTATAAGCTGCTGGATTTATTATTATACCATCATATTTATTATAAGCCTCTTGTATGTAATTTATTATTTCTCCTTCTATATTACTTTGAACAACATCTACTTCCTGCTTTAATTCCTTGCCCTTTTCTTTTAAATATTCGCATATATCATCATATGTCATACTTCCATATATATGTTTTTCCCTTATTCCTAGCATATTAAGATTAGGTCCATTTATTATTAATATCTTCAAGGATTTCACCTCTTACTTCTAATTTTAATTTTTTCTATTCTAAATTTCTTTTAAATATGTTATAATCTTATCCCTGGCTTCATCGCTGGTTCCATCATTTATTATTTCATAATCACAATATTTTTTATATAGTGGATATCGTTCTTCATATAGGTTGTATATTTTTTCTTTTCCACTTATCAACAAGGGACGACTCAAAATATCCACATCTGTGAATATTTTTTCAATTGGTCTGTTGATAAAAATTATAACTCCATTTTTCTTTAACCTGTGTATATTTTCAGAATTTTTAACCACACCGCCACCAGTAGCTATAACTTGTGGGCATACTCCACTTACTTCCGCTACAGCTTTACTCTCAATTTTTCTAAAATGCTCTTCTCCACATTTAAAAATCTCAGGAATACTTTTCCCTGTATTTTCAACTATATACTCATCTAAATCACAAAATTCAATATCTAATTTATCAGCTAATTCTTTTCCTATAGTACTTTTTCCACAGCCTGGCATTCCTATTAAAACTATGTTCTTATCTATATTCACCATATTTTATACCTCATTATTCCTAAATTACACTTCTACCAGTAGCCAGTAACCAGTTTCCAATGACCAGTAATTAATATCTTTCTGCTTAAGAGCAGAAAGATATTTACTAGTTACTGGTCACTTAATAAGTCTACATTTATGTGAATTTTATCCACAGCTTTACTGTCTATTTTAAAATTATTCCACAATTCTTCAGCTTTTACTGCTTGACCAACAAGCATATATAAACCATTTATTGCTTTTAATCCTTCTTCCCTTGCATATTTTAAAAATAAGGTTTCCTTTGGATTATATATTAAATCAATAGCTGTATTAAATTTTGAAATTATATTCTTATCTATAGGAGAGTATTCTGTCTTAGGATACATGCCGCTAGGAGTAGTGTTAATAACTATATCCATATGTTCAATAGTTTCAAGCTCTTCATAGGAAATTACATTAAAATTTTGAAATTTCTCTGTTCCCTCTTCTTTATTCCTACTTACAATAATAACTTTCTTTATATTATTATCCACAAGATATTGAAGTACTGCTCTAGCTGCTCCACCAGTACCTAGAATTACTGCTTTTTTCTCATTTATATTTATATTAAACTTATCCAGCATCATACCAAAACCATAATAATCAGTATTATATCCTATAGTTTTTCCTTCTTTAAAACATATAGTGTTTACTGCTCCTATCTTTTCTGCTTCTTCTGAAATTCTATCTAAATACTTCATTACATCAACCTTATAGGGTATAGTAACGTTTACTCCTTTAATCTTTAATGCTTTAAACCCAGCTACTGCATCTTTCAAATCCCTTTTTTCTACTGCAAAAAGATGATAATATCCATCTATTTTTGTTTCCTTAAATATTTGAGAATGTATTTGTGGAGAAAAGCTGTGAGTTAATTTTTCTCCTAAAAGCCCATACAAGCTACCCAAATTATTCACCTCTTTCTCAAAAACTATCCATTATTATGGCATTTATAATTACCAAGTAATTTAAAATCAAAGCTATTGTTTTCAATTGTTTTAATTGCCTTATTTACATTTTCATTATTTAAATTACCTTCAAAATCTATATAGAAAAAATATTCCCAGGGTTTTCCCACAATAGGTCTTGATTCTATTTTTAGCATACTCAAGTTATTTTCTGCAAAAACTCTTAAGATATTATATAAAGAACCTGCTTTGTGAGGTAGAGAACACAAAATACTAATTTTATTGTAGTCATCCTCTAATTCTAATTCTTTGCCTATTATTATAAATCTAGTATAGTTATTTTTATTGTGATTTATATTAGATTTGATTATTTCTAAATCATAAACCTGAGCTGCCTTTTTACTCCCTATAGCAGCTTTGCGTTTACAGTTTTCTTTTTTTATAAATTCTGCACTAGTGGCTGTATTTTTGTAAGGTATGCATTTCCAATGAGGATAATTTTTTAAAAATTCACTACTCTGTCCAAAAGCTTGGGAATGAGAATAAATTTCCTGTAAATCTTCTATTTTAGTACCCTTTATTCCTAATAAGTTGTGGTCAACTTTTAGAATTCTTTCTCCAACTATAAAAAATCCATATTTTCTTAAAAGATCGTATACTTCTGCTATTCCTCCGGTAGATGAATTTTCAATTGGAAGAACTCCATAATCTATTTCACCTTTACTTAAAGCTTCAAAGACATTTTCAAAGTTATCCACATTGTATGTAGGTATATCTTCACCAAAGTACTCTAAAAGTGCTTGCTCACTAAAAGATCCTTTAACTCCCTGAAAACCTATCTTTATTTTCTCTGTTTTAGGGGAACAAGCTAAAATCTTTAATTCTTTTTTCTCTTCCTTAGAAATAGTGTTATTAAACAGTTCTTTTGCTTGAAGCTTTCTGCTAATACTCATAAGATTTGTAAAAAATTCTTCTAATGCTCCTTCAAAATGTTTGTTTTGCAAATAACCTATGTTTTTTCTTATAACCTCATCTTCTCTGCTTTGATTTAATACAGGTATGTTATTTTCCTTTTTGTATTCTGCTATTTTTAATGCTGTTTCCATTCTTTTTTCAAATAGTCTTGTCATTTCTTCGTCTATACTATTAATTTCTTCTCTTAAGTTCTCTAACCCCACCAAATTCTTGCCCCCTTTTTAATACTTTTTAATTTTGTAAAAGCTTTAATATGCTAAAATACTAGATAATAGGTACTAGGTACCAGTAGCCAGTAGCCAGGTGCTAGGTACTAGGAAAAAAATTTTATAGCGAAGCTATAAAATTTAAGTTTAATAACTTTAACTTTCTGCAAAGCAGAAAGGTTTCATTTCCTAGTACCTAGCACCTTTCTCCTAGTACCTTTGTCCTAGTACCTCTTTTTTAGTATCTGTATTAATAAATCAAATCTAATATTCCCATAGCGGCTACTGCCTCTACAACTGGTACAGCTCTTTGAACAATACAAGGATCATGTCGTCCTTCTATCTCAATTGTAGTATTTTCTTTTGTTTCTATATTTACTGTCCTTTGACTTCTTCCTATAGATGGAGTTGGTTTAAAGGCTGCCCTAAATATCAAAGGCATTGAATTTGAAATTCCACCTAATATTCCACCATTATTGTTGGTATAAGTCTTTACTTTTCCATCTTCTATATAAACCTCATCATTTGCATCTGAACCTCTCATTTTTGAAATATTAAATCCAGCTCCAAACTCTACTCCCTTTACCGCAGGAATTGAAAAAAGAAGATGAGATAAAACACTTTCTACAGAATTAAAAAATGGTGAACCTATTCCTGAAGGAAGATTTAATACTGAACATTCAACTATTCCTCCTAAAGAATCTTTTTCTTCTTTAGCTTTTAGTATTTCTTCCTTCATTCTTTCTCCTATTTCATCGTTTATTACTGCAAACTCCTTATGTGAAAGTTCTTCTAGCAACTCTTCTTTTATATTTATACTATCAAAATACTCTTCCTCTATTTCTCCAATACTCTTTATGTGACTTCCAATCACAACACCTTTTATTCTTAAAATTTGCTTTGCTATTGCTCCTGCAAATACTATAGGTGCAGTAATTCTTCCTGAAAAGTGTCCTCCACCTCTATAATCATTAAAACCTTTATATCTAATATTTCCAGTGTAATCAGCATGAGCTGGTCTCATAATATTTTTTACCTTTTCATAATCCTTAGAATGCTGATTGCTATTTCTAATGATTGCACATATAGGAGTACCAGTAGTTCTATTATTAAAATATCCACTCAAAATTTCAAATTCATCCTTTTCATTTCTTGGAGTAGATATTTTATCTCTGCCTGGTGCACGCCTTCTCATCTCTCTATTTATTTCTTCTATATCTAACTCTATTCCTGACTCAAGTCCATCAATAGTTATTCCTATAGCACTTCCATGGGATTCACCAAAAATAGAGAATTTCACTTTATTCCCCCATACTCCACTCATCTACTTTTCCTCCTAGCTCTTTAAAATCTCTCCAGAAGTCAGGATAAGATTTCTTCACTGCATTACTATTAGTTATTATAAGAGGTTCTTCACATTTTACAGAGGCAACTGCCATTGCCATGGCTATTCTGTGGTCATTCCAGCTATCAACTTTTCCACCCTTTAAACTTTTTTTACCTTTGATTATTAAGCCATCTTCTAATTCTTCAACCTCTCCACCTATTTTGTTAAGCTCAGAAGCAATAGCCTTCAATCTATCACTTTCTTTTATACGAAGTCTTTTAGCATTAATTATCTCTGTAGTCCCTTCGCTTAAAGCTGCCATAACAGTAAGTACTGGAACAAGGTCTGGACATTCTGAGGCATCAATAACTATTCCTTTAGTTTTAGAGGTTTTAGCTTCTATATAATCTTCATTTACAGATATGTAGGCACCCATTTTCTTTAATATATCTACAATAACTTTATCCCCTTGAAGAGAATCAATATTCATATCCTCACACTTTATACTTTCTCCTAATGTACCTGCTACAAGCCAGAAAGCAACTTGTGAAAAATCCCCTTCAACTCTATAATCTCTACTATTATATTTTTGATTTCCTTTAATATAAAATTCTTTATATTCTCTATTTTCTATTTTTACCCCAAATTTATTTAATGTATCTATAGTTAAATCTACATATCCTTTAGACTCTAACTCCGTTGTAATTATTATCTTAGAATCTCCATCTAAAAGTGGAAGTGTAAACATAAGTCCTGTTATAAATTGAGAACTTATATCTCCTTTTACACTAAACTCACCAGGCTTTAATTCACCTTCTATTTTTAGTGGAAGCTCTCCATTATTAGTTTCATAATGTATATTTTGTTTTTCAAAGATTTCATAATATACATCTAAAGGACGAGATACTAGCTTTCCTTTTCCCTTAAAAGTAACTTCACCTTTTGCAAGCAGTGCTACAGGAATTAAAAATCTCAAAGTAGACCCAGACTCAATACAGTCTACAATATTGTTTATAAGAGATAACTCCTTATTCCCTTTTATATTTAACTTTACTCTTTCCTTATTTTCTCTTCCTTCTTCCTTTTTAACTTCCACTCCTAGAGCTTCCATAGCTTTGGTAGTAGCCGTAATATCGTCAGAAAATATAATGTTATCTATAATACTTTCTCCATCTGCCAATCCAGCACAAATCACTGCTCTATGTGCCAAACTTTTAGAAGGAGGGATCTTTACAGATCCCTTTAGTGCCCCAGGATAAATTACAACGTCCTTCACCCTATCATCTCCTTATATAAATTTGTGCATTTCTTCTCTCTTGATTTTGTGAATAAACCCTTCTCCTATATGACTAAGAAGTATAACATTCATAAAATCTCCTTTATTTTTCTTGTCTAAGGCTACGGCTTCTAATATTTTTTCTTTGTCTTTAAGTTCAATTTTATACTCTAAATTATATTTTTTAATAACTTCCTTTATATTTTCACAAGTTCCATTTTCAGTTATACCCATTTCTTCGCTTTTTACAGTTATAGCGTACATTCCTAAAGCCACAGCCTCTCCATGAGTGTATTTCTCAAAATTAAAATATTTCTCTATAGCGTGGCCTATGGTATGCCCAAAGTTTAAAAGCATTCTGTCTCCAGTATCCTTTTCATCCTTTTCTACTATTTCTTTTTTTATGCTGCAACATGTATAGATTATGTATTCCATATTAGAAAACAAATCCTCTTGCCCTTTATACTTCATTAAATTATCAAACAAGCTTTTATCTCTTATACATGCATATTTTATTACTTCAGCCATCCCATCATATAAAAACCTTTTATCTAGAGTCACTAACACATCAGGATCTATAAATACAGCTTCTGGATGATAAAAATTTCCTACTAAGTTTTTTCCTTTTGGTAAGTCTACAGCTACTTTTCCCCCTATGCTGCTGTCTATTTGAGCTAAAAGGGAAGTTGGAATTTGAACAAAAGGGATACCTCTAAGTAGAGTAGCAGCAGCAAAGCCAGTTAAGTCACCTATAACTCCTCCACCAAGAGCAATTATTAAATCTCCTCTTGTAATTCCAAAATCCAATAATCTATCATAAACTTCCAATAATACCTGAACTGACTTACTCTTTTCACCTGGTTTTAATACAATTTTGCATACTGTAAAATTATTTTCTTCTAAATTCTTCTTTAAACCTTCACCGTAAAACTTATCAACATTTTCATCTGTTACTATTGCGATTTTTTTACTTGCGTATATCTTTTTTATTTCTTCTCCTATAGAACCCATTAGTCCTTTTTTAATATAAATAGGATATCTTTTTTCAGCAAGATTTATACTCAGTTCTTTCAACTAGTACATCTCCTTTCTCTTTTTACTTGCTTTCTCTAAAAGCTCTGTAAGCAGAGATTTTTCTTCATTTATTATAGCATTTTTAACCATTGCTATATTTTGCTCAAATACTTCTATTTCTTTAATTAGATTATCCTTATTTCCCATGAAAAGCTCAGTCCATAATTCTGAATTAATCTGTGCAATTCTCGTAAGTTCTTTATAACTATCTCCCGTATATGATCCTGTATCTATTCCTAATTCATCACTATTAACCAAAGATACTGCTATAACATGTGGAAGTTGGCTTGTAAAACCTATAATTTTATCATGTTTTTCAGGACTAATTCTAACTACATTTCTAAAACCGATTTTTCTTATAAGCTCCTCTAGAAATTTTATATTTTCTTCTTTATTTCTTTCTGTAGGAGTTATTATATAATTAGCTCCGTTAAATACTTCTTTAGAAGCAAATTTCAATCCTTTCTGCTCACGGCCTGCCATAGGATGTCCAAAAACAAAATCTAAATCTTCTCTTAAAATATGGTTTACTTCTTCTATAAATCCACTTTTTATTCCAGTAACATCCGTAATAACTGCTCCATTCTTGAAATGTTCAATATTACTCTTTATAAAATCTTTAACCAATTTAGGATACAAACATATTATTACCAAATCTGATTCTTTTAACGGAATATCCGCATTTACATATCCTTTATCTATTATTCCATTTTTTTCAGCATTAAGAATAGCTTCTTCATCTATATCAACTGCATAAAGCTTTTTGGGATTCAGTTCTCTAATAGCCATGGCATAAGACCCACCTATGAGTCCTAAGCCAACAACAGTTATGTTTAAATCTAACTTTTCCACAGCTATCCCTCCATTAGATTTCTTTATCCACAGCTTCTGCAATACCTCTTAATGAATTCATTAATGCATCAAATTTTTCTGGTTTTAAAGATTGTGCTCCATCACTTTTTGCATTGGCAGGGTCATTGTGTACCTCTATCATTAAACCATCCGCTCCAACTGCAACTGCTGCCTTAGCTAGCGGTTCTACAAGCCACCACATTCCTCCAGCATGACTTGGATCTATTATTACAGGTAAATGACTTAATTTCTTTATTACAGGTACAATACTTAAATCTAATGTATTTCTTGTATATGTTTCAAAAGTTCTTATTCCTCTTTCACAAAGAATTACATTGTCATTTCCTTCTGACATTATGTATTCAGCTGACATTAGGAATTCTTCTACAGTAGCTGATAAACCTCTTTTTAAAAGAATAGGTGTCTTTGTCTTACCAACCTCTTTTAATAAATCGAAATTCTGCATATTTCTTGCACCTATTTGAATTACATCAACATCCTCAACAAATTTTTCTACTAAACTTGGTGACATTATTTCAGTAACTATAGGTAATCCAGTTTCTTCTCTTGCTGCTTTTAATATTTCTAATCCTCTTTCTCCCATTCCTTGGAAGCTGTATGGTGAAGTTCTTGGCTTATATGCTCCCCCTCTTAAGAATCCTGCCCCAGATTCTTTAATTCTTTTTGCAATTCCTATAAGCTGTTCTTCACTTTCTACTGAGCAAGGTCCTGCCATTACAGCAAGCTTAGTACCCCCAATATTTTGACCTCTAACATTTATTATAGTATCCTCTGGATGGAAAAGTCTGTTTGCTTTTTTGTAAGGTTCTTGTACATGTAATACTTTATCTACCTCTATATCAGCTTCAATTTGACTTGGATTGATTGCACTTGTATCCCCTAATAAACCAAGTACACAGTATTTGTCACCTTCCCATAAATTTACTCTTACCCCTTTTTCACTTAATTTCACTCTCAATTTTTCAACACTTTCCTTTGATGCACCTGGATTCATTACAATAATCATAAAATAGCCTCCCTTTTAATTTTAATTTTAATTTTTTTATAAAAAAATAAGACCCACTAATGAGTGAGTCTTTTTTATATATCATAGTAATGTAATTACAAAATCTATATAAAAATTTATATACTATATACCGTATTGGTACACTCATTAGAAATAGGAATTTTAAATTTTTGACAGAACAAATAACCAGCGCTAAAATAAAAGCCCCAGCTAAAGTAAAAACCAAATTGTGCTGCCATTCCCTTTCTAATAAGATTTTGCATTTTTCATTCCTCCAAATTTAATTTATATGTTTTTAATTATTGTTTTAAATTATATCACTTTTTTTCACTATGTCAATATAATATTCTTAAAATTTTAAATATTATTAACACTTTTGCACATTAATTAATATAATATAGTAACTCCATGATACCTCAAAATAGACAAGCTACATCATCCTATATAGTAGGAGGTGATTTCTAAATGGGAAGAGGTTTAATATTACTATTATTAATCTTAGCTAAATGCGGATGTGGTCGCGGTTATGGTAGCGGATGCAACCGTGGAGTTGGCTGCGGCATTGGAAGCTGTGGATGTGGTTGCGGTTGTAATAAGTGTGACTGCTGTAGTTGTTGTAATAATTGCTGTTGCTGTGATGACTGCTGCTGTAAGAAAAAGAAGCATAAACATCATAAAAAGGATTGTGATTGCTGCTGTTGCTGTAAGAATTGTGATTGCAGATGTAGTGGTAGCTGTGGTTGTGGTTCTAACTGTGGTTGTGGTTCACTTTTTGATTGGTTCTGCTGTTAATAAAAAAATTTAAATAAAAGATGCCGTCTCATATAGGAATTATTTCCTATTTTGAGGCAGCATCTTTGCTTAATTTCTTATTTTTTAGGTATCCAACTATTCACTAGCTCTTCATTCTTTTTAATCCATTCTTTTGCAACTTCTAAAGCATCCTTACTACTATTATCTTGTATATCTCCCATTAAACTTCCTAATTGTTTATCATTTACCTTAAAATTATTTAAAAACTCAGCAACTTCTGGCATATCCTTTGAAAAACCTTTTCTTGTAATTGTATAAACATTTTCAGCTTCACCATAAACCTCTTTTGGATCTTCTAGAAATTTAAGATCCCAACGAGCAAATTTCCAATGAGGTTTCCATCCTGTTACAACAATTGGTTTTTTCTCATCTTCTGCTTTTTTTAACATAGCAGTCATTGTGGCTCCACTACCTTCAAGAAGCTCTAAATCTAAGCCATATTCCTGTATTGCTTTTTCAGTAGTTTTCATTATACCAGCACCAGGATCAATTCCTATTATTTGACCATCCAATTTATCTTTAACTTCATTTAATTCCTCTATACTATTTATATCCATATATTCAGGAACTACTAATCCTATCTTAGCATTCTCAAAATTAGTATCTAGCTTTTCTAAGTCCTTACCATACTTGTCCATATAATCCTTATGAGTAACTGGTAACCAACCGTCTAAGAACACATCCATATCTCCACTAGCTAAAGATGTAAATACCATCCCTGCTTCTCCTTGTTTCATATCAACTTCATATCCCATTTTATCCTCTAGTACTGCCTTTACTAAATTGGTCATAGCTATGTCATCTGCCCAATTAACATACCCTATACTTAACTTACCTTTTGTTTCCTTATTTTCCGTATTTGTTGTACCTTTATCACACCCCACTAGCATTCCTAAAGCTAATACGCCAACAAACACTGTGGATAAAACTTTTTTTAGCTTTTTATTCATTGCTGATCCCCCTTATTTTACTTTATTTTAAACAAATATTGAAATAATACTATGCCAATACTTGTTTTAAATCACGCCTTATTTTTGCCTAAAGATTGAGTAATTCTATCTAATACCATAGCTAAAATTACCACAGCTAGTCCACTTTCAAATCCTACGCCCACTTCCATCTGTGTAATACCATTATATACTTCTCTTCCTAAACCACCTGCGCCTATCATAGCAGCTATAACAACCATTGATAATGAAAGCATTATTGTCTGATTAACTCCCGCTAATATAGTAGGTAAAGCAATAGGTAATTGAACTTTATATAACATTTGTTTAGGAGTAGAACCAAATGATTTTGCGGCTTCTATAACATCTTCTGGAACTTGTCTTATACCTAAATTAGTAAGTCTAACTGATGGCGGCATAGCAAAAATAACTGTAGCTATAGTCCCTGGAACTTTACCCATTCCAAAAAATATTACTGCTGGAATCAAATATACAAATGCCGGCATAGTTTGCATAAAATCAAGTACAGGTCTTACAACTCTATTAACTTTTTCATGCCTCGCCGCCCAAATTCCTAAAGGCACCCCCATTACAAGTGATATAAAAGTAGCTATTAAAACTAAAGCTAGAGTTTGCATAGTTTGATTCCACAATCCCATAGAATCAATAAACATCAAACCAATAAAACTAAACAAAGCCACTTTCTTCCCAGATAGCTTGTACGCTAGTAATGTAATCAGTAATATTATTACTATACTCGGCAAAAATAAAAGACCGTTTTCTAATCCTTCTACAAGAAACTTATTAATTATTTTTATTATCTCAAATACTGGATTAATATTATCTTTAAGCCAATCAATCATTTTCTCAAATATTGGACCTACATGAATGGTAAACATTCTATATCTCCTCCCCCACAATTCCTGCTATAATTGTAGACCTTTTTATTATTCCTAACATTTTATTATCAGTATCCAATACAACAATAGGATATTGAATATTTATAGCCATAGAAAGCAATTCTGAAATTGGTGTATCAGGAGTGGTGGTTGGTACATCGGTTAGAATTATATCATCTATACTTTTAACTCCTTGATTTCCTAATTTAATAGCATCTTCAACTCTAACTATACCTTGTAATTTTCTGTCTTTATCTGTTACATAAATACTTGATATCTCTTCTTTTTTCATAAGTCTTGCTGCTGCTTTTGGACCATCTTTAGTAGATATAATAGCATTTGGCTTTTGCATAATAGTAGAAGCTGTTATAACTTTAGTTCTATTAACATCCTCTACAAATTTTCTTACATATTCACTGGCAGGATTAGTTAGTATATCTTCTGATGTTCCTATTTGTTCTACTACACCATCTTTCATTATTACTATATTATCTCCAAGTCTTAAAGCCTCATCCAAATCATGAGTTATAAACACAATTGTTTTATTCATTTTTGATTGTATTTGAAGCATTTCTTCCTGCATCTCCTTACGTATTAAAGGATCTAATGCACTAAAAGCTTCATCCATAAGCAATATTTCTGGATCTGTTGCTAATGCTCTTGCAAGACCAACTCTTTGCTGCATACCACCACTTAATTGATCAGGCATACTTTCTTCATATCCTTTTAAACCTACTAATTCTAACGCTTCATAAGCTTTCTTTTTACGTATTTCTGGCTCTATACCTTGTATTTCTAATCCATATTCTACATTACTACAGATAGTTCTATGAGGAAACAATGCAAAATTTTGAAATACCATTGCTATTTTTTTACGTCTAACTTCTCTAAGACTATCTTCATCAAGCTTTAATATATCTTCTCCATCAATCAAAACTTCACCTAGGGTAGGCTCAATAAGACGATTTAAGCACCTTATTAAAGTTGATTTACCACTCCCTGATAAACCCATTACAACAAAAAACTCTCCTTCTTTCACTTCAAAACTAACATTATTTACTCCTATAGAATATCCTGTCTTTTTATGAATTTCTTCCTTAGACATTCCCTTTTCTAATAGGGGAATTATTTTTTGTGGATGTTTCCCAAAAACCTTATATAAATTATTCACCTTAATCTCTCCCATATTTCCCCTCCTAATTTCTTTATAATTAATTATTAAACTAACAAACCATAAAATTTGTAAAATAAAATCATATTATTGGAAGTAATGAATACAAAAATACCATAACTATAGCAGGTGTACTACCTATTCCAAGAACAGGAATTAAAAATCCCAAAAGAGCAAGACTTGGAACTGCTTGTATTACATTAGTTATACCTATTATTGGACCAGCTAAATTCTTTTTTCTTGTTATTAATCATCTTTATTGACTGCAATAACCTTCTTTTCAATTAAGTCGTTTAAAGTTAATTTTTTCTCCCTATTTTTTCTTATATCCTTTAAAGTAACTATACCTTATTAATTCCCCTTTATTTATCTCCAAATCAATTCCTTTTAAAAACGTCACTATTCTTAAAGGATTTTTTAACATTTTTTAACTCTATCATATACTTCCCCCTCAAAAGTTACACATACATAATTGGGTAATATTCAATTTATTTACAAACAACTTCATTTAATTATTAAGTTGTTTTATCAGGCAACTTAAGTTTATCATTTAAGTTGTTTCTTGTCAAATAATTGGATTAATTTTTAAACTCTTTATTATTTCATAAACAGCAACAGTATTCTAGTTTAGAGTTTACAGTGGACAGTTTACAGTTAAGGATATTTTGCTAACGCAAAATTTAAAATGAAGTATAAAACCCTAGTATAGCCAAAGGCTACACTAGGGTTTGTTTTTTTATTCTTAGTTTTTCTGTAAGAAAAACTTCCTTCACTGTAAACTGTAAACTGTCATCTGTAAACTAAAGAAAAGTGCGTCGCACTTTTCTTAGTTTGCGTCAATTGGTTTTCCTACAAATCTAACGATTAGTCCAATAATAACTATATCTAATGGAAGTACTAAATATATAGGTGCTCCTAATCCTACTGGTATATATCCACCTAAAACAGCAACTGCTGCAACAACTAAGGCATAATATAATTGAGTTTTTACGTGATCTATGTGATCACAAGAAGATCCCATTGATGACAATATTGTAGTATCTGAAATTGGTGAACAATGGTCTCCAAATATAGCACCTGTAAGCACCGCACTTATAGCTCCTACCATATACGTATGGCTTGCTGGATTTAATCCATATGCAAGAGGAATTGCAAGAGGCATAAGTATTCCCATTGTTCCATAAGATGTACCAGTTGCGAATGAAATAATAGAAGCTATTATAAATATAATTGATGGCAATATAAATGCTGGTAAGCGTTTTGATAGTACAATTACTAAAAATTGAGCTGTTCCAAGTTCTTTAATTACACCACTTAATGACCAAGCAAGAAGCAATATAACACCTGTAATTATTAAAGATTTCATTCCATTTACCCATGTATCTATAGCTTCACCTAAAGTCAATATCTTTTGACTTACTGCCATAACTATTGTTACAATACTTGCAAATAATGCTGCTTGGAATAACACTATGCTGGCATCTGATGCTCCAAAAGTTTCTCTTATAGCGGCGAAGGAAGCTGGTGAACTTTGAAGTAACGAAATTAAAGCTTTATCTTCTCCACCCATTATTGCATTGTAACCATTATAATAAAACCCTAAAAATGCTCCTACTATCAGTACTAAAATAGGTATAACTGCATTTCTAACTCTTAATACAGTTCCTTCCTTTGGTTCAAATTCTTCTCCTTCATCTGAAGACATAGGTTTTGCACCATCTCTTAAAAGCTTTCCTGTAGTTCTTGCTCTTCTTTCAGCTTTAAGCATAGGACCAAATTCTCTTAAAAATAATGCTGTAAACACTATAAAGATAAGAATTAATATATTATAAAATCTATAAGGTATTGTTTCAACAAACACATTGTATGCACTGACACTTTGACCTATTGAATCATATCCATCTTTTATTAAACTAAGCTCATATCCAACCCAAGTTGAGATAACAGCAATACCTGCTATAGGAGCTGCTGTAGCATCTATTATAAAAGATAATTTTTCTCTAGATATTTTCATTTTATCTGAAATTGGTCTCATTATAGGTCCAACTATAAGTGAATTTGCATAATCATCAAAGAATACAAAAATCCCCAAAAGCCATGTGATTATTTGAGTACTTGTAGGTGACTTAGCTTTTTTAGCTAAAGCTTCTGCTACAGCCTTTGCTCCACCCATCTTAGTAATTAAGGCTATAAGTCCTCCAATTGTCATACATTGAAGTATAATACCAGCATTCCAAGGATCAGAAAGAGATCCTAAAACTTGATTTACAATATTTAAAAACCCATAAAATATTGCATAAAAAACATTGTGTCCAGTTAATTCTAATAAAAATGTTCCTGAAAATACTCCTATAAAAAGTGATAGCACTACATTCTTAGTTATAAAAGCTAATATAATTGCTATCAACGGCGGCAGCAAGGTCCACAAACCAATTTTCTCTGCATTAGCCTTTGCCACTTCTGGATCTACAGCAAATGCTGTAGTGGCAAATAACATTAACATAACAACTGTCAATGTTAAAATTAAAGTTCTTTTCTTTTTCATTTTATTTCCCCCTGGTTTAGTTTTCAATTAAATTTATATCGAAACTGCGTGAAAGGAAAAGCTCTCAAAAAAACAAAAGCCTTGAGCTTTTCACTCAGGGCTTATTAAATACTAAAATTTTAGTAGTATCTAACAAGTTGAGTGATAGCCCTCCACAAATATATTATTTGTGACAGTCTTACACATATTCTATGCAAAACCAGCAATATAACCTTAAAGCATCAGTTATATACTTCGGCAATATTTCCTTTCCTACTGTCTCATCGTGCTTTTCTCAACAGCAGTAATCTTAAATACCGCGCCTCTATCACTAACTTCGATATAAACTTTTCATTACCATCACGTATTATACATTAATATGAATAATACGTCAAGCAAAAAGCTATCAGTCTTATCTATACTGATAGCTTTTTGCTTATAACATTTTTTTTATTCCTCTTTTTAATGTGTTTTCATAATCAATAAAGTCATAAATATCTTCATCAAATAATTCACTGAATTTTTTAAGTTCTTCTAAGCTTAAATCTTCTATAGCTCTATCATTTTCTTCACAGAATATAACAATAGCTCCTATAACTCCATGTGCATCTCTGAATGGCATTCCTTTATTTACAAGGTAGTCTGCTCCTTCAGTTGCATTTAAAAATCCTTTTTTAACAGCTTTATACATATTTTCTTTTTTAACCTTTAGAGTACTCAACATTCCATTCATAACCTTTAGGCATTTTAAAACCGTATCACTTGCATCAAAGAAAGGCTCCTTATCCTCCTGCATATCCTTGTTATATGTCATTGGAAGTCCTTTCATAGTTGTAAGTAAACCTATTAAATCTCCGTAAACTCTTCCAGTCTTACCTCGTATAAGTTCAGCTGCATCTGGATTTTTCTTTTGAGGCATTATACTACTACCTGTAGAAAATTCATCACTTATGTATATGAAATCAAATTCTTTACTGTTCCATATAATAATTTCTTCACTTAATCTGCTAAGATGCATCATCATTATAGAAAAATCTGCCATAATCTCTAGTAAGTAATCTCTATCACTTACTCCATCCATAAAATTATCTACTGGCTTTTTAAAATTCAATTCTTTAGCTGTAAATTCTCTATCTGTATTGTAAGTTGTACCAGCTAATGCACAGCATCCTAGTGGACTTTCATCCATAATTTCAACCGCATTTAATAATCTTTGTTTATCTCTTTTAAACATACTATAGTATGCCATCATATGATGAGTAAAAGTTACAACCTGTGCTCTTTGAAGATGAGTATATCCAGGCATTATAACATGATTTTCATCTGCAAGTTTCTTTATAGTTTCCAAAAATATATCTATGTTTTCTATTATTTCCTCAGTTTTAGCTTTAGAATATAATCTCATATCTACTGCTACCTGGTCATTTCTACTTCTTGCTGTATGAAGTTTTTTACCAACTTCACCAATCTTCTTTATAAGGTTTATCTCCATAAAGCTGTGTATATCTTCATAGTCCCCTTCAATTTTTAAATTACCACTTTCTATATCTAAAAGAATCTCATTTAGTCCCTTTATTATGGTATCCTTCTCTTCTTCAGTTAAAATACCGCACTTAGCTAACATTTTAACATGAGCAATGCTTCCTGTTATATCTTCATAATATAAAGTTCTGTCAAAACTTAAGGAACTATTAAAATCCTCCATAAGCTTGCTTTCTGCACTTTTGAATCTTCCACCCCAAAGCTTCATATCAATTCCTCCAATTTATATTCAAATGTATAATTATCTTAATTCACTATGTATAACAATTGTCACTATATTTCTACAGGTAGCAGTTG
This sequence comes from Clostridiaceae bacterium, assembly GCA_036677675.1. GTDB lineage: Bacteria > Bacillota > Clostridia > Clostridiales > Clostridiaceae > Clostridium_H. The sequence continues at coordinate 11,471 of JAVBWC010000017.1, read as the reverse complement.
AAACTAGAGTAATCCTACCTGCAATTTTGTAAATAATTGTGCTAGTTAATACTTATACATTTAGGATTAACTAGCACATCATGTTTTATTAATATTTTCCTTTATTTATCATAGCATTAATTTTGCTTGGTAATCCAAACAGCTTAATAAAGCCTTCTGCATCTTTGTGGTCATATAAATCACTTGCTCCAAAAGATGAAATACCTTCATCGTATAAAGCATGAGGTGATTCCATACCAGCTACCATTATGTTTCCTTTATACAACTTTAGTTTTACAGTACCTGTTACATTTTCTTGAGTTTCATCTATAAAAGCATCTAAAGAATCTTTAAGTTTTGTAAACCATAGTCCATTGTATACCAACTCTCCATACTTTTGTGAAATGCTCTGTTTAAAATGGAAAGTTTCTTTATCAATAGTCAAATATTCAAGTTCCTTATGTGCTTCATAAAGAATAGTTCCACCTGGTGTTTCATAAACCCCTCTTGACTTCATTCCTACAAGTCTATTTTCAAGTAAATCAATAACTCCTATTCCATTTTCAGCACCAAGCTTATTTAAAGCTTTAACTATTTCTACTGAGTTTAATTCTTTTCCATCAATCTTCTTAGGTACTCCCTTTTCAAAATAGATTTCAACATAAGAAACTTCATCTTTAGCTTTTTCTGGAGGTGTAATCATAAGATACATATCTTGCTTATGCTCATTTTTTAAATCTTCTAAATCTCCACCTTCATGACTTGTATGCCATATATTCTTATCTCTAGAATATATTTTTTCCTTTGTAACTGGCACTTCAATACCATTAGCATTTGCATAATCTATAGCATCTTCTCTTGATTTTATGTCCCATATTCTCCATGGAGCTATTATTTGGATTGTAGGATCAATTGAAGCTATTCCAACTTCAAATCTTACTTGGTCATTTCCTTTTCCTGTACATCCATGACATATATATTTTGCCCCTTCTTTATGTGCTATTTCTACAAGTTTTTTAGCCATAAGAGGTCTTGCAAAGGATGTTCCTAGCAAATACTTACCTTCATATACAGCATTGGCCTTAACACCTTTAAAAACATACTCTTCTATAAATTCTGAAGTTAAATCTTCTATATATGCTTTTTCCGCTCCAGATTTTAATGCTTTTACTTCTATTTCAGAAAAATCATCATCCTGCCCTACATTAATGCAACAAGCAATTACATCTAAATCATAATTTTCTTTTAACCAAGGTATTATTATAGAAGTATCTAAACCTCCTGAATATGCTAAAACAACTTTATCTTTCATTTATAAAACCCCTTTCCCTTATATACTGAATTTTTATTCATTTATTTTTGAATAATTTCTTAATATTTTTATATGTATTTTTTATAGCTTCTAATGCACTATTTTATCAGCATTTCATCTGCAATTATTAATTATTTTTATAAAATTTCTATGTGATTATTATATATTATTTTTTATATTTATGCAATATATTTCATAAATATGCAAACAAACTTTTTAATCACTTCATAAATATACAAAGTTATCTAAAGTATTTAGGTAATTAATATTCTTTAATCTTATCTTTACTTACCCAACCTCTTTTTCTATACCTATATATAAAAAACACTGACCTTAGCCAACACTTTTCACTATTTTAATACCTTATTTAAAAACATCTTAGTTCTTTCTTCTTTAGGATTAGAGAATATTTGCTCTGGAATTCCTTCTTCTATAATCTTCCCTGAATCCATAAAAATAACCCTATCAGCAACTTCCCTAGCAAATCCCATTTCATGTGTTACTACTACCATTGTCATGCCTTCATCAGCAAGTTCTTTCATTACATTTAATACCTCACCAACAAGCTCAGGATCTAATGCTGAAGTAGGTTCATCAAATAACATTATATCAGGTTCCATGGCAAGTGCTCTAGCAATAGCTACCCTTTGTTTTTGCCCTCCTGAAAGTTTAGAAGGATAATAATCTTTTTTATCTACTAAACCAACTTTACTTAAAAGCTTATCTGCTCTTTCTAATACAACTTCTCTATTCTCTTTTTTAACCGTAATGGGAGCTTCTACAACATTTTCCTGTACTGTCATGTGAGGAAATAAATTAAAGTTTTGAAAAACCATTCCCATTTTTTCAATTATTTCTCTCATGTGCTTTTTGTTTTTTATATTAAGTTTTTCACCTTCAACTAAAACTTCTCCACTATCAGGTGTTTCAAGATGATTTAAGCATCTTAAAAAAGTACTTTTTCCAGATCCTGAGGGCCCTATAATTACTAAAACCTCTCCCTTTTTAACTTTTACATTCAAGTTTTCAAAAACTGTAAGACTTCCAAACTTTTTAGTTAAATTTTTAGTTTCTATCATGTTCATATTAAACACCTCAATTAATATACTGATAATTTTTTCTCAAGTCCACCAAAAATGGTTGTAAATATAGTTGTCATAAAAAGATATAAAACTCCTGCTATAAATAATGCTTCTACCGGTCTTGCTGTTGCAGATAATTGCAGCTGTGCTGTTCTCATAAGCTCACTCATAGCTATTACAGAAACTAAGGATGTATCTTTAAGCATTGTTATAAATTCATTTCCCACTGGTGGAATTATATTTTTAAATGTCTGCGGTAAGATTACTCTTCTCATAGTTTGCATATAAGTAAATCCTAAAGCATTGCAAGCTTCAAACTGTCCCTTATCTATAGAAAGTATACCCCCTCTTATAATTTCAGCCATATATGCCGCTGAATTTAAACTCAATCCAAGTATAGCTGCCTGCATAGGAGTCATTTCAATTCCTATAAAAGGTAATCCATAATAAAACACAAATAATTGTAAAAGCATAGGAGTTCCCCTAAACAACCATGTGTAAAAAGAGGCAATTCCAACTATAATTTTATTTTTACCTAATTTCAACAGTGATACCAAAATACCTATTATACTCCCTAAAACTACTGATATTACTGTAAGCTCTACTGTTATCATACTACCCTTAAGTAATATAGGAAACATATCTTTTAAAATATTAGTATCCAAATTTTATTCCCCCTAATTTACTCCTTAGAATTTCAAAATTGTACCCTTGTATAGTTAAATACAAGGGCTGTATTGATTAATGTTAAATTTTTATAACTTAAACTTATTTTTTGTATGCATCAAATCCAAACCATTTTACTGAAAGCTTAGATAAAGTTCCATCTTCTTTTAGTTCATTAATAGCTTTTTGTATCTCTTCTTTTAATTCTTTGTCTTCTTTTTTGAATCCAATACCCATAGGTTCTTCACTTACTTTTTGTTCCAATACTTCAAACTTTCCTGGGTTTTTAGCTAAGTAATATCCTCCAACCTGGGCATCCATTATTACTGCATCAATCCTACCTATTGACAATTCAGTAAATGCTTCAGTTATTTTGTCATATGGTTTTACTTCCTTTAGGCCTTCCATCTTTTCAGCTGCCTTGTGACCTGTTGAACCCATTTGACACGCAAGCACTTTTCCTTTTAAATCATCTAATTTTTTTATTGAAGCATTTCCTTTCTTAACTGCAATAACCTGCCCTCCCATAACATATGGTTCTGAAAATTCAATAGATTTCTTTCTTTCTTCTGTAATACTTAATCCTGAAATTATAGCATCAAATTTACCAGATTGAAGTGCTAAAAGTATTCCCTTCCATTCCGTTGGAGTAAACTCTACTTCAACACCTAATTTTTTTCCTAACTCATTGGCAAAATCTATATCAAATCCAACAAGATTATTTTTTTCATCTCTAAATTCCATTGGAGGATATGAATCGTCTAATCCTATTTTTAATTTCCCTGCTTTTTTTACTCTTTCTAATGAATTTACACTTTGTTTATTATTTTCCTTATTTTCAGTTTTATTACTTCCACATCCTACAAGTAAAGTAGCTCCTATAGTAATACTCAATAAAATTGCAGCTATTTTTTTCACTTTCATTCATCCTTTCTTGATAAATACTTTTTTAAAAATCCTTTTAATTCTTTATGCCACTTGTATTTATGCAAACATAGCTTTATCTACGCTATAGTGATTATACATCATTGTTTATATTCATGCAATATATTTTTATAAGTATACATTTATTTTCACAAAAATAAAATGCTTAAGAACATACACTACTCTTAAGCATCATCTTAACTTTATTTTTAATATCTAATAACACATATTTAATACATACACTAAAATTATCGTTCCACTAACCACAATAAGCATATTTTGTTTTTTCAAAATCAAAGCTCCTGCAAAGATGCATCCTAGTAATGCTGTAGTAATATGTCCAGTTGAAAATAATACTTCTGGAAACAATAGACCTCCAAGTGCAGCATAAGGTATATATTCTAAAAATGATTTTAAAAATTTTGTAGGCTCCTTACCTTTATATAATAGAACAGGTATAACTCTTGTTAAATAAGTTACCAATCCAGTGAAAAAAATCATACTAATAGCTTTATTCAACATCATCACCTTCTTTCATAGGTAGAAATATTGCACCAATCAATGATGCAAAAACTATAGTGATAATAATTCTCCAATTTCCTATTACTTTATTTATCACTGGAACCCAATAAAAAATTGAACTTGTTATCATAGCACTAAAAGTTACTATTGCTATTTTCATAGAGTTCCTTGCCGCTGGAAGAAGCAGTCCCAAGAACATAATATATATTGCAATACCTATACTTTCTGAAATAGATTTAGGTAATACATTGGCCAAGAGTACACCTACCATTGTTCCTGTAACCCATCCAATATGTGATATAAGCTGCGTTCCAAACATAAAAGAAGTTTTCAAATCTTCTCGTGTCATAGACACAACAAAAACCTCATCTGTAATCCCAAAAGCCAATAAAGCTCTTATTTTAGTTGGTACTGAATCCTTCAGTTTATTGGCAACACAGAATGACATAAGTAGATATCTTGCATTAATCATTATCGTAGTTAACACAATATTATTCAACCCTATGCCTTGTGCAAGCATATTAACTCCAACAAACTGTGCTGCTCCAGTAAAATTTGTAAATGCCATTATTACTGCTAAAGGTCCAGATAATCCAGAGTTTTTTGCAATCAATCCAAAAGTAAGAGAAATAGGAAAATAACCTAAAAATATAGGAATACCTGCTTTTATACCCTCTTTAAATTCTTTTCTATCTTCAAATTGAATACTTGTTTCCATATAATCCCCCTGTTAAACAAATTATTTACTATTTGCATTTTATATACAAATTTTTTATACAAAGTCCTTTTACATTATATAACATGGTTACTAAAATTCCAATTGCTAATATAAATTTCTGCTCAAACTAATTAAAATATCTAATTATAAAAATAACAGGGTAGAAATACTACCCTGTTATTTTTATAATTAGATATTCATTTTATTTATTACTTCTTGAGCAAATTCCATAGTCTTAGCAGTTCCACCAAGATCTGAAGTAACTAACTTGCCTTCCTTTAAAACCTCAGTTACAGCGTTATCTATTTTTTCAGCTGCTTCAAATTCACCTAAATGTTTAAGCATCATAACACCTGTTAAAATAGCTGCTGTAGGATTTGCTATATTTTGTCCTGCTATGTCTGGTGCTGAACCATGCACTGCTTCAAATACTGCCATTTCATGTCCTATATTAGCTCCTGGTACTACTCCCAGACCTCCTACAAGACCAGATGCCATATCTGATAATATATCACCATATAAATTAGGCATTACAAGTACATCATATTTTCCTGGATCTTGAACAAGTCTCATACTCATAGCATCTACTATCATATCATTAAATTCTATATCTTTGTGTTTTTCTGCAACTTCTCTTGAGCATCTTAAGAATAATCCATCAGATAACTTCATTATATTTGCTTTATGAACTGATGTCACTTTTTTTCTTCCTTGTTTTTCAGCAATATCAAAAGCAAACTCAACAATTCTATCACTTGCTTTTTTAGTTATTATCTTTATACTTTCTGCTGCTACATCTCCTATATTATGCTCAATACCAGCATATAAATCTTCTGTATTTTCTCTAACTATAATAAGATCTACATTTTCATATCTACAAGGAACTCCTGGATACGTTTTTACTGGTCTTACATTTGCATAAAGATCAAGTGCTTGTCTCAGACCTACATTTACACTTTTAAAACCTTTGCCTACTGGTGTAGTAACAGGTCCTTTAATAGCAATTTTATTTTTCTTAATACTATCTATAACATATTGTGGAAGAGGAGTACCATGTTCTTCTATAACTTTTTCACCGGCTTCAACTACTTCCCAATTAATTTCAACTCCACTTGCATCTATAACTTCCTTTGCTGCCATCATAACCTCAGGGCCAATTCCATCCCCTGGTATTAACGTAATATTATATGCCATTTTATTACCTCCTACTTGTTTTTTATTGTATTAATAAGTCCACCTTGAATTAGCATTTCTTTTTGTCTTTCTGAAACTTCTAATTTCATTGTATAAGTTTTTCCTTTAGTTTTATTTTCAATAACAACTTCTCCACTTTCAACACTACTGAATGTATTATTTATTACAATTTCATCAAATTCATCTATGTCATCATAATCATTAGCATTTTCAAAAACTAAAGGTATTATTCCATTGTTTATAAGGTTTGCCATATGAATTCTAGCAAAAGATTTTGCAAATACAGCTTTTATTCCAAGATAAAGAGGTGCTAATGCTGCATGTTCTCTACTTGAACCTTGACCATAGTTATCTCCTGCTAATATAAATCCACCACCATTTTGCTTAGCTCTTTCAGGAAACTCTGGATTACAAGGTGTTAAACAGTAGTTTGATAAATACGGTACATTAGATCTATATGGTAATAATTTTGCATTAGATGGCATTATGTGGTCTGTAGTTATGTTATCTACAACCTTTATTAACACTTTACCTTCTACTGCATCTTTTAATGCTTCAGCTGCAGGGAATGGTTTTATATTGGGTCCTCTTACTACTTCTACTTCTTCACCATTTTCTGCTGGCTTTACTATTAAATTATCATTAATTAAGAATTTTTCTGGCATTTCTACTGTAAGTGCTTCCCCAAACTCTCTTGGATCAGTAATGTATCCCTTTATGGCAGAAACTGCTGCAATTTCAGGACTTACAAGATAAACCCCTGCCGATACTGTTCCACATCTTCCTTCAAAGTTTCTATTTATTGTTCTAAGGGATACTGCATTATTTGCTGGAGATTGCCCCATACCTATACATGGACCACAACCACTTTCAATTATTCTAGCTCCTGCTGCAATCATTTTTGATAATGCACCATTTTCAGCAATCATATTTAATACTTGTTTTGATCCTGGTCCAACTACTAATGATACATTTTCGTCTACTGTATGACCATCTAATATATTTGCTACCTTCATCATATCTACATAAGATGAGTTAGTACAACTTCCTATTGTTACTTGGTCAACTTTTACATTCTTAAGCTCTGATACTTTAACTACATTATCAGGACTATGAGGACAAGCAACTAGTGGTTCTAATTCACTTAAATTAATTTCTACTACTTGATCATATTCAGCATCTTCATCAGCTTTTAATTCTATAAAATCTATTTCTCTATCTTGAGCTTTTAAGAATGCTTTTGTTACTTCATCACTTGGAAATACCGAAGTTGTAGCACCAAGTTCTGCTCCCATATTTGTTATTGTCGCTCTTTCTGGAACAGATAATGTTTTAACTCCCTCTCCTGCATATTCAAAAACTTTATTAACTCCACCTTTTACAGTAAGTCTTCTTAAAACTTCTAATATTATATCTTTTGCAGTAACCCAAGGTGCTAATTTTCCAGTTAAATTAACCTTTACTACTTCTGGACATTTAATGTAATATTCTCCTCCGCCCATAGCTACAGCTACATCTAAACCACCAGCACCAATTGCAAGCATTCCTATTCCGCCACCTGTTGGTGTATGGCTATCTGAACCTACTAGGGTTTGCCCTGGAACTCCAAATCTTTCTAAATGTACTTGGTGACATATTCCATTACCTGGTTTTGAAAAGTAAATTCCATGTTTTTTAGCTACTGTTTGAATATATTTATGGTCATCTGCATTTTCTGGACCTGTTTGAAGCATATTATGATCTATATAAGCAACAGATCTTTTAGTCTTAACTTTATCTACTCCAAGAGCTTCAAACTGAAGATATGCCATTGTTCCAGTTGAGTCCTGAGTCAAAGTCTGATCTATTCTAATTCCAATTTCACTACCCTTTTTCATTTCCCCAACAACTAAATGTTCCTTTAAAATCTTTTCTACAATATTTAATCCCATTTATTATCAGCCCCCTAAAAATTATATTTATTATATATTCATTTATATTGTTAATACTAAGAATATAAAGCATTTTGAAATTTTACCATATGCATTCTTCAAAAATAATTTATCTTTTTATAACATCGGGTAAATATAGTACATTATATCATACACTGTCGATTCAAGTAAAGATGTTTTGCAATATGCATGCCTAAATTATTCATTTTCGTAAAATTAAAGGACTGAAAATTTATTGATTATTCTTTGTAAAAAAGCAAAGTACCTATGTACCTTGCTTTTCTAGTTTTGTTAATAATTCTATCTTCTCTCAATAAAATTATTAAAAGCTAAATTTACTTTTTCAAATAATTTTAATATTTTAGGAAATTACAAATGATTTGCAATTTCGTTCTGAACAATTTCTGTCAATTTTTTTTGTTCATCTTTAGATAATTTGTCTACATATATTGGTTTGCTAAATACTAATTTAATATTACCTTTTCTAAGCCTGCCATTATGTTCTTCAAAAATTTTATAGCTTCCATCTACTGTAATAGGAACTATAGGAACATTTGCTTTCAAAGCCATTTTCAAGCTTCCTTTTTTAAACTGTCCCATCTGTTTTCCTTTACTTCTTGTACCTTCTGGAAATATAACCATGGAATGACCTTTTTTAAGATTTTCAGCCCCTTCATTTATAGCTTTAAGAGATTCCCTTATATTTTCTCTATCTATAAAAACACACTTAAGTTCCTTCATCCAAACTGATATAATTTTTAATTTTTTTATTTCTTTTTTAGCAATAAACCCCATATTCTTGGGTATAGTTGCAAACATTGCAATAAAATCAAAATTTCCTTGATGGTTTGATACAAAACAACAAGCTTCTTGTGGAATATTCTCTAATCCTTCCACTTCAACAGTTACACCCGTTATTTTTAGTATATGGTTAGCCCATTTCTTAGCTGTCTCACATAAATATATTTCAGCTGCTTTTTCCCCTTTAATTCTCCTAATATAATTTAATTTTATTTTTTTAAAGAATACTCCTATCATATAAAATACAAAATATATGTACAATAAAGCCGACCTCATATGTCTCATCCTCTCCATATTTATTAATGCAAGTTCTATTATAATATCCTGGAGGTTTTTATTCAACAAAGATTTTCTTAGCTTAAAACATGATTTTGCTTCATATAAACTTTAGTAATTTTAATGTTAAATATATAATAATCTACTCATAATTTTAAAATCTTCAGTATCACTAATTAACATTTTTTTATCACTTCACCTCTTTTTTATAAATAAATTGATATATTTGTATTATAATGATAAACTATTTTTATTCAGTGACTAACAATTCTAATGCTCTCTCTGAACTAAGTTTCACTTTATGCTTATTTTGAAATTAAAGAGGTGTTTGCATGAATTACTTCAAAAAATATTTGAGTGTCTTTTTAATTACTTTATTTTGCATATTTACTTATGCCGGCTGTAAAAATATGAAAACCGCTAGTATAGTAACTCCATCTAAAGATAAGCTTCTAGTTCACTTTATAGACGTAGGACAAGGAGACTCTATTTTAGTTCAAGTAAATAATAAAAATTTACTCATAGATGCTGGCCCTAAAAATAAAGAAGTTACATCATATTTAAAAAAATACGGTGTTACTACTCTTGATTATGTGATTGCAACACACCCACATGAAGATCATATTAGTGGTATGAGCTCCGTTATAGACAGCTTTAATATAGGATCTTTCTATGCTCCTAAAGAAATTTCAAATTCAAATTCATTTAAAAATATGGTAATTGCTTTAAATAAAAAGAAACTTAAAATTACTCCTGCTAAAACAGGCGAAAAACTAAATATAGGAAAAAATATAATATGTACTATAATAGCGCCTAATAATAATTCATATAAAGAAGTTAATAATTATTCCGTTGTACTTAAACTCACATATGAGAATACTAGCTTTTTATTTACAGGTGATGCTGAGGCTTTAAGTGAAGAAGAAATTTTGAAGAAAGGTTTTAACATTAAAGCTGATGTATTAAAAATTGGTCACCATGGAAGTAATTCTTCTACCTCTACTAACTTTTTTAATGAGGTTAATCCAAAAGTATCAATTATTAGCTGTGGCAAAGGTAACGATTATGGCCATCCACACAAAGAAACTTTAGCAAAATTAAAAAATAATAATACAATCTTATATAGAACAGATTTAGATGGAACTGTAATTTTAGAAAGTGATGGAAATAAAATAATACGAAAGTAGTGATAAGAATGAATCCAGTAGCATTTAGACTATTCGGTCTAGATATTCGTTGGTATGGAATATTAATAAGTATAGGAATTATTTTAGGACTTTTAGTAGCATATAAGCAAAGTGAGTTTTATAGTATTGATTTTGAAAAAGTAACTGATATTTTTATAGTTTGTTTACCATTATCTGTTTTATGTGCAAGATTATATTATGTAATATTTAATTGGTCTTTTTATAGCTCTAATCCATCTGAAATACTAAATATTAGAGGAGGAGGTCTTGCAATACATGGAGGAATATTAGGTGCTGTCATAAGTAGCTATTTTATGTCAAAATACAATAAAATTGATTTCTTAAAATTATTAGATTTAATAGCTCCTTCCTTTATCCTTGCTCAATCAATAGGACGTTGGGGTAATTTTTTTAATTCTGAAGCTCATGGGGGAATAGTTTCTAAAGAATTTATTTCTCGCTTTCCCTCCTTTATACAAAAAGGAATGTTCATTGATGGTTCTTACTATCATCCAACTTTTCTATATGAATCGATTTGGAATTTAATAATATTTATTTTACTATTAATTTTAAGTAGAAAAAATTTTAAAAAAGGATCTATTTTCTATTTATATCTTCTGCTATATTCCATAGGTCGTTTCTTTATTGAAGGTCTTAGAACTGATAGCTTAATGTTAGGACCTTTCAGGATGGCTCAAGTAATCAGTTTAAGTTTTATTGTTATTTGTACTTTACTATTGATTTTTTCAAAAGATAATTCACACTAGAATAATATTGCGAAGCAACATTATCCTAGTTTAGAGTTTACAGTGGACAGTTTACAGTTAAGGATATTTTGCTAACGCAAAATTTAAAATGAAGTACAAAAAGCTAGTATAG
>JAVBWC010000016.1:0-17456 GCA_036677675.1 Clostridiaceae bacterium | reverse complement strand
TAAGAGAACGTGTCGCACCAAAATGGTCTTCTATAGCCCTTTTATTTCTACCTGTTATAATAAGTATTTCCTCAATTCCTGAAGCTACTGCTTCTTCTATAATGTATTGAATAGTTGGTTTATCAACAATAGGAAGCATTTCCTTAGGCTGTGCCTTTGTTGCTGGCAAAAATCTTGTTCCCAATCCAGCAGCAGGTATAATTGCTTTCTTTACCTTCATATAAGAACTTCTCCCTTCAAATACATAATTAAATATATTTACTATACCCTTTGTTACACATGCAGTATGTATTATGCCACAAATAGTTAAAATTATTGATTTCTCTCTAAATATCTTTCATCATATTTTCCAATTGCATTACTATTTCATCCTTTGAATCTAACTTTTTAGCTATTTCTAGATGTACTTTTGCCTGATCATAATTCCCTGTATTTAAATAACACATAACTAAATTTGTACATACCTCTATAGACTTAGTAACTTCAAATACTTTTCTGAAATAAAGTATGGCACTTTCATAGTTTTCAAGAGACGCATAATTTATGCCTAATTCATTCAAAACTTCTGGATAAGAATTATCAATTTCTAAAGATTTTTCTAAGTAATATATTGCCTTATCATAATTTTCCAAAATTCTATATCCTAGGGCAATATAATAATATATTTCAGAATTATTTCCTAACTCATTAGTTAGAGGAATTAATATGGCTAAAGCTTTTGCTGGTTCCTCATATACCATTTTTTTAGCCTCATCATAAGTTAATACAATTTTTAAAGAATTTTTAAATTCTGTAATTTCCGCAGTTTCCTCTCCACCTTTTGAGATATAAGTATTTATACAAAATAATGCCCCATCATAATCTCCTTTATCTTTTTTTATGAAAGCCTCATATAAATATGGGTTTGCATAATCTTCTATTTGTTTAGCTTCTGCAATAATTTTCAGTTCTTCCTCTTCATAGGCTTTGTCAGATAGTTTTAAATTTTCTAGAAGCATAATAAGCTTGTCATAAATCTCTGTACTATTTTCAACAGTATTTAAACCTTTTAGAAGTAGATAAGCATCTTCATATTTATTATTCTTTACTTTTTCTGCTATTTTACCTTTAATAAACTCTACACTTTTAGGAACACTACTTATCAATTTTTTATATACTTCATTAAATCTAAACTCTTCATCAGCACCTAGCACAAAAAACATTCCTTCAATGAAAAATGCTATTGGAATATTTTCAACCGTTTCTCCTTTTTTTACTTTTTGTGTTATATTTTCTGTTGCAATAGGCATATAAATATCTTCATTTATATTAGTTTTAAAAATTGACATTCCTTTTTTCTTTTCAATTTCTAAAAATAATAAATTTGAAAGTTTACTCTTAAATCGTGCATTAATATCCATATTTATAATAGTCACCAACCTTAATTAAATTTATTAAAATTCTTAATTTCCATGTAAACTTCATTATAATAAATAATAGTGTTTTTTGTAAACCTCTGTCTATGATTTATAATAAAAACTGCAGCATAAATATGCTGCAGTTTTTTATAATTCACATGCATTATTGATTATATCCATAACATTATTTTTAAAATTCTTCATCTTTTCATTAGCATCATCAATATTATTTCCTACAATAGACATATACACCTTCATTTTAGGTTCTGTACCAGAAGGCCTTACAACAAATGAAGAACCATCTTCCAAAATAAATTTTAATACATTTGACTTAGGAAGATTTATTTCTTTTTCCGTTAAATTCATTAAATCTTTTTCAACACTTATCTTATAATCCAGCTTTTTTGCTATCTTTATATTATTAATATCTAATTTCATTGAATGTCTCAAATGTTCTAAAACTCTAGCTATTTTCTCCAACCCTTCTTTTCCTTCTAGTGTTATTGAAACAAGCTCCTCTTTATAATATCCATATTCTTTATATAAATTCATTAAAGCATTATATAAATTTAAACCTTTCTTTTTATAATATAATGCCATTTCACATATAAGCATTGAAGATATAACAGCATCCTTATCTCTTACAAAAGTTCCAGCTAAATATCCATAACTCTCTTCAAATCCAAATAAATAAGTCTTACCCCCTTTTTCTTCAAATTCTTTTATTTTTTCTCCTATATATTTAAAACCAGTTAACACATCTATAATTTTCACTCCATATTTTTCAGCAATTTTATCTGTCATTTCTGTTGTAACTATTGTTTTTATTATTACACTATTTTTAGGTAATTTGTCTTTTTCTTTTAAGGATGAAATAATATAATGTGAAAGAAGCGTTCCCATCATATTTCCACTTAGAACTTTATATTTACCCGTATCATCCTTCACAACAGCTCCTATTCTGTCACAATCTGGATCTGTTCCAAAGATTATGTCCGGTTTTATTTCGTCTGCTATTTTTAAAGCTAGATTAAATACCTCAGGCTCTTCTGGATTGGGATAGTGAGCTGTAGGAAACTCTCCATTTGGCATTTCCTGTTCTTTTACTACATATAATTTTTCATATCCTAATTCTTTTAAAACTCTTCTAACAGGAATATTACCAGAACCATGTATAGGAGTATATATTATTTTTAATTCCTTTGCACTTTCTTTAACTAACTCTTCTCTTATAACTAAGCTCTTAACTTTTTCTATATAGCTTCTATCAACCTCTTCTCCTATTATTTTTAGGTATCCCGCTTCCTTAGCATTCTTAATATCTATAGTTTTAACTTTTGAAAAATCATCTACTTTTTCAATGAAAGATGTTATTTCCTTTGCAGTATTGTCCGTAACTTGTCCACCATCTTCTCCATAAACCTTATATCCATTATATTCTTTTGGATTATGTGATGCTGTTATAACAATCCCTGCTTTAGACTTTAAATATCTAACAGCATACGAAAGCACTGGAGTAGGTCTTAAAGATTCAAAAAGATTAACCTTTATTCCATTTGCACACAAAGTTAAAGCAGCTTCCTTAGAAAATTCATCCGACATTATTCTGGAATCATAAGCAATGCTAACTGAAATTTCTTCCTCTCCATACTTATTTAACAAAAAATCTGCAAGTCCCTGAGTAGCTTTTTTTACTGTATAAATATTCATTCTGTTAGCTCCAGCCCCAATAATCCCTCTAAGTCCACCAGTACCAAATTCTAATTCTTTATAAAATCTATCTTCTAATTCTTTTTTATCATTAATTTTTTTTAATTCATACTTAGTCTTATCATCAATTAGCTGTGATTCTAACCACTTATTATATTTTTCTATATATTTCACATTATTCCCACCTTTTTCTAATTTATAGAAATATTATACTATAAACTTCACCAGTAGGGCAATTACCAATTTTTACTATATGGTATTTTATTCAAAAATAAGACTGCCTTATAGCAGCCTTATTTTTATTCCTTATTTTCTATTATATCATTTTCTTCTTTTTCATCTTCTGATACTACACTAGCCTTATAACGACTAACTGCAGCTATAACAGTATTAAGGTCATCAACAATTGAAAGCTCATTTGCTATTTCCAAATCAGCCACTCTACATATTTTTCCAAGATTTATTTTAGAAACATCTATTTCTATGGATTTGGGAATTTCTTCATACTTACCTTGCACCTTTACACTATTTCTTTCTTTTTGAAGAATTCCTCCATTTTTAATAACCATATTCTCCCCTGTAAACACTATAGGCACTTCAGTTTGAACAACTTTTCCCATATTAACTTCTTCTAAATCAATATGTATTATTCTATGAGTTACAGGTTCTCGTTGAACTTCTTTTATCAAAGTCTTATGTGTTTGGTTATTAATTTCTAAATCAATAGTTCCGTGCTCACCAATGCTGTTGATTTCTCTATTTAACTCCATTTCTCCTACTTCAAATAAAGTATTCTGAACTGTTGCACCATACAATATTCCTGGAATTTTCCCTTGATGCCTTTTTGTTTTTGGATAATGCGTTCTATTTTTTTCTCTTATTTCACCTTTTAAAATTTCCATTATTATCCCTCCTATACTTTTTTTATTATTTACAGAAGAAATAATAATATACACTTTTTTTAAAATTTTATTCTAAACTGTAATTCTTCTCTTCCTCAGTATATACTTTAATTCCATTTCTCAAAAATAATTCTGCTGTTACACCATTACCAACTATCTTTTTACCTGTAAAACTTCCATCATATATTTTGCCATATCCACAGGAAGGACTTTTAGATTTAAGAATTGCAGACTTAGCTCCAACAGCTTTTGCAATTTTTAAAGCTTCATAAGCACCTTTAACAAATTCCTCAGTAGAATCTCCTCCCCGTGAATTTACAACTTTAGCTTTTCCATCAAATACATCAGCCCCATCCCCTCCAACTATTTCACAAGGTATTCTAGGAGTATTTAGACCTCCAAGTTGTTCTGGGCAAATAAGCACTGCTTTTCCTTCTTTTAGCAGAGTTAAAATCTCCCCATTTAAATTATTTTCTCCATTATATTTACAATTTACTCCACAAAGACAAGCACTAATAACTATCATTTTTATCCCTTCTTTATTCACTTTTTTCTCTTAATTTTATATTCTTTAGCTTGTTTTCTTCACCTTTTCCTATTTAAGTACTACCACAGTAGCTCCGCTTCCACCTTCTCCATACTCACCTAATCTGTAACTTTTAACATGACCATGAGTTCTAAGCATATCCTGTATTGCTTTTCTTAATATTCCTGTGCCTTTACCGTGAATTATAGTAACTTCTCCAAGGCCTCCAATATAAGCATCATCTAAATATTTATCAACCGTATAAATAGCCTCTTCTGCATCCATTCCCCTTAAATCCACTGATGAGGATACTTGCTTTAAATTTAAATTAACAGTCTTCTTTTTATGCTCTTTTTTCTCTGCCTTACTCTCTTTAATTTCTCTGAGATCTTTAAGTTTTACATTTATTTTCATAATGCCAGCCTGTACCTGTACTTCGCCCTTATTGTCTGGCTTAGTTAGAACTATAACCTTTTTATCAAAAGTAGGAAGATATACTTCTTGACCTTCATATACAGTTTTAAGTTCTTTCCCTTCATCCTTAGGTTTATTTATATTACTTTCTACATTTTCTAATTTTTCTTTTAACTTCTTCCTGTTCTCTTCTAGTTTTCGTCGCACGTCTGAAGAATATCCCATTCTTTCAAGTTCTCTAATATCTTTTAAGATTCTATCTGCTTCTTCCTTAGCTTCCTTTATAATATATTTTGCCTCTCTTTGAGCATCTAGAGTAGCTTTTTCTCTAATATTCTGGAATCTTTTTAATTTTTCTTCATATTTCAACTTGATTTTTATTGCTTCTTCTTTAGCAATTTCCGCCTCTCTAACATCCTTTTGGGCCTTTATATTTTTATCTTGTAGACTTTGTATTAAATCTTCAAATTTAAGAGTATCCTTAGATATTCCCTGCTTAGCATCTTCTATAATATAATTTGGAAGACCAAGTCTTTTAGAAATTTCGAAAGCATTTGACTTACCTGGAATACCAATTAATAATCTATAAGTAGGTCTTAAAGTCTCTACATCAAATTCAACCGATGCATTCTCTACACCCTCTACTTTTAAAGCATAAGCTTTTAGTTCACTATAATGAGTTGTTGCAACTACTTTAGTTCCTCTACTTTTCAAATTTTCTAATATTGACACTGCAAGAGCAGCTCCTTCTGTTGGATCTGTACCTGCTCCCAACTCATCAAATAAAGCTAAAGACTTCTCATCAGCATTGTCAATTATATTTACAATATTAGTCATGTGGGATGAGAATGTAGATAAACTTTGTTCTATACTTTGCTCATCACCTATATCAGCAAAAACTTCTTTAAAAAAACTTAATTTTGAACCTTCTTTAGCAGGAATCATAAGTCCACTCATAGCCATAATATGTAAAAGACCTACAGTTTTTAAAGTAACAGTTTTTCCTCCAGTATTAGGACCCGTAACTACAATAGAAGTAACTCCCTTATTTAAATAAATATCGTTAGGAACAACCACTTTTGGATCAATTAAAGGATGTCTTGCCTGTATAATATCAAAATGTCCTTCTTCATTAATATTAGGACATATACCATTTAAACTTCCACCATACTTAGCTTTTGCAAATATAAAATCTAACTCCCAAAGTATATCTGCATTATTTTTTACGGGTGCTATGTTTTCATATACCTTCTCAGATAATTCCTGAAGTATTCTTTCTATTTCCGCTTTTTCTTTAAGCCTTAATTCCTTTATTTCATTATTTAATGTAACTAAGCTCATTGGCTCTATAAATAGAGTAGCACCTGAGGAGCTTTGATCATGAACAAGTCCTGGAACAGCACCTTTATGTTCTACCTTTACAGGAAGTACGTATCTATCTCCCCTCACAGTATATATACTCTCTTGAAGATATTGAGAATATGTTCTAACCAAAGAATTTACCTTTGATTTAATTGATGTAGTTTTATCTCTTAAGGTTCTTCTTATATTAAATAATACAGCACTAGCTCTATCAGATATTTCTTCTTCTGAAATTATAGCTAAAAAAATCTCATCCTCCAATTTTTTCAAAGGAACTAATCCAGCACAAATATCTTCTATAACTCTATAGGACTGTTCTTCATCTTTATGACTTATATAATCTTTAAACCTTCTTGCACATCTTAATAAATTTGCAATTCTAAGAAGCTGTACAGGCAAAAGTGAAAATCCTCTTTGCGCTCTTCCAATTCCTTCTCTTATATCATATAATCCTTCAAAAGGAGGTGCACTTTTCTTTATAAGAAGTTCAAACGCCTCTCTTGTCTCTTCTATATGTTCTCTTACTTCAAAAGCATTGTCATAAGGAACAAGCTCTTCAATAATATCCTTTCCTGCAGATGTAGTTGTATATTTCTTAAGCTCTTCTTTTATCTTATTAAATTCTAAAACTCTCAAAGCCTTATCATTCACGTATTTCAACCACCCTTATCACTCAATAATTATTTTTAATATTTTTCTTTTCAAACTGTAAACTCTAAACTGTAACCTTCTGTTATTCAACCCCTCTTTTAAAATGCCCTCTAGTAAAGCCCTTAAATTCTCCCTTAAATTCTTTATTTTTATAGTTATTTAAAATTTGTAAAGTTTCCTCATAACTCTCATCTACAAAATCAAGTCTTAGTAAATCTAAATTTAAAGTTTTAATCTCGTCTAAATTAGGAATTAAATTTATAGCAGCACTATTGTATATATGACTTTTACAATACTTATCAGTCTTAATAGGAAACTCTTCTCCCATTCTATCCTTTAGAACAAAGTTACCCTTTTTACATTCACCACTACATCCATATTTATTATCTTTTCCTCCAAACATACTTCCAATTGGACAATATTCACTTACCATAAGCTCAGTTTTTCCATAAACTATAAGTGAACAAGGAAGTGATGCTTTTTTTACTAAATTACTTATTTCTTTTTTATTTAATTCAACACTAATAGTGGCAATATTCAAAATATCCTTATAAAATTCTAAACTATAGCTGTTAAAATTATTCAGTTTATAATCCCCTATTATTAAAGTTTTTTCTTTAAATTTATTGATTACTCCTAAGTTACAAGTAATTATTCCCTTTATATATGGCAAACATTCTTCAATTTTTCTGCATACACTATGAAATTCTTCTTTAATTATGCTTGGCATCCTTATAAATAAATTACTACATTTTATATTTTTAAGATCAATATCACAATCTCTCATAAAAATTTCCACTGCAATATTATCAACATTACATTCTTCTACTGCTTTTAATTGATTATTTGTAGTTACAACAACTAATGGACTATTTATTTCATTCTTCAATTCTTTTTTATAGCTAATATTAAAGTCCAAAGCCTTATTTAAGCTTTTCTTACCTTCCTGTTTTATATAATTACTTATACTGTCAATTAACTCTCTGCGCACAGCATTAATTGAGGAAACTGATATAAATCCTTCTTCAAAATTTTCAAAGCTGATTTTTTCAAAATTAAAAGCAGTATCCCCTGTTTTGTTAAGCTTATTAATAACTTGATCTTTTTCCATTGGTTTTTTCAAAGCTTTCTGAACCGCATCTCCTTCTATTACAAAATCTTTATTCTTATATTTAGTTTCTATAGTAAAAGGAACTCCAACCTTAAAATTAACCTTTAACTTTAAATTATTTTTCCTTCCATATATGTTCCTATAGGATTCACTTAAAGCATCTAAAAGCTTAACGTCAGAAGTTTTATATAATATATCTCCCGGTTTATACTTAGTAGGTTTTAATTTAACTCTATCTCCCTCAAATGCTTCTTCTACATTTTTTGAACCCTTTACTATTTTGAAAATAGTAAAACCATCATCTCCAAATCTAATTCCATCCTGAAGACTTATATTTTCCTTTAATTCAATAGTCATATCTCTATTTACCTTGCCTATTTCAATTCCTGTATTCTTAGGAAATTTATAAGCCATCATCTCTCTCCCAGTATTGCCAAACAGATAAGCTTTAGAAAAGCCTTCTCTATTAAAAAGCTTTAGAAGTTTTCTTTTCTCTTCCTCAATATTTACATTTCTTTTTTCATCAACTTTCCTCTTTCCACTTTCAATTCTCAACTTATCTTTTAACTGTAAACTGTCATCTGTAAACTCTAAACTCTCATAGGCTTCATCTATAGCCTTTCTGTAAGCAGACACAACTCCAGCTACATATTCTGGTCTTTTCATTCTTCCTTCAATCTTTAAGGAACTAGTTCCACTGTCAATTAATTGTTGTACATTTTCTATAGTACATATATCCTTAGGGCTTAAAAGATAGCCCTTTCCCATCTTCCCATTAGTTTTGTTTATTATTTCATAAGGTAGTCTGCATGGCTGTGCGCAACGCCCTCTATTCCCACTTCTTCCACCAATTAAACTACTCATAAGGCACTGTCCTGAATAGGAAATACAAAGAGCTCCATGAATAAAAATTTCTGTTTCAATATCTAATTCCTTTGAAATATGCTTAATTTCTTCTAAAGATAATTCTCTGGAAAGTACTATTCTTGAAAATCCTAATTTTTTCAAAAACATTGCTCCCTCTCCATTATGTACGGTCATTTGAGTTGAAGCATGAATTTCAAAACTAGGAAAGTTTTTTCGTATAAGCTGCGCTAAGCCCGTATCTTGAATTATTAAAGCATCGACTCCTATTTCATATAAAAATTTTGTATACTCAATAACTTCTTTAATTTCATCTTCTTTTACTAAAGTATTAACTGTAATATAAACTTTTACATTATATAAATGACAGTATTCTACTGCTTTAATCATATTTTCTTCATCAAAATTTGAGGCATACGCTCTTGCTGAAAACTTTGCCCCTCCAAGGTAAACCGCATCTGCTCCGTTCTGTACTGCTGCATACAAGCTTTCCATACTTCCTGCTGGAGCCAATAGTTCAACTTTTTTCATAATTTATCTCTCCTTAAACCATTCTTACACCTAATTATACATTATAGCAAATTAAAGTTATCATTGCCAATCGAGGAAATTATATAACTCAAAATTTATTCCATGACTAAAAATTGTAATACTTCATCTGAATTTAGCTTAGATATATACATATTTTAATTTTATAATTTGCTGCTTTATAAGTTTACATATTAAACAATTCAATTAACACTTAAACTAATACAATCATAAAATACAGTATCTATAAATTAACTGGAGGTTAACTATGTACTTTAATTATAGAGTGTTCCCCTATTTGCCTGATTTATATACCTATGCAAGATTTTATGAGAACTTCTATTTTAGAAATGGTAAAAACAACTCAATATACTCAGCAATAGCTATTATAAAAGGAGGTCCCTTAGCTCCTAATATAAGAGGTATAGTATATTTCAAATCTCTACCTAATGGAACAGATGTTTATGTAAACGTAACTGGTCTTCCTGAATACAAACCATCAGAAAATAATAATCCACCTATTGGTCCTTTTGGTTTTCATCTTCATGAAGAAGGCTGCTGCCAAATTGGTGACCCTAAAAATCCTTTTACTTGTGCTAAAGGTCACTTTAATCCAACCAACCAACCTCATGGAAATCATGCCGGTGACTTTCCAGTGCTCTTTTCCAATGATGGCTTAGCAAGAATGAGTTTCTTTACAAATAAATTTAGAGTTTCACAAATCATTGGAAAATCAGTAATCATACATGAAAATCCTGATGACTATAGAAGTCAACCTACTGGAAATGCTGGAAAAAGACTTGCCTGCGGCATAGTTGAAGCATGCTGATAAAAACACTATAGAATAATGTTGTGGCACAACATTATTCTAGTTTACAGTTTACAGTGGACAGTTTACAGTTAAGGATATTTTGCTAACGCAAAATTTAAAATCAAGTATAAAAACCTAGTATAGCCAAAGGCTACACTAGGTTCTGTTTTTTTATTGTTAGTTTTTCTGCAAGAAAAACTTCCTTCACTGTAAACTGTAAACTGTCATCTGTAAACTAAAGAAATTACTTCGTAATTTTCTTATATTATTCTATACATTCACGGCCATTTCCATTGTCTATATTTACTTGTTGTAATTGTAATACTTTAATTCTAAGATAAACAACCATTTTTTCTATTATTTTCTTGTAAGGATGTGGATCATTATAACATACTTTATCTCTATGAAGGTCTGCTTCATATATTCTAGCTTCTTCTAACTCACAATAAGGTTTTTCTGTATAGCATATAACCTCTTCAAAGTTTTGCTCACATTCAATTGCTCCAATAACCGTATCTTCACAATCACAACATGGTTTGCTACACATTAACTCTATTTCTGTTGCAGGTTTTCTCATATAAATCACTGGTGGTACATCGTATTCAATTTCAGTTACACATGTGAAAGGAACATTTACTGTCATATGCTTTATATCTCCACATACTGCGCTTTCTGAAGTACAACAAACTGTAGCATATTCTATATTTTTTCTAACAAATCCAGCTAAAAATAATTTTCCATTTCTAATTTTTTTACCACTACAACCTTTTCCTGCTCTTGGAATTAGCTTACATTGAGTTAAGAATATATCTTTTTTAATTCTTTTAATCTCGTAATATGGCTCTTTAAATTCAATTTCTGCTTCAATATCAATTTGAATATCTTTTTCAGCTAAAACTACGGGTATTTTAGCTACTAATGGACCATAAGTGCCTGTAGGTTTAATATTTTCCCCATCACATAAAGGTAATGTTACTGCTTCTATTTTACCACAGCAGGTTGGTTTACATTTATTTTCCACTTATTGTTTCCCCCTTTATTTTTAGGGCATAAAAACAGTTTGATATCAATTCTATCAAATACTATTTTACACCTAATATATACTATGCAGTGCTTGTCCTTATGTTGATTATCCTTATAAATATATTAAATATTTTTTAACTACTGCAAAATTTAAAGCTATGCAGTACTAGATACTGCATAGCTTTATAGTGCATTCAATATTCTTCTTTTAATATCGTTAAACTCTTTTGTTGTAACTATATCTTTATTAGTTCTATTTTCCAGATTAACTTCTACTTCTTCTTTTATTCTTGCTGGCTTATCAGATAAAATATATATTCTATCCGATAGGAATATAGCTTCTTCAATATCATGGGTTATAAATAGCACAGTTGAATTTAATTTTTTTATTACATCCAAAAGCCAAAAATGCATTTTACTCCTGGTTATTGCATCTAAAGCTCCAAAAGGCTCATCAAGAAGCATTATATCTTTAGAAAACATATATGTTCTAAGTAGTGCAGCTCTTTGCTTCATTCCACCTGACAATTGATGAGGATACTTTTCTTCAAATCCTTCAAGTCCAAAGGTCTTAAAGTATTTTGATACTTTTTCTCTTGACGTATCCTTCTTTTCACCTTTTAAGACAAGAGGCATTGCAGCATTGTCAATTATTTTCTTCCATGGAAGAAGTAAATCCTTCTGATACATATAACTTACATAACCTGTTTTCCCTGTGTAGTCATCTTGGTTAATTATAACTTTTCCACTATCTGGCTTTAAAAGTCCTGAAATTATATTGAAAATAGTACTCTTTCCACTTCCACTTGGTCCAAGCAAACTTACAAATTCATTTTCTTTTACATAAAAGCTTACATCTTCAATAACAGAAGTGTTATTAAAATTCTTTTTTATGCTCTCTACTCTCAGCTTTTTATTATTCTGGTAAGTATTCATTTGTAAAAGCCTCTTTTACATCCATAAGTTTAGAAATTAATCCCTTTTCCTTAAGGAATTGAGTATAATTATTCCAAACCTCTTCCTTCATTTCTCCCCATCTCTTAGCATCTGATTTATATTCTTTTGCTAAGTATTTTTGACTAGCTACTGCAAGTTTTTCATCTATTTCTGGTACATCCTTTAATAAAATTTTAGCTGAATCTTCAGGATTTTCTATACAGTACTCATATCCTTTACTAGTTGCCTTTAAGAATTTTTTTGCTAGCTCTGGATCATTTTTAAGTGTATCTTCGTTTGCTATGATTACCGGAGTATAATAATCCATTCTATTATCTAATTTACGTAATTCTATATAATTTATAGGGAAGTTTCTAAATTCCGCTTCTATTCCTGTCCATCCGTAGAAAATCCATTCAAAATCTACATTCTTCTTAGTAATTGTAAAGAAATCATCTGAACCTGCATCCACCATTTTTAACTTAGAAAAATCTGCTCCCTCTTTTTCCATTAAAGCTTTTAATATTTGTTCCTCTGATGGTGAACCCCATCCTCCATAAGTTTTACCTTCAAAATCCTTAGGCGAAGTAATATTTTTTTCCTTTGGTGATGCAAAACCTGATGTATTGTGCTGAATAACAGCTGCAATAGCCTTTATAGGAAGTGGTTTTTCCGCTGTTCTTGCATAAGTTACCTCTTCTTGATAACTAATTCCAAAGTCACCTTTTTTAGCTGCAATCAAATCAGCTGCTCCACCTTCTGAAGGTTGAATTATATTTACATCCAATCCTTCTTCCTTATAATATCCTTTATCTTTTGCAACATAAAGTCCTGTATGATTAGTGTTAGGAACCCAATCAAGTATTACAGTTACCTTTTTTAATTCCTTCTCTCCTTCCTTTTTAGCTGTATTTCCACCAGCACCACAACCTGCAAATAATACAGTTGTTAATGTAACAGCTGCAACTATTGATAAAATTTTCTTCTTCATACTTTGCTACCTCCATTAATTTTTTCTATTCCATGGTGTTAATATGTGTTGAACTAAAAATAATATCCCAAATAAAGCCATACTTAAAAAAATTATAATTATAACTACAGCAAAAACTTTATCCATAGCGAAGGAATGTTTTACTCTCATCATATAAAAACCAAGTCCAGCATTAGCCCCTACCCATTCTCCTATTACTGCTCCCATAACACTATATGTTGCAGCAATTCTAAGTCCTGAAAAAAAGTTAACTAAAGAAGCTGGAAACTTTACTGTTTTGAATATTTGAAACTTAGTTGCTCCCATAGATTTTAAAAGATTAACCATATCCTCATCTACAGAATTTAGACCATCCATAAGGCTAATTACTATTGGAAAAAAACACACTAAAACTACAATAATTATCTTTGGAAGCATACCAAAGCCAAACCACATTCCAAATAGAGGTGCCAATACTACAGTTGGTATAGTTTGTGATACAACTAATATAGGATATATTGACCTTCTAATTACCTTAATATTGTCCATAAGAACAGCCAAAACCACAGATAAAATTACAGAAATTACAAATCCCAATAATGCTTCCTTAAGAGTAGTGTATATGTGTACTTTTATATTAGGAAGTATCTTAAATAATGTAGAAATTACATCCGTAGGAGAAGGGAGAGTATATCTCTCTATCATACCTTTATCTACAATAAGCTGCCATATTATAATTAAACTTATTTGAAACAACATAGGAATTATATTATTTCTTATATTTATATGTTTTTTCATTCATAGTCACGCCTTCAGATTTATAATCTATTTTTACAATGGATACAACTCTAGCTGCTCCTTCTTTTACGCAAATATCCTGCGCTTTTTTTACTATTTCGATAAGTTCGTCTAAATCACCTTCCATTGTAGTTTCCATAGGTCCTACTTCGTACTTCACTCCACAGGAATCTATATACTCAATAACCTTATCTACTACAGGATAAATTCTTTCCTCTTCTACCACTGGCAAGATTTGAAGACTTACATTAATATTTTTCATCTTTGTTTCTCCCTTCTTTTGTTATTAATTAAAATAATCCCTTTATTCTCAACAGAATAAAGGGATTTACATTTACTTTATACAAACATAGCTCATAATTGTATACGCTTAGATTTTATTCTCCCTCCGCCGGAATTACCCAGTTCAGGTTGTAAGGGTCGAAATTTAACAATTTCCTCTCAGCCCACATATTAGCTCCCCTGTTTTATTATAATATTTTCTCTTTGTATCCATGTTACATAATAAAAACCTATATGTCAAACCTTTTTAGTAAATCATTTTCATTTCCTAATAATATAAAATTTTCTAATACTATCCCTTTCACTTCTTGCAATGAAATTTCTTTTATTTCTGATAAGTTGCTTGCTACTCTTTCGACCAACAAAGGCATTCCCCTCTTACCGGTCAACCACTCCTCAGCTCCTGGTCCATCTGTTTCTGTAAGCAACCTATTTATTGGAATTTCCTTGGCAATATTTTTTACTTTTTCCGAATATAAAACTTCCACTCCTACAGTAAAATAGTAATTTTTACTAATCATTTCTCTTAAAATGTCTTTAGAACCAGAATACCAATGAATTATAGCTCTTTCTATTTTGTATTCATTTAGCAAATCAAGAATCTCTTGTTCTGCTCCTTTAGTATGAAGATTAACTATTTTATTTTGTTCCTTAGCCTTTTGGAGAAAAAATTTTAATATCTTCCTTTGATCTTCATATTGTCCCCTATCTTCAACCCAGTGAAAATCTAATCCTATTTCACCAATCATAGGTGTTTTATCTATGAAATCTTCCATTTCTTCTAACCTATCTGAATACTCAGGTGCATTCCATGGATGAATACCGAAAGTTGGTATTATAAACTTACTTTTTTTACTTATATCTAGATTTTTTATATAGGATGGTATATCCATAGAATTACTTATACTTATAATTTTTCTTTTATTTATTTCATTAATAACATTATAAATCTCATGAGACTTATAATGATCTAAATGAGTATGCGCATCAACCAACATATTAATCTCTTCTTTCTAATCAATATGGCTCAGTATAGTCCTTTATTATAAATTTGTCAATTTTACATAAAGAATGCATAAAACTATTTTTTTACGAAATAAAAGTATATACTTGAATGATATAATAATATATGTGTGCTTAAATGGAGGTATATAAAATGAAAATAGTATGTATAGGTGATAGTTTAACTTTTGGATATGGCGTTGGCAGGTATGAAAGCTGGCTACATATTATTAACAAGAGCAATAATATAGAAGCTATTAACAAAGGAATTAATGGTGATACAACTGCTGGTATGATTTTTAGATTTTATGAGGATATAGTATTGAATAAACCAGAATGTGTATTTATTATGGGTGGTACAAATGACTTTCTAATGAACTGTTCAATAAATTATGTTCAGGAAAACATTAAAGAACTCATAAAAGAAGCTAAAAAGGAAAAATTTAGAGTGATTTTGGGGATTCAACCTCCAATAATTTCTCATTTAGCAAATGCTTATTGGCAATCCAGCGATAACTATGATGAAATAAATCTAAAGCTTAATCACTATAGAAATTGGGCAATAGATTTTGCTAATTCAAATAAAATAACATACATAGACTTTTATGAAGAATTTATACATTGCTTAAGTAAAGTTAATGAAGAAATTCTTTATATAGATGGCATACATCCAACTGCTAAAGGTCATGAAATAATGGCTAATTTATTTATTAAAACATATTCCTCAGTAAAGCAACAATGAACTTTATTAGCTTACTGCTGCTCTACTGCTTTATAAACTCATTTATTTTTTTTCATAAATCATGTATAATGACATTATGTATACTGTAAAGATTATGTAACAATGTAAATTGATCTAATGAATTATTTTTATTCCCTTAATTCTATGATATTATTATAATAAAATACTATTTTGTAATTAAAGCAATCATCATAATAGACTTTAGTACATAAGGAGATTTGATTATTATGAGGAAAATACCAGTTTCACAAATACAAGGTACCGAAATTCTGGCAAAACCTATATATGATGGCTGTGGTAGGGTTTTATTAGCAGAAGGCATAACTCTAAAGCCAGGCTATAAAATGAGATTAACTCAAATAGGTATAATATCTGTTTACATAAATGATGAATTCTCAGAAGGAGTAATTCTAGAAGATTTTATTTCAGATCGTACAAGACAAGAAACTAAAACTATTATTAAAAATGAATTTCATAAATTTATAACTAAGAGTAATACCTCTTCTAGTGAAATTATTAAAACCGTTGATAATATAATTGAAGACATACTTTCAAGAGAAGAAGTTATAATAAATATTTCAGATATAAAATCAAAAGATCAATATCTATATGAACACTCTGTTAATGTATGTGCTTTATCTGTACTTATGGGTGTTCACTTAGGTTATAATAAACTCCATTTAAGAGAACTGGCAGCAGGAGCTCTTCTTCATGATCTTGGAAAACTTCTAACTCCCGAAGATATTATAAACAAATCTAAAATAGATAACCTAAACGATGATGAAATGTGTATTTTTAAAACCCATCCTATAGATGGTTATGAAATCTTAAATGAAAAATATGACATAAGTTATGTATCTAAGGCAATAATTCTTATGCATCATGAAAATTGTAATGGAACTGGCTATCCACTAGGTCTTAAGGAAAATTCTATACACGAAACAGTAAAGCTTGTATCCATATGTAATACCTTTGATAATCTTACCTCTGACTTTTATGGCAAAGAAAAAATGGAGGTTTATGAAGCACTAGAATATATTACAGCTATGAATGGCACTTTATTTGATAAAAAATTAGTAGAGGTATTTACTCGAAATATAGCTGCTTATCCTTCTGGAACCTTTATAAAAATTAATACTGGAGCTTCTGGAATAGTACTAAAACAAAACAAAGATTTTCCTTCAAGACCTATCATAAACTTACTTTTTGATGAAGAAGGAAATAAACTAACTGAACCAAAGCAAATAGATTTATCAACAGAAACTACTTTGTTTATTATGGAAACTTTAGAAAAACTTTAATAAATACATATCAGAATAATGTTGCGACGCAACATTATTCTAGTTTAGAGTTTACAGTGGACAGTTTACAGTTAAGGATATTTTGCTAACGCAAAATTTAAAATCAAGTATAAAAACCTAGTATAG
>JAVBWC010000015.1:0-10838 GCA_036677675.1 Clostridiaceae bacterium | reverse complement strand
TGGTTATGGCTTGAAGGTAACACCCGTTCCCATTCCGAACACGAAGGTTAAGCTTCAAAGCGCCGATGGTACTGCACTGGAGACGGTGTGGAAGAGTAGGTCGCCGCCGGGTAATATATGATTCACTAGCTCAGTCGGTAGAGCACTTGACTTTTAATCAAGTTGTCCGGGGTTCGATTCCCCGGTGGATCACCATAAAGCATCTCAATAATGAGATGCTTTTTTATTTATCACAAAATTAAGTTTCTATTGGAATATCTTCATATCTCATAAGTATGTTTGGAAACATCAAAAATAAAAACACTTTTTCAAGGAAAGAATAATTTAAAGAAAGGGATTTATGAGATGGTAAAAAGAAAAGGTGAAAATAATAGATACTTTAACAAGGATAAATCAAAATCATTACAGACAATAGATGATAGTAAAATATATGGAGAAGATTATTATGAATCTAATCAAATAGTTATAAATTACTATTATAAACCTAATAAATAGAATATACTAGAGCTCATCGTGAGCTCTTTTTTAGTTAAGTAGATGATAAAGTTAAAGATAATAAGTATTTTTGATAAAAAACTACAAAATTTCGTTTGCATATTACTTTATTATTGAGTAATTGTATAAAGTTTATTAAAATAGTTAGTATAACTAAGGGGGGAAAAGAATGAATGAGATACAGGAGGTATTTCAGCAAGCTGTGAAAAAAGTAAATTTTATATCTCATAGAATTACTATTAATACTTTTAAATATATAGGTATAGGTATAGGTATATTCTTGATATTTCTTTTACTAAAAAAAATATTTACTAAGTATATATTGAAATTTTTATCTAAGATTGCATTTAAGGCAAAGACTAATTTAGGACAAAAATTAGTTGAAGCTCTTCAAGAACCTATGAGGTCATTTTTCGTTGTTATTGGTGGATATTTAGCTATATTATTTTTTGGAAAAGCTTTTGAGTTTAATTTTTATGGGTCTCAAGGTTTAACTCAGTTATTTAAATCATGCATTATTATATTGAGTGCTTGGGCATGTTATAATCTTACAACAGACCATTCAGTTTTATATGAAGAATTGTCTGATAGTTTTAATGTTAAATTGGATAAAATTATATTTCCGTTTTTATCTAAAATATTACGATTTATTATTATTGCATTGGCTATTTGTATAGTTCTTGATGTATGGGGATTTAATATAAATGGTTTTATTACAGGACTTGGAATAGGGGGCGCAGCCTTAGCACTATCTACGAAGGATGCTTTAGCAAATATAGTTGGTGGATTTGTAATTATACTAGATAAACCTTTTTCAATTGGTGATTATATAAAAACATCTAATGTTGAAGGTGTAGTTGAAGATATAACTTTTAGAAGTACAAAAATAAGAACTCTTGATAAAGCTTTAGTTACAGAGCCAAATTCTAAATTATCTAATTCAGCAATAATAAACTGGACAAAAAGAAATATGAGAAGAATAAATTTCACTTTAGGGGTTACTTATGGCACTTCAAAGGAACAGTTAAGAAGTTGCGTAAATAAAATTCGAGAAATGCTTATAGAATATGAAGATATAAATAATGAGACTATTTTAGTCAATTTTGATAGTTTTGGAGATAGCAGCTTAAATATATTTATATACTGTTTTACAAATACTACTGACTGGGCAGAATACCTTAAGGTAAAGGAAAATATAAATTATAAAATAATGGATATACTAGACAGCGAAGGGGTTTCAGCAGCTTTTCCAAGTACAAGTGTATATTTTGAAACACCATTAATTAATAAAACTAATATTGAAAAATAATATTAGTTTTATTAAAACATTACGTAATGATAAAAATAAAGCTTGAGTTATCTTATCAAGCTTTATTTTTTATTTAAAAAGTAATTTTTATGGTAAAATTACTATAATGTATACTTTAGGAGGAAAGTTATGAAAAGAATTGTTATAGTATTAATAGGTATTGCAACACTTACTATGATTACTGCATGTGCAAATAAAGAAGTAAAGCTTGTTGCAGCACCAAAACAAGCATCTGTAGAACAAAAGAAGGAAGAGATTAAAGAGGCTGCAAAAAAAGTTGAAGATAATAAAAGTGAGATGGAGCAAGAAAATAAGGATAAGCTATCTAAAGAAAGTAAAACTGATAATTCAAAAACCCAAGGTGAAAATGTACAAGCTAAAGAAAGTTCTATTGTAGCTAAAAGTTCTAATCAAGGCATATCTAATACAAGTTATAAATTAAAAAATAATATAATAGTTATAGATCCAGGTCATGCAAATAAAGCTGATCTTGGAAAAGAACCAGAGGCACCAAATTCATCAAAGCTTAAATATAAGCAGACAGGTGGGGCAGATGGAGTAGTGACCAAAACACCAGAGTACAAGATAAATATGCAGGTAGCCAAAAAACTAAAAATTAAGTTAGAAGAAAAGGGCTATACTGTAATAATGACTAAAATAGATAATAATAAAACTATGAGTAATATAGAGAGAGCTAAGGTAGGAAATGAAGCTAATGCTGGGCTTGTTATAAGAATTCATGCAGATTCTGCAGATAATAGTTCTACAAAAGGTGCCTCTATGCTTGTACCAGGCAAAAATGAATATACAGAGGAATTTTATGATGAAAGTAAGTTATTTGGTAAGGTTATTTTAAATGCTTTAACTAATGAAGTTGGAATGAAAAACAGAGGTGTTATTGAGCGTGATGATATTACTGGATTTAACTGGTCTACTGTTCCAGTGGTTTTAGTAGAAATGGGATTTTTATCAAATTCAGATGAGGACAAACTTCTAAGTAGTAATGACTATCAAGAAAAGATATCAGATGCGTTAACTAAAGGAATAACTTCATTGGGAAAATGATACAATACAAAAAAGTGAAAAGCCGCGCGTAATTCAGGGGGGAGTTAGCTGCGCGACTTTTTTTCGTTCATTATCATTATGTTCAGTTTTATAGGAAAATATACAGAAAGAAATAAATAATTTTTTTAATTTTAATGTATAATGAATATGGTACCACTGTAGAAATAAAAAGTATTCCTAAGGGTAATAATATATATTATCAGATAAGAAAATTTACATTACAAAGTAATGGTGTATATGTATTTAGTAGTATAAGTCTTTAAATAGGTGGTGATTTATTTGGAAGGCTGGCAAGCTTGGTTTATGATAGGTAGTGGTATTTATTTAATATTACTAGGAATATTTATGTTTAGAAAAAAGGATGGTTCTGTGAGAAAAGTAATAGGAGTTTATAATATACTTATAGGAATATTTTCAATAATAGCCGCTGTTATTGTACATTATTATGATAATATAGCAAGGGTAATATTTATGGCATATGTTGTTGTTTTAATAATTTCCTTTATAATGTTTTTTGTATTAAGAGCTACTGAAAAGCATAGTTAATTTTAAAATCAAAAGGGTAATAATGGAATTATGTATTAATAGAAAGTTTACTTAAGGCTTTTCAGTTTAACAAATTGCTTATTGTAGACTTAAGACTTACATATTTAAATGGGGGAGTAATTATGCAAGATAAATCTAATAATAAAAATCTAAAACCTAATAAAAATAGTTGGGCTATATTAACCTTTGTATTTAGTGTATTTATATTAGGAACTGCTATAGCTAAAAATTTTCAATTAAGCCCTATAGAGTGGGTTGCTTTAGTATTATGGTTTGGAGGCATATCTATATACAAATATTCAGCTAGAGGTGTATAAAAAATTAAAAGAAGTACTGAAACTATAAAGTCTCAAGTACTTTTTTAAATTTTTGCCAATCTTTTTCATACATTGATTTAAATTCATCATTTCTGTTATATGTAAGAGCTGATGGATGATACATTGGAAATACATGTCTTTGAAGTTCTTCATTAAAATATAGGTTACCATGACATTCTCCAATGCTTTTGAAATTTGTAAGTCTTTTAAGAGGAATATTACCTAAGGTTACGATGATTTTAGGATTAACAAGAGCAATCTCACCATCTAAAATTTCTTTAAATAGTTTTACTTCAGAGGATTTAGGAGCTCTGTTACTTATAGTAATTCTACCAGTTTTACCTTCCTTCTTTTTTATAGGTCTAAAAAAACAAGTATTTGTTATTCTAACTTTACTTCGAGTAATACCAATAGAATTTAAGTATCCTTCAAAGGTTTCACCAGCCATCCCAACAAAAGGTTTTCCTTGTTCTACCTCTGTTTTACCAGGAGCTTCTCCTACAAATAAAATGGCTGAAGGAACAGGTCCATCTCCAGTAATCCATCCACCAGTTTCCTCATCCTTATAATTTTCAGCAATTTCTTTTATTCTTAAACGTAGATTTTCTAAAATGTCTATCTTAAAAACCTCCCTTAGTAAAAAACTAATAATATTCATTAAATATTATATACTTTTTTTAGTTCTTATATAGGATACTATTAAAAATAATTGTAATTTTGTTAACTAAAATATGTATAAAATAATGATAAATAAGCAAAATATCGTATCCATACATTTTTTGATATTTTCATTTAATGCTATAATATATACCAAATAAATGTAGGAAGGGTGGAGATTGTTATGAAGATCCCTTATATAATGACACCTGGACCAACTTCAGTTAAAGAAAATGTAAGATTGGCCAGAGCGTTAGAGACAACTAATCCTGATTTGGACTTACAATTTTACGAATTTTATAAAGAAACCTGTGAGAAGTTTGGAGAGTTTTTAAAAACTAAGAATGAAGTGAGAATTCTTAGTGGAGAAGGAATATTGGGACTTGAAGCTGCTTGTGCTTCTTTGACAGAAAAGGGAGATAGAGTCTTAGTAATAGATAATGGAGTTTTTGGTGAAGGCTTTGCAGACTTTGTAACTATGTATGGTGGAGAAGCTGTATTTTTTAAAGGTAATAGACGAAGAGCAATAGATATAAATGAATTACAAGAGTTTTTAGATAAAGACAGTAACTTCAAGTATGCTACTGTGGTTCACTGTGATACACCATCGGGGGTTTTAAATCCTATAGATAAGATTTGCCCTCTTTTAAAGGATAAAGGAATACTTACTGTAGTAGATTCTGTTGCGGCTATGGGTGGAGAAGAGATTAAGGTTGACGAGTGGAATATAGATATAGCTCTTGGAGGTTCTCAAAAGTGTCTTTCTGCTCCAGCAGGGCTTACATTCTTAAGCATAAGTAATGACGCTTTTGATACTATGGAAAATAGAAAAACACCAATAGCTTCATTTTATTGTAATCTTTTAGTGTGGAAGGATTATTATGAAAAAAAGTGGTGTCCATACACTCCACCTATAAGTGATATTATAGGATTAAGGCAGGCAGTAGATAATATTTTAGAGGATAAGGATGTTTTAGCAAGACATAATAGAATTGGAGAAGCTTTAAGGAGAACAGTGAAAGAAGCAGGTTTAAAACTTTACACTGAAAATGGATATTCAAACACAGTTACAGCAATAGAACTGCCAGAAGGTATTAACTCAAATGAATTTATAGATTATATGTTTAAAGAATATAACGTTTTAATAGCAGCTTCCTTTGGTTTCCTAGAAGGAACAGTCATAAGAATAGGAAATATGGGTGAGAATGCTAGAGAAGAAAAGATAGTACATACTCTTGTAGTATTACAAAAAACCTTTGAGCATTTTGGATTTAAATGTAGAGAAAGCTTAGTAGATATATTCTTAAAATATGTAAAAGAACTATAATATAAAAGTCCTATGTTAAAGAACATAGGACTTTTATATTTTATTGAGATTCAATTTTAATAGAATTTTATATTCATATTATAAATTTAAACGTCGCCTCTCTTTGCAGACTGTTTTTTAGTTGTGCGGTTACTATTTTTTGCACTTTCGCGAGTTATTGGTGTATCCCAATTACATTTTTCCATTCTAGCTGTTTTGTTATCTGGTTGACTATCTTTTGGCATATAATACAACTCCTTTAATAAAGTGATGCTTTTATTATTACCAGTTATGAATTAATATATTATAATATATTAACATCAGATATAAGACAAAAAACCTAAAGTTTAAATCTAACTTTAGGTTTTTTTATCTTGGAAAAATTATCAGATTGTAAGTTTAAAGTATCAGCTTCTTCACCAGACAGTTTAATTCCATATATAAATCTTAAAATTAAAAAATTAAGACTCATAAAAAAGGCTATGGAAAAATAGATAGCTGCATATAGATTATTATTTTGAAATTCTGCTATATTGGCTAAATAGGATAAATCAATCTTTAATCCAAAGGAGATAGATTGTAAAAATGCTTGAAGCTTTAATATATCTTCTTTGGTAATAGCTTTAAAAAAGCCTAGTAATATGAAAAGAATTATACCAGCTAATATAAAAAGTAAAATTTCACTATCATATTTCAAGTCGTCATCTTCAAGGCCGATTAACCTTCCAAATATTTTAAGCATTTAAAACACCCCATTTTATATTGTTGTTTTATCTAAAGTATTTTCATTAAAAAATTTTTTATTCAATTTTGTAAAAAATTACTTGTAAATTATTGACTTGAACATTGTATTAGTGTACTATATATATAGTACACTAATACAATATAATAATAAAAATATATGGAGGTGTAATATGGAATTTCAATTTGATGACAAAACACCTATATACGTTCAAATAGTCAATTTAATAAAAAAGCAAATAGTATCAAAGGTCTTAAAAGGAGGAGATAAATTGCAATCTGTAAGAGATTTATCAACACAATTAAGAGTTAATCCGAATACAATTCAAAGAGCATATAAGGAACTTGAAAGAGAAGGACTGGCTTTTACTCAAAGAGGAATGGGTACTTTTGTAACTGAAGATGAAAAAGTGATATTTACTTTAAAGAATGATATGGCTAAGGATGTAATGAGTAAATTTATAGAAGGAATGAAGCATTTAGGCTTTAGTAATTCAGAAATAGTAGAACTCATATCTAGAAACTTAAGTGAGGAGGAGTAAAAATGAATAATATATTAGAATCTAAGAATTTGAGCAAGAGTTATTTTACTAAGAAAGCATTGAATAATGTAAATTTAGAAATACAAAAAGGAAAGGTAGTAGGACTTTTAGGTCCTAACGGCAGTGGTAAGACTACTTTTATAAAAATAGCTGCGGGAATATTAAGAAAGTCTAGTGGTGAAATTTTAATAGATGGTAAAAAACCAGGAGTAGAAACAAAAGCTGTGGTCTCTTACCTTCCTGATAGAAATTATCTATATAAGTGGATGAAGATAAGGGATGCAGTAGAACTTTTTAAGGATTTTTATGATGATTTTGATGATAAAAAATGTGAAGAGCTTCTAAAGTTTATGAAGCTTGAAGAAGAAGCTAAGGTTATTTCTTTATCAAAAGGTATGATGGAAAAGTTAAATCTTACTTTAGTACTATCAAGAAAGGCTAAATTATATATTTTAGATGAACCTTTAGCAGGGGTAGACCCTGTAGCAAGAGAACAAATACTAGATGCTATAATCAACAATTATAGTGAAGATTGCTCAATGATCATAACAACACATCTTGTAAAAGATATAGAGAGAGTATTTGACGATGTTGCATTCATAAAAGAAGGAGAAATTGTTCTAAGTGGTAATGCAGAGGATTTAAGGTGTGAAAAAGGAAAGTCTATTGACGAATTATTTAGGGAGGTATTCGAATAATGGGAAATTTAATAAAATACGAATTAAAAGGAAATTATAAACTTTTTTTAGGATTATTTATAATTACAACTTTAGTAAATTTGGTTATATATTCACGAATAGATGTATGGTACTCAGGTGCTGTATATGGGCTTATAACTTTAGCTATTGCAGTAATGTTTGTTATGGTTTTGATTTTTAATATAGGCTCTTATAGTAAAGAACTCCATGAAGATATAGGTTATTTGACTTTTACTTTACCTGTAAGTGGTAATAAAATAATAGGATCAAAAACAATTGTAGCCTTAATATGGTTTGTAGCTGCAAGTTTTTTATCAGGAATAACATTTCTTTTGATAGCTAAAGGAAATGTAGATTGGAGCATCATTAATATAATAAATGAACAAGTAAATTTACCATTAGTAACTATTTTTATAATAATAGGTGTTATTGTTAGTACTCTACAGCTTTTGATGATAATATATTTTTCTATAACAGCCAGCAGAGTAGCTATTAGAAAGAAAAAGTTTGGTAAGTTTCTAGGGTTTGGAGTATTCATAGCATTAAGCACTGCAATTTCGTATATACAATATTTAGTTGTAAAATTTATTCCTTATACTATGAATATACATTTAACACGTGGATCACAGGAGGTTTTTGATAGTAGTGAAATTATATCTTATGGACATTCGGTATTTATTCAAGGTACTGCTCAAGGATTAGAAGTAAATATAGCAGGATGTATCTATACTGTATTAATTATTATAGGGCTATTTATAGGAACAGGATATCTTATAGATAATAAAATAGATATGTAGAGAATAAATAGGGGGTATTATTGTGAATATAAAAAGAAAGTTGCTTACGATTTTAGGAATTGTAACTATCGCAGTAGCTATAAATGGATGTGGTGTGAACGTTAATGTTAATAATAAAAAGGGAACAACTAAAACAGAAACCAAAGTTATAGAACTTCAAGGGGCTAAAAAGGCTGAAGTTGATATAAATATGGGAGTGGGAGAATTAGAAGTTAAAGAATCAATGGATAAAATGATGTCAGGTGAATTTGTTTATACTATACCTGAATGGAAGCCAGAAGTAGAGTATAATGTAAATGGAGAAGAAGGAAAGCTGAAAGTTACTCAGCCATCAGGTATGAAGACAAACATAGGGAAAAACGAATATAGATGGAATTTAGGTTTAAATAAAGAAATTCCTTTGAATATGGATATTAAACTAGGGGTTGGGGAAAGTAATATAGATCTTTCAAAATTAAATATTAATAATCTAGATATTAAAACTGGCGTTGGAGAAACAACTGTTAATCTTGCAGGGAATTATAAAAATGATGTAAATGTTAATGTAAAAGGTGGAGTTGGAGAAGTAGAAATATATTTACCTAAGGATATTGGGGTAAAGGTAGAAGTTAAAAAAGGTTTAGGAGAAATTAAGGCAAATGGGTTTAAATTAGAAAATGACAATTATATAAATGATAATTATGGAAAAACAAAGAATAATATAAATGTATATGTTAAAGCTGGAATTGGAGAAGTAGAATTAAAATTAAAATAGAAGAAGATAAAGATAAAGATGAGAGTAAGACCATTGGTATATATTACCAATGGTCTTTTGTATATGCATATTTCAGGAGCGTAGTATAATATGTTATTATGTTAAATAGATTAATAGTAAGTGGAGGTGAAAGAGTAATGGGAATATTAACTAATAAAAACAATGAAATAAGGTCAGGATATAAGATAATATTGTTTGCTATTATTTATCTTATATTTTCAAGTATCTTTTCAGGGATTTTTGGAGGAGTACTTGGTGGGTATATATCAGCAAAGTATTCAGAAAATATGAGTTATGAACAAATATATGAGTTAATTCAGAATTATATGAGCAATAGTTTTCAGGGAATGTTTATGACACAATTGTTAGGAATTATAGCATTATTTTTAACTCTTTTTATAATATTGAAAGGATTAGAGAAAAAGAGATTTGAAGATATTGGACTTAATTCTATGATAGTAAATTGGAAGGGGCTTATATGGGGACTAATGCTTGGAGCAGCTTCTATGATTATTGTATTTATTATGCTGTTTTCAACAGGAGATATTACTCTCGAAAACTCTCTTTTAAATCCTCATTTTAACAAAAATACAGTGTGGGGAATATTGATTTTTATTATTGTAGCCATAAATGAAGAAACTATGTGTAGAGGATATATTTTTAATACGCTGAATCAGATGGGAAAGCCATGGTTATCAGCGGTGATATCTTCAGGTGTTTTTGCTGCTTTACATTTGCTAAATCCTAATGTGAAATTAATGGGTATACTAAATATATTTTTAGTTGGAATGCTATTTGCATATATGTATATAAGGACAAATAGTTTATGGATGCCAATAGGATATCATTTTACATGGAATTATTTTCAGGGTAGTGTATTTGGATTTGCTGTAAGTGGTACTACTGAGGCACAAGGCATTTATAATATAGCATCAGTAAATGAAAATATTTTTACTGGGGGAAGTTTTGGACCAGAAGCAGGCATATTAGCAACTGTTGTTTTGATTTTAGGTTTTGTTGTTGTATGGAAAGTAACAAATAAAGAAATTAGAGAAGAAATAAGCTTTAGATAAAATAAAGCATATGCATTGTAAAGATTTTTATAGTGTATATGCTTTTATGTATGTAAGTAAGTAGTTAACTTATCAAAACTTTTAAAATAGAATATATTGTATTTTAAACTATATACAATAGCAATTTTCAAAATAAACCTTGCCTGGAGTATCAGTATATAAAAAAACGAAATACAAGAAGAAATATTGAGAAATAAAGATATAATCTTATTTAGTCAATTCAAACTAAAAGACTGCAGGGTATAGATTTTGATAAGATATTCCTTGTCGTCACGAGAGTGAAGGCAAACGACGATTTAGAGAGTTTACGGGCTTACTGATTGCGAGTTTGTCTGATGAACTTAAGAAGAATTTCTTAAAAGAAACAAAAAAAGTTGTTGACAAGAAGAAATTCAGATGATATACTGAATAAGCTGTCACGAAGACGGCAAGAAAATTGGTCTTTGAAAATTAAACAGAAGTAAGATAACAAAGTCAGTCAATTCAAACATGAGTATAGATTAAACTTTTAAATTGAGAGTTTGATCCTGGCTCAGGA